>JAQBYN010000001.1 GCA_027622715.1 Pseudomonadota bacterium | reverse complement strand
CTTCATTATGTTCGGGGGCAGCGCGTGGGCGCTGCGCGAAGGCGGGCACATCCGGGTCAACTTGATTATGCAGCCCCTAGGACCTAGGGCGCGCCGCGCAGTTGATCTGGTCGGAACGGCCTTTGCTCTCGGTATTTCGACTTATTTGTCGGTCGCGTCGGTCAATTTTACCGCGCGGACGTTTGCGCTTGGATCCCTCTCGATTTTCCCAACTGAAACGCCGTTGGGTTGGCCGCAGACCGCGTTTTCTTTCGGCATCTGTCTCCTAACATTGGCGCTGCTCGCACGGTTGATACGAGTCGTGATCGACGAGGCACCGGATTCGAGTGGCGGCGAAAATAAACTCGAGGAGACGGTGCTGTGACGTTACCCGCGCTGACCGTCATTGTGATGTTAATCGCCTTTCTTGGCGCGGCGGTGTGGGTCGGGTTTGCGTTAATGGCGGTAGGCATTATCGGCCTCGAGGTGTTTCGCCCCAGCATGCCGGTGGCCAAGTTCATGGCGCAAGATTTCTGGGGCAGCATGACCAGCCCGGAACTCATCGCATTGCCCTTGTTCATCTTGATGGGCGAGTTGTTGTTTCATACGCGGCTGTCGGAGATGTTGTTTCGCGGTTTATCGCCGTGGACGACGCGTCTGCCGGGCCGGCTGATGCACGTGAATATTTTGGGCTGCACGCTGTTTGCCGCGGCGTCCGGATCGTCGGCAGCGACCGCCGCGACGGTCGGGCGGATCACCCTGACCGAGTTGTTCAAGCGTGGCTATAACCGCGAGTTAGCGCTGGGATCATTGGCGGGTGCCGGCACGTTGGGTTTGCTCATCCCGCCTTCAATCATTTTGATCATTTACGGCGTCCTGACGAAAGCGTCGATCTTGCAGCTGTTCATCGCCGGCATCGTGCCAGGTCTGATCTTGGCGGCGTCCTATATGGCGTATATCGGTACCCGCGCGGCGATGAACCCGGCGCTGACCCCGGCTACCGATGAGACATTTACCTGGGGTGATCGGTGGCGCGGCCTTCTCGATTTGAGCCCCATCGTATTTCTCATCGCGCTGGTGCTGGGGTCGATGTATTCGGGCAAAGCGGGACCGTCTGAGGCCGCAACCGTGGGCGTATTCGGCGCCCTGGTCGTGGCGGCGTTCCAGCGTTCGCTTAACTTGCGCACTCTGCGGCTTGCGCTGATGGGGGCGATCAAAACCTCAAGCATGATCGGCTTGATCCTGGCGGGCGCATTGTTTTTGTCCAAAGCGATGGCGTTCCTGGGGGTCCCGCGGCAGGTGGCCGACGTGATTTCGGCGATGGAGCTGGGCCCGTTCGGGCTGATCGCCGTGTTGCTGGTGTTCTACGCCATCCTCGGAATGGTGCTGGACGGCTTGTCGGCAATCGTGATGACGCTGCCCATCACGTTTCCACTCGTGGTTGCCGCCGGATTTGACCCGATCTGGTTTGGCATATTTCTGGTGGTGGTTGTGGAGATGTCGCAGATCACCCCGCCGGTTGGCTTCAACCTGTTCGTGGTCCAAGGCTTAACCGGCGATTCGATCGGTAAGATCACGCGGGCGTCGATCCCGTTCTTTCTGATCATGGCGGCATTCGTGATTCTGATTGCGGTCTTTCCCGACATCGTCACCTATTTGCCAGGCACCGCGGGCAATCTGGATTAAGGCGCGTCGATATTGACCCGGCGCACCAGCGGGTTTTCGCCGCGACGCGTCCATTGCGCCATGCCGCCTGTGTACAGCTTGGCTGATCGGTTGCCGAGAATCTCCGACATTGCGAACCAACCGAGCGATCCCTCGAGCGAGGAATCGCCGATCGAAATGGTCTGACCGTCGGTTCGGATTTCGGCGAAGGCAAAAAGCCGCATGAGTTCGTCTTTGGTGCGGAATACGCCTCCCCCGTCCTTCATCAGCCATTCGGCGGGCAAATGTTTGGTCCCGGGGATGGCGCCATAGGATTTGGCAAGGTTGGACTTGTTGATCCCGAGGTAGTTTGCGTAAGGCCGATGATCGACAAGGACGCTCACCCCCAGCGCGCCGAATACGTCGTCGTATTCGGCAAGAATGCGGGAGCGCCGTCGCGACGCGTATTCCGTGGCCGGGCGTTTGGTGCCTTCACCAGATTCGACCGGGCCACGGGCGCTCCGATAGCCTTGCAAACCACCGTCGAGGATGGAGACTTCAGCGTGGCCAAAAAACCGGAAGGTCCAATAAACATCCGTGGCGACCGACATGTCGCGCTCGTTGCTGCCGGTCGCCACAATGACGACATGATCGCCGTTGGCAATGCCGAGACCACCGACCATGCGGGCAAATTCAGCGGGCGAGGGAATCGCCACGCCAAGCTCACTGGTGAAGTAACGCCAACCGTCCTCGGGATATTCGGTGTGTATCGATCCTGGGATTTGTCGGCGTTGATAATTACGGGCCGACTGAACATCGAGAAACACGATGCCCGGTGCATTGGCGTTTTGGACCGCCCAAGATCCATTAACAAGCGGATCAGCCGCATGGGCGGCAACGGTCCAGCTCAGTGCAAGGGTCGCGATTGCGAGATGACGTAAGAACACGTGGCTCACCATCCTTCTTTCAACAGGCTGCGCGTCCTGATTTGACACGGATACGCCGCAAGGGCCCCAGCAGGTGTCTCAGTTTCGCCCAGATAAAGACCTGGGAGCTCGCCGTTTGCGGGTGATGGTTCCATTGGTCGCAAGGTTTATGCCAGCGGCACTCTGGAACGTAGGGAGCGCCCTGTTTGCTAGCAACGTTAAACACGCGGCGGCGTGGCGGCGGTCACACCCGCCCCTGTTTGTGCCGGGGACTTGACAGACGCGGCGAGACTGATGGGAATGCCTGCGCCATGAATAACAAAAAACCTCGCGTTGCCGACGTTTGGGCGAACTATTGGGACGCCGCATACTTTGCGGCCTACCCACAGATGCAGGCGCTCTACGACCGCCTGGGGATGCCTGATCGCGCCGCAGTGACTCTCGAGATGATTTTGCGCGAGGCCGACGCCGGTGGGGTTGAGCGCATCGTTTTGTCGGCGACCGATTTTCCCGGCTCACCCAGCGACAATCGCAAGGTCGCTGAAATGGCAGCGGCCGCGCCTGATCGGATCGTCGGATGCGCGAGCGTCGATCCGCGTCGTGGCATGGAAGGTGTGCGCGAACTACGCCGCGCGGTTAACGAAGACGGTCTGCGCGGTTACAAGGTTTTGCCGTTCCTCTACGGCGCGCCGCCCAACGATGCGATCTACTACCCGTACTACGCGGCCTGCGTCGACCTCGGGATTCCGGTTCTCGTTCTTGCCGGGCATACCGCCGTCATGGAAAAATCCGACGTCGGGCGGCCGCTCTATCTGGATGATGTCGCGCTGTACTTCCGCGACCTGACCATTATTGCCGGCCACGCCGGATTTCCCTGGACCGATGAGCTCATCGGCCTGGCGTGGAAGCACGAGCGCGTGTTCATCGATACGTCGGGGCACCGTCCCAAATATTTGCCCCCGGCGTTGAAACATTTCTTGAATTCGTACGGTCGAGAGAAAGTGGTGTTCGGCACCGGTTATCCGTTCATGGACTACGCCAAGCCGGTATCGGATGTGGCATCCATGGACCTGCGCCCGGAATCGCGCGCGGCCTTTTTGTGGGACAACGCGGCCCGCATCTGGGGATGGACATGACCCAAGGGGTGTTGCACGGAATCACGATTCTTGACCTGTCGATGTTTATTGCCGGTCCCTTCGGCACGATGTTGCTGGCGGACCTTGGCGCCGAGGTGATCAAGATCGAGCCGCCCGGCGGCGATCCGGTGCGCAGTAACAAGATTGGTGCACAAGTGCGCGGCGAAAACGCACAGTTCCATAGCTATAACCGGAACAAGAAAAGCTTGGTGCTGGATCTCAAGAGCGCCGCTGGGTTGGCCGTGTTCGACGAACTCGTTGAATCGGCGGATGTCGTGTTCGACAATTTCCGGCCTGGCGTTCTCGAACGTCTCAAGGTCGACCATGCCCGTCTCGCGAAAATCAACCCGGCCATCGTTTCTTGCTCGGTGAGCGCCTTCGGACAGGATGGGCCGTGGGCCAAACGCGCCGGTTATGACTTGACGGTGCAAGCGCTGGGTGGCGGCATGAGTTTGACCGGACACGACTCAAGCGGCCCGGCACATATTCCGTTTCACCTGGGCGATACCGCGGGCGGCTTGTTCGGTGCGCTGGGACTACTGGCGGCATTGGCCGAGCGTCATCGCACGGGGAAAGGCCGCCGGGTCGATGTGGCCATGTTCGATACCCAAGTCGCGCTGCTCGGTGACGAAATCACCAACTATTTTGCAACCGGTGTGCCGTCGCCGCCGCACGGCGCGGGCCATCCCAATTTTTTCCCCTATCAAGCATTTGCCACCGCCGACGAAGCGATTGTCATTGCCGCGGTCGGCGTCGAGAAATATTGGGTGGCATTTTGCACCGCTATCGGCCGCCCGGAACTCGCGGCCGATGCGCGGTTCTCAAGCAATGCCTCACGCGTGGCCCACCGCGATGTGTTGGAGCCCTTGGTAGCGGATACGCTTAGCCGCAAGACGCGGGCTGAATGGCTGGAGATTTTCGCGGACGCCGACGTGCCCGCGGCGCCGATCCAAAGTGTCGCCGAGGCCGCGGCGTCGCCCCAGACCGTCGCGCGGCGGATGGTGCCCAAGATCGATTTGGACGGGACGACCATTGCCGTCGCCGGCAATCCCATCAAAGTTGGCGACGACGAGACCGCCTATGCCGCAGCGCCGGTGCTCGGCGCCGACGGTCCGGCGATCTTGCGCGCGCGTCTGGGGTATGACGACGCGAAGATAGCGGCGCTCCGCGCGGACGGCGTGATCGGGTGACCGGCCACCCCCCTCGCGACGGAATCTCGAGGTGACAGTGATTGACGCTCAGGACCGGTTCGAGCGGCACCGACTTGAGATTCACGATTCACACATGGCGTTCGTCGACGAGGGGGCCGGACCCCCAATTGTATTTCTGCATGGGAATCCGACGTCATCCTATTTGTGGCGCAACGTCATTGCAGCGCTGCGACCCGACTATCGTTGTCTTGCGCCCGATCTGATTGGGATGGGCGACTCTGGAAAGCCAACGGGGTGTCGCTACCATTTTTCCGATCATATTGATTACCTAGACGCATGGTTCGATCAGGTGGCGCCGACGCTTCATCTCGTCGTCGGGCACGGCTGGGGTGCAACGCTTGTCTTTCATCGGGCGCGGACGCATGCCGCGATGCTGCGTGGGTTGGCCTATTGCGAGCCGGTCGTGGGCGAGCGTGATTGGTCTGATTTCCCCGACAGCCGCCGATCTTTCTTCGAATCGCTGCGCGGTCCGGAAGGGGATCGCATGGTTTTTGAGGAGAATATATTTGTCGAGGCCATTCCTCGGAGTGTTCAGCGCGCCTTGACGGCCGAGGAGATGGCGCGGTACCGCGCGCCGTTCGCGGCGACTGGGCCCGGTCGGCTGCCGACGCTTTCGTTCCCGCGCCAACTACCGATCAGCGGCGAGCCAGCGGATGTGGTCGCCGTGACGACCGCCGATGCCGCCTTCATGGCGACGTCCGATCTGCCGAAACTGTTGCTGCTGGTAAGTGGCGCCACCGGTTTGACCGAACGCCAACGTGCACAATGTCGCGCCTGGCCCAACCAACGCGAGGTCATGCTTGATGGCTACCATTTTGTGCAAGAAGACAGCCCGCAAGAAATGGCGGCAGCGATTGCGGAATTTGCGGCAGAAATCTTCGGCTCGTCTGACCACCTGACGAACCCTTAGGGGCGCAGACATTTATGTGGTCCCGCTAGCATGCGACAAAACATGTCATCAGAAGGCTGCATCTAAGGCGAGGCGACGGCATGGCCATTCGGGACGTTGAGGCGCTGGACCCCTTGGAGATGGAGGCGGTGTTGGTGGCGCGCGCGCGGGCGCTTGGACCGCAGTTGCGGTCGACGGCGAGCGAGACCGAGGCCAACCGTGCCGTTCTCAAAGACAACATGCAGGCGCTTTTTGACAATGGGCTGGTGCGCTTTTTTCAGCCGCGACGCCACGGCGGATTCGAACTTGAATGGGGCGCCCAGTTCGCCATCGGGCGCGAAGTTGCAAAGTATTGCCCGTCGACCGCATGGATCGTTGCCGTGGTGGGCGCTCACGCTTGTTTCTTGGGGCGTATGCCGGGCGCGGTTCAAGACGAGGTCTGGGGGCCCAATCAAGACCAGCTCATCACAACCGCATCGGCGAAGCGCCACGGCAGCGCCACGCGGGATAAAGACGGATTACGGGTCACCGGGCAATGGGGATTTTCGTCGGGCTGCGACCACGCCGAGTGGGCGATGTTCGGCGTCCATGTCGATGACGAAAAAGTGCCGACCCAGATTGTGGTGCCGCGCACCGACTGGCACATCGCAGATACTTGGTATGTCTCGGGCATGCGCGGTACCGGCACCAAGGATTTAGTTCTGGAGGACGTCTTTGTGCCGGCACACCGGACGTTGCCAGCCGGCGAGTGGGTTGCCGCCGATCCGCCGGGAAGCAAGGTTAACCCGAGCTACATCTACAAAGTGCCGTTCATGCCGTATGTCGGCATGAGTCTTCTGGGCCCGATGTTCGGCGCTGCCGAAGGTGCATACATCGACTACTGCGCGATTACTGCGCAACGAACCGGCACGATGACCGGCGAGGCGGTGGCCGACAACGCCCCGGTGCAGCTGCGGGTCGCCGAGAGTGCCGCGGAACTGCATGCCGCAGAGGTGATTATGGTGGATCAAATCGCCTATCTCCGCGAGGCGGGGCACAGCGGGACAGCTATCCCCGCGACCAAGCGCTTGGAGATTAATCGCGATCGGGCCTTTATCGCCAAGCTGTGCGTTCAGTCGACCGAGCGCTTGGTCGGTATGATGGGTGCGATGGGCATTTTCGATGATAACCCGGTTCAACGTCACCACCGGGATGTCATGGGGATGGCGACGCAGATTGGCATCAATTGGGACCGCAACATGCTGCCCTACGGAAAATGGGCGTTGGGCTTGGCGACCGGCGATGCCCACATCGACCAGGAACTCGGTCGCGCGGTATCGTGAAGAACGTCACGACAGTGATTGGAGAGCAGGAGACTATGGCGCAACCCACTCTCGACGAGATATTGCAACGCGCCGAGGGCTTGTTGCCGGCGCTACGCGAGCGGGCGCCCGAAGCTGAAAAGCTTCGCCGACTGCCTGATGCAACAGTTCAGGACCTGTTTGCCACCGGGATGATGCGCATCTTGCAACCCAAACGATATGGCGGTTACGAAATGGACTGGGCGGTCCATGCCGAGGCTGCCCGGGTCCTCGCCCGCGCGTGTTCGTCGACGGCGTGGGTGGTCTCTGTCGTTGGCGCCCATGCCGCGATCCTCGCGCGCATGCCCAAACAGTGTCAGGACGACGTTTGGGGCCCCAATCAAGATCAGATCATTGCGACGGCGTCGGCGCGCAAGGACGGGACCGCGCGCAAGGTTGATGGCGGCTACGTCGTCACGGGGACTTGGCGCTTTGCCTCCGGCGTCGACCATGCCGACTGGTGCATGGTGCCCGCGCCGCTGGAAGCCAATGAGCGCGGCCTGCACGATGCGCCGGGGTTCCTGCGGGTGTTGATGCCCAAAGACGATTACGTGATACAGGACACGTGGTTCGTCTCGGGTGTCAAAGCCAGTGGCAGCAAAGACGTGCATTGCGATGAAGTTTTCGTGCCGGAATACCGGGCGATGGATTCGCGCGCGACCTTTGCGCCCAATCCGCCGGGGGCCGCGGTCAATCCTGAGCACTACCTCTACCGGATGGAGTTCGGTCCGTATTTCGGCGCGAGTTTGCTGGGACCGATGCTGGGTGCGGCGGAGGGTGCCTACGCCGATTACCGCGACATCACGGCGGTGCGTGAGGGGGCGCTATTCGGCGGCAAGATCGCCGAATTGGTCCAGGTGCAACAGCGTCTTGCCGAGTCGGCTGCTGAGATCAAAGCGGCACGCTTGATGTATGAGAGCAACAACCGGATCTTGCACGAGCGCGGTGCGGCCGGCGTGAGCATGAGCGCGACGGAGCTCCTCGAAATGAACCGCGATCGCGCTTTTGTCGCCAAGCTTTTGATTGCCGCGGTGACGCGGCTTGTTCGGCAAATGGGGGCGATGGGACTTTATGACGACAACCCGGTTCAGCGGCATTACCGCGACCTAACGGCGATGGGCACCCAGATTGCCGTCAACTGGGACCGTAACGTGACGCCGTTCGGGAAAAGCGAGCTGGGGCTGGGCACGGACGCCGCTGGATTTCACGGAACCAAGAAGCCTTCATGAGCACGACCCAGGACGCCGCAGACGACATGACGTTTTGGCGCCGCCCGGCCAACGTTGCCCGCGCCTATATCGATGGCCGTTACGGCCAACTGCACTACCGGTCCGCGGGACCGAGTGCGAGCCCCCGGGTGCCGGTTCTTTTTATTCATGCGAGCCCGTCGTCGGGGCGCATGTGGGAAGCGGCGCTTGCCGCGCTCGGAGCCGATCGCTTGGCGCTGGCACCCGATACGCCGGGGTTCGGCGATTCCGACGCGCCCCCGGCGCCACCGGAAATACCCGACTATGCGGCGACGATGGGCGCGTTCCTCGACGCGCTCGGGATCACGCAGGTTGATGTCGTGGGGTATCACACCGGATCCAAGACCTGCGTTGAGCTTGCGCTGCAGCGCCCTGGGTTGGTCCGCAAGCTGGCGTTGGTTTCCGCGCCGATCTATTCCGAAGAGGAATTGGCCAAGCAAAAGCACGACTATGCGGCGGAGAAGATCGAACGCGACGGTTCTCATCTTGCTTGGCGGTGGAATTTTTCAAAGACGTTTCGCAAACCCGACGTTCCCTTGATCGTGGCGCATCGCAGCCTTGCCGAGTCGCTCAAAGGCGGCGAGCAGGCGCCCTGGGGACATCGCGCAGCGTTCAACTATCTTCACGCTGAAAACCTGCCGAAGGTGCGCCAGCCGGTGCTCTTGTTTAATTTCGGCGACGACCTGACCGCGCCGACCGCGCGTGCGGCCGCGCATCTCGCCAATGGCCGCGTGGTCGATCTGCCGGCCTTTTCCCACGGGTCGATCGACGTTCATAGCGACGTGTTCGTGCGTCATCTGCGGGCGTTTTTTGACAGCGACGCGACGACTCTCCCAGGAGGCGAGGCGGCGAAACCAGTGCCGGTGCCACCAGCGCTGAAGGCCGGACCGATCCGCCGAGCGTTTCACGACGGACCGTATGGCCTAATTCATCTCCGCCAAGCTGGGTCAGCCGATTCGCCGCGAACACCCTTTGTCATGTTTCACATGAGCCCCAATTCGGGCCGGATTTACGAAGCGCTGGTCGCGGAAATGGGCCGTGACCGGCTGGCTATCGCGCCTGACACGCCGGGGTTTGGTGAGTCCGATGCGCCGCAACAACCGCCATCCATTGAAGACTACGCTGCGTGCATGGGCGGGCTGATCGACCGGCTTGGCCTGCCCCGGGTGGACGTCATGGGCTACCACACCGGTTCCCAAACGGCGATGGAATTGGCGCGCCAACGGCCGGACCTTGTGGGCAAGGTCGTCATGGTTTCAGCCCCGCTCTATACCGCCGAGGAGCGCGCGCTTCGCCACGCCCGCAACAAGCCGCTGGCCGTCGCCGAGGACGGCTCGCACCTGATCCAGCGCTTTGCCGGGCTATGGCAATTTTATGGCACCGAGGTTGAAGATACCGTCGTGGCGCGCAACTTTTGTGAGTCGTTGCGCGGCGGTCCGGTGGGCTGGTGGGGCCATCGCGCGGCCTTCAACTACGCCATGGCTGAAAACCTGCCCACGGTGCGCCAACCGATCCTTCTTCTAAACCCCGACGACGATCTCGCCGAACAGACGCCGCGCGCAAGGCCCCTCTTGGCCAACGGTCAAATCCGCGATCTGCCCTATTCACATGGGATGCTGGATGCGCATACTGCGGAAATTGGTCAAATTCTTCGGCAATTTTTGGATTCATGACGTTGGACATTGAGGCTTGCCTTGACCGTCCGACCCGGGGACACTCCCATCCCGCCGGGATAGAGCGACGCGCCGCCTGATGGAAATCAACTACGAGCTTTACGTCAAACAGAACGACCGCTGGATACTGGAAGCCCATTTCCAGTCCCATCAGCGGGAAGAAGCTGTCGACGACGCCAAACAAATGGCGAAGCAAGGTCATATCCAGGCCGTCAAAGTGGTGCGCGAACAACGCAACCCGGGCACCGGGGTGAACCGCGAATCGACGATCTACTCCAGCGAAATCAAAAAGGGCCAGAAGACCGGCCGCAAAGATCCCGGCGACGATGACGACTACGGCGGGTTCGATGACGGCGACGACGACGACGATTATGGCGGCGGTGGCGGCGACGGTGACGGCGGCTGGGACGATTTTGAGGTCGACGTTGAGGAGCGGAGCTGGGGCGACTTCGAGGCCGGCGACGATGACGACGACCGCCAATCAACCGGAGGCGGTGCCCGCGGCGCTGCGCGGACGGTTCAAAACGTCGTTTCCGGGCCGGAAGCTGTTGTTTTGACTAAGATTCTCGTTATCGTAGGGGCGAGCTTGGCATTTGCGGCGATCGTTACCTGGATGGTCCAGCGCGGCGGTTTCTGACGCAAATAGGCTTCAGGCTCGGCGAGCGCGACCTAGGTAACGATGTTTCTCGACCCACAAAGTTTCATCGTTTTTGTCGGTGCCTTCATCGTCTGCGGCGCCCTGCTGGGCATGATCTTCTTCAACAGTGACGATTTTCAGGTCTTGCGGCGCATGGCGGGCATGCCGACCGCGCCCGTTGCGACCCGAGAAGTCGGCAACTCGCCAGCGGCCGTGAAACAAGCGATCGCCGAGGCCGCTGACGAGGCCGACGAGGGCGACGGGGACGGCGAAGAAGAGGAGGCCCAACCCGAGGGCGATGGGGACGGCGCCACCCAAACACTGATGAAATTCCTCGAAGGTTCAATCGCTGTCCTTATCAAGGAAAAGATCCAGATATCGGGTGCTGATAAGTTTGGCGCGAACCTGTTCCTCGCCGGCGCCGCGGAAGTCATCAAGGACGAGAACAAGCTCAACGATCAACAGTTCGTTGATCTACTTCAAAAAGCTCTGGCACTGATCGGCAATAAGCCGGACGCAGCGCAAAAGCTTGCCGACAAATACGAGGAATACCTTCTAGAGCCACAGTATATCGGGACCTTTCAGGACGGCTCGAAGGCGCTGCGTAAGTACGCCAAAGGCGACGAGAAGTCGGTCGCCGCCATGGCAAAGACAATTAAGAAGTGGCGCAATCCGAAAGAAAGTGACATCGCAAAGAACGACGGGCCGATCACGGTGCTGTTCACCGATATCGTTGGATCAACCAAGATCACTCAAGAACTTGGCGATGAGGGTGCGCAGAAAATAGTGCGCGCGCACAATGCGATCGTGCGGGTCGCGCTAAAAGATCACGGTGGCACGGAAGTAAAACATACCGGCGACGGAATCATGGCGCGTTTCGGCCATGCTGATCAGTCGGTTGAGGCCTCCGTCAAGATGCTCAAGGGCGTCATTATTCACAATAAGGAGTTCCCGGCGTTGCCGCTTCATATGCGGATCGGGATCAATGCGGGCCAGCCGATCGTCGAGGACAACGACCTATTCGGGTCAACCGTGCAGATGGCCGCGCGCGTTTGTGACGCTGCCGAAACTGACGGAGTCTTGGTCACTAATATCGTGCGCGAGTTGTGCACCGGCAAATCCTTGAAGTTCAAGGAAGCGGGCAAGTACGGCATGAAGGGGATCGAGGGGCCGGTCGTCTTGTACACCCCGGCGCCCTGAAGATAGGTACCTAGCGTGCGGTCGTTTGCGGTGCGGCCCGGCCCTGATAGGCTCCTCGCTTGGCTTGGTTCCATATGAAAAGGCCGCCGCGATGACTTCTTCCGCCGCCGAATTTAGCCCTAACAACCTCGATGCCCTGTGGATGCCGTTCACGGCAAACCGGCAGTTCAAGTCCAACCCGAGGATGCTGGTTGGCGCCAAAGGCATGTACTACACCAGCCATGACGGGCGGCAGATCCTCGACGGCTCGGCTGGGCTTTGGTGCGTCAATGCCGGCCATTGCAACGACCACATCGTCGCGGCAGTGCAGGCCCAGGTGGCGCGCCTGGATTATTCGACGGCGTTTCAGATCGGGCATCCGGCGGAGTTCGAACTGGCGGCGCGATTAGTGGCAACGACGCCGGGCGATCTCGACCATGTCTTTTTTGGCAATTCTGGATCTGAGGCTGTCGACACCGCATTGAAGATGGCGATCGCCTATCAACGCCTCAAAGGCGAGGGCAGTCGGGTGCGTTTGATCGGCCGCGAAAAGGGCTATCACGGTGTCGGATTCGGTGGGATTTCGGTCGGTGGCATGGTCAACAACCGAAAATTCTTTGGTCCATTGTTGGCGGGCGTCGATCATTTGCCATCAACCTACAGCCACGAGCATCAAGCCTTTACGCGCGGCGAACCAACATGGGGGCTGCATCTCGCCGATGAATTGGAACGGATCGTCGCGCTGCATGACGCGTCGACCATTGCCGCGGTGATCGTCGAACCGGTGTCGGGGTCGGCCGGTGTTTTGGTGCCGCCCAAGGGCTACCTCAAGCGCTTGCGCGAGATCTGCGACAAGCACGGCATCCTGTTGATTTTCGACGAAGTGATTACCGGCTTCGGGCGTCTCGGTGCAGCCTTTGGTGCCGATTACTTTGATGTCTTGCCCGATATCATGACCACGGCCAAAGGGCTGACCAACGGCACGGTGCCGATGAGCGCAGTGTTCGCCCGCAAACACGTCTATGAGACGTTCATGGACGGCGCAGCCGAAGGCGCGATCGAGTTGTTTCACGGCTATACCTATTCGGGGCACCCGTTGGCTTGTGCGGCGGGGCTGGCGACGATGGACGTGTACAAGGAAGAGGGCCTGTTCGAACGCGCCGCCTCGTTGGCCCCGTACTGGGAAGACGCAGCGCACAGTTTGAAAGGCGCGCCGCACGTCATCGATATTCGCAACATCGGCCTGGTTGCGGGCATCGAGCTAGAACCGCGCCCCGGCGCGCCCGGCGCGCGCGGCTATGAGATGTTTACCAAGTGCTACGAGGCGGGCCTGTTGGTTCGTGTGACCGGAGACATCGTCGCAGCGTCGCCCCCATTGATCATCGAAAAGCGCGAGATCGATCAGCTGTTCGAGACACTGGGTCGCATATTGCGTGAGGTCGATTGATCGCCATGAAAATCGGTGTTCCCAAGGAGATCAAAAATCACGAATACCGCGTCGGCATGACGCCCGGCAGCGTCCGGGAGGCGGTCCACCGTGGGCATGACGTGATTGTCGAAAAAAATGCCGCGCATGTGATCGGCCTGGAGGATGAACACTACGCGCAGGCCGGCGCGACGCTGGTCGATAGCGCTGCCGAGGTTTGGGGCGCTGCGGACATGATCGTCAAGGTCAAGGAGCCGCAGGCCAGCGAGTACTCGTTGATCCGCAAGGATCAAGTGCTGTTCACTTACCTTCACTTGGCGCCCGACCTGCAGCAAACAAAGGCACTGATGGCGGCGCAGTGCGTTGCCATTGCCTACGAGACGGTGACCGATCCGCGCGGTGGCTTGCCGCTATTGACGCCGATGAGCGCAGTGGCGGGACGGATGTCGGTTCAGGTTGGGGCGCATTGCCTGGAAATTGAAATGGGCGGCCGCGGCCAACTGATTGGCGGGGTGCCCGGCGTGCCGGCCGCGAAGGTCGTCATTCTGGGCGGCGGTGTCGTCGGGACGCATGCGACGACGATGGCGGTGGGCCTGGGCGCCAGTGTGTGGGTGATCGACAAGAGTCCGCAGCGGCTTTACGAGCTTGACCTACAATTCGGCTCGAAGATCCATACCGTGTTTTCGACGATGGATGCGATCGAGGAGCATGTGTTGGAGGCCGATTTGGTGATCGGCGCGGTGCTCGTTGCTGGGGCTGAAGCGCCCAAGCTGGTGTCGGCGGAAATGGTCAAACATATGCGCCGCGGTGCCGTGATGGTCGACGTGTCGATCGACCAGGGCGGTTGTTTCGAAACCAGCCGGCCAACGACCCACGCCGAACCGACCTACATCCTTGACGATGTCGTGCACTACTGCGTCACCAACATGCCGGGCGCGATGGCGCGCACCTCCACGTTTGCACTCAATAACGCGACGTTGCCGTTTGTCCTGGATATTGCCAGCAAGGGGTGGCGGGATGCGCTGCGCGACAATTCCCACCTTGCCAACGGTCTAAATGTTTGCGGCGGCTCGGTGACCAACAAGCCGGTGGCCGACGCGCTGTCACTGCCGTACCGCGCGGTGGCGGAGGTGTTGGCGGCATAAGGCTCGAAGCGCGTCCGTCGCGACGCTTCTCGCGACGACGGTGGATTGGTGTCGTTTTATCGGCGGCGTTTGTTGTGAACCCGCATTTCCTCGGGCCGGTACCCGCAGCGCGCCGTCCTAACGGCTAAACGGGTCCAGCGTTCGTACGCCAAAATGGACGAAATATCGGACGTTCCGGGTCACTACTGTGAGCCCGTGGACCTGCGCCGTTGACGCGATCATTGCGTCTTCGATGAGCGTGTCGGATTTCCCGTGCATCAGTCGCGCCCACAGTCGAAATACCGGACCGTCCATGGCGAGAACGTTGTGGGTGGCGGTCACTTGATCGATCCATTGGTCGATCGCCGCCGCGCGCGACGGATCTTGAGCGCGGGTGATTTCGACGCCTGCCTGCAACTCCCCAAGGGTAACGGCGCTGATGAAAAGTTCGTCGTCCTGTCTCTCGTGCAGCCACGCAACGACCGACCCGTGCGGTCGCGGTCGGCGGAGCTCGGAAACGACGTTGGTGTCGAGGAGATACACTCAGAGGGCGGTGGGAGGCCGGCGACGACTGTCGCCGCGCTGGGGAGCGGGAACGTCGCCACGGGGTTCTTGTGCCAAAAGCAGTTCTTTGAGGGTTGGCTTGCGATCGGCTTGAAGGCGACGCCACGCTGTTGCTGGGACCAATACCGCGGCCTCTACCCCGCGACGTGTCACCATTTGCGGTCCTTCGGTCAGGGCGGTGTCGAGCATTTCACTGAACCGCGCTTTGGCGTCTTGAGTCGACCATGTCTTCATTCTAACTAGTTAGCTGACTAGTTACTCTAATTCAAGGGGTGGTCCGGAACCTCGCTTCAGAGGCCTAATGCAAGGATTAGAGCCAGAAAATAGGTTCTAGTCCGCCACCACCTTGCCTGGGTTCATGATGTTCTTGGGGTCGAGCGTGCGTTTTAGGTTGCGCATCAGGTCCATCTCGATGGTCGATTTGTAGCGCAGGATTTCGTCGCGCTTGAGGCGTCCCAAGCCGTGTTCGGCGCTGATTGTGCCGCCCAAGTCATGGGCGATGTCGTGGACGCGGCGGTTGACCGCATCCCAGCGCGCGAGGAAGTCGGCGGCGGGGATCTCGGGGGGCTGGGTGATGTTGAAATGCGCATTGCCGTCGCCGAGATGACCGAAGATGCAGGGCCGCGCGCCCGGCACTTCGTCCAGGACGGCGGCGGTGCCGCGTTCGATCAGCGCGGCGAAGGCGTGGATCGGGACGGCGACGTCGTGCTTGATGCTGGCGCCTTCGCGCGTCTGCGCCTCAGGAATGGTTTCGCGCAGGCGCCAGAAATCGCGCGCCTGGGATTCGGACTGCGCGATTGACGCGTCCGTTGCGAGACCGGCGGCGATGGCCGCGGCCATGGTGCGCTCGACCGCCGGGCCTGCGCCATGGGCCGCATCGAGCGCGCCGATTTCAATCAGCACGTACCAATCGCTGGCGCTCTGAACCGGATCGCGCGTGCCCGGGACATGGCGCAACACCAAGTGGAGCGCGAAACGCGACATCAATTCGAACGCCGATACCTGCCCGCCGGTCGCCGATTGGAGGCGTGCGAGGAGATCGATCGCAGCCGTGATGCTCGGCACCGCGACAACGGCGGTCGTGATATCGGTCGGTAGCGGAAACAGTTTGAGGGTTGCGCCGGTGATGACGCCAAGGGTTCCTTCGGCGCCGACAAAGAGATGCTTCAGCGCGTAGCCGGTGTTGTCTTTGCGCAGGCCGCGCAGGCCATCCCAGATTTGGCCATCGGGCAGGACAACTTCTAGCCCAAGCATCAGGTCGCGCGCATTGCCGTAGCGCAGCACGTTGGTGCCGCCGGCGTTGGTCGAGAGGTTGCCGCCGATCTGACATGACCCTTCAGCGGCGAGACTGAGGGGGAAGAGCCGGTTGGCCGCACGGGCAGCAGCTTGAATGTCGGCGAGAACGCAACCGGCGTCGACGGTGATGCTGTTATTGGCCGGCGAAAGCGCGCGGACGCGGTTGAGCTTGGAGAGCGAGAGCACGATCTCATCGCCCGCCTCGAACGGGATGCTGCCACCGACCAAGCCGGTATTGCCGCCCTGGGTCACCAGCGGCGTCGCGGTCTCGTGACAAATTGCGACAACCGCGGCGACCTCATCGACGGTGCGCGGCAAGGCGACAAGCGGTGTGCGGCCTTCAAACAGGCCGCGTTGGTCGACCAGATACGGCGCCATGCGATCAGGGTCGTCGATCCAGCCGCCGTCTGCCAACGCTGCCTTCAGCCGGTCGCGTGTTGTGTCATTCATGGCCGGCCCATCGCTGCGGTGCCGAGTTAGAGACCGGCCGCGCGACGCAGCCGGTCGTTGATCGCAACACCGAGTCCATCGTTGAGGACCGGCATGACGGCGATACCGTCGTAGTCGGGTCGGTCGAGCTCGTGCAGCATGGCGAAAAGCTGCGCTGCGGCTTGTTGCAGATTGCCGCGCTCGCTCAGGTTGAGGACGGTGGCGGCGCCGGTCGGCGGTTTGGGGCCAAACGCGAGGAGCGCTTCGCCCGCGGCCACGGTTGTCGCGTTGAGGCGTAGCGGTAGGTTGGGGGCGTAGTGGCTTTGCAGCATGCCGGGCGCACGGATCTCGTCGCCGGGTGTGGGCACACGGAGCCGCACGCCGATCAAGTCTTCGATGGCGTCGGCCTCGATCCCGCCGGGGCGCAACAGCCATACGGCCTCGTCGAAACAACCGACGACGGTTGACTCCAAGCCGACCCGGCAGGGCCCGCCGTCTAGAATCATGCTCACGTCATCACCAAAGCTGCGTTCGACGTGCTTCGCCAGTGTCGGGCTGAGCTGACCCGAGATGTTTGCGCTGGGCGCAACCAGCGGGCCGCCGAAGGCAGCCAGCAGGGCGCGGGCGATGCGGTGATCAGGCGTCCGTACCGCAATCGTTTCAAGACCTGCGGATGCTAGCCGCGACACGGGGCAATCCGGCGTCCGTGGCAGCACAAGGGTTAGCGGACCAGGCCAAAGGGCGGCGGCGAGCAATTCCGCGCGGTCGTCAAAGACAGCGAGCGTCTCCGCGTCGTCCGGGTTGGCGAGATGGACGATGAGCGGGTTGAAGTCGGGGCGCCGTTTTGTGGCGAAGACGCGCGCGACGGCGGCGTCGTTTGTCGCGTCGGCACCGAGCCCGTAGACCGTTTCCGTCGGAAATGCGACGTGGTCGCCCGAGCGCAGCACGTCCACCGCGGCGTCGAGGTTGCTCTTGATAGGGGCATAGATCGGCATACTGGTCGGTCGTCGCCTTGTTTGCGGTGGCACGTTGGACCGCCAATTTACGTGGCGTCAAGCGATCCTCCCAGGGGTGCCGTCGGGTAAAGGCAGCAAGATTGCGTGGCCTGCGCCTTCTGGCTACTTTGCGGAAACACACAGATATGGCGCGCAACGCGCCGTCTACCCGCGTTTAGAGGTGACCACTCATGGCGGACTATCAAGCGCCACTGCGCGACATGCGCTTCATGCTGAATGAGGTTCTCGACGCAGCCCAGCTGAACAAGTTGCCCGGCCTTACGGCGGCGACCCCCGATGTGATTGATGCCGTGCTCGAAGAAGCGGGGAAATTGACGGCTGGCGCGATTGGTCCGCTCAACACCACCGGTGACCAACAAGGCAGCCGTCTGATCGACGGCGCGGTAAAGACACCCGACGGGTTCAAGGAGGCCTACCGCACGTTTGTTGACGGCGGATGGAACGGCCTCGCATTTGCCGAGGAGATTGGCGGTCAGGGTCTGCCGTTCACAGTGGGCATGGCTGTGACCGAGATGATTACCTCGTCGAACCTCGCCTTTAGCTTGTGTCCGTTGCTGACAACCGGCGCGGTTGAAGCGCTGATCAAGCACGCAACCCCGGCTTTGCGCGACACGTACCTCACGAAATTGGTGACCGGCGAATGGACCGGTACGATGAACCTGACCGAACCCCATGCTGGGTCGGACGTCGGCGCGCTGCGCAGTCGCGCCCAACTGCAGGCTGATGGCAGTTTTCGGATTACCGGGACCAAGATTTTCATCACCTACGGCGATCACGACATGGCCGACAACATCATCCATCTGGTGTTGGCGCGTACACCTGGCAGCCCGCCGGGCACCAAAGGCATTTCGCTATTCCTGGTGCCGAAATTCCTGGTCAACGACGACGGCAGCCTGGGTGCGCGCAACGATCTGCGGTGTGTGTCGCTGGAACACAAGCTGGGGATTCACGCCAGTCCGACGGCGGTGATGTCGTTTGGCGACAACGATGGCGCGGTCGGCTGGCTGGTCGGCGACGAAAATCAAGGTATGCGGTGCATGTTCACCATGATGAATCACGCGCGCTTGGCGGTTGGGCTTGAAGGTCTAGCGATCGCCGACCGGGCCTATCAGCACGCGCTTGGTTACGCGCGCGAGCGCAAGCAGGGGCGGCGGCCGGGCCAGGGTGCCGAGGAAAGTGCCGCGATCATCGATCATCCGGACGTGCGCCGCATGTTGATGACAATGAAGGCAACGATCGAGGCGATGCGCGGCGTGGCGCTGTCGGCTGGCATTGCCTACGACATGGCCAAAAACCATCCGGATGCGGCGTCGCGGGCCGAGAACCAGGGGTTGGTCGATCTGTTGACGCCGGTAGTAAAGGCCTGGTGCACCGACATGGGTGTGGAGATGGCGTCGCTTGGCGTCCAAATCCATGGCGGTATGGGTTTCATTGAGGAAACCGGCGCAGCCCAGCACTACCGCGATGCACGGATTGCGCCGATTTACGAAGGGACCAACGGTATTCAGGCGCTTGATCTGGTGGGCCGCAAGTTGACGCAAATGGGTGGTAAGCCGGTCGACGACTACATTGCCGCCGTGCGTGTTACGTGCGCCGCGTTGCGTGGGGTGAAGGACGCAGACGGACATCTCGCAACGATCGAAACAGCGCTGGGCGCGGGGGTCGACGCGTTGGAGGCGGCATCGAGCTGGTTGCGTGAGGCGATGGCGCGCAGCTATGACGACGCAGCGGCCGGCGCCACAAACTATTTGCGCATGTTCGGGGTTGTCGCCGGTGGCTACATGCTGGCGCGCAGCGCGTTGGCGGCGCAGCGTTCGCTGGACGACGGCGGCGATAACACCGGGTTCTATCGCAACAAAATTCTTACGGCCCGCTTCTTTGCTGAGCAGTCATTGCCGCAAGCTGCGGCGCTGCTGGGTCCGGTGACCCGGGGCGCGACGACATTATACGCGATCGAACCAGAACTCATGGGAGCCTGACCAATGGCTGAAGCCGTCCTATTGACCATTGCGAATGGCGTTGCCCGTGTCGCTTTCAATCGGCCCGACGCGCTGAACGCGTTCAACGAGGAGGTCGCCCTTGGGTTTATCACCCACATGAACGCGATCGAGGCGGACGACAGCGTTCGTTGTGTTGTGTTGGAAGGGGCGGGCGATCACTTCTGCGCCGGCGGCGACATTAAGATGTTCAAGGACATGATCACATGGACCGCCGAGCGGCGCTTTCGGCATTACCGGACGTTTCTCAACCAGGTGCACGTCGGTCTGCTGACGATGATGCGCATGCCTAAACCTGTGGTTGCCAAGGTCCAGGGCGCGGCCGCCGGGATCGGGTTGAGTTTCGCCCTGGCCGCGGATCTTGCGATCGCTGCGGACGATGCCAAATTCACCATGGCCTACAACCAATTGGGTGTCTCACCTGACGGGTCGTCGTCGTTCTTCCTGCCGCGTACAGTTGGTCTGAAAAAAGCCAAGGAGTTGGCGTTTCTGGGCGAGCGCTTTGATGCTGCGGCGGCGCTCGATTTCGGCATCGCCAACCGGGTGGTGCCACGCGCCGAGCTCGACGCGACGGTTGATGCGCTGTCAGCGCGATTGGCCGGCGGCGCGACGCAGGCGATCGGCCGCACCAAACTATTGATGAACCAATCTTTTGACTCGTCCGCCGTTGAACAGCTCGATGCCGAGACCGAGCACTTTGCTGCGAGCACCGCGACCGCTGATTTCGTCGAAGGGGTGACCGCGTTCCTCGAGAAGCGCGCGCCCAAGTTTACCGGTAAGTAACACGCGGCACGTCCGGCGCTTCGGCGCAGGCCCTTGGTTGGCCGTGTCTCCCGCTGCATCCGAGGGCGAGCGGGTCTTGGGATGACTCGCCGCTTGGCGGCGAAAAGTGTAGGATTCCCAGTCTGATACGCCCGAATCGCTAAGGGAGACGTGCAATGCAGTGGGCCAAAATCTATCCCGCCGGCGTCAAATGGGACGCCGAGCTACCGGCGAAGCCCCTGTTCGAGATTTTTGACGATTCGATGAGTCGCTATGGCGACCGGCCCTGTTTGGATTTTCTCAACAAGAAATACACGTACCGCGAGGTCGGTCGGATGATCGACCATGCCGCGGCAGGGTTTCAGAAGCTTGGTGTGAAAAAGGGCATCAAGGTCGGGCTGTTCTTGCCCAACTGCCCGCAGCACGTCGTTTGCTACTACGGCATCCTCAAGGCCGGCGGCACCGTAGTGAACTTCTCACCGCTCTATTCGGAACCCGAGTTGCTGCACCAAATCGAAGATTCACAGACCGACATCATGGTTACCCTGAATCTTACGCTCCTATATCCCAAGATGAAGGCGATGCTTGAGCAAAGCCGGCTCAAGACGTTGATCGTCGGGACCCTTCCGGAAGTGCTGCCGTTTCCGCAGAGCTTGCTGTTCCCGTTGGTCAAGGCGAAAGACGTTGCCAAGGTGCCCGACGATGCACGCCACGTCTCGTTCAAGGAGCTGTTGAACAACGACGGCACGTTCGCGCCACCAGAGATCGACCCGCGCACCGATATTGCGGTTCTACAGTATACCGGCGGGACGACCGGCGTTGCCAAAGGCGCGATGTTGACCCACGCCAACCTTTACGCAAATGCGGTCCAGGCGGCGATGTGGTTCACCATCGCGGAACCTGGGCAAGACAGGATGCTCAGCGTGCTGCCGTTCTTTCATGTCTTTGCCATGACGATATGCATGAACATGAGCTTCTACATCGGCGCCGAAGTGATCATGTTGCCGCGCTTTGAACTGGTGCCGGTGCTTAAGGTTATTGCAAAGAAAAAGCCCACGATGCTGCCGGGTGTGCCGACGATGTACACCGCCATCAACAACTACCCTGACCTCGCCAAGTACGATCTGACCTCGATCAAAGGCTGCATTTCCGGCGCGGCGCCGATGCCGCTTGAGGTGCGCCAGCGGTTTGAATCACTGACTGGTTGTTCGCTTGTCGAGGGCTACGGCCTGACCGAGGCCGCGCCGGTGGTCTGTTGCAATCCGTTGGAGGGCGAGAATAAGGAAAACTCCGTCGGTCTACCGATGCCCGGGACCAAAGTAGTCATCACCGACCGCGACGATCCCCACAAAGTGCTGGCGCAGGGCGAAGTCGGCGAGATCTGTATAGAGGGCCCGCAAGTGATGCTGGGATACTGGAACCGGCCCGATGCCACGGCGGAGACCACTATCGACGGTCGGCTGCATACGGGCGACGTTGGCTACATGGATGAAGATGGTTACACGTTCATCATCGACCGGATAAAGGATCTGATTTTGGTCGGCGGGTTCAACGTTTATCCGCGCAATGTCGAAGAAGGAATTTACAAACACCCGGCAGTCGAGGAAGTAACCGTCATTGGGGTGCCGGATGAATATCAAGGACAAAGCGTCAAGGCTTTCGTGAAGCTGAAAAAGGGCCAGACCCTTGGCGCCGATCAGCTTGCTGCGTTCTTGAGAGAGCACATCGGCAAGCACGAAATCCCACGCCATATAGAATTCCGCAACGAGCTGCCCAAGACGATGGTTGGGAAGTTGTCCAAGAAGGAATTGGTGCAAGAGGAAAAGGTCAAGGCCGAAGCGAAAGCAACCACGGCCGGGGCTCAGTCAACATGAACACGGTAGTCCTCGTCTTGGCGGTTCTGGCGGCTGCTGGCGTCACAGCCTTGCTCATGTGGATCTTTCTGCGTCCGGCTCGGCCGCCCAAGGTGGTGAAGGCTGTGTCCGCGCCCGTGGCAAAAAAATCGATCGCGGCGCCGAAGAAGCGCGCGGTGAAAGTGGCTGCGCCGGCTGCCGAAGCGCCGTCGGTCGAAGTACCCGAGAACACGTCTTCGACCCGCTGGGTTGGCGCCCTGATTGACAAGCATCCCGACAAAGCGGCCGCGGTGCTCAAGCAATGGATTCAGGAAAAGTAGGCGCCGGAAACTGATCGTGCTGCGCTTCGCCCTGGCCTATGTGATCCCCGGTGCGACCCTGTTGGGTCTTGCGCTTGGCGGCTGGTGGACGTGGCTGGCGCTGGCTCAGTCCTACGTCTTGTTCCCCGTGTTCGACGCCCTGGTACCCGCTGATTCGCGTAATCCGGACGCGGATCAAGAAGGCGCGCTTTCTTCGCGGTTGGCCTATCGGATTCTGACGGCGAGCGCGGTGCCGATCCAGATTGGCGTCATTCTGGCGGGCGGGTTTTTCATCACCGCGCCGGGCGCAACGACGATCGAGATCGTCGGGGCGACGATCGCCGTCGGCATTTCAAGCGGGGCGTTCGCGATTGTGGCCGGCCACGAATTGATGCACCAGCGGCGTTTTGAGCGCGGGTTGTCGCGCGTGTTGATGGCCAGTGTCATGTATGCGCATTTTTGCGTCGAGCACGTTCAAGGGCATCACGTCCATGTGGCAACCCCTCACGATCCGGCGAGCGCGCCGCGGGGGCAAGGTCTTTACCGGTTCTTGGTGCGGACCACCGTAGGCAGCTGGCGTTCGGCCTGGCGCATCGAAGCCGCGCGGCTTAAGCGCAAGGGACGGCTGGTGCTGCATCCCACCAATCGGATGCTGCAGGACGCGGCGCTGACGGTGGCGGTGAGTGTCGGTGCCGCGTTGCTGTGGGGCTGGTTGGGTGTCGTGTATTTCCTGGCCCAGGGCGCCATCGCGGTACTCCAGCTGGAGACCATCAATTATATCGAGCACTACGGCTTGCGCCGGCGCGAGACGGCGCCGGGCAAGTTTGAGGCGGCAGACGCACGGCATTCGTGGAATACCAACCGGCGGCTGACCAACTTGGCGCTGTTTAATTTGGGGCGGCATACCGACCACCACAATTTTGCCGGCCGTCGCTACCAGATTTTGCGCCACGAGCCGGCGGCGCCGCAATTGCCGTCGGGGTATGCCGCGACGATGTTGCTGGCGTTTGTGCCGCCGCTGTGGCGACGGGTCATGGACCCGCGCGTCGACGCGGCGATGGGGCCCGTGGTGTGACGCGGCTCTATACCCACGAGATCTTTCTGGAACATGACACCGGCCCGCATCATCCCGAACGGCCCGACCGCCTGCGCGCGGTGCTAAAGGGGTTGGCGGTTCCCGCGTTTGATGGCCTTGAGCGACACGTGGCGCCGGCCGCCACGCGCACCCAGATCGAGCGTGTGCATCCGCCGGCCCAGGTGGAGGGGGTGTTAGGCATCATTCCAGACTCCGGCCTCGCGCAAATCGACGGCGATACGGTGGTGTCGCCAAAAAGCAGCGACGCGGCGTTCCATGCGGCAGGCGCCTTGTGCGCGGCGGTGGACGCGGTCGCTGGCGGTGCCACGAAAAATGCGTTCTGCGCGGTGCGCCCGCCCGGCCATCACGCCGAGCCGAGCCGGGCGATGGGGTTTTGTTTGTTCAACAGCGTTGCGATCGGGGCGATGCAGGCGCGCGCGGTCCATGGCTTGGAGCGGGTCGCGGTGGTCGATTTCGACGTCCATCACGGCAACGGGACGCAAGCCTTTGCCTGGGAGGACCGGGACTTTTTCTATGCCTCGACCCACCAAATGCCGCTGTATCCGGGGAGCGGACGAGCCGCCGAGAAGGGCGTCGGCAACATCGTCAACGCGCCACTGCAACCCGGCGCCGATGGCATCGCGTTCCGCGCGGTGATGAGCGAGACCGTGCTGCCCGCGCTGCGCCGTTTCGCGCCCGACATCGTGCTGATCTCGGCCGGTTTCGACGGTCATGCTCGCGATCCGTTGGCCAACCTGAATCTGGTCGAGGACGATTACGCCTGGGTCACCCGCGAGTTGATGACGGTGGCGGAGGAGAGCGCTGAGGGCCGCGTCGTGTCGTGCCTTGAGGGCGGCTACGACTTGGCGGCGCTCGCCGCGAGTGCGGCGGCGCATGTGGCGGCCTTGATGGCCGAATGACCCGTGCCCCTTCCTTGCCCGCACCTATCGCGCTTTCTATGATCGGGTAGTGGAGGGCGTATGAGCGAATCGGCCAAGAACGAGAAAATTCCGGGCGACATCGTCAAGTTGTCGTTCGAGGAAGCGCTGGCGGCGCTAGAGGAGATCGTCTCGCGGCTTGAGGGCGGCGCCGTCTCGCTTGAAGAATCGATCGATATCTACACGCGGGGTACGCATCTGCGGCGTCACTGCGAGGAGAAGCTGCGGCTCGCGCAGGAGCGGATCGACAAGATCGTGCCCGGACCCGACGGCGGCATTGCCACCGAACCAGCCGATATCGCGTAACAATCCCAATGGCCCTGTCTAAGGCGCTGGACGCGTTTACCGCTGAAATCGACGCTGTTCTCGACGAATTTATCGAAAGTCCCGATGGCCCCGAGGCGCGCCTATTCGAGGCCATGCGCTACGCGGTGTTGTTGGGCGGCAAGCGGTTGCGGCCCTACCTGGTCGTGGCCAGCGCGGACATGTTTGGGGTTCGCCGCGCTTGTTCCATGCGGGTCGCGGCGGCGGTCGAGATGGTGCACGCCTATTCGTTGGTTCACGACGACCTGCCTTGCATGGATGACGACGATCTACGCCGCGGCCATCCAGCCACCCACAAGAAGTTCGATGAGGCGACGGCGGTGCTGGCGGGCGACACCTTGCTGACACAGGCGTTTGAGATTTTGGCGGGTCACGAAACCCACGAAATGGCCGAGGTCCGCAGCGACCTCGTGCATGCGCTTGCCTTGGCGGCAGGCGGCCATGGCATGACCGGCGGCCAGATGATCGACTTGTTGGCTGAAGACCAGACGTTTGAGCTGCCGCAAATTACCCGGTTGCAGGCCATGAAGACCGGCGCGCTGCTGGCGTTTGCCTGTGAGGCCGGCGCTATTCTCGGACGGGCGAGCGGTGCCCAACGGATGGCGTTGCACGGTTACGCGCATGACCTGGGGCTCGCCTTTCAAATCAAAGACGACTTGCTGGACATCGAAGGTGATGCCGCGACGGTCGGTAAGCGGGTGGGTAAGGATGCCGCTGCCGGCAAGGCGACGTTCGTGTCGATTTTGGGTGTTGAACGCGCGCGCCAGCAGGCCCAGATGCTGGCCGACCAGGCCGCCGCACACCTACACGATTTCGGCGCCGATGCGGATCAGCTGCGGGCGCTGGCGCGGTTTGTCGTCGAGCGGGAGTCTTGACCGGCGACTTAGGGTCGAGGGAAGGCGCGTTCAAAGCGAAACCGGATGAATTGCTGTTGGTCGGCGCTAAGGAAACGCCAGATTTCATCCAAGTTGGTGCGCATATCGGCGCGACCGCGGACCAACGCCAGGCCGTAATATTGGTAGCCGGTCGCCAGGTCCTTGGGCCGACCCCGGCCGGTCGCGAAGGTGAATCCGAGCACTTCGAACGCGGTCGGATCATTGTCTTCGAACCCGCGGCGCTCGAGCGTCGTGATGTCCTCCGGCCGCGGTCGCCGGCGGGTGAGTTCCGCTAACAGATTTTGCCACGTGTCGTCGTCTACGCTTTTTGGAGGTGGTGGCGGCGGCGGTGGCGGTTCACTGCGGCCGCGGCGGCGATCTTGTGGCGGCGGCGCGGGTGGGGCCGGTGGCGGCGGGCGGACACCGTCGCGGGCATCAGCGCACCAGGCCGGTCGAACATCGGGCAGACACACGAACGTCAGCATGTCAGGTTCCAGCTTCCACCAATCCAGATTCGCGCCGATCATGGTGCTCTGGGCGCTCGCAGGGGCGGCGAGCGCGCTCAGCGCGCCGATCAGGAGACAAAGCAGGGCGGCAGAGCAGAAATGACGCATCGGTAGGCACGACTGGCGCCCCCTAAACCTGGGGCAGAGATTACATTATAGCAGATACCCGAGCGGGCGCGCCTTGGCTTCAGCCGCTGGGCGGCTCAAAAAGAATTCGGCGTGATAGTAACCGTCGTCCTCGAAACTGGGCTCGAGTCCGCGGGCGCGCAACTGCTCGAAGACGTGGGCGCGTTCGTCCTCGTTCTCGAAGCGACGCTGGCGGAAGGTGACGTCTTGAAGCTTTTCCGTGACCAGGCCGTAGTCCGCGAGTGCGTCGGCGATTGGCGCGTAGGGGAACATGCGCAGCACGAAGGACGCGACATAGGGCGCGCGGTTGTCATCACCGGCGGCATCCATGACGTGACGGAACGTCTTGTCGCTGACATAGCCAACGCAGCCTGTCGAGATGATGAGGTCGACGCCGTCGACAAGATCACGATTGGCATCGGTGAGTGGCCGGTCTTCGAGGTTTTGTTCAATCGTGTGGTCCAGCAGGCCGACGGTTCTGGCGAAGTCGAGCGCGTGGCCCGAAACGTCGATGCCCACGACCTCGATCGCCCCATCGCTATTTCGATCGTCGAAAAAGGCAGTTTCGCGCCGAAGCACGGCGTCCGGTAAGGCGGGCACACCCGACGCGGTGTAGCGCTCAAAGAACGTGCTGAGGTTCATGCCGTATTTCAACAACGCCGCATTGATTCCATAGGAACAACCGATATCGACGATGTGCACGGGGTCATGGCGACCGGATTGGAGTGCATGGATCAACGCGCGAAAGATCGGCTTGGCTTCCGACGGAATGCGATAGTCCAGTTTGCCTAAGGCTCGGCAATACCCCCGTGGATCGGGCGCGTTGTAAATGTCATCGAAGTCGGATTTGCCTTCGTTGACTTCACCGAAGTTGACCTCGGCGCCGATTTTGTGCGCGGCATGTATCTTGTGCGGTGCACGTGTGGTTTCTTCGTCGCTTGTGGCAATAGACATACGAGTTGCCTCCGTCGCGGCCGGCGTGATCAGGCTGTGTACTCGAGCGACGAATATGGCGAACCGGGAGCTCGCGTGTCTGTCGCCCACCATGCTCGACCTGATACAGGGATTAGGGGCGACGCTGTATGAACCATAGCGGACTAGTATGCTGGGTCAAGGTTGACTCTGCGGATCGTATATGAAGTTGTCAAAACAACGGCTCGACGTGCTGCTGGTCGCGCGCGCGCTGGCGCCAAGCCGCGAACGCGCGCGTGCGTTGATCATGTCGGGCACCGTGTTTGTTGCCGGTGCACGGCTCGACAAACCCGGTACCTCGGTGCCTGAGGATGTCGCGATCGAGGTGAAGGGCGGCGACCATCCCTGGGTATCGCGCGGCGGCTTGAAGCTCGCCCATGCGCTGGAGACGTTTGAGATGTCGGTGGCCGGCATGACCGCGCTCGATATCGGTGCGTCGACCGGCGGATTTACCGATGTCCTGTTGCACCACGGCGCGGCACGCGTTTACGCAGTCGACGTCGGTCATGGTCAACTCGCTTGGGCGCTGCGCAATGACGATAGGGTGGTCGTGTTGGAGCGGACCAATGCGCGTACGCTGACCAAGGAACAGATTCCAGAACCGGTCGATCTGATTGTGTGCGATGCGAGTTTCATTGGCCTACGTACCGTCTTACCGGCGGCGCTGGGGCTGGCGGCGCCCGGCGCGCGCCTGATTGCGCTGATCAAACCGCAATTCGAGGCGGGCAAGGCGCGGGTCGGCAAAGGCGGCGTGGTCCGCGACCCGGCTGTGCATGAGGAGGTGTGCGCCACAATTCGCGCCTGGCTTGAACAAGAGTGCGGGTGGTCCTTCATCGGGCTGGCCGAGAGCCCTATTATCGGCCCGGCCGGCAACAAGGAATTTCTTATCGCGGCCCGTCGTGCCTGAGCGTTTTGAGGCAGACGTGGTTGGCATTGGGCACGCAGGGGACGGCGTGGTGCGTGTTGGCGAGCACACCCATCATGTGCCATGGACCGTGACCGGCGACCGGATTCGCATACGCGCGGGCGAGGGCTCGTCACTGGCGCTGGTCGAGGTGGTGGTGGCATCGGCGCAACGAGCTGATCCAGTGTGCCAACACTTCGGCGCATGCGGCGGCTGCGTTGCGCAGCATTTCGACGCGCCGACCTACCGGGGCTGGCGGCACGACCAAGTCGCCGCGGCGTTGCGGCAGCGCGGCTTTGACGACCCGCCGGTTGAGGACGTTACGATGATCGGTGCCGGGTCACGGCGCCGCGCGACGTTGGCCTGGCGCACCAACCGCGGACACGTCGACCTCGGATTTCGCGAGCGCGGCGCCCACCGTATCGTGGCGATGACGATGTGCCCGGCATTACACCCGGACATCGTGGCCCGCCTTGGCGACCTGCGCGGGTTGGCGGCGCGCCTCGATGCCGCCGGGCGGCTTGACGTCACCCGCTGCGACAACGGTCTCGACATAACCGTCGAACAAAAACGCGAGCCAACATTGGCGATGCGCCAGGCCATGGGCGCGTTTGCCGAGGCGGCAGATGTTGCGCGTATTTCTTGGCGCGCGGGCCAAGGCGGACCGGCCGAGATGGTGATTCAGCGGCGCGCACCGGTGGTCACTTTGGCCGGGGTAGCGGTGGCGTTGCCGCCCGCCGCCTTCTTGCAACCGAGCGCTGCGGGTGAAGTGGCCCTGCAGGATTTGGTCATGACGATGCTGGCCGGTGCCCGCCGCATCGCCGACTTGTTTTGCGGGTGCGGGACATTGTCCCTCGCATTGGCACAGCGCGGTCAGGTGCTGGCGATCGACTCCGACGCGCAGGCAATCGGCGCGTTACGGGCCGCCGGCGGTGCTGCCGGGGGTAGGGGGGTGTCGATCGGCCTCCAGACCGAGGTGCGAGATTTGTTTCGCCGGCCCCTGCAAGGCGCCGAGCTGAAGGGATACGATGCGGTGGTGTTTGACCCGCCGCGCGCTGGTGCGGCGGCGCAGGCCGCGGCGTTGGTGGCAAGCAAGGTCGCCACTGTCGTGGCGGTATCGTGCAATCCGGCGACCTTCGCGCGCGATGCACGCCTGCTGGTGGATGGCGGGTTTACGCTGCGCCGCGTCGTCCCAATCGACCAATTCGTTTGGTCGCAACACGTCGAAGTCGCCGCGCTGTTTACACGCTGAATTTATTCTTACGAGCCGCTCACGCGCTTTGCCGTGACGCAAGCGCGACATTTGGGTTTTGGCGCTAACGCGGCATTTTGGTTTTGGCGCTAACGCGCCGTGGCGTGGTATTCGAGGTTGGGCATCATGTCGACGCCGGCGGCGACGCGGTTGGTCATGTTGAATAGGCCGACGACGTCGCAAATATCCCAAATGTCGGCGTCGGCGAACCCGGCGTCGCGTAGGGCTTGGCGGTGAGCCTCGCCGACGGTGTGCGATTCGGTGGTGAGTTTGAAGGCGAAATCGAGCATGGCGCGGTGGCGGACGCTGAGCTCGGCGTTGCGATAGTTCATCACCATGAACTCACCGAGGATCGGATCGTTGGCGTAGTCGCGCACCGCGGCGCCGTGCGCCACCTGGCAGTAGTAGCAACGATTAGCCGAAGAGACGACGACGGCGATCATCTCGCGTTCCAACGGGGTGAGGCCCGATTCGCCCAACATAATCTCGTTGTAGAAGCGCGAGAACCAGCGCAGTTTTTTCTGGTTCCACGAATAGGCGCGCAGCACGTTGGGGATGAAGCCGATCTTGTCGTCGCAGATCGCATAATATTTCTGCAAGTCTGCGTCGAGCTCGGCGCGCGCGGGTTCCTTGAGAGCGAGCGCATGGACGTGGTCGGGTTGGGTCACAGAGTGCCTCCGGCGTTATTTTGGGATCGCGTAAAAGTCGTTCCAGCCGTTCCGGCGTCCCGCGTGAGATATTGTCTAGGACTTGCCGGTTTGCCCGCGGTGGCGCAGCAAGTGGTCGGCCAGGACGCAGGCCATCATCGCTTCGCCGACGGGGACAGCGCGGATGCCGACGCAGGGGTCGTGGCGGCCCTTGGTGACGATCTCGGCGTTTTCGCCGCCCCGCGTGACCGTCGCGCGTGGGCTGAGGATCGACGATGTCGGCTTCACGGCGAAGCGTACGACGACGTCCTGGCCGGTGGAAATACCGCCCAATATGCCGCCGGCATGATTCGATTGAAACGCAATACGTTTGCCGTCCATCCGCATTTCGTCGGCATTCTCGGCGCCAGTGAGGGCGGCGGCGCCAAAGCCCGCGCCGATCTCCACGCCCTTGACGGCGTTGATGCTCATCATCGCGCCGGCGAGGTCGCCGTCCAGTTTACCGTATAGCGGCGCGCCCCAACCCGGCGGGACACCGCTGGCGACAACTTCAATGATAGCACCGACGGACGAGCCGTCTTTGCGGATGGTGTCGAGCAGCGTTGTCCAGCGTTCGACCGCCGCGGCATCGGGGGCGAAGAACGGGTTGCGCGCCGTTTCGTCCCAATCCCAATTGGCCCGATCGATCGTGTCCGAACCGACTTGGATCAACGCGCCGCGAACGGTGATGCCGGTACCGAGAATCTTGCGGGCGATCGCGCCGGCAGCGACGCGCACGGCGGTTTCACGCGCAGACTGGCGGCCGCCGCCGCGGTAGTCCCGGATGCCGTACTTGGCGTCGTAGGTGTAGTCTGCGTGACCGGGGCGGTAGGTATCTTTGATGTCGCTGTAGTCCTTCGAGCGCGCGTCTTGATTGCGGATCACCAGCGAGATCGGGGCACCCGTGGTCTTGCCCTCAAAAACGCCGGAAAAAATCTCGACGGTATCGGGCTCTTGGCGTTGGGTGGTGAAGCGGCTCTGCCCAGGCCGACGCTGATCAAGCCAGGGCTGGATGTCGGCTTCGCTGAGGTCGATCAGAGGTGGTACGCCGTCGACCACGGCGCCGATCGCTGGGCCATGGCTCTCGCCCCAGGTGGTGACACGAAACAGGTGACCGAAGGTATTGTGCGACATGGCCGAGGTCGGCCTTTCGGCCGGTTAGTCTTTCTCCGCGGCGATAGCCGCAATGTCGGGTGCGTCTGCGGCCTTCATGCCGACGACATGATAGCCGTTATCCACATGATGCACTTCGCCGGTTACGCCTTGGCCTAAATCGCTTACGAGGTACAGAGCGGCGCCACCGACGTCTTCGATGGTCGTCGTTCGCCGCAGGGGCGCATTGTATTCGTTCCATTTGAGGATATAGCGAAAATCGCCAATGCCGCTGGCCGCCAGTGTTTTGACTGGGCCCGCTGAGATTGCGTTGACGCGAATGTTGTTTTTGCCGAGGTCCATCGCGAGATAGCGCACGCTCGCCTCTAACGCGGCTTTGGCGACGCCCATGACGTTGTAGTGCGGCATGACCTTTTCGGCGCCGTAATAGGTCAAGGTGACGATGGAGCCGCCATCGGTCATCAGCGGTTCTGCGCGTCTGCTCAATGCCGTGAGCGAGAAGCACGAAACGTCCATGGTCAGCCGGAAATTGTCGGCAGTCGTGTCGACGTAGCGGCCGCGCAATTGGTTCTTGTCGGAGAACGAGATGGCATGAATCAGAAAATCGAGCCGGCCCCAGGTTTTGGCAAGGGTATCGAACACCGCATCCATGCTCGCATCGTCGGTCACGTCGCAGGGCAAGACGATGTCCGAGCCGATCGATTCGGCGAGCGGCCTAACCCGTTTTCCCAGCGCGTCGCCCTGGTAGGTGAAGGCCACTTCAGCGCCGTGTTCGGCGACTTTACGAGCAATCCCCCAGGCCAACGAGCGGTCGTTGGCGACGCCCATGATCAGACCGCGTTTGCCCTCCATAAGGCTCGCTGGAGCACTCATTGGTACAGCGTCTCCGTGGTGTTGGTGGGCAGAAACGCCCGATGGCGGGATGCCGTTGCATCCTACACCAACCCGTTAGAGCGTCAAAACGTGGGCGGCTAGATCGCGCCCATGTTCTCGCGCGGGTCAAAAGCGGTTTGGCCTTGCCGCCGACGAACAAACGCCTCGAGGTCGGGGTCTGACGCGTGGGGTAATTTGATCACCAGTCGGAGCACTTGATCGCCCGACGACTTGGCACCAGTGCGGCGAAGGCCCTTGCCGCGTAACCGGAGCTGCGCGCCGGAATTGGCACCGCGCGGGATGGATACCTCGACGGAGCCGTCGACCGTGGGGACCCGGATGCGGGCGCCCAGTACGGCCTCTTCGAGCGAGACCGGCACTTCGAGGTGCACATCGTCGCCCTCGGCGCGGAACAGTTTGTGTGGTGTGACTTCAATTTTGACGAGGGCATCGCCGCGGCCGCCTAGCGGGCCCGTCTCGCCTTGGCCTTTAAGCCGGATCACTTGGCCGTCGCGAATACCAGCCGGCACGGCGACTTCGAGCGTCCGACCGCGGGCCGTCGTTAGACGCTTCGACGCGCCGCGCGCCGCTTCAACAAAGCCGACACGAAGACGGTGCGTCGGATCTGCGGTAACTGCCGTGCTGCGCTTGGCGCGTTGCGCTTTGGTTGGGAACAGTGGGCCGAAGAGGTCTTCGGCCTTGATCCCGCCGCCCAGCCAGCGGGTTTGGGTGCCAGTCTTCTTCGCTGGCTGCGGCGGTTGCTCGGGCGCGGATTGCGGTTGCGGTCCCGTGGGACCGCCTGAAGATGTCGATTTTTCGGTCTTGTCGTGGGATCCACCGCTCGCGCGTTCCGGTTTGTCAGCGTCGGGCGATTCGGGTTGCGATTGGCTTGGTCGGGCGGCGCCGGCTTTGTCGGCGTTGGGGGGCGTGGGAGATCGCGGCCGACGTCGGCCCCAGGCATCAATCTCGCCACGATCGAATCGTGCGCGCTTACCGGTGTCACCGATGATGGCGTAGGCGGCACTGACCTCTTTGAACTTGTCTGCGATGCGCGGATTTTCCGGATTGCGATCGGGGTGCAACTCCATCGCCAGCCGTCGATAGGCCTGCTTGACGGCGTCCTGCGGCGCTTTTCGCGGGATGCCGAGCGTCCTGTACGGGTCGTTCATGGGAACCGATATTCTGCCAACCAGTCTAAAGGTTAACGGAATAGGATTAATAGGCGGTTAACCGCCGTTAGCGAATCGACGCTTGTAGTTCGGTCGCTAGCTCGCCCGCCTCGGTCATCTGTTCAGGGGTCATGATGGCGACGATGACCTCGAGAAACTCACTGGCGCGGGTGTGCCCCTGGTCCGCGGCGAGCCGCCACCAGGCATGCGCACGCACCCGATCTTCGGGAACGCCGGCGCCGTCCATGTAAAGGCCGCCAACAAAGAATTGGGCGTCTCGATTGCCGGCCTGGGCGAGAGGAAGCCAGGTGCGCAGCGCCGTTGTGTAGTCCTTGCCTTGGTAGGCCTTGAGCCCTTCGCTCACCGCCGCGGCCATGGCCTCGTCGGAAATCCTTGGTTGGCGCGTTAAAGGCTCGGGTGCGCGCGCGGCAACTTGCGGCGGTGCGACCGGTTGGGCGGCGGGGGTCGCCGCGTCGTCATCGTCACTCAATAGGTCGTCGTCACCTAATAGATCGTCGCTCTCTTCAAGATTTTCGGTGGGTTGGGCCGGCCGCGCATCACCCCCACTGTCGCCGCCGACGATAGCGCCGTCATTTACGGTAGGCGTCGTTGGCTGGGCGGCGGGTAGGGCAGCGACTTGGGCCGGCGCGGGGCGATCCTCGTCGTCGTCGCTGCCACCCAAGGTGTCGTCGCCAGCCGCATCGTCATCCGCCGGCGCCGCCGCATCGTCATCGGCCGGCGTTGCCGCATCGTCGGTGTCGGTCGCGGCAATGCGGTTGGCGTCGGTCGCTTCGTCCGCATCGTCATCGTCTGCGAGAATCGAACCAAAGGTGTCGTCTTCCTCGTCGTCCTCTTCGTTTTTGAGTGCGACATTATCGTCGGTCTCGTCGGCACTACTATCGGCTTGCGCCGGTTCTGTCGGTGCGGCCGCCCTGCCAAAGGGCGGCGCGAGTAGCGCGTCACCGGCTGCCGGCTCAATCCCCTCGGCGCTCATGATGGCAACAAGTTCGATCGAGCGTTCGTGCCCGGCATCGGCTGCAAGTTGCAACCATCCCAGCGCTTTGGCGGCGTCCTGCGGGACCGCTAGACCCTTGCGGTACATCTGCCCGATGTTGAATTGGGAAATTGCGTGGCCTGCGGTCGCCGCGCGGTGGAACCACTCGGCGGCCTCTTTGGGATCTTGGTCGACGCCCTGGCCGCGCAGCAACATGTTGGCGAGGTTCGCCTGAGCGCGCACCAGCCCCTTACCGGCGGCGCGCTGATACCATTTGAAAGCAACTTCGAAGTTCTGCGGAACCCCAAGACCGAGCCGGTACAAGTGGCCGATATTGCGTTGGGCAAAGGCATCGCCACCGGCCGCAATGGGCAGCCAATCGTTATACGCGGTGGTGAAATCGCCGGCGTCGTAGGCCTTCACGCCACTTTCAAAGTCGGCGCGCGCCGGTTCGATCGAAAGGTTGGTTATGAGGAGCGCAAGAATGACGGCGGCGCCGACGCCAATAAGGCGCCCGCGCCGGTCATTCTTGCCGCGGTGATGAGCCGGTTTGGTCACAGCCCAGGCAACAGCGGTTATCCGTTGATCTTCCAGGTACCATCGGCCTGGCGACAGGCGGTGCCGTAGGCTTCTTCGATTTTGCCGCCGATGGTGACCGTCTGCTGGAACTCGCGGCATGGCTGCCCGTCATTCTTGGTATACGTGCGCGTTGGAGTAATGGTACCCGAATTTCCCGAATCCGGGTTGCTCCACGAATTGGTGCCGCCGCTGGGTGCGGCTTCCAACGTCCGTTGGGTGGTCTGACCCATGGCGAGCTGGTCTGCGCGGTCGAGCGACCTGCCGACCTCGCTGCCGAGAAACGCGCCGAGCAGCGTGCCGACGGCTGTCGCCGCAAGCTGTCCATCGCCTTTTCCGAATTGGGCGCCGGCAATCGCACCGCCAACGGCACCGATAACGGTGCCCGCGCCTTGTTTTTGGCCCGTGTCTTGACATGCCGCGAGGGCAAGGCCCAGTACGGCGACGAAAGCAAATTTAGAAAGGGACATCTAGATTCTCCATCCATTCAATTGCAACCAAGTGGTCGCGCCGCCCCCATCTCGACCAGACGGCCCTTGCTGGTCGAGGCAGCACCATTATATAGAAACGACATCAATCTGGCGAAACTCTCACGTATGCCTGGTGGCGCCTCCGTCGATCCCGCAATGGGATAGGCGTGTTGGGCAGGTTTCTGGGCCTATTGCGGAGGCAGTTCGAGGGTGGCGCATCGCGTGAATATCCCGACCCATCAAGACCCCATTACCACCGTCAACGCCTGGTTGGATGCAGCTGCGGCCAGCGAATCGTTCAACCCCACGGCGGCGGCCTTGGCGACGATCGATCCGAGCGGGGCGCCGAGCGTCCGCATGGTCTTGCTGAAAGGCGTCGATCCGACGGGGTTCGTCTTTTACACCAACCTAGAAAGCCGCAAAGGCACCCACCTTGCCGCTGACCCGCGGGCTGCGCTTTGCCTCTATTGGAAGACATTGCGGCGTCAGATTCGGGTCGAGGGCGCGGTTGTCGCGGTTTCGTCGGACGAGGCGGACGCCTATTTCGCTAGCCGCGATCGTGGCAGTCAGATCGGCGCCTGGGCGTCGCATCAATCTGCGACGCTGGTAAGCCGCGCCCAGCTTGAGGCCGACGTGGCCGACACCCAACAGCGTTTTGGCGACGCCAACGTGCCGCGTCCAGCGTTTTGGTCGGGCTACCGGTTGATGCCCGACTTAATCGAGTTTTGGTGGGAGTTGCCATCGCGATTGCACGAGCGGGTCGAATTCCGCCGCAGTGCCACGGGCGACTGGGGTCACCGGCTCCTGTACCCTTAGACAATGCCGGACGAAGCCGCCAAACCCGTTAGTGAAATAGCCCGCGTCGGGCAATTGATGCGGCGCGCGACCTATGCGTCGGTTGCCGTTGCCAGCACGCTGATCGTTGCCAAATTTGCCGCTTGGGCGATTACCGATTCGGTGGCGATGTTGAGCGCGCTGATCGATTCGCTGCTGGATGCCGCGGCATCACTTATCAACCTGTTCGCGGTGCGCCATGCACTACAGCCCGCCGACCGCGAACACCGGTTCGGCCATGGCAAGGCCGAGGCACTCGCGGGGCTTGGCCAAGCCGCGTTCATCACCGGCTCTGCGGTGTTTTTGGTGATCGAAGCGGCACAGCGGCTCGCGCGCCCGGTGGTTGTCGAGAACAGTGAAGTCGGCATTGTGGTGTCGATCTTCGCCATTGTGGCGACGATCAGTTTGGTTCTTTACCAGTCTTATGTGGTGCGCAAGACGAAGTCCGTCGCGATTGCGGCGGATTCGTTGCACTACAAGTCGGATCTTGCGCTCAACGCCTCGGTTATTGCGGCGCTGGTGTTATCGGGAACCTTTGGTGTCACGTTTGCCGATCCGCTATTTGCTATCGGGATTGCCGCGTTCGTGGTCTACAGCGCGTGGCGAATATTCAGAAGATCCTATGACGAGTTAATGGATCGAGAATTTCCCGAAGACCTGCGGCGCCAGATCAGGGAGATCGCGACCGCACCCGATGAAGTCATCGACGTACACGATTTGCGGACTCGCAGTTCGGGACGCGATTCGTTTATTCAACTCCATCTCGAACTGGCGGCGACGATGTCGCTCCTGGAAGCCCACCGAATTTCCGATGAGGTCGAGGAAAAATTGCAGCGCGCCTTTCCCGACGCCGAGGTGATGATCCACCAAGATCCCGAGGGGGTCGACGAAAACCGTGCGGTATTCCGTTAGCCGCCTAGGTTCGTGGATGGCATCAAGCTATGATGGTGCGGCAAAAAACGGGAGACCCTAAGCCGTGGCAATAAAAATCATTCTTGCGCCTATGAGCGGCGCCGAAAGCACCGAAGCGACACTGGCCAGTGCGCTCCATGTCGGCCGACATCTTGGCGCCCATGTTGAAGCCTTCCACGTGTCGCTGGATCCGCGCGATAGCGTCGCCTACATGGCCGAAGGTATGACCAGCAACATGATCCAGGACATCATGTCGGCGGTTGAGAAAGAGGGCGAGGAACGGCGCGAACGCGCGCACGAGCAATTCACGCGGTTGTCCAAGGAGGCCGATGCGCCGATCACCCAGGGCCGGTCCGGCGGCGGGTTCTCGGCGAGCTTTGCCACCGCGGTTGGTCGCGAAGACGATCTGCTGGCCATTCGCGGGCGCCTGTCCGACCTGATTGTCGCCGCCCGATCGGGCGGAAAGGGCGACACGCAGCGGACCACCGTCGAAATCGCCCTACTGGAAACGGGACGCCCCGTGCTTTTGACCCCGCCAACGGGGCCCAACCTGTTCGGCAAGACGGTGAGCATTGCGTGGAATGGCAGCATTGAGGCGGTCCGCGCGATCGGTGCCGGCGCGGGGCTTCATTTTCTCGATGAAGCAGACAGGGTCGTCATCATGGTGGTACCCGAGGCGTTCCGCACGGCTTCGCATGTCGACGACTTGGTGACCTATCTTGCGTGTCATGACATCAAGGCGGAGGTCGCGGAGATCGAAGAAGGCGGTGGTCCCATTGGGCACGTTCTCTTGGAAAAATCTGCCGAGGTTGGCGCCGATATGATGGTGATGGGCGCCTACACCCATAGCCGGTTGCGGCACTTGATGATCGGCGGGCCAACGAGCGTTGTGCTCCAGAATGCTGATATTCCGGTATTGATGGCGCATTAGACCGACGTTGTCGCGGGTCGCGCCGCCGCCACTAAACCGTAAACACGATCGGGCCGATGTTGCGCCGGGTCTCGAAAAGCGTGTGCGCGGCGCCGGCGTCTTGCAGCGTAAACGTCGCGGCTTCGTCGGCCCGCAAGGTGCCGTCGCGGGTCATCGACCAGACAGCATCCAATGCCGCCCGGTAGTCGTCAGGATGACGCATCAAGGTCATGACCGACGCCTTGGCGAAAAACGTCGAGACCGGCAGGCTCTTGCTTGAGGTCACGACCTCGCCCGAGGTATCGCCGAAACGAACCAGCGTCCCATAGGTCCCCAGAGCGGCAATCGACGAGTCAATGGTGTCCTTGCCCACCGAATCGAACACTGCCGCGACTCCGGCGCCGCCGGTGATCTCTCGCACCCGCGCCGCGGTATCTTCGCGGGTATAGACGATCGCCTCGGCCGCGCCATTGGTCTTGATGATCGCGGCCTTGTCGTCGCTCCCGACGGTGCCGATCAAGCGGACCCCGATCTGCGCGGCCCAGCGGCACGCGAGCAAGCCGACACCACCGGCGGCGGCATGGAAGAGGATGGTGTCGCCGCGTGCCAATCGGCTCATGCGGACGAACAGCTGATAAACGGTCAGGCCCTTGGTGAGCACCGCCGCCGCTTGCGTCTCGGTGATGTCGTCGGGTAGCGCGACGAGCGCCGCGGCTTTGACCAGACGCGTTTCGGCATAGGCGCCGAACGAGAGCGGATAGGCGACGCGGTCACCTTCGTGCCAACCGTCGACCCCGGATCCCACCGCCTCGACAGTGCCGGCGCCTTCGATCCCGGTGATACAGGGAAATGACGATGGCGCCATGCGGCCGGCGCGCTGGTCGGCATCAAGCGAGTTGAAGCCGAGCGCGGCGTGGCGAATACGGACCTCGCCATCGCCGGGCGCCGGTACCGCGACCTCTTCCCAACGAAACACGTCGGGGCCGCCGGTCTCGTGAAAGCGCAGTGCATGGGTCATGGGGACTCTTTGTTCAAGTGCGGGGCAGGCGAGGCGTGTGCTGGCGGCGAGACTCTAAGGGTGAATCGTGTAGGGCGCGTCGAGCGAGGGCACAGCGGGGGTTGAGGCACGGCCGGTTTCGACCAAGTGGATTAGGTGGGACAACACCGAGCGGGCCGCAGCGGGATGAAGCCGCGGGTCGACCTCGGCATACATTCGTTTAACCATCTGCTCGATGGTGGTTTCGCCCGCCCGGATACAGTCCAGGATTTGGGCCTCGCGCGATTCGCGGTGGGCGATGTAGGCGTGGACGAAGGATCGCGGCTCGCGGATGGCCGGCCCATGCGTTGGCCAATAGATCGCGTCGTCGGCCTCAAGCAACCGGTGGAGCGAGCGCATGTAAGCTTGCATATCGCCGTCGGGCGGCGCGATCACGGTCGTGGACCAGCCCATCACATGGTCGCCGGTAAACAGGGTGCGTTCCTCCGGCAAGCGGTAACAGAGGTGATTTGAGCAATGACCGGGCGTATGAACGGCTTGCAGGGTCCAGTCGGAGCCTTTGATAGAATCGCCGTCGCGCAAGCGGATATCCGGCGTGAAGTCGTGGTCCGCGCCCTCTTCGACGGCACCACCGGCTTCTGGACGCCCCGATCCGTGTGGCCCGAACGCATGGATCATCCCGCCGACGCGATGCTGCAACAAGCGAGCGGCGGGCGAATGATCGCGGTGCGTGTGGGTGACCATGATGTGCGTGACCGACTCACCCGCCAGCGCGTGTTCCAGGGCGTCGACGTGGCTAGCCAAATCGGGGCCGGGATCGATCACCGCAACCTCGCCGTTGCCGATGACATAGGTGCCGGTCCCGTAATAGGTGAAGGGCGAGGGGTTCTTGGCGACGATACGCCGGACCAGCGGGGACAGGCGGTCGACCACGCCATACTCGAACGCCAATTCCCGGACGAACGGGATATTCATGTTGGTTCACTCCTCTGCCGCAGGCCACTATAGGGTATGGACCAATCACGGCACGGCAGATTAGACACGGTGGTACTATGACGGAGCTAACCTTGGACGCGGCCAATCGGATCGTCGATGCCGCCTTGCGCCTAGGGCGCGAGACGGGATGCGCGCCCCTGACGGTTGCGGTACTCGATCCCGGCGGGCATCTCGTCGCTTTTCAGCGCGAGGACCGGTCTGGGATTTTGCGACCAGATGTTGCTATTGGAAAGGCCTGGGGCGCGCTCGGCATGGGCACCTCGTCGGGCGCCTTGGCTGAACGACTCGCGGGGAATGCGCCTTTTCTTAACGCCTTGGCGGCCATGTCGCAGGGACGTGTCGTCCCCGCAGCAGGCGGCGTCCTGATAAGACGGGCCGATGGTGGCGTGATCGGGGCTGTTGGCATTAGCGGCGATCGGTCAGACAAAGACGAGGCCTGTGCCATCGCCGGCATTCGCGCGGCAGGGCTGGGCTGCGACGCAGCTCAACCGTGAGGCGACGGATTTGCCGCGCGCCGGGCGTGTTAGTTCGAAGCGAGACGGGACACTGAGGGGACACTGATGGGAAACGCTCTCACGCGCCGCGCGGTTTTGGGCGGTGCGTTAGCCATATCGGTTGCCACACCGTTGCGCGCCGCTGTTCTAACCGCGACGCCTCGGCAGGCCACCGGGCCGTACTATCCAGAGTCGCTGCCGCTCGATGCCGACAATGATTTGCTACAGATCGCGGGACGCCAGGGGCGTGGTGCGGGCGAACCGCTCCATCTATCCGGCCGCGTGAGTGATTTGAACGGGGGGCCGATTGCAGCGGCCGGCGTGGAAATTTGGCAGTGCGATGCGCAAGGCCGATATCATCATCCGCGCGATCGACGCGGTGGGGTTAAGGCCGATGCCGATTTCCAAGGTTTTGGCCGAACCGAGACCAACGCCGATGGGCTATACCGGTTTCGCACGATCGTACCGGTACCCTATCCCGGACGAGCGCCGCACATCCATTTCAAAGTGGTGATGCGCAACGGTGATTCCTTTGTCACGCAGATGTATCTGCGTGGGCATCCGTCGAACGATCGAGACGTGCTATTCGGCCGCCTCCGGGATTCCCAGGCCCGGGACCAACTTGCCGTCGACCTTTCGTCGGCAGCGGATCTCGATGCCGGCGGGCGCCGCGCGATGTTCGACATCGTGCTGGGGTGATCGGCTCTTGGTACAGTAATTGCGGTGTTGTTGGATATCGGGGCCAGTGCAGGGCATTTCGTTTCGACTGTGAACCAGTTTGGGACAATTGACCTTGATAGCGCTTTCAGATGTTCGGTGCTGACACACTGAATTGCACAAAGTTATCCACAAGAATTCAGGGGTCGCCTGCCGTCCGGCCTTGTCGCCGGGGGCGAGGGCCGTACCATGATATTAAGCAATAGGACGGAGTAGCAGTGGCCGAACGGCAGCGACTGGCAGCTATCCTTGCGCTCGATATCGAGGATTTTGCGTCCTTTGAGGCGTCGAACAAGAAAGCGACGCTGTCTCACTTGCGCAATTTTCTCGGGATCGTGCGCGATTCGGTGGCGGAGAATCGGGGCACGCTATTTTCAGCGGAACGGGACACCTTCCTAGCTGAGTTTCCGAGCCCGGTCGCGGCGATTCACGCCGTCAACGCGATTCACGAAGACGTTGCCGGATATAACGAAGAACTTAAAGAAGCGCAGAAGATGTGGTTCCGCGGCGCGGTCCATGTCGGCGGTATCAGTGGCACCGGCCGTGACGTAAAGGGTGATGCCGTGAGCGCCGCGCAAGCCCTGCGGAACTATTCCGCAGGTGGGGCCACGGCCGTCACCGGTGCGACCCACAAGCAGGTGGTTGAACGAGTGGACCTGGAATGGGAAGACCTCGGCGAACAGTCGGTGGGCGGCAAGGACGTTTCGGTGTTGCGGGGGGTCGAGAATATCGACGCCTACGCATCGGGTGGTGCGGGCCGGCGTCTCGCGGTCGGGTTAGGCCGTCGTGGCATAGCCGGGATAGCCCTAGGGCTCATCGTTTCAGTGGTCCTCGTCGTGTTTTTCATCCAGCAGGGCCCGTTATCGGGCGGTGACCAGGAGGCCGGCGGCGGTTCGCCGTTCGAGGGCTCGGCTGGCGGCGGACTGAAAAAGGGTTTCGGACGCGGTTCTGCAGAAGGCGACGGCGATGGTGATGTTGGTGAGGGCCAGGCCGGGGCTGAGTCCACCCAGGAGGCGGCAGACGCCGGGGCGTTCTCGGTTCCAATGACGTTGCCGAGCGAACCATCGATTGCGGTTTTGCCGTTCGCCAACGCGTCGTCCGACCGAACGCAGGACTATGTCGCGACCGGCCTAGCCGAAGAAGTAGCCATTGCCTTGTCGAGGAGCCGCGGGCTGTTCATTGCCTCGCCCCATTCGGCGCTCGCCTTCGGATCAAACCCCGATTCGGTACCCGAAGCAGCACAAGCGCTGGGTGTTCGCTTTGTGCTGCTGGGCAAGGTCGTGCGCAGCGGCGATCATGTTCGGCTGTCAATCCAACTTATGGAAAACGGCGCTGTCGCACCGCTCCTGTTGCGCACGTTTGATCTCGGTCCGGACCAAGTTGCCAGCGCCGGTCGACGCGTCGCCCAGCTGACGGCATCTGCAGTGGGCTCGGCGCTCACAGCCGCCGACGTTAATCGTCTCAAGCGCCAAGAGTCGGCCGACCCTGAGGCATTCGATCTACTCCTCCGGGCGCATCACGCGATGCGCCAACAGAACCGCGCCGCGACAGATGAAGCGATTCGATTATTTCAAGCGGCCGTCGATACCGACCGTTCATTCGCACGGGCATATGAGGGGCTTGCCAACGCGCATTTGAGCGCTCAGCAATGGAGCGACCGCGCGCCAACTGACAGCGCCTTTGCCGCGGCGCAGCGGGCGGTCGCGCTCGACGAAGATTTGCCTGCCGCCCATAGCGTCTTGGGCGCTTCATACTTGGCCCGGGGTGATTACGACCGCGCATTGGAAGAGGCTGAAAAAGCAATCGCGGTCAATCCGAATTACGCGGACGGATACGCGACGTTGAGCAAAATATTGACGTGGGCGGGTTCCGCCGAGCGCGGCGAGGAAGCCGTGGAGCAGGCGCTGCGTCGCAATCCGCGGCCCCCGTTCTGGTATCTGTTTGCCCTTGGTCACGCGCGATTCGTGATGGAAGACTATGAGGGCGCGATCGTCGCATTCCGCGAGGGCGTCGAGAGCAACCCGACGTGGTTGGCAAATCGCTACTATCTTGCGGCGAGCTATGCCGAGGCAGGGGATCCTGCTAGGGCTGAATTCGAACTGGGACAGAGTGCGGTTCGGTCGGTGATGCCCTCGGTTATTGCCGGCGATCGAACCCCTTATCGCAATCGTGCCGACCTCAATCGCTTTGTTGAGGCGCTGCGCAAAGCGGGCGTGCGCTAGACGCTTTAGAGCATCACGTCGCCGCCGTTGGGACTTAGGCACTGGCCGTGGAAATGGCGGTTCTCGTCCGAGGCGAGGAAGATGTAGGCGGGCACGATGTCCTCGACTTCAGCGATGCGTTGCTTTGGAATACCTAGGCGCACTTGCTCCACGAGTTCCTCTGGAACGTCGGCTAGGATCGGTGTCCGCGTGCCGCCCGGCGCCACGCAATTGACGTTGATGTTTCGCGCGCCGACTTCACGCGCGAGGCTGCGCGTAAATGACACGATCGCGCCTTTCGACGCGGTGTAGGCCGTCAAACCCGGCCATCCCGAATAGGCATGCTGCGACGCCGTGTTGATGATCTTGCCGTAGTCTTGGGCGTACATCAGCGGCAACACGCGACGCGTCACCATAAATGGCCCGCGGACATTGACGGCAAAAATGCGATCGAACACTTCGGTCGAGGTGTCTTCAATCAACATGCCTGGCGCAATCCCAGCATTGTTGACCAGAATATCAATTCGACCGAAGGCCGCGAGTGTGCGATCGACCATGTCGTCGACCTCGGCTTCGCTGGAAATGTCGGCTTGAACGGCCAGTGACTTTTGGCCCAACGCGTTGATCTCCGCACATACCGCGTCGGTATTCGCCCGCTCGGACTCCTCGGGATAATTGACCGCGACGTGCGCGCCCTCGGCGGCAAAAGCTCTTGCAATACCGGCGCCGATGCCGCGTGAAGCCCCGGTTATCAAGGCATACTTCCCGTCTAATTTGCCCACAGTCACTCCTTGGTCGGTAGCCAATGCAATGTGTCTTCGGTACGGGTGGAGGGAATGTATTCTGCCGCCACCCAACCGTCGTAGCCCAACGCGTCGATGGCTGCGAAGACCGTCGCGAAGTCAATCTGTCCAGTCCCAGGTTCTTGCCGACCGGGGACGTCGGCAAACTGGATATGTGCGACGCGGTGGATGAGGCGGGTGAGTGTTTCGATCAAAGCACCCTCCATGATCTGCATATGGTATAGGTCGTGCTGAAGCGCGAGGTTGGGATGGCCGACCTCGTCGATCAGACTGATCGCATCCGCCGACGTGGCGATGAAAAAACCGGGACGGTCACGCGTGTTGATTGCTTCGATGACAACACGAACGCCAAGCGGCGCGAATGCTTCGGCGGCGTAGCGTGTGTTTTCGACCAAGGTCGCCCGGCACGCCGCCAAGCCAAGTTTTTCCGGCGCGATACCCGCTAGCAGATTGACGCAACGCGGCTGCAGGGCTTCGACATAGAGACGGGCTTCGGCGACGGCAGCGCGAAACTGTCCTTCGCGCCCAGGTACCGATGCGAGGCCCGGTCCGCCCCGTGTCATATCGCCGACCGGCAGGTTGATGACGGAAACGTCGAGACCCGCTTTCTCCTTGGCGGCGACCCAACCGTCGATCGGCAGTTCGTAAGGGAACTGGACCTCAAAGGCGGTGAACCCGCAGTCGGCGGCGGCGGTGATCCGGTCATAGGGTTCACGCTCGGTGAAGAGCGTCGAGATGTTGGCGGAGAAACGGGGCATCAGGCCTCGTCGAGGGCAACCGCGATATAGGCGGCAACCGCGGCGTTGTTTTCCAGGAGCGCAATGTTGGTGTTCAACGTCGCCCCGCCGCTGAGTTCAACCAGCGCCTTGAGCAGGAATGGTGTGACATCCTTGCCGGTGACGCCGCGCTGGTTGGCCGTCGCCAACGCCGTCTCGATCCAACGATCGACGGTGGTTGCAGGAATAGCCGCTGACGCCGGCACGGGATTGGCGATAACGACGGCGCCGGCGCCGGGCAGAGTGCGATGCACTCGGATAAGGTCCGCCGCCTCGCGGGCGCTGTCGAGCCGTATCTCCAGGGCGAGCCCACTGGTCTGCGCGTAGAAGGCTGGGAATTCCGCGGTGCGGTATCCGGCAACCGGCACACCGTTGGTTTCGAGAACTTCCAGCGTCCGCTGTAGATCCAAGATTGATTTCGCACCGGAACAAACGACGGCAACCGGCGAGCGGGCCAATTCGGATAGATCGGCCGAAATGTCGAGCGATGATTCACCGCCGCGGTGGACGCCGCCGATGCCACCGGTCGCCATGATCTTGATACCCGCGGCGGCGGCGCACAGCAGCGTCCCGGCCACTGTCGTCGCGCCCGTTCCTCGTCGAGCGATCACGGCGGTGATGTCGCGTCGGCTGACTTTGGCGACGTCGCTCGCAGTGGCGAGGTGATGAATTTGGTCTTCGGTGCACCCGACGACGATTTCGCCGTCGATTACCGCGATGGTGGCGGGCGTCGCACCCCTTGCGCGAATCGCGCTTTCGCACGCCAGCGCGAGTTCGAGATTGCGGGGCGCGGGCAGGCCATGCGCGATGACGGTCGACTCGAGGGCGACGACGGGCGCGCCAGTGTCGATGGCCTGTTTTACGGCGGGAGCGAATACCAGGGGCAGCGTCATCCTAGGCCGTGAGTTTGTGTTGCGCGCGATCGGCAACGCGCGCGGGGCTGAGATGCGGATCCGTTGGGCCGTCGACCTCGACGGTGATGCTCGCCGTTGCCAAGCCCGAAATCAGGGCGTCGCGCAGCAACTTCTTTTCCAACAGCGCTGTGAGGGCGCCGGCGGCAAACGCGTCGCCCGCGCCAACGACGTCGCGCGCGGCGCCTGGGATTGCCGGCAATGCGATGCGCGCTTGGTCGTTGGCGGCGACCGCGCCGCGCGGGCCCAATGTAATGAACACCGTGCCGATTCCAGCGTCGCGTAACCAATCGGCTGCCTTTAGCGCGTCGTCGTCGGTTTGGATATTCACACCGCTGAGGACCGCTGCTTCGGCACGATTGGCAAAGAGCACATCGAGCCGCGCTAGGTAAGGCGCTAGTCGGACGGCCTTTGGCGTTGAGACGGTGCTGGCGGTTAGTAGGGTGTGCCCCGATGCAATCGCGGTCAGCCGGTCGATGCAGGCGTCCGGCAGGTTGGCATCGACGAACCATGCGTCCTCTTGGGCGGGCGCGTCAGACGCGCGCAGGGACCCGGGCGCGAAGCCGTCGTAAATGGCCATGTCGGCAAGCCCGATCAGAAGTTCACCGTCGCGATCAAGTACCGCGGTGTAGCTTGCCGTTGCTTCGTCGTCGCGGCGCATTGTCCCTGATGTGTCGATGCCATCCGCTTCGAGAGCGCGGATCAATTCCTCGCCGCCCGCATCGGCGCCGACGACGGATGCGAGCCCGACATGTTGGCCGAGCCGTCCGAGATTGGTGGCAACGTTGCGCGCGACCCCGCCAGCGGCTTGGCGGACCGCCACCGGATTGGAGGAGCGCAATACCAGTTCGCCGAGGCAGCGTGCGGTGCGATCGAGGTTTACCGCGCCGAAACAGGCAATCGAAGGCATGGCGGATCCGAACTGTTGGTTTGCGTTGTTCGTGACTAGAGTAGGGGCGCGCGTGAGGCAAGCCCGTCGTCTGTTGGGGTGACGCCCGGGGAGAACCAGATGAACGTCGGATCCTCTGAGAAAACCGGTTGGCCCGACGACGCAGCCACGCTTGAGGCGTTGCTTGGCTATTGGCGTGCACCCAAAGGCGTGCGCCGGGCCTATGTCGCGGGGCCGTTCGGGCATTTCCATTTTCGCTATGCGCAGCCCGAGGTGCCGGAGCGCCCAGCAGTTGTTCTACTCCACCAAACGCCGTCGTCAGGCCGGGCATGGGAGGGCGTTCTCGCGCGCCTTGGCCAGACTCGCGTGGCGATTGCACCGGACACACCAGGTTTCGGCGACTCAGACAGGCCCGACGAACCGGTGGGTATCGCTGAGTATGCCGAGGCGATTGCGACGGTAATCGCCGGACTTGGAATCGGCCGGGTGGATATTGTTGGTGACCATACCGGGGCGAAAATTGCGGTTGAGATCGCCCGCCAGCAGCCACAGCTGGTGCGCAAACTGGTTCTATACGGCGCCCCGGTGTACAGCGCGGATCAGCGCAACGCCCAGCGCGATTTGTTAGCGGAAAAAATTCGCGAGGCTGGCGTGCCGCTGCCCGAGGATGGGGCATTTCTCGCGAAGAAATGGCACAGCCTAAGGACGCACTATGCGGGCGATGCGCCGCTCGCTTTAGTCGACCGAGACTTCGCCGAATCCTTGCGCACGCGCGACAAAGCCTGGTGGGGTTATCAGGCGGCTTATGGCTATTCGTTTGCCGACGCGCTGCCACAGGTCAAACAACCGATACTGATGGTCTCGGCAAATGACGGACTGTGGGAAGAAACACACCGGGCGGCGAAACTAGTCCCGGACGGGGAGCTGGTTCATCGGGCCGACTGGCGGGTTGGCGCAATATCGCAGCACGCCGAGACGCTCACCGCGATGCTGCGCAAATTTTTCGACGATGAGCCGGCAATGGCTGCGCCGCCGGTTGTTGTCTCGGGGACCGACGACGGGCTCGGCATCAACCGTCTGTTCGCCAATTCGTCGGCCGGCCAAATTCATTTGCGGGCGGCCGGCAGATTGGGCGCTACGGCGCCGCCGCTGTTTTGTTTTCACATGAGCCCGCGCTCGGGCCACTACTTCGAGGCGCTGCTGGCCGCCTTATCAGCCGACCGCCAGGTGTTTGCACCAGACACGCCCGGCTATGGGGAATCTTACAAACCGGCGCAACGCCTGGACGTGCCGGGTTATGCGCGGGCGATGGCCTCAATGATCGACGGGATGACATTCGAGACCGTCGACTTGTTGGGCGATCACACCGGCACCAAGGTTGCGATCGAACTGGCCCATCAGCGGCCCGATCTGGTGCGCCGGATCGTTATGAACACCGCCGGCGTTTACTCGGCCGAGGAACAGCAGAGCTGGCAAAGCAAGATGGGTACGATTGACGTTCAGGAAGATGGCAGCCATTACGCCGCGCTGTGGGAACGCTACCAAAATTTGAACCGCGGCAAGCTGACATCGGATCAAATTGCGTTTCGGTTCTTCGAGACGATTCGTGCCGGGCCGTGCATGTGGTGGGGGCCACGTGCCGCCAACATGTATCTACTGGGCGAGGTTCTGCCGCATATCGAACGAGAGATACTGTTGATGTGTTCGGATGAGGACAGTTTGATTGAACCGAGCCGGCGGGGCGCGGCTCTGTTGCGCAATGGCCGCTACAAGGAATATGCCGGACTTGGCAATTCGATGCTGGAAGACCGGGTCGCTGAGGTCGCCCGCGATATTGATGGGTTTTTGCGCAGCTAGACGTTTGGGGACAGAGAACGTGATTTCCGTCGCGGGACCGGGCGCGTTAGACTCCCGGTAATCTTGCGATAGTGCCGCCCCGGGCAGTGCGTCCGAGAGGACTCGCCCCCGCGGTTTCCGCCGCCTATTCTCCCTGAGCCCCAAGCGGGGCCAACAATACAGGGGAGGGAGTCGGATGATCGGAGACGCCGCGCTTTACTGGCGCAAACCTGACAACGTCAAACGCGCCTATGTCGACGGTCGCTATGGCCAGATGCATTATCGCATCGCGGTGCCAACGGATGGCGCCGCTGCGGCACACCCGCCGATTATCTTTTTTCATCAGAGCCCGTCTTCAGGCCGACCTTTTGAGGGGCTGGTCTCCGAGATGGGGCGCGATCGTATCGCGATCGCCGTCGACACGCCGGGCTTTGGCGATTCCGATGCACCGCCCGCGCCGCCGACGATTGCCGATTATGCCGCTGCGGTGGCCAGTTTTATGGATGCGCTGAAGCTCGACGAGGTGGACGTTTTTGGCGACCACACCGGTGCAAAAGTCGGCGTAGAGCTCGCGTTGCAGCGACCGCAATTGGTACGCCGCCTGGTATTCAACGCTTGCCCGGTCTACTCGCCCGAAAAGATGGCCGAGATGATGACCCATCTTGAAGCCGAGCGGCCCAAGGACATCGTGCCACAAGACGGCAGCCACATTCTTCATCGGTGGAAAGGTACCAAAGGGTCGTACAAGCCCGACGCGCCGATGGAACTGTATAACCGCGATTTTTGCGAAAGCTTGCGGGGGTTGGATCTCGCTTGGTACGGCCACAACGCCGCGTTTGCTGTCAAACATTCGGACAATCTGCCGCATGTCAGTCAGCCGATTCTCGTTCTGTGCCCCGACGACGGGCTGTGGGACGCGACAATGGCGAGCAAGCCCTATCTCAAGAACGGCACCATTTTGGAATTGCGGCAGTTTGGGATGGGCGCGATTTCGCAGCATTCGACCGAGCTGGCGAAGATCCTCCGCGACTTTCTCGACGGTCCGGCGGACGACACGCAACCCCGTGCCGCGCCGCGCCAAGCGCCCGCCGCACCAGCACTTGTCGCGAAGCCGGTGCGGCGACGGTTTATCGACAGCCGCGCGAAGCAGGTTCATGTGCGTGTCGTCGACCCCGGTCGGACGACAAAGGTCCCCGTGCTTTGTTTGCACATGAGCCCGGTTTCGAGCCGCAACTTCGAGCCGTTGTTGGTGCGCCTCGGCAAAGATCGTTTGGCCTTCGCTGCAGACATTCCGGGGTTTGGCGAATCCGAAGCGCCGCAGAAATTGCCTACAATTGCCGACCTTGCCGATATCATGACCGACGTGACCAAAGCGGTTGCCGGTGCCGGTCCGATCGACCTTATGGGTGACCACACCGGGGCCGTGATTGCGATCGATTTGGCGGCGCGCTATCCGGCGTTGATCAGAAAAGTCGCGTTGAATACGGTGCCGTATTTCAATGCCGATGAACGGGCGGAAAAGGTTGCGCATTCGGTGTACGAAGCGCCGACGGCCGACGCGGCCCATTTGAAAAAGCGTTGGGAGTCGATGGTTCGGATCTACGGTCCCGCCATGGGTATGCGCGATGTGGAGCGCAATTTCGTCGAGACCCTGAGGGGCGGACCGTTCGGCCATTGGGGCCACCACGCCGTGTTTTCCTACGACATGGACCCGGTCCTGCCCAAGATAGACCAGCCCATGCTGGTTTTCCGGCCCAAGGATGGGTTGGAAGAGAACACGTTGCGGGCCAAGCCGCTGCTGAAGAACGCGCAGCTCATCGACTTGCTGCAATACAGTTATGGCTTCATGGAGACACAGGCCGACGAAATAGCCGGATACTTGCGCAGCTTTTACGACGCCTAGGCCATCCATGGCGGCGAGCAAAAACAGCATCGACGTGTGGGCCGTCCCACCCGGGCTGCGACGCGCCTATGCGCCGTGCCGCTTTGGCCAACTGCACTACCGGATCGCGGCGCCGAGCGCGCCGCGGTTTCCGCCGCTGCTGGTGTTTCACCAGACGCCGACATCTGGGCGCTGTTACGAAGGCCTAATCGGTGAAATGGGCCGCGACCGCGTTGCAATCGCCGTCGACACCCCGGGGTTCGGTGCGTCCGACCCGCCATCGCATGCACCGTCGATTGCCGATTATGCGGGCGCAATGGGCGACCTGATCGACGCGCTTTCGTTGCCCCAGGTCGATGTTTTTGGTGATCATACCGGCGCCAAGATTGCCGTCGAATGTGCGTTGCAAAACCCCGAGCGGGTGCGCCGCGTCGTTCTAAATGCCGCGCCGGTTTACGCGGCCGCCGAACTTGACGCGTTGCAGCAGCAGGACGTGGCGGTCGAGCGCTTTGGCGGGGACGGCGAGCACATCTTGGCGCGTTGGGCGTGGGCCATGCACCAGCGCGGTGCCGACACACCGTTGGACGCAGTTTTGCTAGAGGTTGCCGAGTCGCTGCGGGCGGGCGCCCACGTGTGGCACGGGCATCATGCGGCGTTCGGCTACCAACATCGTGACGCCCTGCCACGCGTCAGCCAACCGGTGTTGATCTTGCACGCGCAGGACGACTTGTGGGCGCCGACGGCGCGTGCGCGGCCCTTTATTCGCAATGGCCGGATGGTGGACTTGCCGGAGTGGGGGCGCGAGATGCTGTTGGTCCGTTTCCAGGCGGTCGCGCCGATTTTGCGGGAATTTCTCGACGCGGATTAGGCTGGGTCGTCAGCCGCTGGCGTGGCCGCGGCGGTGTTTATCGGCAAAGGCTTTGAGTTGGCGCTCGGCCGCGCCGAATGCGTCGCGGATCGCGACTTGCGGGTCTTCGTGGCCGCCGTCTTTCTCGTGGTTGCGGTCGACGACGACTTCGGCCCCGTCCGGTAAAGCGATGTCGATTCGGACCTGATAGCGCTTGCCGTGGGTCTTGTGCTGGTGCGGTGCATCGAAGGTGACGCGGCAACTGGTAATTCGGTCGTAGAACTGTTCGAGTTTAGCAACGCGCTCTCGCATGGTCGTCTCCAGCGCGGGGGAGGGGTCAATGTTGTGGAAAGTGATCTGAAGGGGGGTCTCCATGCTGGTACTCCTTTACAGTCGCTACACTAAACGCGGGCCGCGGCAACCGCGCCTTGACCGTGATCAACGCGGGTGTCGCCTACTATGAGTCTGGTGACTTGGAGGTCCTTAGGCAAGGGTGCGAACCGCCACGGCTTCGCTACGGCCACGAAGAATCTGCGGTGGCTGGACTGCGACGCCGGCCAAGAGCGCGTTTGCGTCGGAACCAGCCTGTTCGTGCAGGGCCTGCACAAATGCCTCGCTGACAACCGCTCGCACGTTCATCGTTCGGGTCAATTCCTCAAGCCGGCTTGCGACGTTGACGACATCACCGACGACTGCGAATTCGAGCTGACGTTCGGACCCGATGTCGCCCAGGACGACCATGCCAAAGTGTAACCCGATGGAAAGGCGCAGTGGGGTGCTGGCACCGCTGGCGGCGCGCTCAGCATTCCACAGGTCGATGGCGGCAAGCATGGCGCGCAGGCAGGCGAGGGCGTTGATCGTGTCCTTTAGGCCGGTTCGCGGCGTGCCGAAAGTCGCCATCAGGCCGTCGCCTAAGAACTTATCGAGCGTGCCGCCATGGGCGAACACGGCGTTCTCCATGCGCTGGTGAAACCCACGCAACAGGTCGATCACATCCTGGGCGCTTTGCGTTTCCGCGATTCGGGTGAAACCAACGATGTCGGCAAAAAGCACCGCTACCGGCTGTGTCCGCACCGTGCCCAGGGGCGCGTCGGTCGTGAGCAGTTCGTCGACAATCGCGGGAGAGAAATACCGGGAGAGATTGGCGCGGCCGCGTGCCGCTTCGGCCTCTCGAACGACGAGGCGTCGGGAACGTTGAACCGCCACGGCGACGACACACGCGGCGAGAAGCAATACGGCCGCTTCGAGAATGCGTGGGATCGCCGCAAAGGCGAAGCGTTCCGCCGGCGAAATCTGATCGTAATCGGGTGGCAGATTGCCCGCGTTGAGCATCAACAACATGCTGTCGACGGCGCCATCGCGCGATGCAACCAGGCCATACACAACGAGAATAGCGACGGCGCTGAGCGCCCCGGTCCACAACGGTAGTTTTGGATCATACGAAAGGGCAGCGAGAACGATGAGGAGGAAATAGAAGGTGACCACACCCCAGGCAAAAAGCATCTCCGGTACCAAGCCATCCCATATGATCGGGTTAAAAACCCACATCCAGAGCGTGACCAGCACCACGTCGAGGGCGAAGAACAGATAGGGCAATCCGCGTCGCTTCACCGCGTGCGGGAGGAAAAACGGAACCGCGCCAACCAGCGCGATTAGGACGATCGGCCCGAGGTTGTAGTAGCCGTACGGTGCCGGTTGCAGGCCCAGTGTGACGATGGTTAATCCGACCAACACCGCAAAGCGCGCATAACCGAAGAGCCGTTGCCCGGCAATTTCTTCGGCACGTAGGGCCGCGGCCACCGGCGCTGGCATAGGCAATCGTGCTGCCCTGAATGGTTTCATTTTTTTTTGCTCCTTCGGGTCAAGCATAGTCCGTCTGGGCGCAGTGTTCTCGGAGACGTCGCGGCGATGCACCAACTTTTTCGGCGATTGTCCGACCGGTGCGCTGTGATAGGTTGAGCGCCCATGGCATTCGGTCAGTTCAACGCGGTTCCAACGCGCCTACGAGGCGTTTTTTTTATGTTGGTATCAACCCTGCTCTTTACCGGGATGCAGGTCACCGTACGGTTTGCTGCCGAAGATCTTCATCCTTTTGAGGTGGCGTTCTTCCGGAATTTTTTCGGACTTCTCGTTGTCTCGCCACTACTGTTTCGGTATGGCTTTGGCGTTCTGCGGACCTCGCAACTGAAGTTGCATGCGCTGCGTGGGTCGCTGCAGACAACCGGCATGTTGTTCTTCTTTACCGCGCTTACGTTAGCGCCGCTGGCACAAAACATCGCTTTAAGCTTTATGGCGCCGTTGTTCACGACGGTCCTTGCCATATTCATTCTGCGCGAGCGGGCCGGGTGGCGGCGCTGGGGCGCGCTGATCGCGGGTTTTATCGGCGCCTGGATCGTTATTCGCCCGGGCTTTGCGGTGGTGAACACCGGCGCCCTTCTGGTAGTTGCGTCGTCGTGTATCTGGGCGGGCTCGATGATCATCATCAAGATTCTGTCGCGGACCGAATCGAGCCTGACGATCACCGTCTACATGGGCTTGTTCATGGCGCCGCTCTCGTTAATCCCGGCGTTGTTCTTTTGGCAATGGCCCACGGGCGAGATGTACCTGTATCTGGCATTGATCGGCATTTTTGGCGGGATCGGTCATTCTGCGCTGGCGCAAGCGTTCAAGGAATCCGATGCGACGGCCGTCTTGCCGTATGACTTTCTGCGGCTGATTTGGGCGTCGGTCTTGGGTTTTCTGGTGTTTGCCGAAATTCCCGACCTGTGGACTTGGCTGGGCGGAGCGGTGATCTTCGGGTCGACGCTCTACATTGCGTTTCGCGAAACGCGGATCAAGCAAGATGGCACGGCGGTTAGGCCCGTCGAGAGTTGACGAGCGGGCTAGAGACGACCTTTATTTGAGCTCGATCTCGATGAAGACAACTTCCTGGTCGCTGTCGTTGATGACGTCGTGCTCAACCCCGGCAGGACCGGTGTAAGGATCGCCGGCGCTGAGATCGCGGTAGAAATCCTCTTCGCCGGGTTTGGTTTCGATCAACAGACGGCCCGTCGTCATCGGCACCACAACATAGTCGAAGGCATGCTGGTGCCAGCCGGTCGCGGCGCCGGGCGCAAAACGCCATTCTGAGACGCGCACTCGCTCATCTTCATGCTTCTTGGTCTGTACTGCTTGCGACCATTTTGAGGTTTCGCTCATGCGTGTTTGCCGCTCAGTTTGAGCGGCCTCCCTTAGGGATTGGAAATGATGACCCGTACGACGCGGCCGACGACTTCGATCCCGTCTTGGGGGAAAAGGGTGTCGTGCCCCGATTCGGTGCTGTCAGGTTCGAGCCGCGCAGGGTTGGCGCGGTAGCGCTTGAAGGTCGTGTCGCCGCCAACGCGAAAGATGTAGCACTTGCCGTCCATCAACTCGCGGTCGTAGTAGTCGACGACGATCAGACTGCCGTCGGGGGCGACGCGGCTCATGCTGTTGCCGCGCACCTCCAGCGCAAATAGAGATTCGCGGCGATAGGGCACCACGACCCGTTCGCGCACGTCGCCGAAGTCTGACGGCTCGACGCTTTCCGTCAGATGGCCAGCCTGCACCCACGAGATCAACGGCACTTCGAACACGGGTTCTGCGACGCCAGCCATGTTGGCGAGGCCAGCGAGTTCCAGCACTTCGGTTTGGGTTACCGGCGGGTTTCCGCGCCCGACCAGCACTTGGAGCAAACGATGCACCAGGTCGGTGGGGAGATAGGGCTTGTGGTAATGCGCCGCCGATTCGTAGCGCTGATAACCCGATGCCGCGCGATAGCCGACAACCTGCGCGAGGGCATCCATCGAATAGCCGGCACGCTTGCGTAAGGCGCGCAGCCGCGCCGTGATGTGCGGTTCTTCGTTGCCCGTCATGCGATCCCCAGAAGTACGCATCTTATGAATTTTCTTGCTTTTGAGCAAGATGAACGGACGCAAAATGCGTTGACAGTGGGTATCTAAGCGAAGTAAATACGTATTATGCATATATACACTCGACGTTTTGCGAGCCGGCGCACAAAAATCCGCAGAAAACATAGACCGGTAGGGCGCCGAGCTGGACAGGTGCGCCGCGGGGCTGCCGCGCACGATCCGAGTGCCTGTATTCAGCCGCTCGATGCCGCCTTCGACAACGACGGTGGCGCGTTTCTCGAAGGCTGGCTGCGCGCCGAGCACGTCACCTTGGGTAACGACCGCCACGACTAATCCCCACGCCTGGACAGGAGCTTTCGCCATGACCTCGCACGCTCGTTCGCGCCTTGCCCGTTCCCGCCGCGCCCGTCGAAAGGCGCGGCCTTTGCGACCAGAGGGCGCGCCGACACCGCAAACCGTTGCCAGGCTACGGCCCGATCCGCTGTGGACGCTGTTGCAACGTGGGCGATTGACGCAAGAACAGATCGACGCCGCGCACGACATTCGCGCGGCTTTTGAGATTATTACGGCGCCGGTGCGCATTCGCACGATGCGCGCGGTCTCAACCGTTGACGGCGCGGCCTTCGATTTGACGCGTGGCGGCCGCGGCCGCAGCGGCAATAGCGAAAGCGACCGCGCCATCTTGCTCCAGCAACGCTTTAACACGTGGGTCGCTGTCATGAAGAGCACCGAGGTGCCGGTCGGGCCAATCGGTTAATCGTTACCTCTGCGAGCCCGGTATTGGGAAGAGGTTGAGCACCAGCGAGGGTGCGGCGTTGGCAATCGCTAAGGCTTGGACGCTGAGCTGCTGTTGAACCTGTAGAGACTGCAGCTTGGCGCTCTCCTCGGCCAAATCGGCATCGACGAGATTGCCAATACCTTCCTCGATGACGTTGATCAGTGTTGTGGTAAATTGACTTTGTATCTCAAGCCCAGTCGCGGACGACCCTAGCGCCGCCAGTTTGTTCGCCGCCAGATCTATTGCCGTCTCGATTGCGGTCAGCGCGTTGGCCGCGGCGGAACTGGTTGACAGGCTTTCGGCGTTTATTCCGAGCGTGGTTGTGTCGAGCGATTGGGCACTCACCGTAATCACACTTCCTGCTACGCTACTCAGAACATCCAAATTGGTGGCGCTCGCGTCGATCAAATTGACCGCGTTGAAATCGGCGGTCGAGACGATGGTCTCAATCTGACTACGCAGCGACTGAAAGTCTTCCTCAAGGGCGCTGCGCGACGCGGTATCGAGCCCCGACTGATTCGCCTGTACAACCTTGCCTTTGATCTCTGTAAGAAGATCGGTTATCGCGTCGCCCGCGGCGATCGCCACCGAGACAATTGAGTCGCCGTTGGCCAGGGCCGTCTTGACTGCGCCAAGGCCGGCCACGTCGCCGCGAAGCCGCGTCGCAATCTGGAACGTTGCCGCATCGTCCTTTGGGCTGCTGACTTTGAGCCCAGTGGTTATGCGCAGCTGCGTCGTTTCAATCCTCTTGCTCAGGATCGTCAACTGCTGCAGCGCGATGTTGGCGCTGGTGTTGGTTTTGACCGACAGACCGTCAACCATAGCGAAGCCTTTGGTTCGAAGCGCCCGGTCTCCCGCCTGGAAGCGGGGGATCTTCTGATCCAAACTGACGCTCGCCAACGTCACGGCGAACCGCGCGTTGCTAACAGTCAGACAAATTCTTCGCTGATGGACGGTCGGTCCGCGGCTTCTGCTGACCCTGTTTGCCACAAATGTGACGTACCGTGGGGCCATGAAAGCAGAACTTTCGCACCAGAGCAACGCCCGTCGTGCCTAGGCATTTGTATCGAATTTTAGACAATTTCGAAAGTTAGCCGCGCGCCGCGCGTTTCAGTTCATCAAATTCAGCCAGCGTCCGCGGCCAATCCTTTTTTAGGAGCCGCGACAAGGATCGATCGGCGAGCAATACCCCATTCGTCTGGCAAGTCGGGCAATAATTGGTTTCGTTGTCGGCATAGGCGATGCGCTGAACCGCGTTTGTGCAGATCGGGCAAGGCTCTCCGTGGCGACCGTGCACGGCCATTTCTTTTCGAAAAGCCGTGACCTTCAGCGGCCATCCGTCGTTTGCGGCGGCCTCGGCGCGGAGCCGGTCGGTCCACTCTGACAGCACCGCGCCGACCGCCTCGTAAAGACGCGACATGCCGTCTTGGTCAAGCCGGGATGTCCATTGAAGCGGCGAGAGATTCGCACGGTGGAGAATCTCGTCCGAGTAGGCATTGCCGATGCCACTGCAGATTCGTGGGTCTGTCAGCGCGCGTTTAACAGTGTGGTTGGTGGCTGTGAGCGCCGCGCTAAACGTTTCATGGGTACAGCGCATTACGTCGATCCCGCCCGGATCGAACTCGGCGACTGCAGCGGTCCCGGTTACGAGATGAAACGATGCCCGCCGTTTTGAGCCAGCCTCGGTCAGAACCAAGCTACCGGTCTCAAAATCCAGGGCGGCAAGATTCTGTTTTCCCTTCAGCGGCGTTCCTGGGTCCTTCCAATGCAAGCGACCTGCGATCATTAGGTGAATAACGAGAAACAGGTCGTTTTCGAAACCGAGGACGATTCTTTTGCCGACATGCGCGACCGATAGGAGTTTGCACCCCTCGGCCGTGCCGATCGGCGGATCAACGCTTCGCAAAAGAAACGGGTTCGCAATTCTGGCCTTCGACAGGCGTTGCCCGGCGGCCTTCCCTTCAATGGACTCAACGTAGACGGCGATGTCGGGCAGTTCCGGCATTTCCGATCAGCTTTCGTTTGGCCAAATGCAATGCCGATATGATAACTGTCTCCTTGTCGGTGCAGGAGGATCAGCGTGGAAGATCAGGTTCAAGCGGTCACCGGTTTTGTTGACACGATTGTCGACTTCGCGATTTCGTACGGTTTCCAAATCGCCGGCGCGCTACTCATCTTGCTCTTGGGCCTTCGCTTTGCTCGCTGGGGTGGGAGCCGGGTATCGCGGATTGCCGAGGCCCGAGGTATTGATCCAACACTATCGCGCTTCATTGGCAATGTTATTCGGTTCTTTGCCGTTGTCTTCGTCCTCATTATCGCCATGGGAAACTTGGGCGTCGAACTGGCACCGATTGTAGCATTTGTCGGTGCGGGCGCATTGGGCGCAACGTTCGCTTTACAAGGGGTCCTGTCCAACTACGCTGCGGGCCTAGCGTTGATCTTGACCCGTCCCTTCGTTGTCGGGAACACGATTCGTGTGCAAGGCGTGAGCGGTGTGGTCAACGAAATCTCTTTGACCGCGACATTGCTTGATGGCGAAGACGGCGAGCGCATTACGATTCCCAACAAGGATGTCGTCGGTCAGGTTCTGGTGAATTCTCACGCGTTCCGGATTGTAGAAACGAGAATAGCGGTCGAGGAAGATACGGATCTAGAGGCTACCTTCATCGCCTTGAGTGACGCGATCCGCTCGGTTGACGGCGTCGCGGCCGACCCGGCCCCACGGGTCGGTCTTCATGACTTTACCTATGGCGGTTTCGTGATCGGTATACGCTTTTGGGTGCCGAGTATGCGGTATTTTGAAGTGCGATATGCCGCGAACAAAGCGGCCCAATTGTCCCTTCGGGCGCGTGGTGTTGCGTTGCTACCGGCTTCGGGTCTCGCGTTTTCCGGGGAGGCATTGGCCGGCGATGTTGACCTAAGCTGAGACGGGTTCTTTGGCCACGAGCTTGCGGTCGTCGATCGGGAGATTGACCAATGCGGCAAATGCCCCGAGCGCGGCGGCCGCCCACCAAACCGGGAGATAGCTGCCGGTTGCGTCGTAGACACGACCGCCAAGCCAGACGCCGACGAAGGCGCCGATTTGGTGGCTGAAAAAAACGATCCCGAACAATGTACCGACGTAACGTGGTCCGAACACGTGAACAACGATCGATGATGTCAGCGGCACTGTCGACAGCCAAAGAAGCCCCATGACGGCGCAGAACGCATATGTGCTCCACACCGAGATCGGCAAGAGAACGTATGCTGCGATAGCGACTGCGCGAACGAGGTAGATACCACTCAGGATTTTCTTGTCGCGAAAGCGGCCCGCAAAAGTTCCGGCCGCGTAGGCGCCGGCGATGTTGAACAAGCCGATGACCGCCAGGCTATAAGCGGCCGTTGCAGGCGATAGGCCATTGCCGGTGAGATAGGCCGGAAGATGAACCTGAATGAAGGCAACGTGAAACCCACAAACGAAAAACCCTGAAAGCAGAAGCCAGTAACCTCGGTGACCGCCAGCTTCGCGCAGGGCTTGGCTCATCGTTTGCTCGCGTCCAACTTTGCCTGGTTTGCCGGTCAGCGCGCCCGCAAGCGGAATCATGAATGCGGCGACCACCCCGAGCAGCAGCAGGGCGGTTGGCCAGCCATAGGCCGCCAGGAACGCTTGGCCCAGCGGCACGACAAGAAATTGTCCGAGCGAACCCGCCGCCGTGCCGATGCCCATCGCCCAACCAACCTTCTCGGGCGGCACCAAACGCGATAGGGCGGCGAGCACAACGGCGAACGATGCGCCGGAAATTCCCAGTCCGACCATGACACCGGCGGTCAGGTGCATACTCAGCGGCGTGGAGGAGACCGACATCAGCACCACGCCCGCGGCGTAGATCGCGCCGCCGCCCGCCAGCACGCGGCCCGATCCGTAGCGATCGGCAATGGCACCTGCGAAAGGTTGGCCCAAGCCCCAGACGAGGTTCTGGATCGCTAGTGACAGGGCGAAGACCTCGCGACCCCATCCCAAATCTACCGACATCGGATCCAAGAACAGGCCGAATCCCGCGCGCACCCCGAACGATATCGCCGAGATCAGGCAACCTGCGGTGACAATGACCGCAACGCTTTTCATGATTTTCTGCTCTCTCCCTCGAACATTACGTGCGGAATTTGCGACCGTTAGGAACCCGAGTTATCGCGCCGCCAATCCCAGGGCGCCGTAAAGGGTCCTTGCCAGATTCCCCGTTTCTCCTGCTTTGCATCGGTCTGCGCCCGCTGGAGTTCGCGGTCGGCACCCGGCAGCGCGAGCGCTAGTCCTTCGTTGACCATTTCATAGCTCAAACTGCCGCCCCCGCGCGTCATGCAAAAGACTGTTGGTAAGCCGTCGTCATATTGGCCCACCAACCGGCAATGCAAAAAACCGCGGCGTTCGAGCGTGCGCATCAAATAGAGGCGGGCGGTTAGGCCGCAACTCCACTCCGCAGTCTCGCGCACACCGGCACCGCAGCGCTGCTTGTCTTCAACGGCGTCGATGCCGTCGAGATGCGCCCTCATCGTTTGCTTGTCCCGAGGCGAAAACAACAGTGTGTCGCCGTCCACGACCCGCGGGCTGTCGAAGAACCACTCTTGCGCCGCGGCGCGATACGGATCCGCCAACAATGCGACAAGAACGATGATCGCCATCAGAATTGGCACTGCCGAAGCTCCTCAGCACTTTTCCATCCGAAACGTCCATGCCAAAGTACCGCACGACCGTGGTTTCGCGCCACCCGCCCCGGCGCGCCTCTTTGACAGATAGTTGTGAACGCCTATGGCATCCAAGACTTTTCGTATCGCGTTGATCCCTGGGGACGGGATCGGAAACGAGGTGGTGCCTGAAGGGGTCAAGGTCCTTGAAAGTGTTGCCAGCGCCCAAGGAATCGATCTGCAATGGCAGACCTTCGACTGGAGTTGTGAGCGCTTCCACAAGACGGGACGGATGATGCCGGAAGACGGTCTCGACCAATTACGGCCATTCGATGCGATCTATTTTGGTGCGGTTGGGTTCCCCGGGGTGGCCGACCATGTCTCGTTGTGGGGTTTGCTGATTCCGATTCGGCGCGGTTTCGATCAGTACGTCAATCTGCGACCTGTGCGCTTGTTTGAAGGCGTGCCGTCGCCACTCGCCGGACGTCTGCCGGGTTTCATAGACTACTGGATCGTGCGCGAGAACGTCGAGGGCGAGTATTCCGAGATCGGCGGTCGCCTCTATAGCGGCACCGAGTTCGAGATGGCAACGCAAGAGAGCGTTTTTACGCGCCGCGGGGTCGACCGGATCATGCGCTATGCGTTTGAGCTTGCCGCCCGTCGGCCGCGCAAGCACCTGACTTCGGCGACCAAATCGAACGGGATTATTCACACGATGCCGTATTGGGACGAACGCTTTGCGACCATCGCGGCAGAATATCCTTCGATCAGCACTGATCAGTTTCACATCGATATTTTGACCGCGCATTTCGTGCGCAATCCGGATTGGTTTGACGTCGTGGTGGGTAGCAATCTATTTGGCGATATTCTGTCCGACCTCGGACCGGCGACCACCGGTACCATCGGCATCGCGCCGTCCGGCAATATCAACCCAGCGCGCACCGCGCCGTCGATGTTCGAACCGGTGCACGGCTCGGCACCGGATATTGCGGGGAAGGGGATTGCCAATCCGATCGGGCAAATCTGGTCAGGCGCAATGATGCTCGACCATCTCGGGTGTCCCGAAGCGGCCGCCGCTATTATGCGCGCCATTGAGGCAGTTCTGGCGGACGGCGCGGTGCGCACGCCGGATATGGGCGGCACCGCGAATACCCGAGAGTTGGGCGACGCGATCCTCGGCGCGCTCTGAGCCTCGCGCGGCAACCACTGGGCGGGGCCCCGCTGGCTAGAGAAACCTTGCAGGCAGACCCAGAGAATTTAGGGTAAGCATCGAACCCTGTCAGTTCGTGCCGTTGCCCGCCTGATGGCGCCATACTGATGGGCAATTCAGTACTCCGATTGGACCCAGACCATGCACCGCCTCCTTCTCCATCCAATTCGTCTCGTTTTGATACCCGCGCTGTTCGCGCTGTTCGCGCTGTCGGCCTCGCAGCTGGCTCATGCCCAGTTCTTGCCCGGGGCAGGGACGTCGAAGGCAGAGCCGGCAAACGGATTGGAAGTGCTTCTCGAAGAAGCAAGAAAAGACGGATCCACCGTCATCGTGGTCACACCGGCTGGGAGCGCCGAAGCGGCCCGCGGCGATGAAGTCGGCGCTCTCCGCACCGCGCAATTCTTAAAAGCGCGTACCCGCATACGGGAAATTCTGCTGAGCGTTCCGACACTTGGGCCGAACATCGAAGAAACGCTTCGCCGCGCAAGTCCGGAGGGCGGGTACCTTTGGATGCTCCGGGCGATCGGGACGGCGTTGCTAGGATTTCTTATTGGGTGGTTTGTGATCACCCGCATCCAGAAAGCCGGCCGGCAGTACTTCGCCTATATGTATGACCCAAACCCAGAAACAACCGCCGATAAGGCGAAGTACTTGTTGTTCCGTGTGGTGTTGGCTCTTGTTTACGCTGTTGTGTTTTTCTTGATGATGATGGCGGTCGCCATCGTTCTTGACCCGGTCCTGGAGGCTTCCAGGCTCTTCATTTTTGAGTGCGCTATCGGGTATTCCGTCTATCGCGTGATGCGCCGCGGGATCTCATGGAATTTGTTCGTTTACGACGCCCCGAGCCATCGTCTGGTTAACCTGCGGGATGACGAAGCGATTAGAATCGAGAGAGATTGGGGCATTGCCGTCGCGGTTGTCATCGTCTTCGTCGCAACCGCACGGTTTCTCGGTCTCGCCGGTGCGGGTCAACTGGATGCCGGCCTCACCGCCGAGAACATTCGTTTCCTGCAAATCTGCGCAGCGGCGTTTTCGATCCTCGTCTTCGTCATTTTCGCGCTGAAGAACAGGAAGGCGTTGCAGCATATTCTCGCGCCTAGATATCCGAGCGCGGCCATGTTCCGTGTCCGTACCAATCTGGCCCGTTTCGTGCCGGGCATCTTGCTGCTGTATGCCGCCTTTGCATTTGCCATGTTCGTTTTTCGCCTTGCGCTGGACCAGCCTGCGCCAGCCCTCGTCATCGTCGCGCCCTTTGCAATTATGTTTGCGGCGATGATCGCCTACGGATTCGTCCTGATCATCATTCAGTGGTTTTACAATCGGCGGCTGCGCCGTTTTGAAGAACTTGCTGCTGCTGAACGTGCGCGCCAAGAGAGTGAGGCCGGCCAAATCGACGACGCAGACGGCGCGGCAGGTGCCGCGCTAACAGCCGCCAGCTTCGAGTATCGGCCAGTGTTTCGCTCGTTCTTTGAGAATGCTGCGTTAGCAATAATTGCGACCGTCGCATTAGGCGAGCTGGGGCGTTGGTGGGGAATCGACGTAGGTGGTGAAGGCAATCTTTGGGACGCGAGTCTAAACATCGCGCTCGCAGCAGTGCTCTGCTGGCTTGGTTATCGCGCGCTCAACGTCTTTATCGATCATCGCATCGCTGAAGAAGGCGGTGCGCCGCTACCGGAAGGCGAGGAAGAAGAACTGGGCGGGGAAGGCGGTGGCCCCGGCGCGTCGCGCATCGCAACCCTGCTGCCGATCATGCGCTACATGATGATCATTCTGCTGTTTTCGATTGCCGGCATGGTGATCCTTTCGACCCTGGGTTTCGATATCGGCCCAATCTTTGCGGGTGCCGGTGTGGTCGGTATCGCGGTCGGTTTCGGCGCACAGACGTTGATCCGCGACATCTTCTCTGGCGCGTTCTTCTTAATGGATGATGCCTTTCGCAAAGGGGAGTACGTCGAAATTAACTCGACCCGAGGTACGGTCGAGAAGATATCTATTCGCTCTTTCCAGCTGCGCCACCATCTCGGCGCGTTGCACACAATTCCCTTTGGTGAGGTCAAACAACTCACGAACTATTCCCGCGATTGGGTGATGACGAAATTGCCGCTGCGCGTCACCTACGACACGGATGTTGAAAACGTCCGAAAGTTGATCAAGAAGTTGGGGAAGAACCTATTAGAGCACCCGCAAATCGGTCATGAATTTATGGAGCCGTTGAAAAGTCAGGGCGTCTACAAGATGGAAGACAGCGCGATGATCATTCGCGTGAAATTCATGACAAAGCCCGGCAAGCAATTCGCGATCCGAAAAATTGTCTACGAATCTATTCAAGAGTTGTTCGCCAAAGAGGGCATTCGATTCGCGCACAAAGAAGTGACGGTGCGGTTGGCCGACGGTGGAAAAGTGGAAGACTTGACCGAGAGGCAGAAGCTTGCCGCGACGTCGGCCGCACGGTCGGTGATCGACGCAGAGGAAGAGGCCGCAGCGGGCGGGAGCGCAGCCGACGACCGCTAGTATTCACTCGTACCGGTCATCGTGGCGCTGCGCGATCCGAGTGACATCGTGCTGCCCTGTCTGATGCAAACGAACGAAACCGAGCCAAACCATGGTGCAGCCAACGCCGAATAGCGCAAGGCCGCATATAGGTGTTTTCTGGTGAAGTGTTCATGTGAACACCGTGCACTACGGCGGCGACTATTCGAAAGAACCGTCCAGTTCTTGGCCGTTTCTCGACGCCAATGTACCGCTGGACGGGCGCCCTTCTAGTGGCGCATTGACGGCACGTGATCCGGGTCTAGCTTGAGATCAATGAGGAGCGGTCTAGTCCGTTTCTCGATCGCCGCACAGGCGTTACTGAGATCATCCTGATTGCGAACCGAAAAGCCCTGACCGCCTAGCGCATCTGCGAGGGGCGCGAAATCGGGCCAATTGAAACACGAGAGGTCGGGGCTCAGGTTTCTGTTTCGGAACTGGATGTGTTCGGCGCCATAGCTGCCGTCGTTGCAGACGACGACGATCAAGTCGACGTTGTGCCGGACCGCGGTGTTGAATTCGGTGAGGCCGCCCAACATGAACCCGCCATCCCCTGTGACCAGGAGAACGGGCCGACCGGGTGCGCCGAACGAGGCGCCGATGGCGTAGGGCATACCGAGGCCGATCGAACCAAAGTGAACGGTGAAGAGGAGAGAGCGTGGGCCGGGGACATCGAACACTTTCCAGGCCTGCATGACGTAGCGGCCGACGTCGGTGGCATAGATTCTGTTGGCGGGCACCGCTTCGTTCAGGCGCAGCAACGACTTGACGATGTCCACGGTATTGGCGGTGGCCTTGTCGTCGAGACCGCGCGCGAACGAATAATCTTGAAGCTGCGCCAAGATTTCTTTTGAGCGGAACTTTGAGCCGGGGATTTCTGCCTCGTCGAGCCAGCGCACCAGCAGATCCGCCGTCAGGCTGGGGTCACCGACGACGCCGACGGTCGGTTGGGCGTATTTGCCGATATCTTCCCGATGGAGATTGCATTGGACCACGCGCTTGCCCTTCAAGAGCGAGCCCGTGGCTGTCGTGTACTGGTTCAGACTTGCGCCGAAGGCGACGACGCAATCGCTTTGCATGATGAGATCGGTTGCGACCGGCGTGCTGAGCGTGCCGAACACGCCGAGATTGAAGTCGTGCCCGCGAAACAGGTCTTTCGCCTTGAGGGTGGTGGCTAAGAGCGCGTCGGTGCGGTCGGCGAGCTTGATCAGCGCTTCTCTGTGTCCTGCCTCGATTGCGCCGCGGCCGGCAAGGATGACAGGCCTCTTGGCCGCCGCGAGAATACCGACGGCATCGTCCAGATCGCGGCTTTCAGGGATCACGGCACGGTTGTCGAACAGGCGCGTGTCGACCTCCTCGTAGTCGACGTCTTGCCACATGAAGTCGGCTGGGACGTTCAACGCAATGGGGCGCCGTTCGGCGTGGGCCCGCCGAAAGGCCGTTCTCATGTCTTCAAACACCGTTTGCGGCGCGCGCACCTGTTCAAAGCCCGCGCCGGTCGCCACGATGAGCTCGCGCTGAGACACATTTTGCAGGCCGTGCTTGTCGGCCGCTGCGGTGTCGCCGCAGACCAGCAGCATCGGCACCTGGGCTCTCACGCCCTCGATGAGCCCGCCGAGGGTGTTGGCGACGCCGGGGCCGTGCGTCACTGTCACGACGCCTAACTTGCCCGATACCACTGAATATCCGATTGCCATCACCGTTGCCCCGGCCTCGTTCGCCGCCGACACGTAGGTTCCGCCGAGGTCGTCAACGTAGCTTTGGACAACGAACAGGTTGCCGTCGCCGATCAGTCCAAACATCGTATCGACGCCATTGTCGAAAAGGGCTTTTGCCAAAGCTGCATGAAGCTTCATGGAGACGGGCCGTTCATTCGTCATTGCTTCCTACTCCGTGAGCCCGGTTAGGCTGAGGCCTCTGCGGATCGCACTCGATGTGACCGGCAGGCTGCCTAGCGCCACGTCCAGGGATGGTGCCCGACTGCGATGTTCGAGTGCAACGAAAACGCTGAATGGGCTAAAGGCCCCAAAAAAACTGGTCGGAGTGAGAGGATTTGAACCTCCGGCCCCTACGTCCCGAACGTAGTGCTCTACCAGGCTGAGCTACACTCCGAAGAAGGCCGCTTATAGCGCTGGGGCTTGCGAGCCGCAAGGCGCGCCAAGCCGCTCACCCCGCCTGGCAACAATCCTCACCTCTTTTGATCTCCCGCCGGGCTTTGCCGCGGCCGGGCGGCGTTGACGCCGCCGCGTTAGTGGCTGCGATCGATGCAGAAATCGACGAGATCCAGAAGCGTCTGTTTCTCGCCGGTGTTGGGAAAAATCCCCAGCGCGTCCTTGGCCTTTGCGCCGTAGTGGCGGGCGCGTTCCACGGTGTCGCGCAGGGCGTGGTATTTTTCCATGAGGCCGATGGCGTGGCGAATGTCGGTGTCGCCTTGTTCGGTCTCCTCCATGGTGCGATGCCAAAAACGGCGCTCTTCGTCGTTGCCACGGCGATAGGCGAGGATGACCGGCAGCGTGATTTTCCCTTCGCGAAAATCGTCCCCAACGGTTTTGCCGAGCGTCATTGAATGCGAGGAATAGTCGAGCGCATCATCGACCAACTGAAAAGCGATTCCAAGATTGCGACCGTAGCCGTCAAGCGCTTCCTCTTCCTGTCGCGGCCGATCGGCGACGACCGCACCGATCCGGCAAGCGGCGGCGAACAGCGCCGCGGTCTTGGCCGCGATCACGTCGAGATAAGTGTCTTCGCTGGTGGTGGTGTCGTTGGTGGTGAGCAGTTGATGCACCTCGCCCTCGGCGATCACGGCAGAGGCCCCCGACAATATCTCCAAGACCCGCAGCGAGCCGTCGGCCACCATGACTTGGAAGGCGCGGCTGAACAGAAAATCGCCGACCAGGACGCTCGCCTCATTGCCCCATAGCGCGTTGGCCGTTTCGACGCCGCGGCGCAGCGCGCTGTCGTCCACCACATCATCGTGCAGCAGCGTCGCCGTATGAATAAATTCGACGCAGGCGGCTAAATTGATGTGGCGCGGGCCGTCATAGGCGCACAGTTTGGCGGCGGCCAAGGTCAACATGGGCCGGATTCGTTTGCCGCCTGAGGCGACGAGGTGGCCGGCGAGCTGCGGGATCAGCGGCACCCGGCTCTGCATATGATGCAAGATGACCTGATTGACTCGTCCGAGATCGTCGGCGACGAGCGATTTAAGGCGGTCAAGCGCCTCGGCGGAATTAGTACGTTCTTCGTCGAACTGGACGACGTTGGTCAAACTGCGGCCCCTATCTTGACGCCCCGCAAGGCTCGCGCGAGCATATGGGCCTCGCCGCAGAGCGGTCAAGCGACGCACGAGGTGCCTGACGGCATATGCGCGAAGTATTTCGGACGAACGACCCGGTCTTGATCTCCTGGCTTGAGGCATTGCTGCGCGGCGAGGGGATCGAACCGTTTGTGATGGATTCGTACACCAGCATTCTTGAGGGCAGTATCGGGGCAATCCCTCGGCGCCTCATGGTCGCCAACGACCATGGTCCGCGCGCGGTGGAAATCTTGCTCGCGGCTGGTATGGAGTATGACCCGCGAAACAACTGATCCAATCCCATACTGACGACACGGGGTTCACCGATTGTGTCGATTTGATTTGCGCCGATGTGGGCTTTTTGAACCGGCCAATTTACTGGTCCACTATCACTAAGGCCTTACTATCCGCCGTCTCGACCTTGCCGGATCAGCGCGCCCTCCATAAGTTGTCGCGATGCGCATTCCGTTCCTCAGCCGCCGTCCGCCGATTGTGCCCGTCATCCGTCTCGCCGGGGTCATTGCCGCAGGCGGCCGCGGGCGCGGCACCATTAATCTGGCGAGTATGGCCAGTCTTCTGGAACGTGCATTTCAGGTGCGCGGCGCTTGTGCAATCGCATTGGATCTAAACTCTCCAGGCGGCTCGCCCGTCCAATCGGCGCTGGTGTACCGACGGATCCGGGCACTCGCCGACGAGAAAAAGCTTCCCGTCCTTGCATTTACCCAAGATGTGGCCGCATCGGGTGGCTATTGGCTGGCGTGTGCGGCTGACGAGATTTTTGCCGACGAGAGTTCCATCGTCGGCAGTATCGGCGTGATCTCCAGCAGTTTCGGGCTCCAGGGACTTATTGAGCGGTTTGGGGTCGAGCGCCGAGTGCACACGTCCGGTGCGCGCAAGGGATTCCTCGATCCGTTTTTGCCCGAGGATCCGGACGATGTGAGGCGGTTGAAGGCACTCCAAGCTGAGATCCACCTGTCGTTCCAGACTCTTGTGCGAGAACGCCGGGGCGCTCGGCTGAAGGCCGAGGACGATGTTCTCTTTTCGGGCGAGTTTTGGACTGGCAACAAGGCGCTGGCTCTAGGCCTGATTGACGGTTTGGGCGATCTTCGGTCGGTGATGCGGCAGCGCTACGGGAAAAAAGTGAAATTCCGGGTTTTCGCCGCTGAAACGGGTTGGCTGCGCCGACGACTCGGCATCGGCGCGCTTGACCGGTGGTCAGTGGCACATTGGTCCGATGACCTCCTCGGTGCGCTAGAGGCCCGCGCCGTCTGGGCGCGGTATGGTCTTTGATGTTCGGGTTCAGCCTCCCAAAGCTCATTTTTACGGCGGCCGTCATTGCGGCGGCCTGGTACGGATTCAAGTTCTTGAGCCGCCGTGGCGCGGGCAGTAAGCCGGGTGCAATTGGCGATACTGTTCGGTGTTCGACGTGTGGCGATTTTGTCGCTGCCGAGGGGGCAGAAAACTGCGGCAAGACGGGCTGTCCCTATGGTCAAGCCTAGGGCGGCGCCCGGGTTGACCGATCCCGGGTGCGTCGCTACTTTGCCCGCGCATTTCAGCATCCGGAACCGCAATTCACCATGATGGACGGGCGCGCGCCCTCCTTTCAGGACATCATCCTTACGTTGCAGGGATACTGGGCCCGGCAGGGGTGCGTCATACTTCAGCCATACGATCTCGAAGTTGGTGCAGGGACTTTTCACCCTGCAACGGCGTTGCGGGCGCTCGGCCCTGATCCATGGAAAGCGGCCTACGTTCAACCGTCGCGGCGCCCCGCTGACGGCCGCTACGGCGACAATCCGAATCGCTTGCAGCACTACTATCAGTTTCAGGTCATTCTGAAGCCGTCCCCGCCCGATTTCCAGCAGCTCTACCTCGATAGCCTCGCGGCGATCGGGGTGGATTTTGCCCAGCACGATGTGCGTTTTGTCGAGGACGATTGGGAGAGCCCAACGCTCGGCGCTTGGGGTTTGGGTTGGGAGGTCTGGTGCGACGGGATGGAAGTCAGCCAATTCACCTATTTCCAGCAAGTCGGTGGTATTGAGTGCAACCCGGTGTCGGGCGAACTCACATACGGCCTCGAACGCTTGGCGATGTACGTTCAAGGGGTCGACAACGTCTACGACCTCGACTGGAACGGCGCGGGCGTGACCTACGGCGAGGTCTTTCTGCGTTCTGAACGCGAATTCTCAGCCTACAATTTTGAACACGCGGACACGGCCATTCTGCTTGGGCATTTCGAAGATGCCGAGCGCGAATGTCAGTCGATCGTCGCTAAGGGCCTTGCGCTTCCGGCATACGACCAGTGCATGAAGGCCAGCCATCTATTCAATCTTCTCGATGCACGCGGCGTCGTCAGTGTGACCGAACGCGCCGCATACATTGGCAGGGTGCGCGCTTTGGCTAAGGCGTGCTGCGAGACGTGGCTGAGCGGATCACCGAGCCATGGCTGAGTTCTTGCTCGAGATACTCAGCGAAGAAATTCCGTCGCGGATGCAAGGCCCCGGCGCGCGGAGCTTGCGGGATGCTGTTCTGGCAAATCTTTTGGAAGGCGGGTTCACCTGGGCGCGCGCCGATGTGTTCTGGACCCCGCGGCGCCTGACGCTTCTGGTTGATGGGTTGCCTGAGACGCAGCCCGACAGCAAAGAGGAGCGGCGGGGCCCGCGATCAGATGCGCCCGAGAAGGCGGTCCAGGGGTTTCTGGCCTCCGTGAATTTGACTCGAGACCAGGTTGAAGAAAGAAGCACCAAGAAGGGCGATTTCCTGTTTGCTGTTGTCGAGCGCAAGGGCCGAGCGACCGCAGACTACCTGGCTGATTGCCTTGCGGAGACGATTGCCAAAGTCGCGTGGCCGAAGTCGATGCGCTGGGGCGACCACACCGTGCGCTGGGTTCGCCCTATTCAGTCCATTCTGTGTTTGTTCGACGGCTCGCCGGTTCGCTTTTCCTATGGACCGATCCAGTCCGACATATTGACATCGGGCCATCGTTTTCATTTTCCGCAGATTTTCTCGGTGGCAAGTTACGCCGATTACCGCGTCAAACTTCGCGATGCGCGGGTCATGCTGAACGCCGGAGAGCGCGAATCGTTCGTCGCTGCCGCCGACGGTCTTGACGCGGCGCAGGAGGGGCTTGTTGTCGTCGAAGATCAAGATTTGTTGGAGGAAGTCGCGGGCCTAGTCGAATGGCCCGTCGTGTTAACCGGTCGTTTTGATGAAGAATTTCTTGCGATTCCCGAAGAGATATTGCTGGCGACCATGCGGGGTCATCAAAAATACTTTGCGCTCCGCCACCGCGACGGTCGGCTCGCGGCGCGGTTCATTTGCGTCGCAAACCTGGAAGCGTCGGATGGGGGTAAGTCAATTATCGCCGGCAACGGGCGTGTGCTGCGCGCGAGGCTTTCTGACGCCAAGTTTTTCTGGGACCAGGACCGCCGCCACAGTCTCGCAAGTCGCGTGCCTCAACTTGGCGCCATCATATTTCACGCGAAACTGGGGTCCCTCGACCAAAAAGTCGACCGTATAGAGGCGCTCGCAGTATCACTTAGCGACCATATCCCGGGGGCCGACCGTGACCGCGTTCGCGCGGCGGCGCGGCTTTCTAAAGCCGATTTGGTGAGCCAAGTGGTCGGGGAGTTTCCAGAGCTGCAAGGCGTGATGGGGCGCTACTACGCGCTCAATGATGGCGAACCTGAAGATGTGGCGGTGGCAATAGCGGAGCATTACAGCCCCAAAGGACCGACCGACGCCTGTCCGCACCAACCGATCTCGGTGGCGGTCGCCTTGGCCGACAAGATCGATACGCTGGTCGGCTTTTTCTCAATTGGGGAAACGCCGACGGGATCCAAGGATCCATTTGCGCTTCGCCGGGCGGCACTGGGGGTCATCCGTCTGATTCTCGAAAATCGTTTGTCGCTTGGTTTGCGCGAGGTCTTTTCTGCGTCGTCGCAGTCCTATGGGTCGGAGCTGGCCAAAGTGTTCGACGCTGACGCGCTGATGGCGTTCTTTGGCGATCGACTGAAGGTGTATCTCCGGGGTCGCGGCATTCGTCATGACCTAATTTCGGCGGTCTATGCATTGAACGCGCAAGACAACCTGTTGCGCGTCCACGCCCGGGTCGAGGCGCTCAAATCCTTCCTCTCTACCGAGGACGGCGCAAATCTTCTGATGGCGCACAAAAGAGCCAGCAACATCGTTCGTATCGAAGTCAAGAACGATGGTCGAGAGTACCCGGGTCCGGCCAACCCGGACGGTCTGACCGACGACGCGGAACGCGACTTGGCGCGCCGCCTTTCGGAAACGGCACGCGAAAGCGGCGAGGCGGTCGCGCAACAAGATTTCGGTCGCGCCATGGCGCACCTGGCGGCGCTGCGCGGTCCGATCGATACATTTTTTGATCGCGTAAAAGTAAATGTTGAGGACGTCGCTCTGCGGGAGAACCGCCTTCGTTTGCTGTCGCAAATTTGCGGCACCCTCAACCAAGTTGCTGATTTCTCCCAGATTGAGGGATAGCGGGGACGAATGACGAAGTGGGTCTACAGTTTTGGCGATGGCAGCGCTGAAGGCAGCGCCGAGATGCGCACGTTGCTTGGGGGCAAGGGCGCCAACCTGGCGGAAATGAGCAACCTTGGGCTTCCGGTGCCGCCGGGGTTCACCGTCAGCACGGAAGTTTGCACGGCCTATTACGACAATGACCGGCAGTACCCGGCCGACTTGGAGAAGCAAGTGGCTGCGGCGCTAGCCAAGGTCGAGGAAACCGCGGGGGCCAAATTCGGTGATCCCGACCGCCCATTGTTGGTTTCGGTGCGATCCGGCGGGCGCGCATCAATGCCCGGCATGATGGATACGGTTCTAAATCTGGGGCTCAACGATGTCACGGTTCAGGGGATCGCCCGCAACAGTGGCAACGAACGATTTGCCTGGGACAGCTATCGTCGGTTCATCCAGATGTATTCCGATGTCGTCTTGGGCGTGGAACATCACAACTTTGAAGAACTGCTTGATCAACTAAAGGCCGAAAAAGGCGTTGCCGGCGATACCGATCTTGATGCCGACGACCTACGCTGCCTGGTCGAGATGTTCGGGGCACTGGTCAAACGGGAGCTGGGGCGGCCGTTTCCCCAGGATGTGCATGACCAACTATCGGGCGCGATGGGCGCAGTATTCGGCTCTTGGATGAACCAACGCGCCATTACCTATCGTCGTCTGAACAATATCCCGGGTGCATGGGGTACTGCGGTCAATGTGCAGGCCATGGTCTTTGGCAACATGGGTGATACCTCGGCAACCGGCGTTGCTTTCACGCGGAATCCATCGACCGGTGAGCGCGAGTTTTTTGGCGAATTCCTTGTCAATGCCCAGGGCGAGGACGTTGTCGCCGGCATTCGAACGCCGCAGCATTTGACCCGTGAAGCGCGCGCCCACGATGGCTCGTCGCTGCTATCGATGGAAGAGTTGATGCCGGAGGTGTTCAGCCAACTTGAAGAGATTTATCGGTCTCTGGAAGCCCACTACCGCGACATGCAAGATATCGAGTTTACCGTCCAAGAGGGCAAGCTTTGGATGTTGCAAACGCGCAGCGGGAAACGCACAGCACGCGCCGCACTGAAGATAGCCGTCGGGATGGTCGAAGAGGGGCTGATCAGCGAAACCGAGGCGATCAAGCGGATTAACCCGGCGTCGTTGGATCAGTTGCTGCATCCGACGCTGGACCCCGATGCCATCAAAGACATTCTCGCGCGCGGCCTACCGGCGTCGCCGGGTGCGGCCTGTGGCACGGTCGTGTTCAACTCGGACGAGGCCGAACTGTTGGCGAACGCCGGGGAAAAAGTCGTGCTTGTCCGGGAGGAAACTAGTCCAGAGGACATTCATGGCATGCACGCGGCGCAGGGCATCCTGACGAGTCGTGGCGGCATGACCAGTCATGCCGCGGTCGTGGCCAGAGGCATGGGTACCCCCTGCGTTTCGGGCGCGAGTTCAGTCCGTATCGATTACAAGAACCAGCAATTCACTGTCATGGACCGAGTCGTCCGCAAGGGCGATGTGATCACCATCGATGGCGCCAAGGGCGAAGTGATGTTGGGCGAAGTAGCGATGATTCAGCCCGAACTCTCTGGGGACTTTTCGCGCCTCATGGTATGGGCCGATGCGGCACGCCGGTTGAAAGTCAGGGCGAATGCTGAGACCCCGGCGGACGCTCAAACGGCACGGGAATTTGGTGCCGAGGGGATCGGTCTTTGCCGCACCGAACATATGTTCTTTGACGCCGAGCGGATCGTCGCTGTCCGTGAAATGATTCTCGCCGACGATGAGGCCGGGCGGCGCGCCGCCTTGGCTAAACTTCTGCCCATGCAACGTCAAGATTTCACCGATTTGTTTCGGATCATGCATGGCTTGCCGGTCACTGTTCGGCTTTTGGATCCGCCGCTGCATGAGTTCTTGCCGCATTCGGAAGAGGAAATTGAGCAAGTGGCGGCGGCTGCGGGCGCTGATCCGGAAAAGTTGCGCCGACGGGTCGCAAGTCTGCACGAGGTTAACCCGATGTTGGGCCACCGGGGGTGTCGGCTGGGTATTTCCTACCCTGAGATTTACGAAATGCAGGCCCGGGCAATTTTCGAGGCTGCCCTCGATGCGGAAGCTGAGGCTGGTGCGGCCGTGGTGCCCGAGGTGATGGTGCCGCTGGTCGCCACGAGGCGAGAACTCGACATCATCAAAGAGCGGATCGACAGTGTTGCCGAAGCCGTGCGCGGTGAACGAGGTCGTCAGCTCAACTATCTGGTTGGGACGATGATTGAATTGCCGAGAGCGGCGCTTCAAGCAGGTGACATTGCAGAAAGCGCTGAGTTCTTCAGTTTCGGCACCAACGATCTAACGCAGACAGCTTTGGGAATAAGTCGCGACGACTCGGGGAATTTCCTAGAAGACTACCGGGCCAACGGTATTTTCGAGGTCGATCCCTTCGTGTCGATAGATCAAGTCGGCGTGGGTGAACTTGTGCGTATTGCTTGCGAACGGGGGCGGCAGACCAAAGCTGATCTGAAGCTTGGGATTTGTGGCGAGCATGGCGGTGATCCCGAGTCGATCCACTTTTTCCACACCGTGGGCCTCGACTATGTGTCGGCGTCGCCGTATCGGGTGCCAATCGCGCGCCTTGCCGCTGCTCAGGCCGCGCTCGCAGACTGACCGTTGTCGCAATCATTTTCCGGCGGCGTCTCGCCGATCCAGATTTTTTGGGCGGCGATGTCGCCGGCGACCGGTTCTAGGGAATATCCCTGAATCAATCTGATCACGGTCGGCATATTGGTGGCCTTGGCGCTTAGCCCGAGTTCGCCGGGGCCGAGCGCGCGCATTATGCTGATCGATCGCTCGATTGCCGGTCCACGGAGCACTTGACGCTCGCGGTGCGCGGCCAGTTCGACATCCCCTAGGTCTAGACATGCCCTAAATGCCGAGCGCCCCGACTTCTTGTCGTGTCGGGCGAGTTGCTGTGCTGCTTCGAGCGCATGCCCGGGTTCGGAAAAGACGGCAATGATGGTCTCGCCGAGCCGGCTCGGGATCGATCCGCCGCATCCCCGTACGATGTCGGTTGTATCGGCAAGCAACTCGCTGGCTTCCTTGAAAGTTTGGGCATCGCCGCTTTTGCGGTACCGCTTCGCGAGGCCGGCAAGGTCGGTCGCGAGCACCGCGACATTCTCCAATTGGAAGGATTCGCCGCGGTGCGGCAATTCCGATCCACCGATGTCGCGGTGGGCTTGTAGCAATAGCGCCCGGCGGGCGGAATAGTGCGACGCATCTACTTCGAGAACACTCAGGTCGATGATCCGTTGGACATCATCCTGATTGACGATTTCGAGCGTACCGCCTTCTTGGCGACCTTTGTCGGCGGAAATGCTTCCGTGACTAATAATAAGGTTCGGCGCGTCCCCATCCAGAGTGACAGCGGTGGTCTCGAAACCAGTGTCAGCTACACGGACTCGGACCGTACCAGTGGGGCTTTGCCATTTCGTGACCAGACGCTTTCTCGCGCCGACGGTAACGCGTGCAAGCACACCAGTGTGACTAGGTGGTCCGTCGGCGGCGAATCGCCCGGTCGGAAAACCTTTGAGGGCGGGGGCCAAGACAAAAGCGATCTCAACGTTCTTGGCGAAGTCGCGCTCGACTTGAGCGGCGCAACGCGGACACCGTACGGATACCGGCGTTTTGTTGAGACGATCGTGTTGCGAGACCTCGCCGCCACACCGGGGGCATGATAGGCGCCACTGTTTGGTCACGATCCCCGCTGCGCCCGCGGCGAGAAGGACTTCGACAACCTGGTCTACCGGTGCGTTCCACATTTGAGCGAGGATGGCCGGTCGGATTGGCGCAATATCGTGGGCCCGGGCGCAGTTGATCCATTGTACGAGGCGCGAGACCTGGCCCTGGCCATAGTCCGATCCGTCAGCCCGCATGGCGCCGTCCGAGAGAATGTCGCGGGTGGAGCGCGGCAGGGTTCTTTGTTTTGGGAATGGATAATCTAGCTGGCCACCAGCCCACAGCCCGACTGTCCGACATGCTTCGCCCATTGCGCGATCGAACCGTGCGCGGCTGAAAAGGGAAAGAAAAACCGCTGCCAACACGCCGTTCGGGCGGAAATCCACTTCGTGGCGGACCGTGCAGCCTTGCTTGTTCCGGTCGATGGCAACAGTCCAGTCAAGGTGGGTCAACAGTCCGCCATTGCCGATCCGGCGAAAGTGGAGCCAACGGCTGTCGATCCACTCGACAGGGGGTTCGCGCCATCGATGCATTAGTTTTGGTGAAAACGTTGCGCCTTGGGCGGCTCCAACAATGTCGGGGGTGCCGTCCGAAAACCTATTTTGGATGTAACCGGCCTCGGGCAAGCCGACGGATTCGGCCAGCCTGCCCATGTCGCTGAGCGCTAGCCAAACGCGCTCGGGCGGCGCGGCTATGTTCCATTGGTAGTGTCGTCGCATTGGGTTGAGCAGGGCCGTTGCTCCAAAAGAACTGAAGACGTTGCCCCGTCCCCCCAGACGGTCTCGCACCGGGCATAGTGTTTACCCGCTGCTCCCCAATTCGGATGCAGCTACTTTTCAAACACGATGAGCCAGAAGCCAGTCCATGAGACCATCGCCGACCATGTCAGCGGTTTGCGCTGACGGGCGTTAACCATGTCAGCGGTTTGCGCTGATGGGCGCCACGGTACTGTCGGCGACCGGCGCCGATCCAGCGCGCAAGGGTTGATTCGACCCAACCGCATCGATCCTCATATGGGCGAGCGCGAAGTGGCCGCTGCCGCTTAGGACCTCACCGACGACTGTATCGCCCATGAGGATATCGGTGCCCGCGATCGGCAACGCCGAGTCGAAGGCCAACCGGTAGAGACCCTTCTTGACCCTGCCGCGATTGTGGGTCCGCGCGGTCAACTCCTGGCCGACATAGCAGCCTTTGTCGTAAGACACAGCCCCTAGAGAATCGAAGCCGTACTCGAGCGGGAAGGACTTGTCGACCGGGATGTCCCGGCTGCCATCTGGGATACCGAGTTCTACGCGCATGGCGTCGTAGCGCTCGGCTGAAACAACCAATGCGCCGAGGCTCTCGAGCTGAGCACACGGATCGGTCGCACTGTAGAGACGATAGCCCAGCGCGGGGCTTCTTGGATCAGCAACGAATGCCCCGAGGCCCGCGCTTGCCACGCCGCCCGCGCCCTCGCCAAATACCGCGCAGACCGTCATCTCCTCTGAGATGTCCCTTAGGTCGACCTTGGCGCGGAGCCGGTACATTGTGAGGCGGCGAACTAACTCGGCGACGCGGGTTCGCTCGGTGTCCAGAACCAGCGCCTCGCCGATCTGGACGATGATGAAATCGTGCAGAAACTTGCCCTGCGGGGTAAGGAGGGCAGCGTAGATTGGCCGCGCGAGGTCGACCAAATCCACATCATTCGTGACCAGGCCCTGGAGAAACTCGCGGGACTCCGCCCCGCCGACCTCGACGAGGCCGCGCGTATCCAAGGGAGTTGCTTGAAGAGGCCGCTGAGACATGCTGTGCATCCTGGAATTGAGTTAGGCAGCGTAACTGTTCTTGGCAAGACCTCAAGGTGCGACGTATAAGCAGGCCATGACGCAAACCCTAGGTGTGGCGCTGCGATCCCTTTCTTTCTTCGCCGTTCTGGTCGTTGCCGGCTGCAGCGCGGCCTTTTCGGTCGGGGATGTCGATGCGATCGATTTCCCGACGCTTTCACTGGCTGAAACGCCGAACCAGTATTTGGTTTGCCCCCCTGACCTTTGTCGCGAGGCGCCGGCTGATCGCGCAAGCCCGATATTTTCGGTCGATGAAACCGCTCTGCGCGCCGCCTGGGAGTCCCTGGTAGCCGCCGCGCCAAGATCGACACGTGCAGCGGAATTCAAGGACGGCAGGCAGGTTGCGTACGTCCAACGCACCGCCGTGTTTAAGTTCCCTGACATCATTTCTGTAGAGTTTTTTGCTTTGGACGACGGCCGCTCCACCATTGCCATCTATAGTCGCTCGGTCTACGGACGATCCGACTTTGGTGTAAACCAGAAGCGAATCATGACTTGGCTTGAACAGCTTGCCGAAGCGCTGGAAGGTCGAGCGGGGCGTTGAAGATTCTGTTCGTAACCTCCAATCGGGTCGGCGACGCTATTCTATCGACCGGGTTGTTAAGCGACCTCTTGGAGCGATATCCGACCGCGACATTTACGGTCGCGTGTGGACCTTCGGCGGTTTCGTTGTTCCAGCCTTGCGCGAGAGTCGACCGGGTCATTGCTTTGCGCAAGCGACGGTTTGCGGGCCACTGGTTGTCGCTGTGGGCGGCATCGGTGGGAACGTTCTGGAGCGTCGTCGTCGACATTCGGGCATCCGCAATATCATGGCTTTTGCCCCACGCTCGGCACTTCATCCTCCGCCCAACAGACGAGCCGATACATCGCGTCGAAATGCTCGGTCGCGTTCTCGGTTTGGATGCGCCGCCCGCGCCGCGCGTTTGGCTTGAGGAGCGGCATAACGTTGAGGCGCAGACGCTGCTTCCTGAAGGCCCGATTCTCGGCCTGGGTCCAACCGCCAACTGGGGTGGTAAACAGTGGCCAGCCGAACAATTCCTAGCTTTGGCACACCGGCTGACGGCGCCCGGCGGCCGCCTCGCTGGCGCGCGGGTTGCAGTTTTTGGCGCCGAAGGGGAGCGCGGCATGGTCGCGGGCTTGCTGGCGGGGCTTCCAGCTGAGCGGACGGTCGATTTGATCGGCCGCACCGATTTGCCGCTGGCCGCGGCATGCCTCAAGCGATGTGCCTTGTTTGTCGGCAACGATTCGGGACTCATGCATCTTGCCGCTGCTGCGGACGTTCCAACCTTGGGGCTGTTCGGTCCCAGCCCGGAGCGTCACTATGCGCCTTGGGGACGGCACACCGCGGTGGCCCGGACACCCGAATCGTTTGAGCAAATTGTTGGTGCGCCAGACTATGACTACCGGAGCCACCAAAGCCGCATGACAACGCTCACCGTCGATCAGGTCGCCGACGCCGTCGACGACCTCTTGGTTCGAGTAGAAAGCGACGCATCGTGAGTGTGCGCCTATCCGCGCTTGTCGTCGCTCGCAACGAGGAAGACCGACTCGTCGCTTGCCTTGAACAGCTGGCGTTCGCCGATGAGCGCGTTGTGGTCCTCGATCGTTGCACCGACGGGTCTGCGGCGATTGCCAACCGGCTGGCTGACGTCGTTGTCGACGGGGCGTGGCCCATCGAGGGCGACCGCCGCAACACCGGCATCGACGCATGTTCCGGTGACTGGATCCTTGAAGTCGATGCCGACGAAAGCGTTTCGCCGGAACTGGCGGCCGAGATTCGCGGGCAAATTTCGAACGTTGACACAGGATACTTTCTTATTCCGTTTCTCAACTACATCGGGGATCGATGTGTTCGCTACGGTTGGGGCGCATCGTGGGGCGTGTCAGCCGCGCCACGATTGTCACGAAAAGGCGCGAAGACATGGGGACGGCAGCGCATCCACCCTGCTTTGGCGTTGCACGGGCCAAAACGGTGGCTGACCAATCCGATCAAACACCAGGTCGACCGCGACATTTCGGATATGATCCGCCGTCTCGACAGCTACACCACGGCACGCGCGGCTGACCTTCGCGATAGTGGCAATATTGGTTCGCTCGCCAACAACGTGCGCCGGTTCTTCTCCAGGTTTTTCAAGTGCTATGTCCGGCGCAAGGGATACCGTGAGGGGGGCTACGGCTTCCTCATTGCGCTGTTCGCGGGCCTATACCCTCTCCTGTCGCACCTAAAAGCCCGCTTGGAGTCGGACTAGGCGGTGGTGTCTGTGATGCAAGTTATGGCCGGTGCTCCAGTGGGCGGCGCTGAGGCCTTCTTCGAGCGTTTGGTGGCGGCGCTTGATGCCCGATCAGTCGATCAAACCGTGGTTGTGCGCAATAACCCCGGTCGCGTGCGGCGACTGCGGGCGTCCGGCATCGATCCCGAAATCTTGCGCTTCGGCGGCCGATTAGATTTTCGAACCCGGCCCAAGCTTCGGCGGTTGATCGCCGCGCGTCGTCCACAGATTGTGTTCTCTTGGATGAACCGTGCGACGGCGATGTGCCCGCGACGGGTAAACGGACACCGCTTCGTTTTTGTTGCCCGCCTCGGCGGTTATTACAATCTGAAATACTACCGGCACTGCGACCACCTCGTCGCCAACACGAACGGCATCAGGAACTACCTGATCGAGCAAGGATGGGATCCGGCGCGGGCACACTACCTCCCCAACTTTGTGGAAGTAGGCGCGGAGCCGGCTAAACCGCGCCGCGACCTTGGTTTGCCTGAACACATCCCGCTTATCTTCGCGGCCGGGCGGCTACACGAGAATAAGGGATTCGATGTCTTGATCCGCGCCCTGCCGATGATCCCCAGCGCGCATGTCTGTATCGCGGGGTCGGGTCCTCTGGAAGGCCAACTTCGCCGGCTCGCGGCGGACGTTGGCGTGGGCGATCGGATCACGTGGCTCGGCTGGCTCGACACACTGGCGCCCTATTACCGTGCGGCAGATGTATTCGTTTGTTCGTCGCGGCACGAGCCGTTGGGCAACGTCATTGTCGAGGCCTGGGCAGAAGAATGCCCGGTCGTTGCGACGGCCGCGCAAGGTCCTCAGGAGCTGATCGAAGATGGGGTTAGCGGTTTGCTGGTCCCGCTCTCAGACCATGAGCGGCTTGCTGGCGCGATCAACCAAATTCTGTCGCAACCGGCCCTCGCTCAGAGGTTGAAGGAGGGTGGGCGCGATCGCTACCTCGGCACCTTCACGAAGGACGTCGTGGTAGATCAGTACATGGCATTTTTCGAAAAGATCCTTCGCTAATGTGCGGTATCGCTGGAATCCAGACGCTCGACGGTTCGTCGCCGTCAAAGGAGGCCTTGGACGCGATGAGCCGGGCGCTGGTTCACCGCGGCCCCGATGGCGAGGGTTCGCACGTTTCTGGCGGCGTCGGTCTGGTCCATCGGCGCCTTGCGATCATCGATCTCGAAACCGGCGCACAGCCCCTCGAAGATTCAGATGGTGTCGTCCTGGTCGCCAATGCCGAGATTTACAACCATGTTGAACTGCGCGCCGAGCTGACCGAGGCGCAGTTCAAGACGAACTCCGACTGTGAACCGATCTTGCCGCTGTACCGTCGTCACGGTGCGGGGTTTGTCGAGCGCCTGCGCGGTATGTACGCCATTGCCCTCTATGATCCTGCGACTGGCGAATTGACGCTTGCGAGAGATCCGTTTGGCATCAAGCCGTTGTACTACGCCGAAGTAGGCGTTGGTTTCGTTTTTGCATCCGAGCCATCTGCCATTCGAGCTTCCGGCATGATCGAGACAGGGCAAAACGAAGAACGCCGGAGCGAACTGCTGCAGCTCCAGTTTACCACCGGGCGCGACACGGTTTTTGAGGGTATCCAGCGGGTGCTGCCAGGAGAGACGATTGTCGTGCGGCAGGGCAGGGTTATCGCCCGCCATCGCAAAGAGGCGTTGCCGGGCGGCGCGCCCAGCATATTCGAAGAACGGCGGGCGCTGGACATGCTCGATTCAACGATCGCTGATTCGGTGATGGTGCACCAACGCGCCGACGTTCCCTATGGCATGTTCTTATCGGGTGGCGTCGACAGCGCGGCCTTGCTCTCGTTGATGGCAGAGCTCAACGACGAACCCGTCGTCGCCTATACAGTTGGGTTCGAAGGGGAGTCCAGCGATGAGCGGAAACTGGCGGCCGTTCTGGCTCGACGCCTCGGCGCCAAACACGTGCCCATCGAGGTGACCGCCCAGGATTTTTTGCAATCCCTTCCGCTTGCCGTTAGGGCGATGGACGATCCCGCCGCAGATTATGCCATCCTACCGACGTATTTGTTGGCGGCCGCCGCGGCGAAGGACGTGAAGGTCGTGCTGACCGGCGAGGGCGGTGATGAACTTCTAGCCGGTTACGGTCGCTATCGCAGCGCATTGCGACCCACCTGGCTCGGTGGCCGTGCAATGCGGACGCGCGGCGTTTTCGATGGCTTAGACATTCTACGATCCGAAGGTCTCGGCTGGCGGGATGGCCTGGTCGCCGCGCAAAGCTTGGCCGCTGTTGGCGGGCGAACCCGGCTGCAAATCGCGCAGGCGATCGATTGCGAGGATTGGTTGCCGAACGACCTGCTGACCAAAGTCGATCGTTGCTTGATGGCGCACGGGCTCGAAGGGCGCACGCCGTTTCTAGACCCGGTGGTCGCCGCGGCGGTCTTCCGCTTCGATGATCGGCTCAAAGTGAAACGCGGCTTCGGCAAATATATTTTTCGGCGGTGGCTTGAAAAACGCCTGCCCGAGGCTCAACCATTCTCCAAGAAACGCGGATTCACCGTGCCGGTGGCGCGTTGGATTCACGGGTCTGGCGCGCGCCTTGGCGCGATGGTGGCACGCCAACCGGGTGTCCAGGAGGCATGTGCGCCAGATCACGTCGCCAGAATGTTCGAGACCGAGGGAAAGAGAAGCGGACAGGCCGCTTGGGTCTTGCTGTTCTATGCGCTGTGGCATCAGATTCACATTGGCGGCGTTGCTGCCGAGGGGGACGTCTTTGAGGTGCTTGATGCCGGTTGAACGCCCCGCGCAAACGTGGGCCGGGCCGTGACCACGTTCGTCTTGGTCCATGGAGCTTGGCACGGCGGTTGGTGTTGGCGCGACGTTGCCACGCGGCTGCGTAGCGCTGGCCACGTTGTTTTCACGCCGACCCTCACCGGGCTTGGCGAGCGCGAGCATCTGGCGCAATGGCCCATTGACCTCTCAACCCACGTGACCGACATCGAGAACGTTTTTCGATTCGAGGATCTGGAGGAGGTTCGGCTGGTGGGCCACTCCTACGGTGGCATCGTCATTTCAGGCGTCGCCGAACGCATCGCGCAACGCATCGGACATTTGGTGTATTTGGACGCCATTGTGCCGGTCCACGGCAAACGGCATATCGACCTCGTACCGCCCCGCCCCGGTGGATCGTTTGAGCAGATGGGTAAGGCCGGGATCGGCGCCGATGCTCTCCCGGTTGGGTCGATGGAATTCCTTGGTGTCACCGATCCTGAAAAGGTTGCGTGGTTGAAGACACATTTGGTGCCCCATCCGATGGGCAGCCTTCTTGCGCCGTCGGACTTGCCGCAGGACAAGGCGGCCTCGCTGCCGCGAACGTTTATCTATTGCACCGACCGTCCGGGGAAGTCCTTTTCACAATTTGCCTTAGCGGCGCAGAATGATCCGACTTGGCGCTACCGCGAGATGGCGACCGGACATGATGCAATGATCACCGCGCCGGGCGAACTCACTGACCTGCTGCTCGATGTGGTTTAAGCAATTTTCTCAAGGCAAAGCGCGAAATCTCGGGCGACTGGATTGCATCGAAGGCTGGCTGGAGCCCGTTCGAGGGGCGCACGGTAACGGACTGGCCTGTGATGGCCATGATCGGCGGGCAAATCGTTATGCACGACGGCGAATTCGGGGCTACGCCGACGGGCGCCCCCTGCGCTTTCTCGATCTCGAGACGGCTTGAGCCAGCGGTGGCGTGACCCGCGCGCCATTCCCTGCTAAACCGCCGATAAGAAGAAATAGGAGCCGCCATGTCCGATTCATTCAGAGCCATTCTTGCGTCCGACGTCGAGGGCAAAGCCGTCGCCCAAATGACCGACATGAGCGTTGCTGATCTGCCGACCGAGGGCGTGCTCATCGATGTCGCGTTCTCGGCGCTCAACTACAAGGATGGCTTGGCGCTGAACGGAAACCTGGGCAAGGTCATGCGGTCTTTGCCGATGATCCCCGGGATTGATCTATCGGGGACGGTTCTCGAATCGCCCGACTCGCGTTTCCGCCCGGGCGACGAAGTCTTGGTGACCGGGTGGGGCTTGAGCGAAACCGAATGGGGCGGGTTTGGTCAGCGCGCGCGCGTGAAAGCAGATTTCCTGACCAAGATTCCCGGCGGATTAGACTTGAAGCGGGCCATGGCCATCGGGACCGCGGGTTTTACCGCGATGCTCAGTGTGATGGCGTTGGATGATCACCAAGTCACGAAGGATCAAAGCCCGGTTCTGGTTACCGGCGCCGCAGGGGGCGTCGGTAGCGTTGCCGTCGCGGTTCTTGTCGCAAACGGATACCGCGTTGCGGCTTCGACTGGCCGCGCTGAAACACACGACTATCTGAAAAGCCTCGGTGCCGAGGAAATTATTGAACGCGCGGAATTGGCGCAGGCCGGCCGGCCGCTCGACAAAGAGCGTTGGGCTGGGGTGGTCGATACCGTTGGCAGTCAAACGCTGGCAACCGCGCTGGCTCAGGTGGTGCGGCACGGGTCGGTGGCGGCTTGTGGGCTTGCCGGTGGTAGTGATCTGCCGACGACCGTGTTGCCGTTCATTTTGCGCGGTGTAAATTTGCTGGGCATTGATTCGGTCTATTGCCCTGCCGAGCGGCGCGAGCGGGCGTGGCAGCGATTGGCGGCCGAACTACCGCGCGAAAAGTTGGACGCGATGACCGAGGTGATCCCCTTCGATGCGCTGATCGAGCGTTCGAAGTTGATCCTTAAAGGACAAGTGCGCGGCCGAACGGTCGTTGACCTACGGGCTTAGGAAGCGACGGCCCCACGGGCGATGAAGTCGGGGTTCTTGAGACCGGCTTTCGCATAGAGGAAAGGCCCGCCGTCCAGCGTTGTCACCGATCCGCCAGCGGCGGCGAGAACCGCGTGGCCTGCCGCGGTATCCCACTCCATGGTCGGCCCAAATCGCGGATAGAGATCCGCTTCGCCGGCGGCGATCAAACAAAATTTCAGGGAACTACCCATTTGGCGGATGTCTGCGACGCGGCACTCTGCGAGGTAGGCCTGTGTGCGGTCATCGAGATGGGACCGGCTGGCGAGGGCGACAACGGCGTCTGGACTGGCGGTCCGGGCGTTGATGGCGATCGGCTGGCCAGCGCCGCGCTGCTGGAATGCGTTACCGGGACCTGATGCGAAAAACAGGCGTTCGATGGCTGGGGCATAGACGACGCCGAGGATCGGAACCCGTTTGTCGATGAGCGCGATATTGACGGTGAATTCGCCGTTTCCAGCGATGAATTCTTTGGTTCCATCAAGGGGATCGACTAGCCAAAAGGGTTGATCGGGCTCGTCCAGACGTTTGTCGCCCTCTTCGGAGACCACGGGAATGGTCGGTGTGAGCCGGTGCAGCGCGGCGACAATCACGTCGTTGGCTGCCTGGTCGGCGGCGGTGATCGGGGACTGGTCGGGCTTGCGGTCCACCTTCAGCGGGGATTCAGCAATTGTCATAATCGCCGCGCCGGCGCGCAACGCGATTGCGCACAAGTCTTCAGTGATTTTGAGGGGCAATTCTAGCGTCACGGCGAGGAAACTTAGCACAAGCCATTGGTTTTCAAAGGAAAAGACCCTGTATTCAGACTGCTTGACTCAAGCACAGACAAGGGTAAAATAGAACAAAAGAAGAACATAATAGAAACAATAAGGGTCCGAGTTTGGGAGGATCCCGTGGGTCAGTGTCTCGTTTTTCCATCCAGCAGTCAGGTGCAAGCCCCCGATCGGGCAGCCGTGCTGGGCACGCTAAGAACTGAAATTGGCGCGGTCGAAGCACTGCGTAGTGCGCAGCATGACATGGTGCCGCTTCGTTTTGGTGACGCCATGCTGGATTCGGCGTTGCCCTGGGGTGGTTTGCCTCGGGCTGCTCTCCACGAAATAAACGGTACCGCGGCGGCGGTGGGTTTTGCAGCCGCGCTTGCCGGCCGTCTTGCGGCATCCAAGCCGATCCTGTGGTGCCGTGGTTCAAGCAATGAAACAGGCAGCGTGTATGGGCCCGGCCTCATTCCTTTCGGGTTGGACCCCGAACAGATTGTTTTTGTCGAAACCCGAAAGAAACAAGACCTGCTTTGGGCCATGGAAGAAGGGCTGCGCAGCGGGCAACCGGCACTGGTGATTGGCGAGATCGAGGACGTCAGTTTGGTCGCTAGCCGCCGCTTGCAGTTGGCCGCCGAAGCCGGCGGCGTAACGGCTTTTTTGCTCAATACGGTTGTGACAAAACGCATTTGCGACATTGCAGCGGCGACGTCGGCCTCGAGCGTGGCGCTGACGCGATGGATTATTTCTTCAAAATCAATAGCAGATCGATCTCAAAAAAACGCGACGCACCGGCCGTTGTGGCGGGTGGAACTCGCACATTGCCGAGCAGGCGTTCGGCGTTCCTGGTTGGTGGAGTGGACTCATGAAGAAACAAGCACAGGTGAAAAAGCAACGCAGGGTTATTTCACTGTGGTTGCCGAACTTTTCGATCGACAGAGCGAACATCCCCCGGGGCTCCAACAAGCGTCCTGAAGACGTTCCTCAAGTTACGGTCATCAAGGAACAGAGCGCGCTGCGCATCGCTGCTGCCGACCCTCGGGCACAGGCGTCGGGAATTTTTCCCGGCATGCCGCTAACCGATGCCCGCGCTCTGGAGCCTGCTCTTAAGATTCACGAGGCGGATCATGCTGCTGATCTCGCCTTTCTGGCACGTCTGGCCGATTGGTGTGGCCATTACAGTCCATGGACGGCGCCGGATGTCACCGGGGAAGCAGGAGAAAATGGCTATGGTATCTGGCTTGATGTCACCGGGTGCGACCACTTGTTTGGGGGCGAAGAGGCGCTTCTGAACGGCATTGTCGCGCGGCTCAATAGCATGGGTTTTGCGGCCCGGGCGGCGGTCGCCGATACGCCGGGTACCGCATGGGCTGCCGTCCATTACGGATTGATTCAGGGCGAGCGAGTTCTCGTGACCAAACCCGGAAGGGTACGCGATATCCTCAGGCGTTTACCGGTTGCAGCGCTCCGGTTTTCACCGGAAATTTGTTTGGGGCTCGACCGACTTGGATTGCGTCACGCGGGCGATCTGTTTGACCTGCCACGCGGCCCGCTTGTCGTTCGCTTTGGGGAAATACTGATCCGCCGGGTCGACCAAGCCTTGGGCCGGCAATCGGAACCGATTTCTCCTCAGAACCCGCCGCCCAGGTACCGGGCGCGGATGTCCTTTGCCGAACCCGTCGGTAAGAGCGAAGACATCGAAGAGGCGTGCCGTCAGCTGCTCAAGACTCTTTGCCAACAAATGGAGCGCGCCGGTCGGGGTGTACGCCGACTCGAAGCCGCCTGTTACCGGGTTGACGGCTCACTTGCCCGCGTTTCGATTGGAACCAGCAGGGCAACCCGCAATGCGCCGCACTTACTGCGTCTTCTGAGCGAGCATTTTGAGTCGATCGATGCTGGATTTGGCATTGAAACGGTGGTTGTGGGGGCGTTGCAGACAGATCAATTGTTTGCTGACCAATTGAGTCTCTCGGACGTGCCTCAGCGCATGTTCAACCGGTCTCAAACGGCGGCAGATAGCATGGCGTCGTTGGTCGACCGGGTCGCCAATCGGGTGGGGCACAGAAACGTTCATAGTTTGGCGCCGCGCAACAGCTATGTGCCGGAGCGGGCGGTCAGGCGCACGCCCTATGCCGAGCAGACAAAACCCCTTGCAGGCCATCCGCCAGCGCGCTGGTTCAACAACCGGCCGCGCCCGTTGTCGCTATTCGATACACCGCAGTTGATTGAGGTGGTTGCGCCCATTCCAGACGATCCGCCGGTCTTGTTTCGTTGGCGCCGTGTTCTGCACCGGGTTGTTGTGTCTGGTGGGCCCGAAAGAATTGGCCCGGAGTGGTGGGAACTCGCGGAATCGACACACAAAGAAGATCCGCTGCCGCGCGATTATTACCAAGTCGAAGACGCCGATGGTGATTGCTTCTGGCTTTACCGCAGTGGGCTTTATCAGGCGACCAACCCATCTGCCGCGACACCTAAGTGGTACTTGCACGGTCTTTTTTCTTAGGAGGATGGCATGGCGAATTTAACGATCAGAAACATTGACGACGACGTGGTGTTTGCCCTCAAAAAGCGCGCCCGGCGAAACCACAGATCTTTGGAAGCTGAGCTTCGCGATATTTTAAGTGGGATGTCGCGCAAGCCGCAGATGAAATTCCTGGCCGAGCGGATTGCGTCGATGACACCTGAACACGTTCGCTCGCCGGTGCGACAAGGGGCCCCTAGGACCACTTTATGATCGCTGTTGTCGATTCAAGTGTGGCGATCAAATGGTTTGTGCGCGAACAAGGGCACGACCAAGCACTCGCGTTGCTTGATCGTCAGGATGAGTTATTTGCGCCCGATGTGATCGTTTCGGATGTGATCGATGCAGTGTGGCTCAAGATTGTTGCGGGACAAATCGGTAACGATCAGGGCAGCGCTATTGTTGCTGCCGTCACATCCGGGGTGCCGGCGTTGTTGCCGGTGTCCGACTTCGCTGAGGAGGCGTTTCAGACTGCGCTGGGCATGGGCCGGTTGGCCCATTTAGCGGTGTATTTCGCCTGTGTTGAGACCCTTGATGCCGGCTTTGTCACGGCAGATGAAGAGGCCGCTTCGGTCGCCCGGGAAAAGTTGGGCGAAGAACGTGTCACGCTGCTTTCCGGGTTATCTTCGTGACCTATGCCGAACTCCAAGTAACAAGCAATTTCAGCTTCTTACGGGGTGCGTCCCGGGCCGAAGAATTGGTCAAACGAGCGGCTGAACTTGGCCTTTCCGCTCTGGCGATTACCGATCGCAATTCCGTTGCAGGAATCGTACGGGCGCATCGCGCGGCAAAGGACGTCGATGTCCAGGTGATTGTCGGTGTGCGTCTCGACTTTCAGGATGAAACGAGCATTCTTTGTTATCCCACAAGCCGGGCAGCCTATGGCCGCCTCACTCGACTTCTGACGCTGGGTAAGCGGCGGGCGCCGAAAGGCCAATGCTGGATAACCCAAGAAGATTTTTTTGCGTATGCCGAAGGGATGCTCGCGGTCGTCTTACCGTTCGTTCATCTCGACGATCCAGGCATGCCAATGGTTGAGGCGTCTCTGGCTCTCGATGCGCCGTTTGCCCAGCATCTACTCCAGTTCAAAAAGAACCTGCCGGGACGAACGTATTTGGCGGCTAGCTTCCTTTATCGGGGTGACGACAAGGTGCGCTTGCGCTTGCTCGCGTCCTTGGCGCAATCGTGCGGCACGCCGCTGGTCGCGACGAATGACGTTCATTATCACGAGCCATCGCGGCGGCCGCTTCAGGATGTCCTGACCTGCATTCGTGAACATTGCACCATTGACGATGCGGGGTACCGTGTATTCGGCAACGCCGAGCGGCACATAAAGTCTCCGCAGGAGATGCTGCGTCTATTCAGCGATCATCCGGAGGCTGTCCGCCGTACCCACGAAATTGCTGCGCAATGCACATTCAGTCTGGACGAACTGCGCTACGAGTATCCCACAGAGACGGTGCCGGGTGGCGGGACGGCCCAAGCCGAACTGTCCCGCCTGACATGGCTTGGCGCAAAACGTAGCTACACCGATGGTGTGCCGCAGACGGTCCGTAAGGCGCTGGATCACGAACTTGAGTTGATCGGTCAGCTTGGTTTTGCGCCCTATTTTTTGACGGTCCATGACATCGTCCGGTTCGCCAATAGCCGAAAAATTCTGTGCCAGGGGCGGGGGTCGGCGGCCAATTCAATCGTTTGTTACTGTCTGGGGATCACGGCGGTCGATCCGGAGAAGGTCGCGCTTTTATTTGAGCGCTTCATCTCGGCCGAGCGGAATGAGCCACCGGACATCGACGTAGATTTCGAGCACGAGCGCCGCGAAGAAGTCATCCAATACATCTACCAAAAATACGGACGGCACCGCGCCGGCATGACCGCCACGTACATCAGCTACCGGTGGCGCAGTGCCATTCGTGAGGTCACCAAGGCCTTGGGGCTGTCAGAAGACGTTGGCGCCGCCCTGGCGGGCTATATCTGGGGGTCGGGGAATACAGGTGTGAACGACGAACAGGTGCGCGAACTGGGGCTCGACCCGGACGATCGCCGCCTCCATCAAGCCTTGATTCTGGCGCGATCTCTTAAGGGGTTTCCGCGCCACCTGTCGCAGCATCCGGGTGGATTCGTCATCACCCGAGGGCCGCTCACAGAAGTCGTGCCAATCGCCAACGCGGCGATGGAGGACCGCACGATGATCGAGTGGGACAAGGATGACATCGACGCGTTGGGCATCCTCAAAATCGATGTGCTGGGTTTGGGCATGTTGACCTGTATCCGCAAGTCGCTCGATCTATTGTCGGCGCATTACGGCGTCGAGCACACGATACGGTCGGTACCGACGGAAGATCCGGTGGTTTACGACATGCTGTGCAAAGCCGACACCATCGGAATATTTCAAATTGAAAGCCGCGCCCAAATGACAATGCTGCCGCGGCTTCGGCCCCGGTGCTATTACGACTTAGTTGTCGAGGTGGCGATTGTGCGGCCCGGCCCGATTCAAGGCGACATGGTCCACCCCTATTTGCGCCGCCGTAACGGCGAAGAGAAGATCAGCTATCCGTCCGAAGAACTAAAGGCGGTTTTACACAAAACGTTCGGGGTGCCGCTGTTTCAAGAACAGGCGATGCAAATCGCCATTGTCGGCGCGAAATTCACGCCAAGTGAAGCGGATGGATTACGGCGGGCCATGGCGACTTTTCGGCACGCCGGCACAATTCATAACTACAAACTTCGCTTCATCGACGGGATGGTCGGACAGGGGTATGACCAGAATTTTGCCGAGCGCTGCTTTCAGCAAATCGAGGGATTTGGGGAATACGGGTTTCCCGAATCGCACGCCGCATCGTTTGCGTTGCTTGTCTATGTATCCTCCTGGCTCAAGCGCTATTACCCCGCTGTTTTTGCTTGCGGCCTGTTGAACAGCCAGCCCATGGGGTTTTACGCCCCCGCCCAGATCATCCGGGATGCCCGTGATCACGGCGTGACGGTGCTGCCGGTCGATGTCAATCACAGCCACTGGGATGGCGCCTTGGAACAGGTGCCGAACAGCGAAGCCTTTGCGCTGCGGTTGGGCTTTCGGCAGGTGAAGGGGTTTCCTCAAGAAAGTGCCGAGGCCATTTGCCAAGCGCGGTCGGCGCATGCGTTCCGCGATGTCTACGATCTTTGGCGGCGGACCGGACTGCGGGTCGATTTGGTCGAAAAGCTGGCGGATGCCGATTGCTTCAACTCTGTTGAGTTGAAGCGGCGTCAAGCCTTGTGGGCGGTGAAGGGGTTACGGGATTCTGCGCTGCCGCTTTTCGCTGCCGCAGAGCAAAAACTCAGTGACAAAGCCACAGAGCGCGGCGAAAGCGAATTGCCGATCGAATTGATGAAGGAGCCCAGCATCACGCTCGCCGATATGACGATCGGCGAGGAAGTGATTTGTGATTATTCAACCCTGCGTCTGACTCTCAAGGCACATCCGGTGGCGTTGCTGCGCGGCAGTTTCCGCAAAAAATACATGCGGGCGGCAGACCTTCTGAATCACAAAACGGGCGATTGGGTCGATGTGGTCGGGCTGGCGATCTGCCGCCAACGGCCCGGTACGGCGAGCGGCGTTATCTTCATGACTTTGGAGGACGACACTGGGGTCGCGAATATTGTCGTGTGGCCGAGTATGTTCGAGCGCTTTCGCAAGCAGGTATTGCGGTCACGATTGCTGGGTGTCAGTGGCAAGGTGGAGCGTGAAGGGCTCGTTGTGCATGTTATTGCATCGCACCTTGTCGACCTGTCGTCCTCACTCGTTTCGTTGGCGGATTACCGGTTGCCGCCGCACGAGCATCGGACCGTCCAGGCTGGGCTGCCGGCCGCTTTAGAACGCGCCGCGCCCGCCCAACAATGGGGTAGCGCCAACAACGATTCAGTCAACCTGGACGGCGTCTACAGCCGTGCCGACGAGATTCGCTACGGCGCCGCCAATCGCGGCCTTGTCGCCCAAAAGCTGATCCAGTCCCGGGACTTTCACTAGTAATTTAGACGCTAGTCGTCGTACGGGACCCGGGTGAGATAGCTTTCATCGCGATGGAGTGCGAGATAGGCGTCGGCGAGTCGATTGGTGACGGCACCCGGTGCGCCGTTGCCAAGAATGCGCGATTCAACCCGGGTCACGGCCATAATCCCGCCCGCGGTCGACGTGATAAAAACTTCGTCGGCAGCGATGAAGCGCTCTGCGGGAATGTCGGTCTCGGCACAGGGAATCTCCAAAGCCGCACAGAGTTCAAGGGCTGTGCGCCGGGTGATCCCGTCGAGGACACCGTGTCGCGGCGTCAAAACGCGGCCTTCCTCGACACAAAAAACGTTGAACCCAGGCCCTTCGGTCAGGTTCCCATCCCGGTCCAGCAGCACAACGTTATCGGCCCCGCGGTCTTGCGCCTCGAACAGTCCAGCTGTGAGGTCGTGCCAATGGTAATTCTTGATCGTCGGGTCCACGGACTCGGGCGGGATCCGCTGGTTGCTGCCGATCACCACGTGAAGCCCGCGGCGTTTCATATCCTCATTGGCGTAGGGCACAAACGGCGCAGCGAACGCGAAAAAGCGATTGACGGCATCACGAGGATTGCGGGTTTGCGGTGGCGGTTCGCCGCGGGTGCAGATCGCTTCGACATAGGCCTGACGAAGCCCGCTCTTGCGGACGCAGTCGATCAAGACCTCGCTGACGGTTTCCCGCGAGATTGGGCAGGTCATGCGCAGCCGCTCGATGTTGCGAAAAAACCGATCGAGGTGGACATCCAGGCGAAAGAACGCGCCGTCCCAGACATGCACGACATCGTATGTCGCGTCGGAACGCAGAAAGCCGAAGTCCCGAATCGGAATGCCAGCTTGGCTAATCGGCACGAATGCGCCGGCGACGTGGGCGCATCCCTCGGCAAAGGGATTGGCCTTACTCAATGGCTGAGCTCGCGCATGGCACGATCAAGGCCGGCCAGGGTCAGGGGATACATCCGATCAGACAATAATTCGCGCATCAATTCGATGGACGGCGTATAGCGCCAGTGGTTCTCGCCAACCGGGTTGAGCCAGACGGTGTGGGGAAACGTCTGGAGGAACCGCTGCATCCAAGTTGCGCCGGGCTCTTCGTTCCAGTGTTCGACGCTCCCACCCGGCATGGTAATTTCATAGGGGCTCATGCTGGCATCGCCGACAAAAACCACGCGATAGTCCGAGCCGTAGGTGCGCAAGAGGTCCCAAACGCCCTGCGTTTCTTGATCGCGTCGTCGATTGTCTTTCCATACGCGCTCGTAAAGGCAGTTGTGGAAATAGAAATATTCCAGATGTTTGAATTCGCCGCGGGCGGCCGAGAAAAGTTCCTCGCACACCTTGATCCAATCATCCATCGAACCGCCGACATCGAGCAGCAAAAGAACTTTCACCGTATTGCGGCGCTCGGGCACCATCTTGATCTCGAGAAGTCCGGCGTTGCGGGCCGTCGATCTAATCGTATCGGGTAGATCAAGCGTCTCCGGCGCGCCTTCGCGGGCGAACCGGCGCAGGCGGCGCAAAGCGATCTTGATGTTCCGGGTGCCGATTTCGACCGAGTCATCCAGGTTGCGGAATTCGCGCTTGTCCCAAACTTTTACCGCGCGCCGATGCCGAGACTTGTCCTGGCCAATTCGCACGCCTTCGGGATTGTAGCCGTGAGCGCCGAACGGCGACGTACCGGCAGTGCCGATCCACTTGCTCCCGCCCTGATGGCGCTTTTCCTGTTCTTTGAGTCTTTGGCGGAGCGTTTCCATCAATTTATCCCAGCCGCCGAGCGCTTCGATCTCGCGTTTCTCATCTTCGGTTAGGTGGCGTTCGGATAGCTTGCGCAACCACTCTTCCGGAATGCTTGCCGCGGAGTCCGCCGCGCCGGGATCATTTTCGAGTCCTTTGAATACCTTGCCGAAGACCCGGTCGAAACGATCTAGGTGGCGTTCGTCCTTCACCAAAGCAGCGCGGGACAGAAAATAGAATTGGTCTACGTCGAACTGCGCCAATCCAGCGTCAACGGCCTCGATCAGAGTTAGGTATTCCCTGATCGACACCGGTACTTTGGCATCCCGCAATCCGAGGAAGAGGTCGACGAACACCGGTTAGTTCCGACTACTGGCGCCGTTGCAGAAACGCGAGGCGCTCAAACAAGTGCAGGTCCTGCTCGTGCTTCAACAGCGCGCCATATAGGGGCGGTATGACCGTACGGCCATCGGTCGAGCGCAGCGCCTCGGGCGGAATATCCTCCGCAACCAATAACTTGAGCCAATCGAGCAACTCGGACGTCGAGGGGCGCTTCTTGAGTCCCGGCACCTCACGCAGCTCGTAGAACGCATTTAGTGCCTCGCGAATGAGCCGTTTCTGGATTTCCGGGAAATGCACGTCGACAATCGCCGTCATGGTTTCCGCACTCGGAAACTGGATGTAATGGAAAAAGCAGCGCCGAAGGAACGCATCGGGCAGTTCTTTTTCATTGTTCGACGTGATGATCACGATCGGACGCTGTATTGCGCGCACGGTCTCTTGGGTCTCGTAGACGTGAAACTCCATACGATCGAGTTCCAGCAGCAGGTCGCTCGGAAACTCGATATCGGCCTTGTCGATCTCGTCGATCAGCAGTACCGGTGGATCGTTTGCGACAAAGGACTCCCACAGTTTGCCCTTCCGGATGTAGTTGGCGATGTCTTGGACACGGTCCTCGCCCAGTTGCGAATCGCGCAGTCGAGCGACAGCGTCATACTCGTAGAGCCCATGTTGGGCTTTGGTTGTTGATTTGATGTGCCACTCGATCAGATTCTTGCCCAAGGCCTGCGCGATCTCAGCGGCGAGCACGGTCTTCCCGGTCCCCGGCTCGCCCTTGATCAACAGGGGGCGTTTCAAGGTGATGGCCGCGTTGACCGCCATCAACAAATCGTCCGTCGCGACATAGCGCTCGGTGCCTTGGAATCTCATGCTCGTTACCGATACTGTGGAACCGGCGATGACCGTACGGAGTCGATGGCGAAGGTTCAAGAATTGCGAAAGACGACCGGCGGCGAAAGCTTAAGCCGCTTGCTGGTCGAGGTGCGGTCGTGCCGCTTGTGCGCGGCGGACCTCCCGTTCGGGCCGCGTCCGGTGCTGCGGGCTGCTGTCGGTGCCAAGATATTGATCGCCGGACAAGCGCCGGGAACCAAGGTCCACGAGAGTGGCATTCCGTGGAATGACGCCAGTGGAAAGCGTCTCCGGCAATGGTTGGACCTGTCCGAGGCAGACTTCTACGACGATTCCAAGGTGGCAATCATGCCGCAGGCGTTTTGCTATCCAGGCAAGGGCGCCAACGGAGACCTCCCGCCGCCGCCGGTTTGCCAGAAAACCTGGCACGCGCGGCTCCTTGCGGCCATGCCGAAACTTGAGGTGCTCGTGGTCGCTGGCCAATATGCACAAGCCTATCATTTGTCTGGTGTTCGAAAAGGAACCTTGACCGAAACGGTTGCGGCTTGGCGCGACTATCAGCCACGCTACTTTCCGATCCCGCATCCGTCGTGGCACAACAATCATTGGCTCACAAAGAATCTGTGGTTCGAGCGCGACCTTCTGCCCGAGTTGCGCAATAAAGTTCACCGGGTCCTCGGGTTGAAATGATTCGCCTCCGATATTCTCTGATCGTCGGTGCGCTGATCCTGTCAGCGTGCGCGTCGCCGTACGTTCAACCGGCCGGGTTGGTCACTCTGCCGCCCCGCGTTTCAGGCGACCCCTTGGACGGCCAAATGATGATCCGGGTGTCCGATGGCGCCTCGCTTCCCGCACGGGTTTGGGCGCCGCAAGACGCATCCAGCGACCCAGAGTCGGTGCGTGCCGTCATCATTGGCGTGCACGGCTTCAACGACCATTCCAGCACGTTTGATGCGGCCGGTCGCTGGTGGGCGGACCGTGGCATTGTCACCTACGCGTATGACCAACGTGGGTTTGGCATGGCGCCCGAACCGGGCACTTGGCCCGGCGAACGCCGGTTGGTGCAGGATCTGGAGGACATTGTCGGTGCATTGCGTGAAAGGCATCCAGGCAAGCCGCTCTTCGTTCACGGCAATTCAATGGGCGGTGCCGTTGTGCTCATCGCACTTGCCACCCGCGCGCCCGGGAGCGCGCTGTCGTCGATCGCCGGCGCCAGCTTGACCGCGCCCGCCGTCTGGGGCGGTCCGGCGATGAGTCCTTTCTACCGTCTCACGCTTTGGGCAGCGGCCCACACGGTGCCGTCACGCCGTTTGACCGGCCGTGGCCTCGGGGTCGTGCCGTCCGACAACATCGACATGCTACGGGCGTTGGGCCGGGACCCCTTGGTCATCAAAGCAACCCGCATCGATTCGCTCTATGGTCTGGTCAAACTGATGGGGGCCGCCCAGCGTGCGGCGCCGGATGTTGAGGCACGGCTGCTGGTTTTGTATGGATCCAAGGATCGAATAATTCCGCGCCGGCCGACGGCAGCTTTGGCGGCAAAAATGGACGGCTCAGGTCGGTTCGCGGTTTACCCGAACGGCTATCACATGTTGCTCAGAGATCTACAAGCGGAGGTCGTTTGGCGCGATATTCTGGCTTGGATCGACGACGCTTCCGCCGCATTGCCATCCGGGGCGGAAGTGTCGGGCGGCAATTTGTTCGCGGCGCGGACCAACTAGGGCCGGAATGTCCGTCCTTTCTTAATCACATCGTTGCCGAATCGCGCCCTGACTTGATCGACGGCGTTCTCCACGACGTGTTCGGTCGTTGGCCCAAATAGATCCGCATGATCCGCATCTTCAAATTCCAGAAGGTCTTTGACCGCAATACCGATCAAGCGAAATTTGCGGTGGCCCACCTCCTGCGAGAGGAGCGGTTTCGCGACGGCGAATAAGTCCGTCCCAAATTGAGTTGGCCGGGCAAGTTTGCGACTACGGGTGATCAGCTTGAAGTTCGATGTCTTGAGTTTTAGCGTCAATGACCCCGCAGCAAGGCGTTTCGCCTTCAGTTGCCTACCGACGTTCTCACAAAGCGGCCACAGCTTGTCGAGCAGGGCCGCCCCGTCACGCAAGTCGTCGCGAAAAGTTGTCTCAGAAGAGATGCTTCGTTGGATCTCGCCGGTGTGGACGGCTCGGCTGTCTTGGCCAATGGCGAACCGGGCGAGTCGACTGCCGATCGTCCCGTAGCGGGCCACGAGCGCGCGCTCAGAAATTTCGCGCAGCTGGCCGACCCGCATGATTCCGTCGCGGTTTAGTCGGCGCTCCAGTGCGGGCCCGACACCCCAAAGTAGCGAAACCGGTTTGTCGGTGAGGAACGGCACGGCGTCGGCCCGGCCGACAATGCTAAAGCCTCTCGGTTTGTGGAGATCCGAGGCAATCTTGGCCAGGAACTTATTGTAACTCAGGCCGATCGACGCGGTGATGCCGATTTCCTTTTCGATTCGGCGGACAAGATTGTCCAATATGCGGGCGGGAAAGGTTCCGTGTACGCCGCGCATTCCCGCCATATCCAAAAAAGCCTCATCGATCGAGATGGGTTCGACTTTTGGTGTTGTCTCTTGCATAAGCGCGCGGACCGCATGACCGGCGTCGCGGTACTTGGTCATACTTGGTTTGACCACGACGGCGTGAGGGCAGCGCTCCAATGCCTGCCGCATCGGCATCGCCGAACGAATCCCATAGCGACGTGCGATGTAGCAGCATGCCATGACAACGCCACGCTTTTCACCACCCACCACGACCGGCTGGTCGGCGAGCGCGGGGTCGTCACGTTTCTCCACGGTGGCGTAGAACGCGTCGCAATCCAGATGAGCCACCGACAGTTCTTCGAGCTCCGCATGCTCAATGATGCGAGGCGAATCGCAAAATGGACACCGGCGTTCGACGGGCGGCGTGGGAAAATCCGTCCCGCAATCGCGGCACAGCGCGCGGCTTTCGGGCACTACGGGTCGGTCGCTATCGCGCGTCGGCCAAAGGCAGGCTGTCGAAGCGCTGGAAGTTGTTCACGGTGATCACCTCTTGCACAAGATTCACGTACGTCTCGCCGTCTTCAGAATAGCGCGTCAGCGACGCAGCCAATGCTATCGAATCGAAGTCATGGCCGGCGCGCCGTGACAGGGCACGGGCGTCGCGAAAATCACGATGGGCAGGGTGGGCATTCAGGGTGAGCATGTAGCCCCAGATCGAGCGCATCAAAGACGGGAATTTCTTCACCTTGAAGTCCGGGTCATCGATGTCGGCTGGTTCGAGGCCCTTGCCGTCGGGATCGAAAGTTTTTTGTCCGAATATTGCGTTACCGGCCTGGGCAAATCGCGAGGTGCCCCAGCCGCTCTCAATTGAGGCCTGCGCGAGCGCGAGCGAGGGCGGTACGATATCAAGGCGCCGAAGAAGGGTGTCACGGTCGCCCGCTCGCACGCCGTATCGCGTCTCGATTGCCGCTATCCATCGACGGTCAGCCGCCGGCAGATCGCGCCCGGCGTCCATTCGAGCCCATAGAGAAAGTAGGCGGTCTCGGTCGGCAAGGATGGCCTCGTTGAGGCGAAGGACCTGGGGCAGAACAATGAGAACGAAAACGCGCTTACGCCGATCCAGGTCGGCCAAGGTCTCAAGGTCCGATGGCAACGCCCGGACATACAGGCGTGGCAGCGCGTCGTTCCCAACCGATACGACATCGAACCCTTGCGCGCCGAAGAACGTTTCAACTGCCTCAGCGTCGCGCGCGACAACGAAGTTCGATAGCGGGATGCCCTCGATCCCAGCAGGCGGGCAGCACGGACAGCGCCCGCCGATTGGGAACCATGCCGAGATCGTGCCGATCGCGATGAGCACGCCCAACCCCAAGCCGACCCAGGCCAACCTCCTTCGTTCCAGGCGGCTAAACGTCTTCAACGCGGCGAACCAATCATTGGGCTAGGTCCCTTGACTAGTGAGCGGACTCGGGTGCTCAAGCCGCAGTTTATCTGGCGTCTTGGCACTCGTCCCACCGAGCAGGCCTCTCGTCGACGCTACGCCGGCCATTCGGCCTCAATTAGAAGCGACGAAGTGGGCTGCATGGTGGGCGCGGCTGGTATCGAACCAGCGACCCCTACGATGTGAACGTAGTGCTCTACCACTGAGCTACGCGCCCGTTGTCGGTCGTAATAGGTTTGCCTATCGGGCAAGTCAAGGCGCCGCGGCGCCGAGAGTCGTATCGGTCGGTCGGACCAGGAGACCCGATATGTGACGTCAGTCGGCGGGGATACCCGAATCGGTTGCAAAATCCGGTAAGACTTCGTTACTTGGTGCCGCGATGCCCGTGTGGCATCGTCCCGCCGTCCAACGTGATGAGCTAAACCTAGATGGACTCCCAAAAAGTCGCCGCCATCGTCCTTGCCGCCGGCAAAGGAACCAGGATGCGCTCGTCGCTGCCCAAGGTGATGCATGCGGTGGGCGGTCGTCCAATGATTGACCACCTGATGCAGACGATCGCCGACGCCGCCATCAAGCGCGTTGTCGTTGTCGTCAGCCCGGATATGGCGGACCCCGCTGGGTGGTCGAGCCAAGCTGAAATTGCGGTCCAGGACCGCGCGCTGGGCACCGGTCATGCGGCCAAATGTGCTGGTCCAGCGCTTAAAGGATTTTCGGGCACTGTACTTGTGCTGTTTGGCGCTGACCCGCTGGTCTCGGCGGAAACGCTGTCGCGCCTTATTGCGGCGCGCGGCGGCCCAAATCCACCGGCTCTGGTGGTGCTGGGTTTTGTGCCGGATGACCCGGGACAATATGGCCGCTTGGTCGTCGATGCCGAAAATCGGCTGGATAGAATCGTCGAATACTGGGACGCAGACGAGCAGACTCGGTCGATTCCGCTCTGCAACTCCGGCGTTATTGCGGCCGACGCACAGGTCTTTTTCTCGCTTCTCGACCGGTTGGGAAGCGACAATGCAAAGCACGAGTACTACCTGACGGATATCGTTGGCATGGCGCGTCGCGAGGGCCACGACTGCGTGGTTGTCGAGGGCAATCCCGCGGAACTGATTGGGATAGATACCCGGGCGGACCTCGCGCGGGCCGAGTCCGCTTTTCAGGTTCGCGCAAGACAAGCCGCGCTTGCGGGGGGCGCCACGATGATTGCGCCGGAAACCGTTTGGTTCAGTTTTGACACGATCGTTGGCCAGGATGTCGTCGTCGAGCCAAATGTATTCTTCGGCCCCGGCGTACAGATTGGCGATGGCGTTACCGTCAAGGCCTTTAGCCACCTCGAAGGATGCACGATCAAGAAAGGGGCTGTCATTGGCCCCTTCGCGCGGCTCCGGCCGGGGGCAGATATTGGTGAAGGGGCAAAAGTCGGCAATTTCGTCGAGGTAAAAAATTCAGCAATTCACGCCGGCGCGAAGGTCAATCACCTCACCTATATTGGTGACGCGATCATCGGCGAGCATGCCAATGTTGGCGCCGGGACGATTACAGCCAACTACGACGGTTTCCGAAAGGCACAGACCGAGGTCGGTGCCGACGCCTCAATTGGGTCCAACGTCGTACTGGTGGCGCCCGTGAAGATTGGGCGCGGCGCGACAATAGGTGCAGGCACGGTGGTACGGGAAGATGTCCCCGCGGACGCGCTCCGAGTCGCGGACACGCGTGGTATAGAGGCCACACGAGAGGGCTGGTCCATCACGAAACGTGCGCGCGCGAAGGACGGGGCCTGATGTGCGGTATCGTTGGCGTCGTTGGCACGGGCGATGTCGCTGGCCGACTCCTTGCCGGGCTTCGGCGGCTCGAATATCGAGGCTATGATTCCGCCGGGATAGCGACGGTCGTTGACGGCTCGCTGGAGCGGCGACGGGCCAAGGGCAAAATTGGCGAACTCGAGACTCTGCTGTCGCGAGCACCCCTGGGCGGCGAGATCGGGATCGGCCACACGCGGTGGGCTACGCACGGAGTCCCCAACGAGATCAATGCCCATCCCCACGCGACGACAAAAGTGGCGGCCGTGCATAATGGCATCATCGAGAATTTCGCCGAGCTTCGTGATGAGCTCGTCGGTGCAGGGCGCAACTTCGAAAGCGAAACCGACACCGAGGCCGTGGTGCACTTGATTTCGTCCTATCTCGACCAGGGGGATAGCCCGCAGACAGCGGTGGCGCGATCGTTGAAGCGACTAGAAGGCGCGTTTTCTCTGGCGATCGTTTTCGCCGGCGAGCTGAACCTTATGATCGGCGCGCGCCGCGGGAGCCCGCTGGCCGTGGGTTGGGGTGACGATGAGATGTTTCTCGGATCTGACGCCATCGCCCTGGCGTCCGAAACCAATCGGATTTCCTATCTCGAAGACGGCGACTGGGTCGAACTGACGCGAACCAACGCTGTGTTCCACGATGCCGAGGATCAGGTGGTTGAGCGGGAAGTAAGGTCCAGCGCTGCGTCCGGGGCGTTGATCGGCAAGGGGAACTATCGCCACTTCATGGAAAAGGAGATCTATGAGCAGCCCACCGTCATCGGCGAGACGCTGAACGGATACTTCAATCCGGCCGACCGCACGATTCAGTTGCCCGATCTGGGCGTCAAGTTGGAAGGGGTCTCGAAAGTAACGATCGTCGCCTGCGGCACCTCCTACCTTGCGGCGCTAGTCGGCAAATTCTGGATCGAACGCTACGCGCGGGTGTCGGCAGAGGTCGATATCGCCTCCGAGTTCCGCTATCGCCGCGCGCCAATGCCGCCCGGCGGGTTGGCGTTATTTATTTCACAATCTGGCGAGACCGCCGATACGTTGGCGGCGCTACGCTTTGCGGCAGGGGAAGGCCAGCACACGGTATCTTTGGTGAACGTGTCGGAGAGCACCATGGCCCGCGAGAGCGACGCCATTTTGATGACCAATGCCGGTCCAGAGATCGGCGTCGCATCAACCAAAGCGTTTACCTGCCAGCTAGTTGCGCTGGCCGCGTTTGCGATTTCGCTGGCGCGCGCCAAAGGCGCGATAACAACCGCCGATGAGGCCCGGTTGTCTCACGCGATCGCAGAGGTTCCGGCACGCGCCGTCGATGTCCTGAACCATGACGCCGCGATCAAGACCCTGGCGGAGTCTCTGGTTCACGCCGGCAGCATTTTGTATATCGGTCGCGGCACGTCCTATCCGATCGCGCTGGAAGGCGCGTTGAAACTAAAGGAAATTTCCTACATTCACGCCGAAGGCTTTGCCGCCGGCGAGCTTAAGCACGGACCGATTGCCTTGATAGACGAGGGCGTGCCGGTCGTGGTTATCGCGCCAAGTGACGATCTTTTCGACAAGACTATGTCGAACCTGCGTGAGGTGGCGGCGCGCGGCGGCCGGGTGATTCTGATCACCGACGAAGCCGGCCGGCGAAAAGTGGGCGACGAGCCCTGGGAAACGATTGTCATGCCCGATGTCGATCCCTTCGTTACGCCGATCCTCTACACTATACCCGTGCAACTGTTGGCCTATCACGTGGCCGTTCTTAAGGGGACGGACGTGGATCAGCCGCGCAACCTAGCCAAATCCGTCACGGTCGAGTGACCCGACCGCGGTAGGGTTGGGTCTTGCGGCCCAAGCGCCGCGGCCTGATATATAGTTCGCCAATTCGACACTCATAAAAGAAGGACACGCGCGTGAAACTCGCCGATTCCAAGCTTTTTCGCCAACAAGCCTACCTTGCGGGCCAATGGTCGGACGCCGATAGCGGCGGGACGGTCCGGGTTAACAATCCTGCGACCGACGAGACGCTCGGGACCGTTCCCAAAATGGGAGCTGCCGAAACCCGCCGGGCGATTGCCGCTGCTGAGGCTGCCTATCCAGCGTGGCGCGCCAAGACCGGTAAGGAACGCGCGGTGATTCTGCGGCGTTGGTTCGAGTTGATGATGGAGAACCAGGACGACTTAGGAGTCCTGATGACCGCCGAGCAGGGCAAGCCGCTTGCGGAATCAAAGGGTGAAATCGCCTATGCCGCGTCCTTCATCGAATGGTTCGGCGAAGAAGCCAAGCGGGTCTACGGCGATACTATTCCGAGCCATGCAGCCGACAAACGTATCGTCGTGCTCAAAGAGCCGATCGGCGTTACCGCGGCGATCACGCCGTGGAATTTTCCAGCCGCGATGATCACCCGTAAGGCCGGCGCCGCGCTGGCGGCAGGTTGTCCAATGGTTATCAAGCCGGCCTCCCAAACACCGTTTTCGGCGCTGGCCTTGGCCGAGTTGGGTGAGCGGGCCGGCATCCCGCAGGGCGTGCTCAGCGTGATTACCGGTTCGGCAGTTGAGATCGGCGGCGAAATGACGGGGAACCCAACGGTCCGCAAGCTGTCGTTCACCGGGTCGACCGAGATCGGCAAAAAGCTCATGGTCCAGAGCGCCGCAACGATGAAGAAAATGTCGCTGGAACTCGGCGGCAACGCGCCGTTCATCGTTTTCGACGATGCCGACCTTGAAGCCGCCGTTGAGGGCGCGATCGCGTCCAAATACAGGAACACGGGGCAGACCTGCGTCTGCGCCAATCGCCTTCTCGTGCAGGAGGGGGTCTACGACCAGTTCGCAAGCATGCTCGGGGAAGCCGTCGCAAAGCTGCGCGTCGGCAACGGACTGGAAGGGGTGACAGAGCAAGGGCCCTTGATCGATCTGGCTGCGGTCGAAAAGATCGAGGAACACATCGCCGACGCATTGAGTCGCGGCGCCCGCCTTGTCAGCGGCGGTGCCCGACACGCGTTGGGGGGAACATTCTTCCAGCCGACAATCTTAGCGGACGTGACGCCAGCGATGTTGGTATCGCGCGAGGAAACCTTCGGTCCGCTGGCGCCGCTCTACCGATTCAAGTCTGAGGCCGAAGCAATTGCGATGGCAAACGACACCGAATTCGGCCTCGCGTCCTACTTCTACAGCCGCGACCTTGGCCGAGTCTGGCGCGTGTCCGAAGCGCTTGAATACGGCATGGTCGGAATCAACACCGGCCTGATTTCCACGGAGGTCGCGCCATTTGGCGGGATGAAAGAATCGGGATTGGGCCGTGAGGGCTCGAAGTACGGGATCGAAGAATATCTTGAGACCAAATACCTATGCGTCGGCGGGATCGATCAGTGATGGGAAAAGGCATGAATAAATACGATTTTGATCTCTTCGTTATTGGCGCTGGTTCCGGCGGCGTACGCGCGGCGCGGGTCGCAGCGAACCACGGCGCGCGGGTCGCGATTTGCGAAGACAGCCGGGTTGGCGGCACCTGCGTCATCCGAGGCTGCATTCCAAAGAAGTTCATGGTCTACGCCTCTCACTTCGCCGAGAATTTCGAGGACGCCGCCGATTATGGCTGGACGGTCGGACCGCGCAGCTTCAGTTGGACCAAATTCATGGCGGCCAAGGACAAGGAGATCGACCGACTCAACAAAATCTATATCCGCCTGCTCGACAATGCGGGCGTTGAACTCGTCGTCGGCACCGGTCGCTTCGTCGATGCCCATACGGTCGAGGTCGCGGGGCGGCAGATCACGGCCGACAAGATACTGATCGCCACTGGGGGCTGGCCGGTGAAGCCGGTCTCAAGCGGCAGCGAACATGCGATTACATCCAACGAGTTGTTTGAACTTCCCGCCCAACCGCGACGCGTCATTGTGGTCGGCGGTGGGTACATCGCGGTCGAGTTTGCCGGGATTCTCAATGGCCTTGGTTCGGACGTTATTCAAATCTATCGCGGCGCCCAGATCCTTCGGGGGTTCGACGGCGACGTTCGCGCGACGTTGGCCCAGGAGATGCGAAAAAAGGGGGTCGATATCCGCGTCGAGTCAAACATCAAACATATCGAGAAACTTCCGAGCGGCCTGATCGTTACCTGCGAAGATGGTGAAATCATCGAGGCCGACTGTGTCCTCTGCGCAACCGGCCGAGCGCCGAAGACCGAGAGTCTCAACCTTGCTGCAGTGGGTGTTGCGCAACGCGAAAATGGCGCGGTCATTGTCGATAAGTATTCCCAGACCAACATCGACAACATCTACGCGGTTGGCGACGTTACGGACCGTGTCAACCTGACTCCGGTGGCCCTGAACGAGGGTTTATGTTTTGCCGACACGGTCTTCGGTGGTCGGGAGAGAATCATGAGCCATGAGACAATCGCGTCCGCTGTCTTTAGTCAGCCGAGTGTCGCCACCGTCGGGTTGAGCGAGGAAGCGGCGCGGCTGCAAGGGGGGAAGGTCGATATTTACAAATCGACTTTTCGACCCCTCCTTCACACGCTGTCGGGCCGCGATGAAAAAACCCTGATGAAGATCGTTGTCGATGCGACGACCGACCGGGTTCTCGGTGTTCACATGGTTGGCCCTGAGGCCGCGGAGATTATCCAGGGTTTGGCCGTCGCGGTAAAAATGGGCGCGACTAAGGCCGATTTTGACGCCACGGTCGGGATCCATCCGACGGCGGCGGAAGAGTTTGTGACGATGCGGGAACGCTATGTCGCTCCCGAGGCCCAGGCAGCCGAATAAGGCTGGGCTTGGTGATCGGCGGAATTGGGGCGTATAAGCCCCATGGTCTAACCGTCGCGCCCGGGGTCTCTGAGAAAATATGCCGAACGATTGGTCGATCGACTCCTGGCGGGGACTGCCGATTGAGCAGCAGCCCGAGTACAGCGATCTTGCGGCGCTGCAAGAAGTTGAGGCGACGCTAGGAAATTATCCGCCGCTGGTCTTCGCGGGCGAGGCGAGAAACCTATCCGCGCAGCTCGCCGACGTCAGCGCCGGCAAGGCATTTCTCCTTCAGGGCGGGGACTGCGCGGAGAGTTTCGCCGAGTTTCATCCAGATAATATTCGGGACACCTTCCGCGTCCTTTTGCAGATGGCGGTGGTCCTGACTTTCGCCGGCTCCGTGCCGGTTGTGAAATTGGGCCGCATCGCCGGCCAATTCGCCAAACCGAGGAGCGACGCAACCGAAGTGCAGGATGGCGTCACGTTGCCCAGCTACCGCGGCGACATCGTCAATGGGATCGAATTCACCCCCGCGGCGCGACATCCCGATCCTGCGCGCTGGCTTCAAGCGTATAGCCAATCGGCAAGCACGCTGAATCTGATTCGCGCGTTCTCACATGGTGGCTATTCGTCGCTGCGGCGGGTGCACGGATGGAACCTCGGATTTTTGGAGAACAGTCGCCAGGGTGAGCGTTACCGTGCCGTGGCCGACCGAATTTCAGAGTCACTCGATTTTATGGAGGCAATCGGCCTAACGGCGAAGACCGTGCCGGTGTTACGCGAGACCGAGTTTTACACGTCGCACGAAGCCCTCCTGCTTGGTTATGAGCAGTCGCTCACACGAATCGATTCCACCACGGGGCACTGGTACGACACATCGGCGCACTTTTTGTGGATCGGCGATCGCACCCGCCAGCTTGACGGTGCCCATGTGGAGTTTTTGCGTGGCGTCGGCAACCCTGTCGGTTTCAAAGCCGGGCCGTCCCTCAATCCGGACGACGCGTTGCGTTTGATCGACCACCTCAACCCCAACAATGAACCCGGGCGTATCACGATTATTTGCCGGATGGGCGCGGATGCGGTGGGCGACCGGCTTCCCGCGTTGATACGCAAGATCACCGGTGAGGGGCGGCAAGTCGTTTGGTCTTGCGACCCGATGCACGGCAATACGATCAAATCGTCCACCGGATACAAGACCCGGCGGTTTGACAAAATTTTGTCCGAGGTGCGGGATTTCTTCGCGATTCACGAATCGGAAGGGACCTACGCCGGTGGCGTGCATTTCGAGATGACGGGTGGGGACGTTACGGAATGCCTGGGTGGCGCGCAGGAGATTAGCGAGGAGAATCTGTCGGACCGCTATCACACTCACTGCGATCCTAGGATGAACGCCTCACAGGCCCTAGAGTTGGCTTTTCTCGTGGCCGACATGTTGAAGCACCGTAAGACCGCCGCTCAGACCAAGTCAGCGGCAGCGTAGATTCCCCGCGGAGGTCGATTCGATGCCGTTGTCTGTTGTCCAGTCTGATGCGGCGATCCAGCGCCACACTGATCATTATTTCAACCGCACAAAAACGGTCGTGCAGCGGTTTGGCGACAAGCAAGTCACCTATGCGGTCTTTATGCGCCGCCCGGTTCTCTTCACCCCGCGGCTGATGATCGACGCGTTGGAGACGGTTGCCGCGCGCCGCGGCGTCCAGTTTGAGATTGAGTGTCGCTACAAAGAAGGCGATTGGGTGGGTGCCGGCGATCCGCTGGTTTACATCACCGGTTCGCTGGCCGAACTCGTCGATCTTGAAACACTCTATCTGCAACGCTTGGGGCCAGCTTGTGTTGCCGCTTACAACGCCTATTCGATGTGTAAGGACTTGCCCAAGGTGGCCTTTCTGGCAATGGATGCTCGGCATTGCGCGGGCGCCGAAATGGCGGAAATGATGGCCTATGCGGCGAGCGTCGGCTCGAACGCCGCCAAAGCAGAAGTCGGCGCGGTCGGCTTTGTCGGTAATGCGACCGACGCCACCGCCCACTATTTTGGGAATGCCGGCGGGATGGGAACCATGCCGCATGCGCTGATCGGTTACGCCGGCTCAACCGTACGGGCGGCCGAGATGTTTCACGAGACATTTCCTGACGATCCAATGACGATTTTGGTCGACTATTTTGGACAGGAAATCACCGATGCCCTGGCGGTTTGCCGGCGTTTTCCGGATCTTGCCGCGGCGGGATCGTTGTCGGTTCGTCTCGACACCCACGGGGGACGATTCGTCGAAGGTCTTGATCCCCAGGCCTCCTATGCGGTGTTGGAACGGCATGTGCCCAAGAGCACGCGGCAATACCGTTCCGAGCCGGAGCTGCGCTGGCTGGTCGGCACCGGTGTCACGGCGGCGGCGATCTACCTCATGCGCGAGGAGCTTGATCAAGCCGGCTTTGAAAAAGTAGCCATTGTTGCCAGCTCCGGGTTCGGACCTGCCAAATGCAAGGTCATGGCCAGCGTCAACGCCCCAGTGGATGTGATCGGCACCGGATCTTTTCTTCCGGAACGGTGGGACGAGACCTACGCGACCGCCGATGTGATCGATTACGACGGGACAAAATCGGTGAAAGTCGGTCGCGAGTTTTTGCTTCGCCCCGCGGACTAAAGGTCGTCCAGCCGGATCAACTGTTTGCCGATATTGCCGCCCTGTAGCATCGAGATAAAGGCGGCCGGGGCGCTGTCGATGCCTTCTGAAATAGTCTCCCGGTAGCGAATTTTCCCCTCGGCGAGCCAACCGGCGATGGCGTTGCGGGCTTCGTCTGCCCGGTCCTCCCAGTCGTAGACGATAAAACCCTTGGTCATCGCCCGGGCGGTCATCAGAAGGCCGGTCACGTCGGGCCGGGAGGGTTTTTCCGCGAGATTATTTTGACTGATGTTGCCGACCAGAACGACGCGCGCGTTGCGGGCGAGGTGATGCACAATGGTGTGGGCAATATCGCCGCCGACATTGTCGAAGTGGACGTCAATTCGCTCGGGGCAGTCGCGCCGCAGCGCGGCCAACAGATCCGGCGTGGTCCGGTAATTGATGCCAGCGTCGAAGCCGAGTTCGTCGACGATATGGCTCAGCTTCTCGTCGCTGCCCGCGATGCCCACGACGCGGCAACCGCGGATCTTAGCGAGCTGCCCGGCCAACGACCCGACCGCACCGCCGGCGCCTGTGACAACCACGGTTTCGCCAGCTTGTGGGTCGCACACCTCAAGTAACGCGAAATAGGCGGTCACCCCAGGAAAGCCGAGAATACCGAGGTACGCCGAGATCGGGGCGATCTTCGGATCAACTTTCGTAATTCCGGGGGCATATTCCGCCCGGGCGGTGCTGCCATCGGAGATGGCGTAGGTTTGCCACCCCAGCATGCCCTCGACGAAATCACCGACCTGATAGTCCGCATTGTTGGAGCGAACGACTTCGCCGACCAGACGCCCCTTAATGACATCGCCAATATCCAGGGTCTTGCCGTAGCGCGAGCTGGCGTCCAGACGCATGCGTTGGAATGGGTCCGCCGACAAATAGTGCGCTCGCACGAGCAGCTCGCCGGGCCCAGGCTCGGGCACCGGATCATTGATGAGGCGGAAATCGTCCTTGACCGGCATGCCATCAGGGCGGCGCGCGAGAACGACTTTGCGGTTGTGATTGGGTAATGCCATGGGTGTTCTAATCCGCAATCTGTACGAGGAGCTTGCCGAAATTCTTTCCTTCAAGGAGGCCAATGAATGCGGCGGGCGCGTTTTCAAGTCCCTTGACGATGTCTTCTTTGTACTTGATCTCGCCATTTGCCAGCCAGCCGGACAGATCCTTCAAGCCCTGCGGGTATCGGTCCGCGTAGTCGAAGACGATGAACCCCTCAATGCGGCTCCGCGTGACCAATATGCGCGAAAGATTCCGTGGTCCTAGTTCTTGCTCGGTGCTGTTGTACTGGGAAATCTGACCGCAAATGACGATGCGGGCGCGCTGGGCGAGGTTTTCGAAGACCGCATCGGTCACCGGGCCCCCCACGTTGTCGAAATAGACGTTCACGCCGTCCGGTGCGGCTGCGCGGATCTCCTTGCGCAAGTTGCCCGCTGTCCGATAGTTAATCGCCGCGTCGTAGCCTAACTCGTCCGTGATGTACTGGGCCTTGTCGGCGGATCCGACGACGCCGACCGTCCGGCACCCCAGGCGTTTCGCGATCTGCCCAACCAATGACCCAACCGCGCCCGAAGCGGCCGAGACCACGACGGTGTCGGTCGGAACGGGCTTTCCCAGGTCCAATAATCCGAAATAGGCGGTCAGGCCGGGCATGCCCAGGACGCCAAGCGCGGTAGAGACCGGCGCCAGCGTGGGGTCGATCTTTCTCAGCAACTTAGCTTTGGCGACGGCGAACTGTTGCCATCCAAGGAGGCCCTCGACGATGTCGCCCTGCGCAAAGTCGGGCGACTCGGAACGGATCACCCGGCCCACCGCGCCGCCGCCCATAACCTCGCCGATCTGAATTGGCGGCACATAGGACTTGGCGTCGTTCATCCGCCCGCGCATATACGGGTCAAGCGATAGAAAGAGGTTCTGAACCAATACGTCGCCGGGCGCAGGCGCCGAAACAGCATCTGATACAATTGAGAAATCCTCGGGCGTCGGTGCGCCCGTAGGCCGCCGCGCGAGCAGCACCCTAAGGTTTTGGTCTTGCACCATGTCCATCCCACCTACGCCGTTGTTCGCCGCCAAGGACTACACTATAGGTCATACTCCGGGCTCGCTCGCGCTATGGGTCTCTCAGAAATGACCGATCAACTCAACATATGCCTGGCCCAGCTCAATCCGATCGTGGGCGATTTGCCGGGAAACGCAGAAAAGCTCCTGGCCGCAGCAAAGACTGCGGCGGAAAACGGGGCCGACCTCGTCGTCACGAGCGAGTTGTTTCTCTGCGGCTATCCGCCTGAGGATCTCGTACGTCGACCGTCCTTTCTGGAGCAGATCGAAGTTGCTGTGTTGGCGTTGGCGCAAGCCACAAGCGGCGGTCCCGCCATTCTCCTCGGCACCCCATGGCGTGAGAACGGCCGGGTGTTCAATGCGGCGCTGCTGCTCTCCGGCGGCGAGATTGTTGCGACGCGGTACAAAGTCGATCTGCCCAACTACGGCGTGTTCGACGAGAAACGGGTCTTCGACGCGGGCGACCTTCCTGGACCGATCGAGTTCCGCGGCGTTCGTTTGGGCGTCATGGTGTGCGAGGACATGTGGAAGCCTGATGTCTCGGAATGTCTAGCTGAAACCGGCGCGGAAGTTCTGATTGTCCTGAACGGCTCGCCGTTTGAACTCGACAAGTGGGAAGAACGAGAACGACTTGCCCAGAACCGGGTTCGCGAAACCGGCTTGCCGCTGTTGTACGTCAACCAAGTGGGCGGTCAGGACGAGTTGGTGTTCGACGGCAGATCCTTCGCCCTGAACGGCGATGGTACGGGCGCGTTGCTGATGCCGGCTTGGACCGAAAGCGTGGAGCGCGCGGCCCTCGTGCGGCAGGCTGGCGGCTGGCGCTTCGACGAAGGGTCGATCCAGCGTCCCGGCGATCGCCTCGATAATGTCTACAGCGCGATGGTCCTTGGCTTGCGCGACTACGTGAACAAGAACGGATTTCCTGGGGTGCTCCTTGGGATGTCGGGGGGCATCGACTCGGCACTCTCGGCGGTTGTCGCAGCCGATGCTTTGGGCGCGGATCGAGTCCATTGTGTCTCGCTTCCTTCGAAATATACCTCGCGAGCGAGCATCGAGGACGCCGCCGAGTGTTGCGCAAGGATCGGTTGCCGGATCGACACTGTGTCGATCGAGCCTGCAATCGCGGCGTTCGACGCCATGCTGGCCGGCCTGTTTGAGAACCGGGACCCTGATGCAACCGAAGAGAACGTCCAGGCGCGGGCTCGCGGTGTGACCCTCATGGCATTGAGTAACAAGTTCGGGTCCATGGTCTTAACGACGGGCAACAAATCCGAGATGTCGGTTGGTTATGCAACGTTGTACGGCGACATGTGTGGCGGCTATTCCGTTCTGAAGGACATCTATAAAATCATGGTTTACGACTTGGCCAGGTGGCGGAACGCCAACGTGCCAATCGATAGCCTCGGGCCGATAGAAAATCCAATTCCTGAAAACATCATCACCAAGGCCCCATCGGCGGAACTGCGGCCCGACCAAACCGACCAAGATTCGCTCCCGCCCTACGAGGATCTCGATCAAATTCTCTTGGGCCTGGTGGAGGAAGAGCGCAGTCTGGCGGAAATCGTCGCACTGGGGCACGACGCATCAACGGTGCGGCGGATCGCCCGGCTTCTCGCCGTAGCCGAGTACAAACGGCGACAAGCCCCGCCAGGGGTCAAGATTACCCGTAAGTCGTTCGGCCGTGACCGGCGCTACCCCATTACCAACCGCTTCACCGAGCAGGTATAACAACGCCCGCAAACCTGCGACTGCGCGTTAGCACGACCAAGGAAGCCATGTCCTTCACGCTCCACAATTCCGCGACTCGGCAAAAAGAGATTTTCGCGCCAATCGATCCGGCGAACGTCCGGATATACGCCTGTGGCCCGACGGTGTACGACCTCGCGCACGTTGGCAACGCGCGCATGATGGTGGCCTTTGACCTAATCGTTCGTGTCCTGCGGGATGCTTTTCCAACGGTCACCTACGTGCGGAACATTACGGACGTCGATGACAAGATCAACGCCGCAGCCAGTGCCCAAGGGCTACCGATCGACGTGATCACTGATCGAACCACGCGCGCGATGCATGAGGATATGGCAGCACTCGGGGTTCTCCCGCCCGATGTTGAACCGAGCGCCACCGAGCACATCGCCGAAATGATTGCGATGATTGAGATACTGATTGCGGGAGCGCACGCATACGTCGCTGAAAATCACGTCTTGTTCTCGGTCACCTCGATGCCGGACTACGGCCGGTTCTCGGGACGCGACCGCGACGCGCAAGTGGCCGGGGCCCGTGTCGATGTCGCACCGTATAAGCGCGACCCGGCCGACTTCGTCCTTTGGAAGCCGTCAGATGCCGATCAGCCGGGATGGGACAGCCCGTGGGGGCGGGGGCGGCCGGGCTGGCACATTGAGTGCTCGGCGATGTGCAAAGCCTACCTCGGGGAGACGTTCGACATACATGGGGGCGGGTTAGATCTGATCTTTCCGCACCACGAGAATGAAATCGCTCAAAGCGTGTGCGCCCACCACGGCGCCAAGCTCGCCAACTACTGGCTACATAACGGCATGGTCATTATCGAAGGCCAAAAAATGTCGAAATCGCTCGGCAACTTCGTGGTCGTTCGTGAGGCCCTCGAACGCTGGAAGGGCGAGGAGATTCGTTGGCTTCTGCTGTCCGCGCATTACCGCCAACCGCTCGACTGGACAGAGGCGGGGTTGCGTCAAGCACGGGCGAACCTCAACCGGCTCTACTCGGCGCTGCGGCGGTCGGGCGACATCGCCTCTGTAAGAGAACCCGATGGCGCGCTCGCGCACATTCGGGCGGCGCTTCGGGACGACTTCAATACGCCTCTCGCCTTGTCGGAGTTGATGGCCGCGGTCGGCCGCCTCAATCGCGCCGACAGCCCAGATGATCGCGGCGCCCTGGTTGCCGCGATCCGCGAGGCCGGTTCGTTGCTCGGTCTGGTCAGCGAGGATCCTGAGGGTTGGTTCAAGGAGGGTGCGGCTACAGAGGGGAACGAGGAGATTGACAAGCTGATCGCGATGCGGACCGAAGCGCGCCAAAAGAAGGATTTTGCCGCGTCCGACCGCATTCGCGACGAACTATTGGCCAAAGGTGTTGTCCTCGAAGATGGTTCTGACGGCACAATTTGGCGCTTCCAGGCCGAACAATAGTGGCCGGAACCGACAGATCGCAATCGCCAGTCGTTGGAGGCCCCTCGATTGTCCTTGTCGAACCGCAGCTGGGCGAAAACATCGGCGCGGCGGCCCGCGCGATGCTCAATTTTGGACTGGGTGATCTGAGGTTGGTCAGTCCTCGCGACGGCTGGCCCAGTGAAAAAGCGGTTGCTGCGGCGTCCGGCGCAGATGTCGTTATCGAATCAGCGACCGTCTACGCCGACACAACCGCCGCATTGGATGATCTTCAGGTTGTCTACGCCATGACGGCGCGCCGCCGCGATCTTCGCAAAGACATGGTTACGCCGCGATACGCCGCGAGCGATATCCGCAATAGACTCGCGCGTGGCGAACGATGCGGAATTCTGTTCGGCCCGGAGCGAGCCGGCCTAGACAACGACGATATCTCGCTGGCGGACATCATCATCAGTGTGCCGTCGAACCCTGGGTTTTCTTCGATCAACCTGGCGCAAGCCGTGCTGATCTTTGGTTATGAGTATTTCGCCCTCGGCGACGATACGCCGACATTTCAGCACAACGACGGGGACAGCGAGCCCGCGACAAAGGCTGAGCTCGCGCTGCTTTTTGGCCACTTGGAGGACGAGTTGCGTCTGAGCGGGTTCCTCTTCCCGCCGGAAAAATCCCCAACGATGGTGCGGAACATTCGCGCCATTCTCCAAAGGGCGCGGCTCACGGAGCAGGAGGTCAGGACGCTACGCGGCGTGGTTTCCTCGCTCTCTCATGGTCGTGGGCAAAGCTGAGGCGTGCGTGACGGCGTCTTGCCGAGCGCTTGCCCGGCACCCCAACGCCTGGGTGGACACTAAGTCGTTGTAAACATTGAGTTATTATCTTCGTTCCGTGCTTCCGCGCCGTTTGACACAGGGCCGCGCGTCGCTATAGTACGCGACTTCAAAAGGCGGCTGCTTTGCGGGCGGCCGTCTTCGTGTGTGGGAATGGCGAATCGCGAATGACCAAACGGCTTAAGTCTAAGTACAAGATCAACCGGAGACTCGGCGAGAATCTCTGGGGTCGACCCAAGAGTCCGGTTAACCGTCGGGAGTACCCGCCCGGTCAGCACGGCCAGCGCCGCCGCAAACCGTCTGACTATGGCATTCAGTTGATGGCCAAGCAGCGGCTGCGCGGCTACTACGGCAATATCACTGAAAAGCAGTTTCGCCGGACCTACGAGGAAGCGTCGCGCAAGCGGGGGGACACCTCCGAAACGCTGATTGGCTTGCTTGAGAGGCGGCTGGACGCGGTCGTGTACCGCATGAAATTTGTGACGACGGTGTTCGCGGCACGACAGTTCGTGAACCACGGTCACGTTATGGTCAATGGCCGCCGCGTGAACATTCCGAGCTACCAAGTTCGCGAAGGCGATGTCGTCGAGGTGCGCGACCGGTCCAAGCAACTCGGGGTTTTGCTTGAGGCGGTTGAGTTGGCCGAGCGCGATGTGCCGGATTACATCGAGGTCGACCACGCTAAGATGAAGGGCACGTTCGTTCGTGCCCCGAAACTTGCCGACGTACCGTATCCAGTGATGATGGAACCGAACCTAGTGGTCGAGTACTACTCCTCCCACTAGTCCTGTTAGTTCTCGAAAAAAAAGGGCGCTTATGCGCCATTTTTCTTTGGTCGGTTGAGTAGATCGCTGGCGCGCGGTGGTGTTAAGCGTCGACCGCAGCGGACGCCACGCCTTGTTGCTCAAGGTATTGCTTCAACTCGCCGGTTTCGAACATCTCACGGATGATGTCGCTTCCGCCCACGAACTCACCTTTGACGTAGAGCTGAGGAACGGTGGGCCAATCGCTGAACTGCTTGATGCCGTCACGCAAAGACGGATCCGCAAGGACATCGACGCCTTTGAATTTGACCGCTAACTCGCTCAAGACCTGAACCACCGCGGCCGAGAAGCCGCACTGCGGGAAGATGGGGGTGCCCTTCATGTACAGCACCACCTGATTCTGATCGATTTCTTGGCGAATGCGGTCGAAAACCGGATTGTCGCTCATTTGGTTCGTCCTTTCGTTGCCGGGGGTTGACCGGCGTATGGCGCTAATGTGCTCAATCCCGATGATTTTTCAACCACAAGAGATCAAGGGGTATTATTCGGCCGGCACAGCGGTCTGTAGCGCCAAGGCGTGCAGGGCCTCGCCCATGTTGCCGCGCAGCGCTTGGTAGACCATTTGGTGCTGCTGAATACGTGTCTTTCCGGCAAACTGACTTGATGTGACATGGGCGGCGTAGTGATCCCCGTCGCCGCGCAGGTCCTCAATTTTGACCACGGCGTCAGGGATGCCCTCTTTGATTAATCGCTGAATTTCGGCGGCGTCCATGGCCATCTGCGGTCTCCTAACTAGGTTTGTAACGCGCTAGGCGTTCATGTATCCCGGCAACCAACCCTCGGCGACGGCGCGCAAGTCACTGAGCGTAATCGCGCCATCGGCCCCAAGGTCCAATGTACTGCCGCCGCTCGTCCCGATTCGAGTGGCCTTAATACCAACTTTTTCGGAGTCCGAAATAATCTGCGCCGCGGACTTCTGATCGACGGCGAGGATATAGCGGGCCTGGTCCTCGCCAAACCACCATCCGTGATCAACCCCGTTCGGAACAGACATGGTGACACCAACGCCACCTGCCAAGACCATTTCCGCGACGGCTACGCCCAGGCCGCCGTCGCTGACGTCATGGCAAACCCGCACGTCGCCCGATTCGATCCGGCTGCGCACAAACTCGCCAATTTGCCTTTCTTGCGCCAAATCGACAGGTGGCGGCGCGCCGGCCTCCGAGTGGTTGATTTCGCGTAGGTAAAGGCTCGCGCCGAGCTCGCCGACAGTCTGGCCCAACAGAATGATGGCCAGCCCTTCGGCATTTATGCCCACACGGGCGATCCGATCCACACGCGCGATCAGACCGACGCCGCCGATCGATGGCGTTGGCTGGATCGCGACGCCGTTCGTCTCGTTGTAGAACGACACGTTGCCCGAGACGATGGGGAAATCGAGCGCCCGTGATGCCTCGCCGATGCCGGCAATCGCCCCGACGAACTGGCCCATGACCTCCTCGCGTTCCGGGCTACCAAAGTTTAGGCAGTCTGTGATGGCCAACGGTTTGGCACCGGTCGCGGATAGATTTCGCCAGCATTCGGCGACCGCCTGTTTGCCGCCCTCAACTGGATCGGCGAAAACATAGCGGGGGGTGCAGTCGGTCGTCATCGCGAGGGCTCGGTTGGACCCGTGAATCCGAACGACCGCGGCGTCTGCACCCGGCCGAACCACCGTGTCGGCCATCACCATGTGATCGTATTGCTCCCAAATCCATCGCTTTGAGCACAGATCCGGTGAGCCCATGAGCGCAAGAAGCGCGTCTCGAGTGCTTTTTCTGAGAATGACGTCGGCGCCGCGAATCGCATCAAGTTTTGGACTTGCCCGGTGTGGCCGGTCGTATTCGGGTGCACTTTCCGCCAGTGGTGCCACTGGCAAATCGGCGACGATATCGCCGGCCATTTTCAGGACCATGCGTCCCGAATCGGTGAGGCGGCCAATCACCGCAAAGTCGAGTTCCCATTTCTCAAAGATCGCCCGGGCGTCGTCTTCACGGCCCGCCCTGAGAACGATCAGCATGCGTTCCTGAGATTCGGATAGCATCAGCTCGTAGGCGGTCATGCCGGTCTCGCGCATCGGGACCTGGTCGAGATCGAGATCGATTCCCATACCGCCGCGTGACGCCATTTCAAAAGACGATGATGTTAGGCCTGCGGCACCCATGTCTTGGATCGCGACAATCGCGTCGGTGGCCATCAGCTCTAGGCAGGCCTCTAGCAGCAGCTTTTCGGTGAACGGGTCGCCGACCTGCACCGTCGGCCGCTTTTCGTCCGATTGATCGTCGAACTCCGCCGACGCCATTGTCGCCCCGTGAATGCCGTCGCGGCCGGTCTTAGAGCCGACGTAAATCACGGGGTTCCCGATGCCGGCGGCTGCCGCGTAAAAGATATTGTCTTTCGGGGCAATCCCGACCGTCATCGCGTTGACGAGAATGTTGCCGTCATAGCTGGTGTGAAAGGTGCACTCGCCACCGACGGTCGGCACCCCAATACAGTTCCCATAGCCACCGATCCCGGCGACGACGCCGCTGACGAGATGCCGGGTTTTCGCGTGATCGGGCGAGCCGAACCGTAGGGCATTCAGGTTCGCGATCGGTCGCGCGCCCATGGTGAAGACGTCGCGCAGGATGCCGCCCACACCGGTCGCGGCACCCTGATAGGGCTCGATGTAGGAGGGGTGGTTGTGGCTCTCCATTTTGAAAATGGCCGCCAGACCGTCGCCGATATCGATCACGCCGGCGTTTTCGCCGGGCCCGCAAATAACCCAAGGTGCTTCGGTAGGCAGCGTCCTAAGCCATTTCTTGGAAGATTTATACGAGCAGTGCTCACTCCACATCACTGAGAAGATGCCCAGTTCGGTGAAGTTCGGCGTTCGACCGAGGATCTCCACCGCGCGGGCGAATTCGCCCCCAGTCAAGCCATGCTCGGCGGCCAGTTCGACGGTGACGTTGGATAGGTTCTGCACGGGCTAGGAGAGCGCGTTGAGAATGGAATCGAATAGCGCGCGCCCGTCGTTGCCACCGAGGTTTGGATCGGAGAGGCGCTCCGGGTGCGGCATCATCCCCAGAATGCGGCGCGACGGATCAAGAACGCCGGCGATATTCGCCAGCGAGCCATTGGGGTTCGAACGGTTGTCGACCAGCCCTGCGCTGTCGCAATATCGAAACGCGATGCGGCCTTCGTCTTCGAGCTGTCGGTGCCCATCCGAATCGATGAAGAAGTTCCCGTCGTGATGCGCGATTGGGATTTTGACGACTTGACCCTGAGCGTACTTGTTGCTGAACGGGGTGTCGTTTTGTTCGACCCGGAGAAAGACATCGCGGCAGACGTACCTGAGATCGCGATTGCGCATTAAGACGCCGGGCAGTAGCCCAGACTCTGTCAAAATCTGGAAACCATTGCAGACACCCAGTACCGCAACCCCGCGGCGAGCATCCTCAACGACGGCCTTCATAATCGGCGACCGTGCGGCCATCGCCCCGGATCGCAAATAGTCGCCATATGAAAAACCACCGGGTACGGCGATTAGATCGACATCCGGGAGGGTCGTCTCACGGTGCCACACCATGGTCGGTGCCGCGCCCGCACTTTGTTCAAGCGCAACCATCAGATCGCGGTCGCAGTTCGAACCCGGAAAGACAATGACGGCGGCTTTCATGCGGCCTCGTTGGTGGCTGCGCGTGGCCCCAGATCAAGTCTGATCGACAATCTCAACTCGGTAATCTTCGATGACGGTGTTCGCGAGCAATCGCTCGCACATATCTTTAGCGCTGGCTGCGGCCGAAGCACGATCACTATCGGGCAGATCGAGCTCAATGTACTTGCCCTGACGCACCTCATTGACCCCTTGAAACCCGAGGTTCGTCAGCGCGTTGGCTATGGCCTTGCCCTGGGGATCGAGCACGCCCGGCTTTAGAGTAATGTGGACTAAAGCCTTCATCGCTTACTGCATCACCTTTGGGCCTTTGATATCGGTCGGTCCGCTTTCAGGCAGGATGCCAAGACGCCGAGCGACTTCTTGATACGCCTCGGCAACATTGCCCATGTCGCGGCGAAATCTGTCTTTGTCCATTTTTTCGTTGGTATGCAAATCCCACAATCGGCATGAGTCGGGGCTGATCTCGTCGGCCAACACGATGCGCATATCCTCGTTCGTGTAGTGCCGCCCATATTCGATTTTGAAGTCGATCAGGCGAATGCCCACGCCGAAAAACAATCCAGACAGGAAATCATTGACGCGCAACGACATCGCAACCATTTCGTCGAGTTCTTGCGGCGCGGCCCAACCGAACGCCGTGATGTGCTCCTCGCCGACCATCGGGTCGCCGAGCTCGTCGGATTTGTAATAGTACTCAATGATCGAGCGCGGCAGCGATTGGCCTTCCTCGATGCCCAGCCTTTTGGACAGCGACCCCGCGGCCACGTTCCGCACGACCACCTCAATTGGGATGATCTCGACTTCCTTGATCAACTGCTCGCGCATGTTCAAGCGGCGCACAAAATGGGTCGGCACCCCGATCTCGCCGATGCGGGTCATCAAATACTCAGAAATACGGTTGTTGAGGACGCCTTTTCCAGTGATGGTCCCGCGCTTCTGGTTGTTGAAGGCGGTGGCGTCATCCTTGAAATACTGGACCAGAGTCCCAGGTTCCGGGCCCTCAAATATGACCTTTGCCTTGCCTTCGTAGATCTGTCTGCGGCGGGCCATTGGCGGTCAATCCTGTGGTGAGGGGCCAGTTAGGGCCCTGCCGTCTTATAGGCCAAAAAAACTGGACACCCAAGAGCCTCCAGGACTGGACACACGTTAGGTCAAACCTTACATCGGTGGTTGATCCGGCCCGACCTAAAGGGCTATGGACTGCCTAGCCATTCCGCCCAGCAAGGAGCGCCGCGCCTCATGTCCACTTTCGAGAAACGCGAACAAGGCCAAGAAGCCAAATTTGCCCATGACAGCGAGCTCGCCTTCAAGGTGACGGCACGGCGGAACAAGCTCTTGGGGCTGTGGGCGGCTGAGTTGATGGGGATGGCGGGCGCAGATGCCGACGCCTATGCCAAACAAACGGTGATGGCGGACTTTGACGAGCCCGGCGACGAGGACGTGTTTCGCAAGGTCAAAGCCGATCTTACCGCGGCCAACGTCGAAATGTCGGACCACGATCTCCGCCGAAAAATGGACGGTCTGGTTCAGGTCGCTCGGGACCAGATCGAAAGCGACGCCGCGCGCGGTTAGGCGCCTATTCGGCGGCGCGGCGGATTTCCGCACCAGGACCGAAAACCCGACCAAAGATCGTGTCGACGTGCTTGGTGTGGTAGCCCAGATCGAAAGCTTCTCGTAGCTCAGGCTCGGCGATCAGCGACACGACCTCGGGATCAGCCAACAACAGTTCGAGAAAGTCGGTCCGGGTTTCCCATACCTTCATCGCACTGCGCTGCACCATGGTGTAGGCGGCTTCCCGGCTGGCGCCCTTTTGCGTCAGGGCCAGGAGGACACGCTGCGAGTGAACTAGTCCGCGCAACGCATCAAGGTTTTCGCGCATGCGTTCAGGATGGACGACCAAACGGTCCATCAACCCGACCAACCGAGAAAGCGCGAAATCGAGCGTCACCGTCGCGTCGGGGCCAATCATCCGCTCGACCGACGAATGCGAAATATCTCTCTCGTGCCACAACGCGACATTTTCGAGCGCTGGGGCGGCGTAGCTGCGCACCAGGCGGGCCAACCCGGTCAGGTTTTCGCTGAGCACGGGGTTCCGCTTGTGCGGCATCGCCGAGGATCCTTTCTGGCCCGTCGCAAAGTACTCCTCGGCTTCGAGCACTTCGGTGCGCTGCAAATGGCGAACCTCGGTGGCGAGACGTTCAACGCACGAGGCGACGAGTGCCAGTGCCGAGAAAAACGCCGCGTGCCTGTCGCGGGGTATGACCTGTGTGGACACCGGCTCAACCGTGAGGCCGAGGGCTTTGGCGACGTGTTCTTCGACCCGGGGGTCGATGTTGGCAAAGGTGCCGACGGCGCCGGAAATGGCGCAAGTCGCGATCTCGGCGCGGGCCACCACCATCCGCTCGCGGCACCGGGTGAATTCCGCAAAGGCTTGGGCCATCTTGAGACCAAACGTCGTCGGCTCAGCGTGAATCCCGTGGCTTCGCCCGACACATACTGTGTTTTTGTGCTCTAGGGCGCGCCGGCGGAGGACGCCAAGCAACGCGTCCAAATCTTGAATGAGAAGGTCCGCCGCGCGCGATAGTTGAACCGCCAAACAGGTGTCCAAAACGTCCGACGACGTCATCCCCTGGTGGATAAAGCGCGCGGGCTCGCCGACGTATTCGGCCAAGTTGGTCAAAAAGGCGATCACATCGTGGTGTGTTTCGCGCTCGATTTCATCGATTCGAGTTATCTCAAAACGGCCCTTTTCCCACAGGGCGGCCGCCGCCTCCTTTGGGATCACGCCTAGTGCCGCTTGGGCGTCGCAGGCATGGGCTTCGATCTCCAGCCAAATCTGGAATCGGGTCTCTGGCGCCCAGATTTGGGTCATTTCGGGTCGGCTATAGCGCGGGATCATTCGACTATTTCTTAAAGTGGCGGGCCGCTGAAGTATAGTCGCAGCGGCGGGTCGGGGCCATCGTTGGGACGCCCGGGAACGAAGAGGTCGGTGTGCGCGGACTTGTCGCGATTGTAGGGTTGGCTGTCTGGTGTTTGGCTGGGTCGCCGGTTTGGGCGCAGGACCGAAAGGTCGATCTTGAGCTAATACTTGCCTTGGATTCATCGGGCAGCGTCAACACCCGCGAATTCAATCTCCAGCTGCAAGGATATATCGACGCGTTCCGCAATCCGGCCGTGATCGAAACCGTGACCAATGGGGATACCGGCGCCATTGCGGTGGCGCTTCTTATTTGGGCGGGCGATCGTCGCGACGGGGTTCGGGTCATCGCGGACTGGAGCGTGATCGATAGCCCGCAGAGCGCCGACGCGTTCGTTGAGAAAATTCTCTCCACACCGCGGTTCATTCTTCGCGACGGCACGTCCCTCAGCAACGTGATCGAGACGGGTTCGCGCATGTTTTTGGGCAACGGTTATGACGGGGATCGCAAGGTCATCGACATTTCCGGCGATGGGACCAATAACATTGGATATGAGCCGAATGTTGCCCGTGACATCGCGATCGAGGCCGGGGTGACAATTAACGGGCTTGCGATCTTGACCGACTTTCCCGATCTGGATCTCTATTACGGCGAGAATGTCGTGGGTGGTCCGGGGGCCTTCGTCGTCTCGGCGCAGAACTTTCACGCCTTTTCCGCCGCCGTTCTAAACAAACTGGTGCGCGAAATTTCCGGCGACACCGGTCCCAGAAATGAGCACCCGAATCGTTATTTCGCGCAGGCGCCCACAGCGCGCTAGCGCTGGTTATCGCCCAAGCAATCCGGTCGCCCGAAAACTCACGTGCTCCTGACCGCCGATAACGAGATGGTCGTGGACCGTAACGCCCAGGGCCGCTGCTGCCTGCTCGACTTGCCGGGTCATCTCGATATCGGCCTTTGACGGCGTCGGATCTCCGCTTGGATGATTATGGACGAGTATGACGGACGAAGCCTCGAGCTCGAGTGCACGACGTACAATCTCCCGCGGGTAGACCGGGGTATGATCGACGGTACCGCGCCCCTGTTGCTCGTCCGCGATAAGACGATTTTTCTTGTCGAGGAACAGAACACGGAATTCTTCGGTTGTGCGGAAGCTCATCGCCGCGCGGCAGTACTCGAGCAATTTGTCCCACGATCCGATAATGGGCTGATCGATCGTCCTGCCCCGTGCCATGCGGACGGCGGCGGCCTCAACCACCTTGAGTGCGCTGACCACGGCCTCGCCAATTCCAGGAACCTCCATGAGCCGAGTCGCCGGCGCGGCCAGGACCTGCTCGAACGAGCCGAATTCTTTGATGAGGGATTTTGCGAGCGGCTTTGTGTCGCCCCGCCGAATGACGCCGAACAGCACGAGTTCAAGCAGTTCATAGTCGGGCATGGCGTCCGCGCCGCCGGTGACGAAACGTTGCCGGAGCCGTTCACGGTGTCCGAGCTGAGGCGTCGCTGGTTGAGCGACCGGATCGGACCCCTTCGGCATGCCGTGGCCTAGTGGTACGGCGGCCGGTGGAGGCCTGTCGGGGAGGCGGTGAATATTTCAAATCCGTCCGCCGTCACGCCGATGGAGTGCTCGTATTGCGCCGACAGCGATCGGTCTTTGGTCACCGCGGTCCAGCCGTCGTGCAACATCTTCACCTGCCACTTGCCCAGATTGATCATCGGTTCGATGGTGAAGAACATGCCCTCACGCAACTCTGTGCCGGTGCCAGGGGCGCCGTAGTGAAGGATATTCGGCGCGTCGTGGAACACGCGGCCCAGGCCGTGACCGCAGAAATCGCGCACCACCGAGCACCGCTGAGATTCTGCGTATTCTTGAATCGCGTGACCGATGTCGCCCGTGGTCGCCCCCGGGCGAACGGCTTCAATGCCACGCATCATCGCATCGTAGGTCACGTCACAAAGGCGTCGGGCCTTTACGCCAACATCGCCGACATGGAACATACGGCTCGAATCGCCATGCCACCCATCGACAATCACGGTGACGTCGATATTGACGACATCGCCCGTTTGAAGGGTCTTCGATCCGGGGATGCCATGACACACAACGTGGTTGACCGACGTACAGATCGATTTTGGAAATCCACGGTAATTGAGCGGCGCGGGAATCGCGTGCCGCTCAATGATAAACGCATGCGCGAAGTCATCGATTGCTTCTGTCGTGACGCCGGGCTCAACCAAGGGCAGGAGCGCGTCGAGCGTCTCAGCGGCGAGTCGCCCAGCGACCCGCATCCCATCAAAATCGGTCGGCGAATGAAGCTTGATGACACCGGTATTGCGCAACGGTGCGTCGGCGGCAAGGGCGTAGGTCATGGTGTCCGTCTCCGTTTGGTCCCGTCGAAATCGATCGTCCGGACCACCGTTATATCGGTCAATCTTACACGACACGCAAGGCAGAGCACCTCCACCCCGGCCGCCACAGCCGAATCGAGCGCCGCGCCGTAAGCCGGATCGATATCATCGGCGACAGCAAATCGATCACAGTCGGCCCGTTGTACCAAAAAGAGCATTAAAGCCCGGTTACCACTGGCCGTTTCAGCCGCCAACTCGCCAAGGTGCTTGGTCGCCCGGGAGGTCACGGCGTCGGGAAACTCGGCAAGGCCCGGTTCGCGCATTAAATGGACATTTTTCACCTCGACGTAACAGTCAGGCAGGCCGGTCTGGGTGAGCAGAAAATCAACACGCGAGCCGTGCCCGTAACGAACCTCCGGGCGCACCGTGCCGTAGTCGCGCAGCAGCGCGATGTCGCCGCCTTCAAGGGCGCCGGCGACAATCCTGTTCGCGTTCATGGGGTTGATACCGACAAGACTTGATTCCGGCGCGTCCGGTGAGCGCACCAGCTCCCAGGTATAGGGCAGCTTGCGTTTGGGATTGTCAGATCGCGACAGCCACACCGCCGAGCCGGGCGTTGCAACGCCTAGCATGGCGCCGGTGTTGGGACAGTGCGCCGTCACGACGGAACCATCCGGCATCTCAACGTCCGCAAAAAACCGTTTGTAGCGGCGCACGAGGCGGCCTCTGATTAGAGGGCTAGGCAAGATCATCGTTCAATGATAGCGAACATTGCTGAGTCGTCGTGACAAGAGGTACCGGCCTAATGGGTTCGTCTGAGCGTGTCTACACTGCCTGCCTGATCATTATCGGCAACGAAATCCTGTCGGGGCGAACGAAGGACCAAAATCTGGCGTTCATCGGGGTGCGTCTGAACGAGCGGGGTATCCGCTTGCGTGAGGTCCGCGTGATCCCGGACGTCATGGAGACGATTGTCGAGACCGTCAACGAAAGCCGCCCTAAATTCGATTACGTCTTCACAACGGGCGGCATCGGCCCGACCCACGACGACATCACCGCCGATAGTATCGCGCGCGCCTTCGGCGTCGAGAACACGCTCAATGACGAAGCCTATCAGTTGCTCCTGGGGCACTACGGCAGCCGCGAGAAAATCAACGACGCGCGCATTCGCATGGCGCACACGCCGGCGGGCGCGCAACTCATCCACAATCCGGTCAGCCTCGCGCCCGGCTTTCAGATGGAGAACGTGTTTGTCATGGCGGGCGTGCCGCGGATCATGCAGGTCATGTTCGACGGACTCGGCGATCGGCTGGTTGGGGGGACGCCGCTCAAGTCTCGCGCCATCGATGCACGGCTGCCCGAGGGCGTCATCGCCAAAGGTCTTGGCGAGGTTCAAGCCCGCTTCGCCGCGGTCGATATCGGGTCTTATCCATATTTTCGCGATGGGCGGTCGGGCTGCACGTTGGTCTTGCGGGGCGCGGATGAAACGCTCCTGGACCAAGCCGCCGAGGAGGTCAGAGCCCTGGTCCGAAGCGCGGGCGGCGATCCCTCAGATGAGGTCGTCTCAAGTTAGCGCACGCAAACCGCGCCTTGCCCCCATTGCGACAGCGCGGATAGGGTGCGCCAGTGCCCGCTTGGCGGAACCGGTAGACGCAGCAGACTTAAAATCTGCATCCTGGAAACGGGAGTGGGGGTTCAAGTCCCTCAGCGGGCACCACCACAACGTCGGGCGACATCGACTCGGGTTAGGAAAATCCGCCGACCCGGACGTAAATCAGGGTAAAACTGGGTGTCCCGCCGACGACTCAGAGACAGGCAAGTGCCGTGCGACGCGATAGGGGAATCGCCTGAACCGCTGGCGGGACGTAAACCAGCTTTAATCCTTAGCTAACGAACGCTGATGGCACTGGGTTCTCGCCCAATGCGCTGCGCAGAACCGCCCAATGCATGGCTTCGGCGCCGAGAATGCTGGCCGCCGCGGTCCTGAGGTCGCCATTCTGAAAGTCTGACACGGCCTGGACGTAGGCACTGACCGCGCCCTGTTCGAGGTCGGCGGCAAATGCCAACACGTCGGCCTGCGACTTGAGGTCGGCAACTGGAAAATTGTAGTCCGATTTGGCCGGCGCTGGTGTCCCGCCCAGTTGTCGAATCGTGTCCGACAAGATTTTTAGGTGTTCGCTGTGATCGCGTTGAAACGCGAGCGCGACTTGGGCGACTGCCGGCTCCAATAGGCCGCTGTCCGCCCCAAGCTGATAGGCGGCAATCGCCTCCTGCTCGGCACCCACGGCGCCATTAAGGATGTCGAAGTCGCTCACCGCCGCATCGTTACTCTTGGCCGCCATTGTGCCGCAACCCGCGAGCAGCGCCACAGCGGTTGCCGACAGGGTTAGTGTCCCCGTGGTCGAGAAGAAGCCACGCCGCGAAACAAGGTTGGGCGATGGGGCGACAATCAACGAACTCGAATTCTCGTGTGGCACGGTCTGGCCCTCCGATTCTGAAGCGTTACTTGGAATACCCGTACTCGGGCAGAGTGGATGCGTTAGTTGGTCCGTGTGCCGACGAGGCCGCCCACGAAAAGAACCGGGCCGGTCGGCGCGCCGGTGCGCGAGCCGCCCGCCGGTTCGACGCTAATGGCGAACCCCGTTCCGTCAGCAAACGTCGCGGGCAGGGCAATCCGCTGGGTTTGCGCGTTCGACGCGAGACCCAATGAGACGGGCGCCTGATCGGTGCCTCGCAAGAGCCATAGCTCGTAGTCGCGACCCGGCGGCGCCGTGGGCGCATCGATCGCGGCGATTTCTGCGGTGCCGTCGGCCGCTACCCGGACAATCCATGCCGTGCCGTCGGCCTCGTTCTGGAGCGTCGCGACCTGAATCGGCCTAAAATCGGTGTCGGCCGGCGGTAGCAGGACAAGAACCAGCAGCGCCGCCGCGAGGCCAGTGGCGACGAGACTGAATCCGCGCCAGAATTGCATGCTTTGCCAAAACCCGGTGGGCTGACGTGCGGGCGCTCTTTGGGGGCCAATCTGCGCCTCGATCGCTGCCCAAACGCGGCTGGGTGGCGCCTGTTCGGGAAGCGCCTCGCCTAGCGGGCCGAGCCGGCGCTCCCAAAAGGCAACCTCTTGCCATAGGTGCGGGTCGTCCTCGACAAGGCGCTCGAATCGCACCCGTGCCGGGCCGCGGAGGGTCCCTAGGACGTATTCCCCCGCAAGCTGGCTGCGATCTGTGGCGCTAAGCTGTTTCACGGTCCAAACAGTCCCTAAGGCGCAGCAGGCCGCGGCGCACCCAACTTTTGACGGTGCCGACCGGGCGGCGCAGATGGTCGGCGACCTCGCGCTGGGTAAGTCCTTGATAATAAATCAATAAAATGGACTGCTTCTGCTCCTCGTCGAGCTCGCTCAGACAGGTCATGAGCTGCCGCGCGTCACTTGACCGCATCGCCGCCTCCATCGGCGTCGGGTCCCCACTGGGAAGCTGGAGCATGTCGCTTTCATTGCCTGCAAACTCGTCTTTCGGCCGGCGCATCAACTTCGACAGGGCGGCATTTCGAGCGATCGTCACGATCCAGCCCATCCCGGCGCCCTTTTCCGAATCATAGCGGTGTGCTGATCGCCAAATCCGCGTGTAGGTCTCCTGGAGGGCTTCCTCGGCCCAGTCGTTACGTCTGAGAATACTCATCGAGAGCGCAAAAAGTTTCGATGAGGTCAGCCGATAAATCTCGGCGAAGGCACCGTAATCTCCCTTAGCCGCAGCTTCGAGGAATGGGCCGATAGGATCGTCTGTCACCATGTGATCGAATCGGCCTGTGCTATTGGTGCCTTTGTGTCGACGCTCAGCCGGAGGCGCAGCGGGGCGGCATCTCGCCTAGTTCGGACCATAGTTTTAACAACTGAGCGCCGCAAGCGACCCGGCATAACGAAAACGGGCACCATTATGGTGCCCGTTTTGAAGAGATTCCGGAAATATCGCTACACGGCGTGCCTTGCCTCGGCGACCGACATGTCTTGATACGGGGTAAACCCGCGTGAGACATCGCCCAAGACCTTGGACGTTTCGACCAGATTGGCGTAGCCAGAAATGATGTGCGTCGCATGCATATGGGCGGTTTTTTCTTCCGCGTTAGGCGTTGCACGGGCAAGCGACGCGTCTGTCACAAAGGTCAACTCGTGACCTCGGTGGTAACCCTCGACGATCGTCGACAAGCAAGACATCGGCGAGCTGTAGCCGATGAGATAGACCTGCTCCGGCCTTGAGGTTTCCATGAACTTCTCGAAGCCGGGGTTGCTGTAGCAAGAGAAATTCCCCTTGGTAAAAAGGTACTCGCGGGGCAGCGGTTCGAAGCCTTTCACAAACTGGGTCGCTGCATGGGCCTGGCCAAAGAGGTTGCCGGGCTGTTCGTGGCGGACATGTGCGACCGTCCAATTCTTGTCCCGCGCGTGGCTCAGAATCTTGCTGCAGTTCTCAAGGCTCTCATCGATTTCTTCCATGTAATAGGGACGGCCTTTGGTCGTGTATTCCCGCTGGATCTCGATCGCGATGAGTAACGGCGTGTCGGAGACTTCGTAGTTTTGGTTCATATCAAAGGGCCTCATACTGCACCGCCAATCGGATTGGTCGGAGAGCGCTCACGGGAGAAATCGAGGACGCCGGGTTCTCCCCATTTTCCTTCGGGCCGTACGAGCACCATTGGGTCGGCCGCGATCGATATCGCGTCGTCGAGGCGCTCAAAATCGCCGACGATAGTGACGTATTCGTGGTCCGAGAAGTGGAACAGGTCGCCGCTGGGCTCGAAACCAAAGCGGCTCCAAAGTTTGATCAGACGCTTTTGCGCGTGGGCGTGAAGCTTGGTGTAGCCCTTCTGCCGGCACAGCTTGATGGAGTAGTTGGCAACCGCATTGATAATGCTCATGCGGCGGTATTCCTTACGGACAGCGAACCGCTCGAGCTTGGCAAAGTCGCCGAAGTATCGCACGCGCATGCAGGCGACTGGCTCCTCGCCCTCGTAGGCCACGACGTGCGTCGCGGAAAAATCGTTCCCGTCGAATTCCTCTGCATAGGGGCAATTTTGGTCCGCCATGAAGACAGCCGAACGGATCGCAAAAGCTTGCATCATTTCTTCGATCGACCCGGCCACTTTGACCGAGATGTCGTTACGCCTGCTGTTAGGCAGGTACGAGGACGCCTTTGTCATTACGGAACTTCCTTTCGTTGATGACGACTTGCGAAGAATCACTCTTTAGTTGGGACAACGCGGCATTTATCGATTCGGGTGTCATGCCTGTTGCGCCGGAGCGCACGGCGGTTGCGGAAATACCGTCTCGGCGGCGGATCGGTATGGGATAAATCCAGCCGCACTCGTCCATGATTGCGCGGACCATCATGCCACCGACATCGCTGCCATGAATGCCGTGCACCGGCTTGCCGGGATTGTTTTTCTTGATTTCGGCGATCACACCGTGAAACCCCCGCGCGTCATAGACCTCGGGCATGAAGGCGACTTCCACCTGATTACTGAGGCCGGCCTCTTCGAGCGCGCCCTCAATCAGGTGGCGTCGGGTTTCGGGTGCGAAGAAACGCTGTCCCGTCGGGAAATAGTCGACATACGGATCGGCGCGGTCGGTCCGTTCGTAAATCTGCAAACCGTTTTCGAGCCGATCGACGACGATATCGCCACGCTCCAGCGCGAGCCGGTGGCCCTTGGGAACTAGTGTGGGATGAACGATGACGCGCTCGAGGTTGCGGTGTTCAAGCGCATCGCGAATGAGGCGAAGGTGGGTGATATGAAAGGGATTAAACGTCCCGAAAAAAATTCCGATACCCCGTTTCGGAAACAAGACGCCACGCAGATCGGAAAGAATCCCGCTGCCGAAAACAAACGCGGCCAATCCAATGCCCAGGACGACGAATGCCGGCTGAACGACCGGAATGCCAACCACGGCAGCGGCCGTCACGACGATGTTGGCCGCCAGCGCGAGCATGACGTTCCGGTTCAAATCGCCGAGGTTTCGGTTGAACAGCATGATGGCCACGTATTGCGCGCCTTGAGACGCCGCGGTCGTCAGAGCCGCTGCGCCAACGATGCCGCCCAAGCCAGATAAACTGGTGTCGCCAAACACACCCCCAAGTTGTATGATGAGGAAGGCTGCAAGGTTAAACGCGAACTGAGCGGCAAATCTGGCGAGGCGTCCGGCGGTGACCAGCACCAGCGCATAATTCACTCTTTGTTCGATGCGATTGCTGACCCGCGAGTAGGCCGGGAGTGCTATGCCTATGAGGGCAGTCACACCGATGAGCGCTGGGTTGCCCCAAGCGTCGAAGCCGGCCGCGTAGGAAAGGTACATCAGCGTCCCGATCGTCGCCGCGAGACGCGTCGACGGGCTCCTCAAATACGCACGAAACGTGGATTTTTGTCGGTCTGGCACAGATCCCCCGCCAATTCTGTTGCCGTGAACTAAACGACCGCCTACCCTTTAGACGTGCGTTACCGTATCCGTCGTTTTACGCGCTGCGAATTAACAAAATACGCATAAAACACATGCAAAAAAGCAGATCACAGGGAGAACTAAGGGATTGGCGCGACATCCAGTATTTCCTGGCTGTTGCGCGCACCGGAAGTTTTTCTGATGCGGGGCGGCTTCTAAAAACCAACCAGTCTACGGTGGGCCGCAGAATAGCGGCGCTCGAGGACCGCCTTGGCGCCAAGCTGTTCGACCGGCACAGCCGCGGCATGCGACTGACGCCGGCAGGCAAACTGATTTTCAGCCAGGCGGCCGACATGGAAGCGTCCGCGGCCGGCATCGAGCGCCAACTGGCGGGTGCCGACAGCGAGATGACGGGGCTGGTCCGTATCTCTATTACCGAGGGCCTTGCGACCCTTTGGTTGCCGCCGAAACTGGTCGAATTCCAGCGCGAACACCCACACATCATGATCGAAACCGTCTGCAAGGACCGGGTGGTCGACCTGGCGATGCGCGAGGCTGATATTGCCGTGCGCTACGCGCGACCTTCCGAACCGAAACTTGTGGCGAAGAAAGTTGGGGCGATGGATCTCCATCTCTTCGCGACCAAATCTTACGTGCGCGTATTCGGCACTCCAGAGTCGATCGACGATCTCTACCGTCACCGTTTGGTTGACCATACCGCGCTCCACATGAACCCGGGTTGGATGCCATGGACCGATATTGTTCAGCGGCACAACGCCGTGGTCTACCGATCTAACTCTTCGGCATCGGTCGTCTCGGCGGTCCGCATGGGGATGGGGATCGGTCTTTTCCCGCTCTATGTCGAGGAACTCGATTCCGAATTCGTTCGGCTCCCGGTCGACACCAATTGTTCAGCCGAGATTTGGCTCGTGTCGCACGAAGAAACCAACAAGGGCGCTCGTATCCGCGCAGTCATCGATCATCTATCGGACGTCTTCGATCAGGACCGCGCACGCTGGTTTTCGCGCAAGCCAACACCACTTCGCCGAGTCGAGAAACCCGAGGAACGTCAAGCAGTTTGACCGCCGGTTGACGCAATGCGACCTCCCGCAAAGGTGTATAGACTTGGCAACGCCGACTATGTAGGTTGCGCCAGCCAAAAATGGCGCCGCGGGTCAGATGCTCGAGACGCAGGAGATTTAGGGGTACGACGGCCCGCCTTGGCGGGCCATCAAAAAGACCATCATGTTGATACTCCAGCAACTGATTTCCGGCCTGATGATCGGTGGCATCTACGTGATGGTCGCGGTTGCCTTCACGTTGACCATCGGCATGCTCAACTTCCTGAATTTTACCATTCCAGCCCTCTTCATGTTGTCCGGCATGGTTGCCTGGGGCTTGACCACGGTCGGCGTTCATTGGGCGCTGGCGCTGCTCGGCGGCGTAGCCACGGCGACCTTTGCGTCGCTCATCGTCGAGCGCTTTACCTACCGCTACATGCGGGTGCGATACGGCGATGCCACCGAACACGCCCTCCCACTGGTAAGCTCCCTCGGCTTCCTCATTATTTTCGAACATCTCGTCTTGGTCATCCTCGGCTCCGATCCGCAGCGGTTTCCGACACCATTCACTAGCGCGGACTTCCATCTCGGCAAACTGATCATTGGCATTCCCCAGCTGGTTAGTCTCGTTCTTGCGCTGGCGATCGTTTGGGGCCTCAGCATCATGCTGAAGCGGACTCGGGTCGGCCGAGCGCTGCGCAGCATCGCGGAGAACCCCGATGCGGCAACACTGATGGGTGTCAGCGTCAACTACATCGTGCCGATCGTCTTCGTCATCACCGGCCTGATGGCGGGCATCGCCGGGATGCTGTTCACACTCAACTACGCCGATATCAACGCCTATATGGGGGACAACGTTGCCGCGAAGGCCATCGCGGGGATGGTCATCGGCGGGCTCGGGAACATCTGGGGCGCGATCGCCGGCGGCCTGATCGTCGGCCTTACCGAGGTGATGGCGATCCACTTTTTTGGCGCCGACATTGTCAAAATACCGATCTGGGGATTGCTGTTGTTGATCCTCCTTGTTCGACCGTCGGGGCTGTTCGGCCACACCGCCATCGGCAAGGGAAAGTTCTAGACCATGAGCGGTTATTGGACCGGCATCGTTGCGATCCTTTGTTTCAATATCGTGGTGGCCTATTCGGTGTTTCTGCCAGCGGCAGCCGGACAGCTGAACCTTGGCGCCGCAGGTTTTGTCGCTATTGGCGCGTATACGAGTGGATATCTCAGCACGGATGTCGGCCTGGCGATGTGGCTGACGATTCCCATCGCCGCACTTGCAACCGGCGCAGTGGCCTTTCTGATCTCGTTTCCGATGCTGCGCACCCGAGGCGTCTACATGGTTCTTGCGACACTGGCATTCGCTGAGATCGTGCAAGGGATATACATCAATCTGGAAATATTTGGCGCTGCCGCCGGGTATCCGGTCGCGGCCTTTGCCGAACTCGACATCATCGCGCCGATAACGATCCTTGTGATCCTTTTCGTCGTTTTCCTAATGGCGACTCGTTTCGGTCTTTCGATGCGTGCCGTCCATGACGACGAACGCGTGGCGTCCCTGTTCGGTGTGAACACGCGTATGACTAAGGTCGCTGCGTTCACACTGGGTGGGGTCATCGCTGGGATCGGCGGCGCAATCTGGGCCCACCAGTTCAACTATGTCGAAATACAACACTTCAACATTCTCCTCAGCACGTTCGTCCTACTCTACGTTCTGATTGGCGGGACGCAGACGCCTTATGGACCTCTGGTCGGCGCCGTCTTCTTCACGTTGTTGCCCGAATTTCTGCGCGTTAGTAACGAATGGCGGTTCGTCATCTTCGGGGTCATCATCGTCCTGATGATGGTTGTTCGGCCGGAGGGTTTGGTGACGCGAACTCTTGTCGAGCGGTTCTACGGCTTGTTTTGGCGCCGCGGTCGCACGGCGGTGGCCGATCGATGACAGATTCCGTTCTATCCTTTCAGGCCGTTTCAAAAAACTTCAGCGGATTGCGCGTGGTCGACGAGGTGTCGTTCGACGTTGCGCGCGGCAGCCGAACCGCTCTGATCGGTCCCAACGGCGCAGGTAAGACAACCGTCTTCAATCTGATCAGCGGCGTTTACCCGATCGATGACGGGAAAATCCTGCTTGATGGCGTGGATATTACGCGGCTGCCGGATCGCGAACGCATCAATATGGGGATCTCGCGCAGTTTCCAGAATATTCGTCTGATGCCGCACCTGAGCGCAATCGAGAATGTCATGCTCGGTCAGCATGCTCGGGCGAGAAAACTTGGCAGTTTGCTGTTCCCGCTTGGCTGGCTGCCCGGCAACCGTTGGGCGAGCGAAGCCGCCGACGCGCTGGCACAAGCCGGACTCGCAACCTATCCGGGAGAGGTGGTCGCCAACCTCCCTTACGGCGTTCAAAAACGGATCGAAGTTGTCCGTGCGATGATGTCCGATCCGAAAGTACTCATGCTTGATGAACCCGCTGCCGGTCTCAACGAGAAGGAAACCGGGGAGCTTCAGCTGTTGCTCGAAGGGGCATCGCGGCGCGGGGTCACGCTCCTCGTTGTCGAACATGACATGCAGTTCGTCCGCAGCCTGTGCGATCACGTCGTCGTGCTGAATTTCGGCAAGAAGATCTTCGAGGGCCCCTCCAGTGAAGTCCACCGGGACCCCGGCGTTCTCGAAGCCTATCTCGGTTCGGAAGCGGTAGGCGATGCTGCTTGAGGCCGACGACTTGAATGTCCGATACGGCCGTAATCATGCGGTCCGTCACGTTTCGCTATCGGTCGACGAAGGCGAGATTGTCACCGTCCTTGGTGCGAACGGTGCCGGGAAAAGTTCGCTGCTCAAGGCCCTTCAGGGAACCGCTGGGGCGACCGCAGATGCGTTGCGCTTTCGTGGCCAGGACATCTCGTCGCGGTCGGCACAAAAGCGCGTCCGCTCAGGCCTAGTCATGGTGCCGGAGGGCCGGCAGATATTCGTCTCCCTCACCGTGCACGACAATCTCCTGATGGGTGCTTATTGCCGCCGAGATTCCGATGTCGCGAAAGACATAGAAGGCGTCTACGAACGCTTTCCCAATCTCGCGCAACGCCGCACGATGCCCGCGTCCGTCCTTTCGGGCGGCGAGCAGCAAATGTTGGCGATTAGTCGGGCGCTCCTGGCGCGCCCCGTCCTGATGATGCTCGATGAACCTTCACTTGGGCTGAGCCCTATTTTGGTGAATCAACTCTTTGAGCTCATCGTGGCGCTGAATCGGGATGGTCTGTCGATCCTCCTCGTCGAACAAAACACGCACAAAGCCTTGCAAACGGCGAGCCGTGGCTACGTTCTTGAGCTTGGTCGCGTTGTCGCCGAAGGAACCCCCGACCAATTACGTGCCGGGGAAAAACTCGAAGCGGCCTACCTCGGCGCCGGATAGCACTACCTTGTTAAGGCGCTTTCCGAACGTCAAACTGTCACCAGGTCCGGACAAACGGACACAACTTGGGAGGAAGACTATGAAGAAAATAACCGGGTTTGCTGTCGCCGCACTAGCGGCGTCGCTCATCGCGGCGCCTGCCAGCGCAGCCGATGAAATTGTTCTAGGCCTCAATATGGCCAAGACAGGTTTCCTGAAGTCGTCAGGCGAAACAACCGAGACAGCCGTCGATATTGCTGTTGCCGAAATCAACGCTGCGGGCGGCATCGGTGGCAAGATGATCAAAGTCGTCAAGTTCGACACCGGCAGTGACGCGAAGCAGGCCGCCGTTGCAACGCGGAAGTTGGCCGAGGACGACCATGCGCTTGCCATTATCGGTCCCTTCTCGTCGGGTGAGGCGCGGGTCGCCTTTGCAATCGGAGAACGCCTTGGGATTGTTCAGATTCCCAACGCCGCATCGACCCCAGGGTTGGCCAAGGGGAATTCGTTTGCCTTCCGCGTCACCGAAGATGAGGGCAAGCAATTCAACAGAATGCTGACGAGTCTGAAGCGCAAGGGTATTCCGGCTGATACGGCTGCGATCATGTACGAGTCTGATCAGTTTGTGTCGAAGGCCGTTGGGACGCTCATCATGCCCGGCTCGTTCGCCGCGGTGGGGATCAAAGTTCTTGGCGAGCCAGAAGGTTTCCCGCAGAACGCGTTCGACCTGTCGCCCCAGATTGCCAAGATCATGCAGACTCCGCCGGACGTGATTGGTGCCGGTGCGATTCTCGACAACGCTGTGAAGATTCTAAAGGAAGCACGGCGCCAGGGGTTCAAGGGCCGAATGGTCGGCTCACAGCTTTTTGGCGATCCGGAAATTACCGATGTTGTCGGTAAAGAAGCCGATGGCACCATCTTCGCCGCCGGATTCTGGTGGGACCTCAACGACAAGACGCGCGCTTTCACCAAGAAGTTCAACGAAGCCAATCTAAAGATTGGCATTAAGTCCGCGTTCCCGCATCACGTTGACGCCCAGGCCTATGAGATCGTCTATCTCTTGGCCCAAGTGATAGACGAGGCCAACATTTCCGGAGATATGGACGGCTTGGCCGCGGACCGGATTAAGATCCGCGATCAACTGCGCAAGACCGACTATGTGGGCATGCTCGGCCCGATTTGTTTCGACGCCGATGGCGATGCGGAGCTTCCTGGGTTCATTATCGAACTGAAAGACGGTCAGTGGACTTTGTTTGACCAGCATCCGGCAGACAAGTGCGAGAAATCCAGCTCCTAGTTTTTCGACCGGAGCAGTGAAGAAGGGGCGGCATTTTGCCGCCCCTTTTTTATTAACCCCAATGTCGGCCTATGATTTCATGCATGACGTCTGATCCTGCCGTAAGAATCATGGGCGCAGCTTCCCTGGCGCTGGTTCTTTCGTTTGGCGTCACGTCCGCACGAGCCGCCGAATCGGTGGCTCAACGAGTGGAAGAAAGTTTGGTGGGACGCGGCTTGGGCCGAGACGCGATGTTCGTCATCCCCAATACCGTCTTTCGAGCGGGCCAAGAGCCGGCGCGGGCGACCGAACCGGCATTCCTTCGTCAAATCCAGGCCGTTCCCCGCTTGCTCGACGATCCGGGAGGGCAGTTCGAGGATACACTTCGTCGGATCGGGTGGCCCGTTCCCATGACCATCCAGATAGGACGGCAGCACGCCATCCAGCGATCCGAGATTGGGGTAGTAAACCAGTTTGCCCGGCGTGCCGACAACGCGATCCGCCAATGGCGTCAGTCCGTCGAATGGTTTCAAGGCCTTGCTGAGACAGATCGGAGCAATTTGAACGGCATATTGGGGGGCGGCGAAATCCTCCACGACGACGTTGTTGCTGGCCTTGATGCCAAGCTGGATGCCTCGACCGCGCGGTTGGGCAGGTTGGTCCTCCCGCTCTTGGTCGATCTAATCGCCGCAGAGTCGTCGGTGTCTGACCCTACGACCAGGGGCGTGTCGCGTATCATCGGTACGCTTGGTCCCGATCGCTACCGTCCTGACGTTGCATCGGGCGTCATGGTGATTATCGATCCGGGCGGGGATGACGAGTACGACTTTTCTGGGCTTGGCGCCGGCGGCGTCGTCATTGTGGTCGATCACGCCGGAAACGATAGCTATGCCGGCGGGGGGGGCGTTCTTTCGGTACTGGTCGTGGTCGACCGGGCCGGCGACGATCGGTGGGGCGGGCCCGGTGCGGGTCCGTCATCGGCTTTCGGTGGCATTGCCGCGGTCGCCGATCTTCAGGGCGACGATGTCTACGACGGCACCTATTTCGGTCAGGCCGCCGCCGTTCTGGGTCGCTCAGTCTTGATAGACGTTGCCGGCAACGACCGCTATCGCCTGAACGGATTGGGACAGGGCTTTGCCGGTACGGCTGGCGCCGCGGTTCTGGTCGATGTCGCCGGAGACGACAGTTACCGCGCCGACGGACAAGATGACGCCTTCGACCGCGGCGGCCGCGTCAGTAAAGCGCAGGGCGTTGGTTTTGGTAGCCGCGAAGGGGTCGCCGGGGGCGTTGGTGTGCTCCTCGACCACAGTGGCGATGACACCTACGACGCCGAAATGTTTGCCCAAGGTCACGGTTTTTTCTTCGGTATGGGTCTATTGGCAGACCGTGCCGGCGATGACCGATATACGGCAGTTCGATACGCTCAGGGCGAAGCCGCGCATGTCGCCATTGGTATTTTGGATGACAGCGCGGGCGACGATTCCTACCTCGCCAGCGTCGGTGTTTCGCAGGGGATGGGGCTGGATCGTTCGATTGGCCTCCTACGCGACCGTGCAGGCGATGACCACTACGTGGCAGGTTCGCTGGCGCAGGGTGCAAGTACCGCCAATGGCCTCGGTGTCATGGTCGATGATGGGGGCATCGACTCCTTCTCATTGAACAGCAGTGGCTGGGGCGGCGGGCATTGGTCGGGCGGCCTACCCGGCGTGGCGGCCATGCTGGGCGTTGACCGGCGCGACGCATTCGTTGTCGCTGGAGAGCGCCAGAGTTTCGCCGTCATCCCGCAGGGTGGGCCGTTCGCAGCCAAAGCACCGCATGTCGAAGGCCCCACGCCGCCGGCATGCGTCCCGTTTGAAGCGAGCGGCACAGCCGACGCGAAACTCGCGGACTCGCTGGCGAACGCGTTCCCTTTCACTGGGGATGGCCTTCTGGCTAAAAACGCGCATCGTGCGGTGCGCCGCGCTCTTTCGCGCGACCTTGCGGCGGTCGTCGCCGCGGTTGGCGACAACGAGCATCGCGGCCTCGGGCTGTTCGGCGTTTTGCGATGCGTCGTGAAAGACCAGGGCTCGCCAGAGGCGGACCACATCATTGAGAAGATCACCGCCATGCTCGGTGAAGGCGCCGTTGCGCAAGCCTGGATTTATGCGGGTGCGTTGGTCGCGCTGGAGCGGCCACTGGCGGCCGCCCGACCGACGATCGCCGCGCTGGCATTGCAGCGCGATTGTACGGCGCTGGTTGTTGCCATAGAACTTTCCCGCCGCACATTGACGCGCGATGAGATGCCAGTCCCCAGGTGGATCGATGAGATCGTTCGACGTGGCGCCCGCAGTCCATGTTGGCGGGCCCAAGCGGTCGCGCTGCGATTCGGTGATTCGCAAGACGCACAGCTCGGCATGGCGCGCCGTCCGACCTTTCTCGAAAACGACGACGTGCGTCGTCAGGCGTTTCCCGCGCGCCAATAATTCTTGCGGAAAACGTGTCGCTGAGACCGGTGGGGATGCGCCGCTACGAACCGGTGCTGGGGTGGTTCGGCAACGGATACCGCAACAAAAGACCGCCTAGGTCGCCTGTTCCTTGGTGTCGGCGACGAGAACGCCGTTGATGAGCCAGCGCCCATCGGGTTGTCGTTCCATTCGGTAAAGCGCCAGCATCGTCGTTAGATCGAGCCCGACGAAGAAAACCTCCTGCACTGGCTCGCCTCGGACAATGAGAAGGCGGCGGAACTCGACGCTGCGCGGGCGGTACACCGATGAATAAGACGATCGCACCATGCGCATGAACCGGTCGGGCGAACCAAAGTAGGCGCGGATGCCGGGCGAGGCCTGGGCGAAGGCTGTCGCGCTATCGTCATTTTGAAAGGCCGCAATCTGCGCCTCGATTACCCCGATGATCGCCGTTTTGGATGTGGCGTCGCCCTCTTTCATGTCCTGGGCGACCGCAGGTGCGAGCCCCATCCACACGGACGCAATTACCAGGATCACTGCGGATAGGCGGGTCATAGTCCTCTCCTCTAGGCGCGCGATCGGGTTAGGATAGCGGCCAACCGGGCTCGTCGCGAGCTTTACAACGAGGAGAATGCGGATGGATGTCGTCGCTGCCGTTTTGCGGAAAGCTGGCGGGCGATTCGATCTCGAAACGGTCACACTCGACGCCCCGGCAGCAGGCGAGGTGCTGGTTCGTGTCGTGGCCTGCGGCGTCTGTCATACCGATATCGGCGTCCAGCACATGATGCCGCTGCCCATCGTCCTCGGGCATGAGGGCTCGGGCATCGTCGAAGCCGTCGGGCCCAACGTCTCAAAGGTGGTTCCCGGTGACCGCGTCGTGATGACCTTTGGATCGTGCGGTGGCTGTGCTTCTTGCGTCGAGGGCGCGCCTTCGCACTGTCACAACATGCGCATACTTCAGTTTTCCGGCGGCCGGGCCGACGGCTCACCGACGATGCAGCAAAAGGGCGAAAAGATTTTCGGTGCCTTTTTTCAGCAATCCTCGTTCGCGACCCACGCGCTCGCGACCGAGCGCAACGTCGTTAAGGTCACCAACAGCGCCGTTCCACTCGAACTCTTGGGCCCCCTGGGCTGTGGGATACAAACGGGCGCGGGGGCGGTGCTCAATACGATCGGCGCGCGTCCGGGCAGCAGTCTCGCGGTGATGGGCGCCGGCTCAGTCGGGCTCAGCGGCATTATGGCCGCGCGCCTGGTCGGCTGCACCACGATCGTCGCCGTCGACGTCAATGAATCCCGACTCGAACTGGCCCAAGAACTTGGCGCAAGCCATGCCTTTGATGCGCGCGATGGCGACGTCTCGGACCGAATTCGATCGGCAACCGGTGGTGGCGCAAACTACGCCCTGGAAACCGCAGGAACCGTACAGTCGTTCACCGACGCGATCTCTTGCCTAGCGATGCGCGGCGTCTGCGGCATTGTCACTGTGCCGAACCGCGGCGCGGCATTCGAATTCAGCGCCCGCTACTTGTTGACCGGCGGTCGGACGGTTGTTGGCGTTCTAGAGGGCTCGAGTGTCCCCGATGTGTTCATTCCGCAGCTGATAGAATTCTATGCCCAAGGCCGTTTCCCGATGGACCGTTTGGCCACCTACTATCCGTTAGATCGGATCAACGACGCCGTCGCGGACTCGGTTGCTGGCAAGGCAATTAAACCGATTCTGAGGATGCAATAACATGCGCTGGCTGTGGGCGGTTGCATTCACGGCGCTGGTCCTTGGCGGCACAGGGCGCGGCGCGTTTGCCGCCGACAATATTGCGGGAAGGTTGCTTGTGGCCCAGCCGTCGCTGATCGATCCGAACTTCTCGAAAACAGTGATCTTGATTATTCGCCACGACGGGGACGGCGCTTTCGGACTCGTGATCAATCGTTTCGCGGAACAGCGGTCGGTAACCGACGTTCTCTCGCTCTTCAATGAGGATATAGAAGCACCGGACGCGCAGGTTGCCGTGCACCTCGGCGGACCGGTCCAGACTGCCTCGACGCTGGCGCTCCATTCAATGGACTTTGCGACTGATCGAACGGAGGTCGTCGATGGAAAGTTTGCAGTTTCCCCGACCGTCGACGCACTGAAGGCACGCGCCGCGGGGCATGGTCCGGCCGAGATGCGAATTTTCTTTGGCTACGCCGGATGGGCGGCGGGACAGCTTGAAAATGAAATCGCTGTGAATGCCTGGACCCATGTGGCGGCCGACGCCGATCTCGTCTTCGCGCCGGACCCGTCGCAAGTCTGGGCACTTGCGCGAATGCGGATCCAGATCGATCTCTAAATAGCACCCTTGTTCATAGGGGCCAGATGAGCAGGATCATCGGTACGGCAACCGCAACGATGATGATCTCCAGCGGCAAGCCGACGCGCCAATAATCGCTGAACCGGTACCCGCCTGGGCCGAGGATTAGCGTGTTGTTCTGATGGCCGATGGGCGTCAGAAATGCACAACTCGCGCCCACAGCGACAGCCATGAGAAACGCGTCGGGATTGACGCCCAATTGCAGCGCCGTGCCATAGGCGATCGGCGCGGCGACCACCGCAGTGGCCGCGTTGTTCATAATGTCGGACAGGGTCATCGTAATAATCAAGATGATCGCGAGAATCATTGTTGGTCCAAGCGAAGCGGACAACTCGACAATACCGCTCGTGATCAGCGCGGTGACCCCGGTGGACTCTAGGGCGCCGCCGATCGGCATCATTGCCCCCAGCAGGACCACCACCGGCCAGTCGATGGTTTGGTATAAATCGCGTAGCGGGACAACGTTGGTAACGACCACGGCAACAGCGGCCGCCCCGAACGACACCGGAAGCGGCACCAGCCCTGCGATACTGACGGCGATAGCGGCTGCGAATGCGACGACAACAATCGATGCTTTGCGCCCCGGCCCTTCGCTCAGTTTTCTTGGCGCCAGCGGCAGACACCCGAGGTCCGCGATAATCCGGTGCACGTTCTCGTCGTCGCCGTGCAGCAGAAGAATGTCGCCAGGCCGAAAACGAACTTGGTAGAGGCGATCGCGAATGGGCCGCCCCTGCCGCGAAATACCGAGCAGATGAAGGCCGGCGCGCCCGCTCAGCCCGACGAGACGCGGGGTTCGCCCGGTCAGGGACGATCGTGGCGGGACGACCGCCTCAACAAGCACCGTATTCTCACCCTCGAGGTCGACCACCCCGTCGCTCCCGGTTCCGGAGAGTTCGAAGCCGGCTTTCTTGACATACGCCGTGAGCGCCGCTGGCGGTGCTTCGACCACCAGCCGGTCGCCGGCGCGCAACGCCAAGTAACGGACGCGCAAATAGCCCCTGGTACCCTCGCGGACCAGTCCTAGGATCTTGACGTCGGCTTCGCCCGCCGCCTCATGAAGATCGTGAATCGACTGGCCGATGGCCGCAGACTCGTCGCCAACTGTGATCTCAGCGACATAGTCGTCAATCTCGAACAAGTCCTTCTCATGCGTCAGTCGAAGACGGGCGCGGGGAATGAGTCGCCAGCCGATCAACGCAATAAAGGCGACGCCGACGATCGCGATGACGCCGCCCACCGGCGTGAACGCAAACATGCCGAATGGTTCGTCGCCCGCCGTACCCCGATAATTGGCAATAATAATGTTGGGTGGGGTCCCGATCAGCGTGACCAGTCCGCCCAGAATCGACGCAAACGAAAGGGGCATTAGAACCAGGGCAGGGGAGCGCTTGGCCTTAACTGCTGATTGAATAGCGACCGGCATCAGCAGCGAAAGCGCGCCGATATTGTTCATGATTGCTGAAAGGGGGGTGGCGATCAGACTGAGAGCCCCGATGTGCATCGCGGGTGTCTTGGTGGCGGGCTCCAGTAGCTTGCTGAGACTCTCAACGACGCCGGAATTGCTGAGTGCGCGACTGAGAATCAGAACCGCGACGACGGTGATGGTCGCCGGATGTCCAAAACCGGAAAACGCATTTTGACCTGGGACCACACCCAGAAACACGCCCGCGATAAGGCAGCCAAAAGCAACGACGTCGTAGCGCCACCGACCCCAGACAAAGCCGACAAGAGCGACGGCGAGGACGCCGCTGATCGCAAATTGCTCGTAGGTCATGGTGACATGGGCCAGATTATCGCCAGAAGCGGAACGCTCACGATGACGATGAGTATCTTTAGGGGCAACCCCATCCGCCAATAGTCGCCAAACCTGTACCCGCCCGGCCCCATGATGAGGGCGTTGTTTTGATGCCCGATCGGCGTCAGAAAGGCGCTCGAAGCGCCGATTGAGACGGCCATCAAGAAGGCGTCCGGGCTAACATCAAGTGCCTGTCCGAGGCTAAAGGCGATCGGCGCGGCGACCAATGCCGTCGCCGCATTATTCATGACGTCGGTCATTATCATCGTCACGATCAGCAACACGGTCAGGACGATCAGCGGCGACATGCCGTCCGTCATCCCGAGTATGCCTGACGCGATGAGGTCACCGGTTCCGGACGATTCGATCGCAAAACCGACCGGGATCATTGCGCCGAGAAGCACCACGACCGACCAGTCGACGGCTTCATACATCTCGCGCGGCGGGACGATGTTGGTAAGAACGGCAGCCAATGCGCCGCCGGTCAGGGCGAGTTCGAATGGCACGACGCCGGTGGAGGCGATGCCCAGGGACAGCGCAAAGATGGCGAAGGCGAGAAGCGCCATGGATCTGCTGCCCGAAGTGACGCGCTTTTCGCCCAATGGCAGGCATCCCAAGCTCGGGATGACCTGTGAAAGACGCTCCGAGTCGCCCTGGAACAAAAGTATGTCACCAATTTTGAGGCGCACCTGGCCCACGCGCTCACGCACCCGCTCGCCACGCCGCGAGATTGCCAGCAAATTGATGCCATAGCGTCCTGTTAGGCGCAGTGACAGAGGAGTGCGGCCAATCATGGACGAGCCGGGTGCAACAACGGCTTCGCTTAGGACGTAGTCCGGCCCGCGCAACATCGTCTGAATGTCGGCGTCGTCGGTCGCCAGTTCCAAGCCGAGCGCGCGCATGAAATCGGCGATTTCCTTGGCGCCGCCTTCAACAATAATCAGGTCGTCCGCCTGGACCGTCTGGTGGCGGGCAGAAACAAATATGCGCAGGCGGTTGCGCAGGATCCCGATCAGAACGACGTCGTGTAGTTCCCCGATAGTGTCGACTTGCTCGATGGTTTTTCCCTTGGCGTCCGATGTCTCGCCGACCAACCCCTCGGCGACGTAGTCCTCGATCTTGAACAGATTGCGCGTCGGGGTATTCGCCAGCCGGCGTCGGGGAATTAGTCGCCACCCGACAAAGGTGATGAAGATGACGCCGACGACTGCAATCACTGCCCCGACCGGGGTGAAGTCGAACATGCCGAAAGGTTCGCCGGTCACGCTGCCGCGGTACCCAGCAATGATGATGTTTGGCGGCGTGCCGATCATGGTGACCAGTCCACCCAGGATCGATCCGAAGGAAAGCGGCATCAGAACCATCGCCGGCGATCGGCGGGCCCGTGTTGCCGATTGGATGGCGACCGGCAGCAAGAGCGACAGGGCACCGATATTGTTCATGACGGTCGATAAAAGCGCGCCCAGCCCTGTCAGTATGCCGACATGCTCGATCGGTCGGCGGGTTACCGGTGCGAGCCGCCGCGCGAGCGCGTCCGCCAACCCCGAATTTGAAAGAGCGCGGCTGAGGACCAGGACCGCGATGACCGTGATGGTCGCCGGATGACCGAAGCCGATGAATGCCTCGCTCGCCGGAACAACACCGACGCCGACCGCCAAAACCAACGCGCTGAGCGCGACGATGTCGTAGCGCCACCGGCCCCACACGAATCCCGCGAGCGCAAGCCCGAGGATGGCGAGAACCGCTATCTGGTCATGGGACATGATACCCGCCCATTCGGCCGGCGTGCATGTCGTCGAGCCTGACCGTTATGCCGATGTCAGGCTGGCACGCAGTTTCGAGGTGGCCGCATCGTCCACGACCGAATTGGCGATGACCACACCGTAGTCAGCCTTGGCCGCTTCCGCCCCAATGTAGCCGTCCAGCACATCGTCGAGGACATCGAGTGGATCGCGCGCCAAAGGGTCGCCGTATCCGCCGCCGCAAGGACCGTAGGCCACGAACGTGTCGCCGGTCTTGGCCACGCGATAAGGAAGTTTTGACGGCAGGTCCTCGGACTTGCCGTCATGGCGGTCGAACCGAAGGCTGGCCGGGTCACCCTCTTGGCCGCCTTCAAAGCCCCAAGGCTTGAACAGGTGGCCTTCGCCTTCGACGGAATAGCCGCCATCGCCAAGAAAGGAGAACTCTCTAATTGCACCGATGCCGCCGCGCCACTTGCCGGCAGGGACTACGCCCTCGCGCATCTCATAGCGGTCAACGCGCAACGGCAGATGGGACTCGATGTCTTCGATCGGATTGTTGCGGGTGTTGGCATACAACGTGTCCACCGCGTCCATGCCGTCTTTGCCATAGCGGCCGCCGTAGGCGCCTTCGAATATCTCCATGTGAACCCAGTGCCGGCCCTGCTCCAGGCCGGAGAAGGCGATGACCTTCAAATTCCCGACGCCGGCGCTGATTTGCTTCGGGACCGCGGGCGCCAGCGCCCGCATAAGGGTGTCGGCGATCATGACGCCCGGCGCGAACCGTGCGATGACTGGCGCCGGAAAGTTCGGATTGGCCAGCGAGCCTTTCGGCGCGATGATCTTGATAGGTCGCGTCAGCCCGCTGTTTTGCGGCACATGGCCGACCGTCGCGGTATCAGCCAGGATCGACCGGACCGTCAGCCAAATGGCAACATCGACGGTGCCCTCGAACGGCATATTGATCGGCAGGTTGATTTGGTCGGCGGTGCCGGTCAGGTCGACCGTCATATCGCTGCCCGCGACTGTGACCGTCACCACGATGGGTAGATTCTTCTCTTTTGGGTCTTCGCTATTTTCAAAGCCGTCGATGTGGCCGGTCGCGGTGTAGACCCCGTCCGAGATATCGCTAATGGCGTTGCGCATCATCTTTTCCGACGCGTCCATCAGTGCTTCGGATGCAGCGCTAACGATCTCGAGGCCATAGCGTTCGATCAAGGTGATGAAGCGCTGGGCGCCAATCCTCGACGCGGCGATTTGGGCTTCCATGTCGGCGACGACGAGATGAGATGCGCGAATATTGTCGCGCAGCATGTGCCAGACCATCTCGTTTTTCCGGCCTTGGTCAAAGACCTTAATGGCTTTGAATTGTAGGCCTTCGGCGTAAACATCCATCGCATCGACGATGCCGCACGAACCCGGGCTCAGCGAGCCGATGTCAAGGTGATGCGCGGTCGTTGCCGACCATCCCACCAGCTTGTCGTCAAAGAAGACGGGGACAGCAAACAGAACATCGGGGCCGTGAGACGACCCGCCATACGGATCGTTATGCATGATGACATCGCCCGGCATGATTTTTTCACCGCGCGCTTCCAGCGTGCGGTTGATGCCTTTGATGTAACCCGGGATCGGGCCGGACTGAAGCGGCGTACTCTGTTTGGATTCACAAAGCTGACGGCATTGGACGTCAACAATGGCCGCGCCGAAATCTTCCGACTCGCGGATAATAGATGAATACGCCATGCGCATGAGTTTGTAGCCCATCTCGACCGCGATGCTCTCGAGCGCGCCCTGGATCACGCTTGCGGTGATCGGATCGACAGCCCAGCGATTGTCACCTTGGCCGGGGATGCTGGATGAGGTCATTTTATCTCTCCAACTTGGATGAACAGATTGCCGCTGCGGTCTGCGCTGAACGTACAGGTCGGTGGCACCACCGTCGTGGTGTCTTTTTGCAAGACAATCGCCGGCCCCGGAATCGGTTGATTGAGCGGCAAAAGCTCGCGCCGATAATAGGGCGTCTCGAAGGTTTGCAGGTCGCCATCAACCCGGAACATCGTCGAATCGCGCCGCACGAGCGCGGCGTCCAGAGACCGGGTTGTCGATTCGTCAACAACGGCGGCCTGAATCTTCGGCATTTGGCCAACTCCGGTAACTCTTACGTTCACCAGCTCAACGGGCGTGTCCGGATAGTTTTGACCGTATTCCCCCAAGTGAATTTCATGGAACCGGTTGAACACGCTCACCATGAGATCATCGTCCACCCGACCGCCCGGGAAGTCGATCCGCAGCTCGTACCCTTGACCGGCATAGCGGAAATCGCCAGCCCGTTGGAACGCCATTTCATCATCCGATAGGCCTTCGGCGACGAACAACTTGCGGAGATTCTCTTCCATGGCGTCAAAGTCTTGATTGATCCGCGGCAGGTCCAGGTCGCCTTCAACCTGGAATTCGGTCTTGATCGCATCGTACTTGTGGTCGGTCGTCAGCAGGCCAACGGCCGATGTGATGCCGGGGTAGGGCGGAATGATGACTTCTGAGATGCCGAGCTCAGCCGCAACCTCGGCGCCGTGCAAGGGGCCGGCACCGCCAAATGCGACCAAGGCATATTCGCGCGGGTCGATTCCCTTTTGTACCGTGCGCGACCGAATCGCATTGGCCATGCTCGCGTTGATGATGGTCAGAATGCCTTCCGCGCATTCGTGAACGGGCAGTTCCATCTTGTCGGCAAAGGCGACGATAACATCGTTGGCGGCCGGCCCGTCGAGCGTCATCTCGCCGCCCAAGAAGTTGTCTTTGCTCAGCCGACCGAGAACGACGTTAGCGTCGGTGACCGTAGGCAACGTGCCGCCCCGGCCATAGGCTGCGGGGCCGGGCTGTGATCCAGCACTGCGCGGCCCCACTTTGAATGTCCCACCGGCGTCGCGCCAGGCGATGCTGCCGCCACCGGCACCGATTGTGTGAATGTCGATCATCGGCACCATCAGCGGAAACCCGGCAATCGATGTGTCTCGTGCGGTCGCCTCGCCAAAGCGTCCGTCGGTGACAATGCCGATATCGGCACTGGTGCCGCCAACGTCGAACGTGATCAAGCGGTTTCGCGCCGATAGCGCACCGCACCAGGCGCCGCCGAGGACACCGGCCGCTGGTCCCGACAGAAGGGTCAAGACCGGGCGCTCCGCGACCAACGCCGCCGTCGCGACGCCGCCGTTCGATCCCATAATATGTAGATCGGCCTTTAGCCCGCTGGCGGCGATGTTGGCGGCCAGGTTCTTGACGTAGGTCCGCACTTTTGGGCCGACAAACGCGTTCATCGCCGCGGTCGTAAAGCGCTCGAACTCCCGAAACTGCGGCGAAATATCGGACGATGTCGTGACGAACGCCTCGGGAAATTCTTCTAGAACGATTGCTTTCGCCCGGTCTTCATGGCTCGGGTCGATGTAGGAGAACAGGAAACACACGGCGATCGACTCGACGCCCTGCGCCTTCAATTCGCGCGCGGCGATCCGGACCTCTTCCTCATCGAGCGGTACAAGAACCTCACCTTTCGGCGGCGCAATCCGTTCAGCAACCGTCTTGCGGTGTCGGCGCTTGATCAGCGGCCGATCCTGCCACGGGATCTCCTGCATGATGGAATAGTGCTCGGGGCGTTGGTGGCGGCCGATATGGATGATATCTCGGTAGCCCTTGGTCGTGATCATGCCGGTGACCGCGCCTTTGTGCTCAAGCACGGCGTTGGTCGCGATGGTCGTCCCGTGCAGGACATGATCAATTTCGGTGCGGTCGATGCCGTTGCGCTCACAAAGCTCGATCAACCCGGCCATCACGCCCTCCGAAGGGTCGTGCGGGGTCGTCGGCACCTTGTGGATGATGGTCTGGTTGGCCGTTGTATCGGTCAATACCAGATCGGTGAATGTGCCACCGACGTCGACACCTATAAGCTTCATGCAATTGGTCTCCCGGCGCTACCGCTGCCTGCGGCGCATGACATTGATTGTTCTTGGGTTGCTGATCCGGCGCAGTTTGGGCGACCGCTGGACATCGCGCACCAGCGAGGAATAATAAGTGGTGGGAGGGCGTCCCGTCCAGCTAGCCAGTGAAACCGATTCGGCGCTGATACGCCGCTGACCAGGAGTGTGTCCATTGACGATCGCAAATGCCGTGAACGAACAAAGGTTGTGGCAACGCCACATGGATTTGGCGAAGATCGGCGCGACGGCCAAAGGCGGCGTCAATCGGCAGGCGTTTACCCCTGAGGAAGCCGAAGCCCGCAAACTCCTCGCCGGTTGGGCCGCGGCGCGCGGGTTTTCCTGCGCAGTGGACGATATCGGCAACTTGTTCTTTCGTCGGGCCGGGACCGATCCAGATGCCGCCCCGGTCGTCACCGGCAGCCACATCGACAGCCAACCAACCGGCGGAAAGTTCGATGGCGCCTACGGAGTCCTGGCCGGCCTTGAAGTGCTTGAGGCCGCTGAAGACGCCGGCATCGTGACCAAGCGGCCGCTCGAATTCGTCGCCTGGTCCAATGAAGAGGGCGGTCGGTTTCAACCAGCGACCATGGGGTCGGCGGTTTACACAGGCGCGATGAACTTCGACGAGATGCTCGCCGTAATCGATCGCACCGGCGCCAAGGTCGGCGATCTGCTGCCGGCAACTTTGGCCGCCACTCCGGGCGCGCAACGGCGGGCGTTCGGTACGCCGCTCGGCGCCTATATCGAGGCACACATCGAACAGGGCCCGATCCTCGAAATGGAAGATCTGACCATCGGCATCGTCACAGGCATTCAGGGATGTCGCTGGTTTGCTGTCGACGTCGAGGGCTCGGAGGCGCATGCCGGAACCACACCATTCTCAGCCCGGCGTGACGCGTTTCGCGCGGCGCACGCGATTGTCGCCGAATTGTACGAACTCACGGTCGACGACAAAGACATTTTGCGCTTTACCGTCGGATGCTTCGAGGTTGCGCCGGGGTCACCCAACACCGTTCCCGGCCACGTCTACTTCACGCTCGATATTCGTCACCCAGATGCGGCGTTCCTCAAGGAATTGGGCGACAAAGTCGAAGACGTATGCCGACGCAACGCAAACGGGCTCAAATACACTTTGCGCGAGACCTATAACGTGCCGCCGATCAAATTCGACGATGGCGTCGTCGGCCGGATCAGGGATTGCACGAAGGAACTCAAGCTATCCCACCGCGACATGATTTCAGGCGCCCTGCACGATGCTAAATACATGAACGACATTTGCCCGGCGGGCATGATCTTCGTGCCCTGCGAAAAGGGCATCAGTCACAACGAAGTCGAGGCGGCCCGCCCAGCGGATCTAGCGGCGGGCGCGCGCGTCCTTGCCGAAGCGATGATCGCCCTGGCAAACCAGTAGCGCCAGATGAGCCGCATCCTCAACGTCGGCGCCGCCCAGCTCGGCCCCATTGCTCGTGACGAAAGCCGGCAGGTCGTCGTCGGTCGACTGCTTGCCATGATGCGCGAGGGGCATGCGCGGGGGTGCGACATGATCGTCTATCCCGAGCTGGCCCTGACGACCTTCTTCCCGCGGTGGTTCATCGATGACCAAGACGAGATCGACGCCTACTTTGAGCGCGCGTTTCCAAGCCCGGCCACGCAACCGTTGTTCGACGAGGCCAAGCGGCTCGGCGTTGGTTTTCATATCGGTTATGCCGAGCTGGTCGTGGTCGATGGCGTAACCCGCCGCTTCAATACGGCGGTGATCGTCGATAGGCGCGGGAACATCGCGCTGAAGTACCGCAAAATCCACCTTCCCGGACACGCGGAGCACGAGCCTTACCGAGCGTTTCAACATCTCGAAAAGCGCTATTTCGAGGTCGGCGATCTAGGTTTCCCCGTCGTATCTTCGATGGATGGCAATTTGGGGATTTGCATTTGCAACGACCGTCGTTGGCCGGAATCGTACCGGGTGATGGGGCTCCAAGATGTGGAGGCGGTATTCATTGGCTACAACACGCCGACCCATAATCCCCCGGCGCCGGAGCACGATCACCTAACGTCGTTCCACAACCATCTCAGCATGCAGTCCGGCGCCTATCAGAATGCGACATGGGTTATTGGGGTGGCCAAAGCGGGGCGAGAGGAGGGCGTCGACCAGTTGGGACAAAGCGCAATCATCGCGCCGTCCGGCGAGATCGTCGCGATGGCCTCAACGCTGGAGGACGAACTCATCGTCGCCAAGTGCAACCTCGATTGGTGCCGATCTTACAAAGAGACGTGGTTTGCCTTCGAAAAACACAGACGGCCCGAACATTACGGGTTGATTGTCGAGCGGACCGGGGCGCGCCCACCGGGATCGGCTGCGTGAAACGCATCGGGATTATGCCGATACGCCTGGAGGGCAACGGCACAATCTAGCGACCGACTTGTCGACAAAGATCAAGATTCCGCCAAATCCTCGACAACTCGTGAACCATCTTGATCGCCGATTGGTGTAGGACTAGGCGAAACCAACCCATTGGGATCTCAATAGATGAAACGTTCGTTGGCGCTCCTGGTTGCTGCCACGTGGCTGGTCGTGCCGGTAACACCCGCACTCGCCGCGGAGTGGACAGTTGAATTCGTGGCGGTGCCGACCGGCGTCGCTGACCTGTTCGAGGACCAAGGTCGGACGATCGCACTGACCCGTTCAGGCGTATTCTTTCGAATCGGTGCCGCCCCTGATGGGCGGGTCATTGTCGATCGGCAAGGCTCTTATGAGCGCCCACCCGGCCCGCGCCGAGCGGACATGCTTCCAGATGGGCTCGTGGCGCTCGGCGCCGGCGAAATCAGCGAAGCCTATCTAGTGGGCCCGACCAGCCGCTACCGCCACGGCGTCATCGGCGATGCCATCGAAGCAAGCGGTCTACGGATTCAGACCAACGGCGGCAACATTCTGGATTACCGATTACCGACAGACTCCGTCCTTGAAGATATTGTCCCGCGCCTCCATGACGTCGATGGCGACGGGCAGGACGAGATCGTGGTTGTCCGGTCCTACATTGATACAGGGTCCGCAGTTGCGGTCTTCGGCCTCAGGGAAGGTCGCCTTGCGCTCATTGCGGAGGCCGCACCGATCGGGCGACCGAGCCGCTGGTTGAATCCTGTCGGCGTCGCTGACTTTGATGGCGACGGTCGGGCCGAAATCGCGGTGGTTAAGACGCCCCACATCGGCGGTGTTCTCCAGCTATATGAAATCGAAGGCGGCACCTTGAAAGACGACCACAGCGTACGCGGCTTCTCGAATCACTTCATTGGATCGCGCGACCTCTTTCTGTCTCGTGTGGCCGATATCGACGGCGATGGAACCGTGGACATCGTGCTCCCAAGCGCCGATCGGGGATCTCTCAGGGTGGTGAGTTTCGCGGGCGGGCGTTTCAAGGACCTCGGCGAAACCCCTCTGCCGGCGCGCGTCCAGACGAGAATGCTGAGCATCGACGAGGGCACCGGCGCGTTTGCATTTGGACTGGCCGACGGTGCGCTGGCGGTTGTTCGCCCGCGTGGCACTGGGAAACCTTGATTTTGCGGGCCCTTGCGCGGAAGATTTTGCGCTTGCGGTCGGTGCGGTCGCAAGCTTTGGTTGCGGGACGCAATGGATAACGCTGAAAAGCTGCACGAACTTGAAACGGAAATACGGCAGCTCAGGCTGACTGCTGCGGCACTCCGCGAGGAGCTCGAGCGCAGCGAATTCGAGAAGCAAACCGTGGGCCAGCGTGCCGCCGCGGGGTCGCAAGATGAAATCGCCCAACTTAGAGAGACAGCGCAAGCGTTGCGCGACGAGCTCGATAACCTACGCATGGACAAAGAGGCCGCCGTCCAAAAGGCTCGAGCGGAATCCTACGACGAAATCGTCCAATTGCGCGCCGCGGCCCAAAGCCTTCGCGACAAGGTGGACGACGTACGGCACGCGGCAGATACCAGGGTCCAGGAAGCGCGGGCAGACGCCGCCAACGAAATTCGACAGCTTAAAAGCGCGGCTCAGGCGCTCCGCGACGAACTTGACACCCATCGTTTCGAGGCTCAGAGGAACGTCCAACACGCGGTCGCCGAATCGAGCGGAGAGATAGCGACGCTTCGCGAAGCCGCACAATCCCTCAGAGACTCGCTAGATAGGACACGCGCGGAATATGAGGGTAAAATACACGACGAAGAGCGTGCTCGCCGAAACGAGGTGACTCACCTTCAAGAGTCCCTTCGCATACTACGAGATCAGTGGGAGAGCCTGCATGGCGATGCAGTCGGAAACGGCGGAAAAGGCCAAGGCTAATCAGCGGAAGGGGCGCGCCAAGAAAAAGGCGCCGGCCACTGGCGCCGAGGCGTCGACGGCCGAGGCTGATCGTCGGCAGGACGTCGATGCGCGCTTGCGGCATGCCGAAATTCTGCTGAGTGTCTCGCGGCGCTGCGCGTCGATCGAATCGCTCGACGATATCCTCGAAACCCTCGTCGAAATGACGTCATTTGAGCTCGGCTGCGAACGCGGCACGCTGTTCCTGAATGACCCCCAAACCGGCGAGCTGTATTCGCGGGTCGCACAAGGGACCTTTCGCCGCGAGATTCGGATTCTCAATACAAGCGGCATCGCCGGTCACGCATTCACCGACGGTAAAGGCATCATCATCCACGATGCCTACAAGGACGAGCGGTTCAATCGCGCGATCGACCAACAAACCGGGTTTACGACCAAGAGCGTTCTCTGCGTTCCGATCCGGACGGTAAAAGGCGAAGTCATCGGCGTGATGCAGTCTCTCAACAAAAACGAGGGAAAGTTCACTGAGGATGACCGTCACTTGTTAGAGCAAATGACAACGCAGGCGGCAGTCGCGCTTCAGAGCACAGTCTTTGTCGAACGGATGAAGGACAGCCGCGAAAGGGAGATGGAGTTTCTCGATCTCGTCGCGGACGTGACGTCAGAACTTGAGCTCGGGACATTGCTCCAGCGCGTAATGGGCGAAGCGACGCGGATGCTGGGCGCTGAGCGCTCGACATTATTCTTGAGCGACGAGAAGACGGGCGAACTTTTTTCGCGCGTTGCCCAAGGCGATTCGACGATCGGCGAAATCCGTCTCCCCAACAATGCCGGCATTGCAGGCGCGGTGTTTACGTCCAAAAAGAGCGTGAACATTCCGCACGCGTACGCCGATCTTCGCTTCAACCCCGGTTTTGACAAGCAGACGGGATTCTTCACCCGATCGATACTCTGCGTACCGGTCGCCAACAAGAGCGGCAAGGTCATCGGCGTCACCCAGGTACTCAATAAGCGTGGCGGACCGTTCACCGCCGAAGACGAAAGCAGACTCAAGGCGTTTACGGCGCAGGTCGCGATTGCGTTGGAGAATGCGAAGCTGTTCGACGACATCCAGCAGATGAAGAACTACAACGATTCGATGCTGGAAAGTATGTCGAACGGCGTGATCACGTTTGATGATCAAGGTGCCATCGTGACCTGCAACAAAGCGGGCCTCCGGATCTTCAAAACCCGGGCGGCGGACGTCGCCGGCAAGACGGCCGAGACGTTTTTTGTTGGGGACAACGCATGGGTGCTCGAACGGCTAGCGAAGGTTCGCGAGGAGCAGGAGCAGGACATTTTTGTCGATGCCGAGTTAAGTTTCGATGGCGCCACCATCTCGACCAATCTGACGATTCTTCCTTTGGTCGGCGGCGAGGACGAAAAGCTCGGCCTGATGATGATGGTCGAAGACATCAGTTCCGAAAAGCGCATGAAGTCGACCATGTCGCGCTACATGGACCCGGGGATCGCCGACCGACTAATGCGCGACGGCGGCGAAGATATTCTTGGCGGTTCCAGCCAAAAGGCAACAGTGCTCTTTTCCGATATTCGCGGCTTCACGACGCTTACCGAGGAATTGGGCGCCCAGGGAACAGTGTCGTTTCTCAACGACTATTTCACGATCATGGTTGACTGCATCTCCCGCGAAGAGGGGATGCTCGACAAGTTCATCGGCGATGCAATCATGGCGGCGTTCGGCTTGCCGATTGCGCATGACGACGATGAGGACCGCGCGGTGCGTGCCTCAATCAGCATGATTCGCGATCTCTGGGCTTGGAACAAAGAGCGCGAGACCCGCGGCATGATGCCGGTCGACATGGGGATCGGGCTCAACACCGATACGGTTGTTTCCGGTAACATCGGGTCGCCCAAACGTATGGATTACACCCTGATCGGTGACGGCGTTAATCTAGCCTCCCGGCTTGAGAGCGCCTGCAAAGCGTACTCGGCGAGAATTCTGATTAGCGAAAACACCGTTAAGATGCTGCGCGGCACCTACCGAATTCGCGATGTCGATATGGTGGTGGTAAAGGGCAAGACCGAGCCGGTCGGCGTGTATGAAGTGCTCGACTATCACACCGACGAAACGTTTCCCAACCTTATGGACGTGGTGAATTACTTCAACGAAGGCATGAAGCACTACCGCGCGGGGTCGTGGGATAAGGCCGTCGACAAATTCCGAGAAGCGCTCGCCCGCAATCCCAGTGACAAGCTATCTCAGACCTACGTTGACCGGTGCCTCCATCTTAAAGACGATCCGCCAGGCGATTCGTGGGACGGCGTTTGGGTAATGACGTCCAAATAGTTACGCGGCTGCCGAGCGCACCAGCGCCTCGACGCCGGGCAGTGCTTTTCCCTCGAGCCACTCCAAGAAAGCGCCGCCGGCGGCCGAAATGTAGCTGAAGTCGGTATCGACTTGGGCTTGAGCCAGTGCCGCCATCGTGTCTCCGCCGCCTGCGACGCTCAACAATGTTCCGTCCCTCGTCAGCGCCGCAACGGCCTGAGCGACGGCGACTGTCCCGGATTGAAAGGGCGGCGTTTCGAAAGCCCCCAACGGACCGTTCCAGACAACTGTGCGGCACCCACCAAGTATGTCCACGAGCCTCGCGACGGTTTTTGATCCAACGTCAAGGATCATTGCATCACTCGGAACATTCGCGATGTCGACGGTGGTGTTGGCGACATTGGGCCGTAATTTTCGCGCGACGACGGCATCATCCGGCAAGATGATCTCGCAACCAGCGGCGACCGCCGCCGCCTCGACTTCGCGCGCCGTTGTCGCAAGCCCGGGCTCGCACAAACTCTTGCCAATCTCGACGCCGCGCGCGAACAGAAAGGTGTTGGCCATGCCGCCACCGATCACAAGGAATTGGACCTTTGCGACCAAGTTGGTCAGCGCACCCAGCTTCGTCGAAACCTTGGAACCGCCGACAATCGCCGCGACGGGTTCTTGTGGTGCGTCGAGCGCTTTGCTCAAGGCCGTCAGTTCGACTTCCATGCCCCGTCCCGCAACGCTGGGAAGAAAATGTGTGATTCCCTCGATGGACGCGTGCGCGCGGTGTGAACATGAGAATGCTTCGTTGATGTATATATCGCCGAGTTCGGCGAGCGCAGCGGCAAAGGCGGGGTCGTTGGCTTCCTCCCCCGCGTGAAAGCGTAGGTTCTCCATCAAGATAATTTCGCCCGGTTCCAGATTTCCGACCGCCTCCTTGGCCGCCGTCCCAATGCAAGTGTCGGAAAACGGAATTGGGGGTCGCCCGAGTGCTGTCCCGAGAACTTCGCGGACGCGGCGCAATGATAGTGCGGCCTGAAATTTCCCCTTGGGGCGGCCAAAGTGCGACAGGACAACAACGCGTGCGCCAGCCGCGAGAAGTTCGCGCAGCGTCGGCGCGAGCCGTTCGAGGCGCAAACCGTCCGTCATGTTGAGGTCTTCCATCGGGACGTTGAGATCGGCGCGAACCAGAACGGTTTTTCCCTCAACGTCGATGTCATCAAGGGTGCGGAGGTTTTCCATGGCGATATTCTTGGCCTCTGAGCGGTCGGCGCGAACCATACCGATTTGGCAAAGGCCCTACAACGCAGGGCTCGCCGCCAGTTCGTGACCGGCGCAGAGAAATAAGCTGGCGGTGGGCTATTTGGACGTGGCGATGAAGACGCCGTCCCAATCGGTTGCCGGCGGGGTCTCGCGGTAGGCGGCGATGCGATCCACATACAGGTCGTAGAGCACATCCAGCCCGCCAAGCCCGTGTGATTCGCCGTTGGTCTTTTTGGCCAAGACGCGGCATTCGGCGATCAGTTGTTCAGCGCGATCCCATTGCTGGCCGCGATAAGCAACGATCATTTCCGCGTGCTGTTTTTCCAGTGCGAGAAATGCCGCATCTTTTCGTTCCGCTGCGTCGCCGCGCAGCCCGTGAATCAGCACCGGTTCGGTTTTGCCCTTAACGGCAATTAGATCGAGTTCCAGCGAGGCAAATTGGGGGGCGGCTTTGCGTGTTTCCTCGCCAATCACGACGCCAACGCCGTAGTTCTTCGACTGACCTTCTAGACGGGCCGCCAAGTTTACGGCGTCGCCCAGCACGGAATAGTCAAAACGCTTATCCGACCCCATGTTACCGACACAGCATTCGCCGCTGTTAAGACCGATACCAACGTTGATGGGATAGTGCGTTCGATTCTCACTTTCCGCTTCCAGCCGAAGTTTTTCGTTTAGCCCGTGCAGCGCGTTGAACATCGCTAGCGCCGACTCGCAGCCATGCTCGGCGTGGATCGCGTCGTCCAGCGGCGCGTTCCAGAACGCCATGATGCAATCACCCATGTATTTGTCGATGGTCCCGCGCCGATCGAGGATCATGTCGGTCATCGGCGTTAGGAACCGGTTGATGAGTCTGGTCAGTCCGCGTGGATCGGTCTTGAACTGTTCTGAAATTGTGGTGAAACCGCGGATATCGCAAAACAGCAGGGTCATGTCGCGCATTTCGCCGCCGAGGACAAGACGCTCCGGTTCGTTGGCCAATTGTTCGACGAGGGCAGGCGATAGGTACTGGCTAAAGGCGCCGCGGACCTGACGTTTCTCCGCCTCGGTCTTGAGAAAGTTAAGCAGCGAACTCGACATATAGACCAGCACGACAACAGTCGATGCGTAGATCGGATCGAGCAACCAAAGCTGTCCCCGGTATAGATACCATGAGGCCGCAATCGCGATGCCGATGCCGAGCGCGCCAATGATGGCGCTCCACAACGCACCCAGACTCGGCAGGATAAAGACCAGCAGTAGACCGAGCAGAACCATGTAGATGTACTCGGCGCCTTCGGCCCAATCGGGACGCTCAAGGTAGTGATTCAGCAGGATTTGTTCGACCGCTTGCACATGGACTTCCACGCCCGGCGTAGCCGCCTCGAGCGGTGTCGCTCGAATATCAAATAGACCAGCGGCCGAGGTGCCGATAAACACGATCTGCCCTTCGACCGAAGCCGGGTCAAAGTCGGCGCTGAATACCTTCCACGCCGGGATCCGGCGCTCCGGCACGCGCTTGGTGAAGTGCAACCACATTCGGCCCTGTGGCCCGGTCGGCACCTCAAAGTGTCCGATCTTGACGCCGGTTAGGCCGAGCCGTACGCCGCCGTAGCCGATCTCCCCGCTCGCGCCAGCCGATTTGATAATGTAGGTGTTGGCGCCCTGCACGACGCGTATGACTTCGGCGGCGAGAGACGGGTAGACTTCGTCTTCACCATTGAGCCTCAAGAACAGCGGGACGCGGCGGACAATCCCGTCGCGCTCGGCAACGAGATTGAAGCTTCCGTTCCCCGATGCATGTTCCGTCAGGATGTCCAAGTTCCCGACTGCGCCGGGAAAACCAAAAATGTAGTCGCGGGGATTGTCTCCGCCATAGGCAATGGAAGCCTTGTGAGCCGGCGTACGCGGCAGATTGCCGTCGCTCGTCAGCACAAATCCGGTAATCACCGGCGTCTGAGAAATAACTTCGGCCAATATCGCGTCGTGGTCGGGCAATTCGTCCATATTGGCTTTGAGAGCCTCGACTTCTCGGGTCAACGGCCACAAATCGATTATGAACTGGGGTGATGTTCGGTCGGGCTCGGCGAAGACAATATCGAATGCAATTGCTGCTGCGCCCGCATTCGCTAACTGGGCGACAAGTTGAGCGACGAACGTCCGCGGCCACGGCCATTGGCCGATCTTTTCCAGCGACTCGTCATCCAGATCGACATACTTCACCGGCACTGGGACGTATTCGCGCGGCGCAATCCGCTGGTAAACGTCGAAGACCCGCATTTGCAATTCTTCGACCTGAGGCAAAGCCCATCGGGCCGCCACCGCGATGGCGATCATCGCCAGCGGAACGAGAATGTGTTGGGCGCGTCGAACGCGTTTCAGCATGGTGGCGACAATCCCGCAGCCTAAGTCTTCATCGGCGTGAGTCTCAAACAAAGACTACGCGTTAAAGGGCGTTCGCTCTAGGCGTCGGCGAACTCTTGCCAGATATTGTCGAGGCCCTGGTGGTTGCGGATGAAGATCTCGATGAGGTCCGGATCGAAGTGCCCAACCGGGTCGAGCCTCTTGTCGCCCTTGACGATGACGTCCACCGTTCTCTTGTGGGAATAGGCAGATTTGTAGGACCGTTTGGCCCGAAGCGCGTCGTAGGTATCGGCAAGCGCGACGATCCGCGCGGAAATCGGAATTTCTTCCCCCTTCACGCCATGCGGGTACCCCGATCCGTCCCATTTTTCATGGTGAAAGAGCGCGATTTCCGCGGCGAGCTTCAGGCGATGCGAATGTGACAAGATTTGGAAGCCAAAAATGGGGTGCTGATCCATCTGGCTCCGCTCGTCGGCCGTCAACGCGCCGCCCTTGTTCAAGATGGCCTGGTCGACGCTGAGCTTTCCGACGTCGTGAAGCTGTGCGGAGTAGCGAATTTCGTCGCAGAAGTCTTTTGCCATCCCCATGCGTTGCGCCAGGAAGTAAGCGTACTCGTTAACGCGAACAATGTGATTGCCGGTTCCTTCGTCGTGAATTTCCGCGGCGCGGGCGAGCAAGCTGATCGACAGCTTGAATGCCTCTTCGGTTTCCGACTGTAACTGTGCGATCCGTTCACGCTGTCTGGCGAGCGCGCGATTGCGCTGGCGCAACTTGACGTTCCGTTCCTCGATCTGCTCGAGATTGTCGGTTCGCTCGACGTAGCCCGAGATCACGGCCGCGACTTCCATCAGCCCGTCGATCTCCTTTTGGGAGAAGGGGGCAGTCGCGCTGACCGCGTCGTTGCGTCGCATCATGAGTTCAATGACAGCAACAACGCGACCCTGGAAGGTCATGATGGGAAAGCATACCAGCGGTCCGACATCGAACCCCGGCGCTTCGAGCGCCGGGTTGAAACTATAGGGACGGGCTACCGGCACCCGCCCGACGTCTTCCAGCCTGACCACCTCGCCGGATCCCGCGACATAGCCGGCGATCGTCGCTGCGTTCAGTGGGATCGGCTCAACTGCGTTAGGCCGCTGGACTGAGATCCCATTCTGGCGGGCGACCGGTGCGAGGACGCGTTCGCGCCCGCGTCGGCGGACAATATATGCCGTTGCCGCATCGGACCCTGTGATTTCTCGACATTTGCCGAGAAACCGGTCGAGAAGTTGACTGACGTTCCTGGGCGCGTCCTTTTCGACGTACGCCAGTAATTCAAGAACAAGGCTCATGTCGCTCGTGTTTTCATGGTCCGCATTGGAACCGCCACAATAGGCGCGGCCATCCGCGATCCGCAATTGACCGATCCAAGGTTGGCCGCCTCGATGGCCGGTAAACCTTTCCGGGAGCAAGTATCGGCAATCACGGTTTCCCGCACGTTAACGGCGTTGCGCTGCGATCCGACCATACGACGGGCGCTCAGCCTGGCCGGATAGCCGGCGTTATTCCGCCGGTGGGCGCGCCACAAAAATCTCGTCGTGGCACGGCGCTGGGATGCGCCTGACAGCCAGCGCAGGGACGCGGCTAGTCTTAACAAAATCGCGGCCCTTGACCCTAGGTCAATTTCGCTGTCGTATTTTTGGCCTTAAGCTTGGTCGGGTGGGGCGATGTCGCTAAGGTTCATTCAAGCAGGCAGGTGAAGGGCGGCTCCAACGGAAGCGGGGGCTAGCCAACCTGTCGGCACGAAAACACAATGGGAGGTTAGTAATAATGAAATCAGTGAAATATTTTGCGGCGGCGATAGTGGCTGCGGCCACAATTGGCGGCGCCTCGATTAGCCACGCGGCAACTTTGGATGATGTCCGGGCTGCTGGCGCGCTCAAATGCGGAATCAACACAGGATTGCCAGGTTTTGCCTATACCGACGATTCGGGCAATTGGACCGGCTTCGATGCCGCCTTCTGCAGAGCGGTCGCCGCGGCTGTTTTTGGCGATGGCAACAAGGTTCAATTCGTCAATTTGACCGGTGCCAATCGTTTCCCGGCGCTTGCCTCAGGTGAAATCGACCTTCTGTCGCGCAACACGACCTGGACGTTTTCGCGTGACGTCGACCTCGCCTTCACTTTTGTCGGCGTGAACTACTACGACGGCCAGGGGTTCATCGGTCGTAAGTCGCTGGGCGTAAAGAGCGCCAAGGAGCTGGATGGCGCTTCGGTGTGCATCCAGACCGGCACGACGACGGAACTCAATCTCGCGGATTTCTTCCGGGTCAATAACATCAAGTTCGAACCGGTTCCGATCGAGACCAACGAAGAAGCACGCGTGGCCTATCTTGCCGACCGTTGCGATGTCTACACCACCGATGCCTCGGGCCTAGCGGCGACCAAAACGACATTTGAGAATGCCGACGCCCACATGGTGTTCCCTGAGATCATTTCCAAAGAGCCGCTTGGTCCGCTTGTGCGGCAGGGCGACGATCAATGGGCGGACGTCGCGCGTTGGACGCTTAACGTTCTCATCAATGCCGAAGAGTATGGGGTGACCCAAGCCAATGTCGCCGAAATGGCGAAAGGCACCAACAATCCCGAGATCAATCGGATGCTGGGTTCTGAAGGTTCCTTGGGCGAGATGCTCGGGTTGCAAAAGGACTGGGCGGCAAACGTGATCAAAGCCGTTGGCAACTACGGTGAGATCTTCGATCGTTTCCTCGGCCCAAACACGGCCCTGGCGTTAGATCGCGGTCAGAACGCGTTGTACACCAAGGGTGGTCTCCTCTACGCACCACCGATGCGCTAAGCGTGGTTTGCGCGTCGTCCGCCTAGCGGGCGGCGCGCAACCGCTCGCTTAGCTTTAGACTTCAGCAGTCGCCGTTTTTCATGGCCAACTCGCGCCAAGAGTCCGGTTTCCAGATCCGTCGCATTTGGAGCGACGAGCGTGCGCGTAGCGCGCTTTTTCAGATTCTGGTGGTTCTCGGGCTCGCCCTCCTGGTCGCATTCTTTGTCGCCAACACCATGGCGAACTTGCAGGCGCGGGGCATGGAGCCCGGCTTTGGCTTCCTCCAAGATCCCGCCTTTTTCGAGATTAACCAGAATCTTATCGAATACGCTTCGACCTCCACGTTTGGTCGGGCACTGGTCGTGGGACTTCTAAACACCTTGCTGGTATCCGCCGCCGGAATCATATCGGCAACGGTGATTGGTTTCCTTGCCGGCGTTTTCCGCCTGTCCAACAATTGGCTGGTCGGTCGATTGATCGGTGTCTACGTCGAATTCACCCGCAATGTGCCCGTACTCCTGCAGATTATTTTCTGGTGGTCGATCCTTACGGGACTACCCAAAGTCGCCGACAGTCTGTCCATCGGCAATTCTCTATTCCTGAACAACCGCGGGGTACGGATGCCCGCGCCGATCTTGGAAAACGGGTTCGGCTGGGTTGCGTTGGCATTCCTCTTAGGCGTCTTCGCCTCTTACCTCGTCGGTCGCTGGGCCCGTCGCCGTCATATGGCGACCGGTCAGCCGTTCCCGATGCTCTGGGTCGGCCTCGGCCTAGTCGTCCTGCCGCCGCTGTTGCTTTTCGTTGCTCTCGGACAGCCGCTGGATTGGGACATCCCGGAAAAGACGCGGTTCAACTTCCGCGGCGGATTCAATATCACGCCAGAGCTTGTCGCCCTGTGGTGGGCGCTGACGACGTACACCGGAGCGTTCATCTCGGAAATTGTGCGCGCCGGTATTTTGTCGGTGAGTAAGGGGCAGAGCGAGGCCGCGCATGCGTTGGGCCTCCGGCCCGGTTTGACCATGCGCAAGATCATCATTCCGCAGGCGTTGCGCGTAATTATTCCGCCGCTGACGAGCCAGTATCTCAATCTGACAAAAAACTCGTCGCTCGCCATCGCGATCGGCTACCAGGATCTTGTGTCGATCGGGAACACCGTCTTGAACCAAAGTGGGCAGGCCATCGAGGTCGTCGGCATTTGGATGGTGGTTTACCTAAGTCTCAGCTTGGGGACCTCGGCCTTCATGAATTGGTACAACAGTCACATTGCCCTGGTGGAACGATGACGACGTCGCCATTCTTCCGTCAGCCGAACGATATGTTGCCCGAGCGCGCACCACCCGTCGCGATGTCCGGCATTATCGGCTGGCTTCGCGCCAATCTGTTTTCTGGGTGGCTCAATACAGGGCTCACGCTTCTGGCGCTGTACGCCCTGTGGCTCATTATTCCGGGTCTTCTTAATTGGGCATTCTTTGACGCCGATTTTGCCGGCACCGACCGTTTCGCTTGCACGGGAACAGGGGCCTGCTGGGCTTGGTTCGATCAGCGGATCGATCAGTTTTTGTACGGCTTTTATCCCGACGAGCAGACATGGCGCGTCAACCTTGCGCTCTTCCTGATACTACCGGCCCTCGCCCCGATCCTTTTCGACAAGATGCCGGGTGCCAAGCAGTTGCGGTGGTTCTCTCTCGCTTTTCCGTTTGTCGCGACCTTCCTGCTGATTGGCGGCTTTGGACTCGAGGAAGTCCCGACCAACAAATTCGGCGGGTTTATGCTCAACGTCACGGTGGGCCTGGCCGGAATAGTGTTGTCGCTGCCGATCGGCATTGTGCTTGCCTTAGGACGGCGGTCCAAGATGCCTATCGTGCGGACGCTGTCGGTCGCGTTCATCGAGGTGTTTCGCGGCGTGCCGCTAATCACGCTGTTGTTCGTAGCCGCCATTCTGTTGCCCATCTTCTTGCCCTCCTCGTTCAGTTTAGATCTTGTGGTCCGGGTGATTGTCGTCGTGACAGCTTTTGCCTCGGCGTATATGGCTGAGGTCATTCGCGGTGGTTTGCAGGCAATCCCGCGTGGCCAGTACGAAGCGGCACAAGCGCTTGGCCTCGGATACTGGAGGATGATGGGATTAATCATCCTTCCTCAGGCCCTCAAGATTTCGATTCCGGGCATCGTCAATACTTTCATCGGTCTGTTCAAAGATACGACACTGGTGATTGTGATCGGTCTTTTTGATGTCCTGAACATAGGCAGGACGATGATTTCGAACCCGGACTGGCTGGGGTTAGCGGTCGAGACTCAAGTCTTTATTTCACTCTTCTTCTTTGTCGTCTGTTTTTCGATGTCGCGGTACTCGGTCTATCTCGAGCAGCGCCTCGATACGTCCAAACACTAGAGGGCACTATGTCTACGGATCAGAACCAGACCGCTCCAAACGCCCAGCCGATGATAGATATTGTCGGACTGAACAAATGGTTTGGTCCGTTTCACGTACTTCGCGATATCAACCTATCGGTCGCACCGCGAGAGCGGATCGTGATCTGTGGTCCCTCCGGGTCTGGCAAGTCCACGCTCATCCGTTGCATCAACCGCCTCGAAGAGCATCAGCAAGGCTCAATCGTGGTCGACGGAACGGAACTCACCCACGATCTGAAAAATATTGATGCGATTCGCCGCGAAGTCGGCATGGTCTTCCAGCAGTTCAATTTGTTTCCGCATTTGTCGGTCCTCGAAAACTGCACGTTGGGTCCGATCTGGGTGCGTAAGACGCCTAAACGAGACGCCGAGAAGTTGGCGATGGAGTTGCTTGAGCGGGTCAAAATACCGGAGCAGGCTGATAAATATCCCGGTCAATTGTCGGGCGGTCAGCAACAGCGGGTTGCGATCGCGCGCAGCCTATGCATGCAGCCCAACATCATGCTCTTCGACGAACCGACTTCGGCGCTCGACCCGGAGATGATCAAAGAGGTGCTCGATGTCATGGTCGATCTCGCCGAGACCGGCATGACGATGATTGTCGTGACCCACGAGATGGGCTTCGCGGCACAAGTGGCGGACCGCGTCATTTTCATGGACGCCGGTCAAATCGTTGAGCAGAACACGCCTGACGAATTCTTCAACAACCCGCAGTCCGACCGGACGAAGCTCTTCTTGAGTCAAATCCTGTGAGCCATTGATGTCCCTGGCGATTCGACCGATGGTCGAAGGCGATGCGGAGGCGGTCATCGCCATTTACCAAGACGGTATCGATCGCGGCGACTCAACGTTCGAAGCCCAGGCCCCGAACTGGCAAGACTGGTCGGCATCACACCACAGCCACAGCCGCTTAGTCGCTGCGACCGAATCTAGCGTTGTCGGGTGGGCTGCTCTAGCGCCGGTATCGCGGCGCCAGGCCTACCGCGGTGTCGCTGAGGTCAGCGTTTATGTGGCGCCCTCGTCGCTCGGACGGGGGATTGGCAGCCTCCTGCTCACAGCGATGATCGATAGTGCCGAAGGCGAAGGCATTTGGACGCTGCAATCGTCTATTTTTGAAGAAAACACGGCCAGCGCGCGGCTTCACGCGCGGCACGGTTTCCGGATCGTCGGCCGCCGAGAACGCATTGCAAGAATGACCCATGCTCCACAAAGGGGACGCTGGCGCGACACGATCATTCTGGAGCGCCGCAGCGCACACGTGGGCAATGAGTGATGCGGGACGCCACCCCGCCTCGACTCTCAGCCGATTTGCCAATAGCGGTCCGGAGCGATTGAGAAGGAGGCGCTACTGGGCGGCTTTGAGAAACGCGATAATGTCTTCGCGCTCGTCTTCCTTTTTCAGGCCGACAAAGCTCATTTTGGTGCCTTTGACGCGGGCCCGCGGGTTTTCGAGATAGGTCTCCAGTGTCTCTTCGTCCCAGGTAAGCCCAGACTCCGCCATCGCTTTCGAATACCGATAGCCGTCGGCCTTGCCGGCGGCGCGGCCGACGATCCCGTGGAGATTGGGGCCGACTTTATGTTTTCCGTCTGCTTCGACGGTGTGGCAGGCCAGACATTTGCGGAAGACTTTTTTTCCGTTTTCAACGTCCCCATCAGCCAGCGCTGCGCCGCTCACGATGCTGATGGTCGCCACGACCAATAGGGCGCTCGTTTTCTTAAACATCGTTGCCTACCTCAAATGTTTGCCGCAGCCGAAACATAGAAAGCCCCGACAGGCGGGGCAAGCAAACCTCGACATGACGATTTCTTGATCGCACGTGGGCGGGCTACAATCGGCTCTCCAGCGGCGGGGGTCACGAGGCATGGCGGCGAGCGAAGAGACCTGGCTTGAAACCTCAAGCAGCGACGGTCGCCAGATTCTTACGCCGGTCGGTCGCTGGGCGGTCGGTGGCCTCTTTGCTGTCGAAAAGGAGATCCGGGCGATCGCCGAAGCGGCGACCGGCCCGATCGAAATCGACCTAAGCCAATTAGACGTCCTCGACACCGCTGGCGCCTGGACGATCTACCGAACTGCCCGAAACCTGGAAGCGAGCGGGGTGTCGGTTGAGCTGACCGGTGCTAGCGAAGATCAAATCGCGCTCATTGAAGTGGTCCGCGCGGCGGAAGCCGAGCTCGAGCCCGACGAGCCCACCGGCAACTCGTTCGTCAACATGGTCGAACATGTCGGAAAAAGCGCCGTTGAAATCGCACGGGAGACGGCCGATCTCCTCGGGTTTTTCGGCCTTATCCTGGTAACCGCCGCCGGCGTTCTCGTCCGCCCACGCAAACTCCGACTGACGTCGCTCTTCCATCACATGGAGGAAGTTGGGCTGAACGCGATCCCGATCGTCGGGTTGATGTCGTTTCTCATCGGCATTGTTCTCGCGTTTCAGGGTGCCAGCCAATTGCAGCGATTCGGGGCGGAGGTTTTTGTCGTGAACCTCGTCGCGATCTCCGTGCTGCGCGAGATCGGGGTCCTCATGACGGCGATCATCGTCGCCGGCCGGTCGGGCAGCGCGTTTACCGCGCAGATCGGATCGATGAAAGTGAACGAAGAGGTCGATGCGATGCAGACGCTCGGCCTTAACCCGATGGAAGTTCTGGTCTTACCCAGGCTATTCGCGCTGATCATCACCCTGCCGTTGCTGGCATTTTTCGCCGACATTATGGGCCTCTTGGGTGGCGGGCTCATGGCGTGGATTGCGCTAGATATTTCGCCGGCGACTTTCATCGAGCGGCTGCGCGACGCAATTGGCTTGTGGTCATTCTGGGTTGGCATTTTGAAAGCACCCTTCTTCGCTTTCATGATCGCCATGATCGGGTGTTATGAAGGTTTTCAGGTCACGGGCAGCGCGACCAGCGTGGGTCAGCGCACGACCCGCGCGGTCGTCGAGGCCATTTTCCTTGTCATCGTGGTAGATGCCGCGTTCTCCATCTTCTTCCAAGTGATCGGAATTTGATGTCCGCGCACCATGACACCACCGCCATCCGAATTCGCGGCTTACGCACCCAGTTCGGGCCGCAGATCATCCACGACGCGCTCGATCTAGATGTGCGTCGGGGCGAAGTGATTGGCGTCGTCGGCGGGTCGGGGACCGGCAAGTCTGTTTTGCTGCGCACGATCATTGGGCTGAACAGCCCGACCGCCGGTTCCATCGAAGTCCTCGACCGCCCCGTTACCGGCGCGACCCGAGCCCAAATGCTGCAACTAGAACAACGGTGGGGCGTCCTCTTTCAAGATGGCGCGTTGTTCAGCTCGCTCACGGTTGAAGAGAACATTGAGGTGCCGCTGAAGGAACACACCGCGATGTCACACGCCTTTCGCAAGGAGGTCGCGGCGCTAAAGCTGCGGATGGTCGGACTGCCGATGAACGCCTGTCACAAATATCCCTCGCAGCTCTCGGGCGGCATGCGCAAACGTGCGGGGCTCGCGCGTGCGCTTGCTTTGGATCCCGATATCCTTTTTCTCGATGAGCCGACGGCCGGCCTTGACCCAATTGGCGCCGCGGCCTTCGACCAGCTGATTAAGCGGCTTCAGCAGTCGCTGGGCCTGACCGTATTCATGGTGACCCACGATCTGGACAGCCTGAATGCAATTTGCGACCGTATCGCCGTGCTTGCCGACCACCGAGTCTCTGTCATCGGACCTATGGATGTGATGCTGGCAAGCGATCATCCCTGGGTCCGCGAGTATTTTCATGGCCCGCGTGCCAGGGCCGCGCTGGGCTAGACCGGGGAACAGAATGGAAAATAGAGCGAACTACATCCTGGTCGGCTCATTTGTCCTGTTGGTCGTTCTCGGCCTCTTCGGGTTTGTGATCTGGTTGGCCAAACTTGAGGTCGACCGCGAGTTCGCCCGCTATACGATCTACTTTGAAGGTTCGGTCGCGGGCCTCAGCACCGCCAGCAGCGTCCTCTATAATGGCATTCCGGTCGGCAACGTCCAGTCGATCCGCATCGATCCGCGCAATCCTCAGCAGGTGCTCGTGCTGGTCGATATTGCGACCGACACACCGGTGAAAATAGATTCAGTCGCTGAGCTTCAGGCCCAAGGGATCACCGGGGTGTCGCTCGTCGCGCTAACCGGCGGTAGTGTCGAAAGCCCTGCCTTGACCGAGATACTTCCTGGCGAACGATTTCCGGTGATCGATTCGCGCCCGTCACAGTTTCAGCGACTGTTTCAGGGCGCACCGGATCTCATCGCGCGCGGCGTCGAGCTGTTGGAGCAGTCGAAAAAACTGGTCAACAACGAGAATATTCAGGCGTTGTCGTCGATCATTATCGACGTCCAAGCGCTGTCCGGCGAACTGGCCAGTCGTTCCGAGGATCTCGGCAGTATCCTCGACAATGTTGAGCGTACGTCGGGTGAGATGAGAAAGGCGGCTGTGTCGCTCAATTCGCTCGTCGAAACGCTGGATATCAAGGTCGATACGCTATCAGATAGCGCTGACGCGACGCTGGCGGTGCTGCGAGGGGCGGTCTCGACCGCCGATGGCGTGATTGAAAACGACTTGAGGAATTTGATACAGGCGGTAACTCAGGTATCCGATGGCCTTGATTCAATTATCAAAGAAACACGGCAGCCCCTCGCCGATTTCTCGGCCGAGGGGCTCTACGAATTCTCCGGACTAATCGCCGATATGCGGGCGTTGATGGGCGACCTGTCGCGCCTCACGACGGCAATTGAATCGGACCCAGCCCAATTCCTTTTTGGCGACGCACAGCGGGGTTTTGAAACGCAATGACTTGGTCTGGGAATATCAATAGTCGGCGGGCGCTGCCGGCTTTCGTGCTCGCCCTAGGTCTGCTGGCGGGCTGCGGCGTGTTACCGGGCGGCGGGCCGCCCGCGAAAATGTTTACACTGACGCCCAAGAACACATTTGACGAACAGCTGCCGGCGGTCGATTGGCAGCTTGTTGTCGAGGAGCCTAGCGCTGCCGGCGGGCTCCAGGTGCAAAGCATCGCGCTGCGGACCAGGGCGATCGAACTCCAATACTTTGCCGGCGCCCGTTGGACTGAGAGGGCGCCCCGCATGATCCAAACCCTCCTTGTCGAATCATTCGAAAACAGCGGAAAGATTGTTGCGGTGGGACGGCAGACCATTGGTCTGCGCTCCGACTTCAATTTGAAAACCGAGCTCCGCGAGTTCCAGGCCGAGTATGGCAATCCGAATCAGCCGCCCATGGTTCACGTTCGGCTCAGTGCTTTGCTTATTCAACAGCCACGGCGTGAGATTATCGCGTCCGAAAACTTCGACGCAAAGGTCGCGGCAGCGAGTACGTCAATGGAGGATGTGATTCTGGCATTCGACGATGCGCTCGGCAAAGTCATCCGCCGCACGGTCGAGTGGAGTTTGACGACCGGCGCTGGGGCGTACCGACCGCGGTAATCCCTTATTCGGCGGCTTCCTTCGTTTGGCCGCGCGGATCCTGGAAGTCCAACGCTTTTACCGCGTCCGCCATCGCGCGGTAATGGTCGTGGCGGTCGCCGCCAGCCTGCGGGTATTTGTGGACGCTGTGGGATAGGCCCAGGGCAAGCTGCATTTCCACAGCCTTGTAACCGGTGGTCAGTGGGTTCAAGACCGGCGCGTCAACCCGCGCTGCAATATCCTTCGCCGCGGGTGACATACAGGTGCACCCCAGCATGATCGTGTCCGCGCCGTCGTCTTGTATCGCCTTCTCGCACTGACGGACAATGCGGTCTTGTTGGCTGGTTTCGCCGGACCGCATGTCGGTCACAAAATTCTTGTCATCGCTCAACGTATCGAGTTCTTCATCGGCGCTGACGCATCGTATGGAAACGCAGCGATCTTCCATGCGGTAGAGTTGCAGCAGGCCGTGGTAAATGAACAGCAGTTGCGGCGGCCAGATCGTGACAATCGAAAAGTTGCCGCCGAGCTGACAGGCGGCATGCATCGTCGCCTGTCCCGCGCCGATCACTGGAATGCGAACCGCGGAGCGCAATGCGCTAAGCCCGTAATCGCCGACAGTATTGATGAAGACAGCATCAAACCCTTCGGCCTCGGCCCGCAGTCCGGTTTCGATGTTCGCTATTTCGCTCATGTTCCGATTGATTTCGTTAATCGGAAAGGCGGGGAGGCGGGTTTCGATTAGGCGCGGATCAAAGGACTCTGCCCGAACATCGAGGATTTCTTGCGGCGGCTTATCGTCGCCAGTGCGGCGAAATCCGGTTCCAATAACAGCGATCTTCTTCATGGTGTTGCTCCTCACCGGTGGTGGGATCGTAGCAGCAGGCCCGGACCTTCGGCTAGACGCTTAGACCGTTCAGCCGTTTGGCCAGATCTTCGAGCGTATCCAGGTTCTCGATCCTGGATATCCAATCCTTTGGAATGGCTTTCGCGCCCAGGAAACTGCCGGATAATGCGCCCGCCATCGAACCCAGGGTGTCCCGGTCACCGCCCTGAAGGATGGCGCAATAGAGGCAATCCTCGAACGACTTCATGTTGCTAAGAAAACTATATAGCGAGTAAGGCAGCGATTCCGCGACCGACTGCGAAAGGGTCAGTGTCTTTGCTGCGTTCTTGGGCGAGGCTTTGCTGGCGATCAATTCGACCACCTGGACCAGCTTTAGTCTCATTTCCTTTGTCTGCGCAAAGCGCACAATCCCCGTGCAAAACTCGGCAAAGGGAAATTTTGACTTGGGGTCGAGATTTGCGAGCTGGGCCACCGCCCACGCCATAATTGCGGCACCATAGATCCCGACGGCATGGGCATGAGTGATCCGCGCAGACTGCTCGGCACAGTCGCGCAATTTGTCCGAATTGCGATAGAGAATGCCGAGCGGGGCAATCCGCATGGCGGCGCCGTTTCCGAATGAGCCTGTACCGTCATGCAGGCGGGCGGCGGCTTCCGAGAATGGCATGTCGTGGCGCTTTGCCGACGCGAAGATCGCGGGAACGCTCGAGCTGTAGTCTCGCCATGGCTCGCGCCCATAATTTCGTTGAAAGATTTTGCCGATTTCTTCTTCGTTGATGGCGCCGCCCGACATCGACAGGGCTTCCGCGAGCCCGATCGACATGGCGGTGTCGTCGGTATAGCGCAGCACATCGCCCTCGCTGATCCAGTCGGTCAGCGAGTCCAGGTCACTATGTGCCGAAGCGAGCTCGCCGATTGCGTCCCCAACCGCGCCGCCGAGCATTGCGCCGCGAAACTTGTCCAGTGTAGAAACTGGCACGCGTCCCTCCGCCAAATCGGCGTTACTGTTACAGGAGAAAAGCGCGTCCAGCCAGCCTTCGACCGATCTGTATTGTCGCCGCCCAATGCGATGGTTTAGGCTCGGTCATGCCCGTGACTCAAACGAAGCCAACGGCTCACAAGGTTTCGGTGGCGCAGCGCCGCTACCTAAAGCGTGGACTCAAGCAGCCCGGCGGCAAGTTGCCGATATTTGACTCCTCGGGTCAGCAAATCAGCGCCAAAACGATCAAATACTGCATCGAACAGGGCTGGGCGGAGCCCTGGTTTGACAACCCGATCAAACCAGATTGGCTGGTGTGCCGGCTCACCGAGCGTGGCCGGGACCTTTTGCGCTAGGCCCAGCATAAGCGAACCAAACGCAGCCACTTTTCGAGAACTGTTAACCTATCGGGCAATAAAAAGCTGGTAACTATCGAATTTTGCTCGCAAATCGGGTAGACTGCGGGCAACATCCGGTGAATTGTCAGGATCATGCCGGTCATTAATAGTACGACAGCGTCTAAGTCAGCGGTTCACGGGATCTCACAGAGAATTACGCGGCAATGAGCTTCAAGATTAAGTTCTGGGGCGTCCGTGGGAGCATTGCCTGCCCCTCTCCGCGGCATGTTGCCTTCGGCGGCAATAAGAGCTGCATTGAGTTCGCGGTCAACGGCAATCGCCTCATCTTTGACGCGGGCACGGGAATTCGGAACCTCGGCCACTGGTTGCAGCGCAAGGGGATCACCTCAGCGCGGTTGCTGATGTCCCACACCCATTGGGATCACATCAACGGATTTCCGTTTTTCTCACCGGCATTTTCCAAAGGGAACGAATTCGTCGTCATGGCGGGTCATCTCGTGGAGCAAGGCGGGATCGAGAAGATTCTTGCCGGCACGATGGCGCAACCGACCTTTCCGGTGCCGCTTGAGTTGATGGGGGCTAGCATGGCGTTCGAGGACTTCAATGCCGGCGAAATGTTCACTCTTTTCGACGAAGTCACGGTTCGCACCACACCGCTCAACCATCCCAATGGCGCGACCGGCTATCGCGTCGAGTATGGCGGTAAGTCGATGTGCTACGTGACCGATTCCGAGCACATTGTTGGGTCGCCTGACCAAAACATTCTGGCCCTGATCGAAGGGTCGGACCTCGTTGTTTACGACTGCACCTACACCGATAAAGAATTCCCTGGGCGCGTCGGTTGGGGCCACTCGACTTGGCAAGAGGGCGTTCGCCTCTGCCAGGCAGCCAACGTAAAAACGCTCGCGATTTACCATCACGACCCCGATCACGAAGACGGCTTCATGGAGCAGGTCGAGACCGAGGCGCGCCAGATGTGGGGCGGCGCGATTGTTGCTCGCGAGAATATGCGCTTCAATCTGCTTTGATCGCGCGTTGCGATAGCGCCCCGTCCACCTATACTTCCGGCGCACTAAAGATTGGTCCAAAAGCGTCGGGGAGGCGTGGGTAATGACCGTTAGCGTGGCGATTATCGGTACCGGCCCGGCCGGGTTCTATACGGCCGATGCGTTGATCAAAAAGGGTCTGGACTGCACCATCGATCTGATTGATCGCCTACCCACGCCTTACGGATTGATCCGGTTCGGCGTTGCCCCGGATCATCAAACAACCAAAAAAGTTTCGCGTGCTTTCGAGAAAACCGCCCTGGCGGACCACTGCCGTTTTTTTGGCAATGTCGAAGTGGGCAGGGACATCTCGCTGCCGGAGTTGCGGGAGATGTACGACGCCGTCGTTCTCGCGGTAGGCGCTGGGCATGATCGTCACGCTGGCGTTCCAGGTGAGGACAAGAAGGGCGTTATCGGCTCGGCCGCCTTTGTCGGTTGGTACAACGCCCACCCCGATCTGCGTCACCTGAATCCTGACCTCAATTCAAAAAGTGTCGCCGTCATCGGCAACGGCAATGTCGCCATCGACATCGCGCGGGTTCTCGTCAAGACGCGCGAAGAGATGGCCGATTCGGACCTCCCGGAATATGCCGCGGCGGCAATTGAAGCCGCGCCGATCACCGATGTTTATATGCTGGGACGGCGAGGGCCGATCGAGGCCAAGTTTACGAATGTTGAGCTTCGCGAGATGGGCGAACTAAAGAACGCCGTACCATTGGTTGATCCAGCGCAGCTGCCCGACGAAGTCGGCGCGCTGGATAATCCGCGCGACCAAAGGCTCAAAGAAAAAAATCTCGCCACGCTAAAAGAGTTTACGCGATTCAAATCGAGCGATGCGCCCAAGCACGTGCATTTTTCGTTTTACGCCAATCCGGTTGAGATTCTTGGCGGCGAGCATGTCGAGGGCATTCGTCTTGAAAAGACCCACGTCGTGGATGGCCGCGCAACCGGGACCGGAGAGTTTTTCGAAATCGAGTGCGGCCTGGTCATACCGGCAGTGGGCTACCGGTCGCTGCCGGTCGCGGATGTTCCCTTCGACGAAAAACAGGCGATCGTGGTTCATAAAGATGGTCGGGTCGTCCCAGGTGTCTATGCCGTTGGCTGGGTAAAGCGGGGGCCGAGCGGCGTCATATCCACCAACCGCCCTGATGGCGCGATGGCGGCAGACCATATCGCGGCAGACTGCGGCGAAGGCGGCAAGCCCGGCCGGGTGGCTCTAACCAAGTGTTTGGCCGAACGCGGCGTGCGAGTTGTGACCTTCGAGGATTGGAAGCTGATCGAATCCGCCGAGGTCGCGGCGGCACCGGCGTCGGCGCCACGACGAAAGTTCGAGACTGTGCCCGAAATGCTGGCAGTATTGGGTGCATGAGCAACCATACAAATCCTAAGGTTACAGCGGGTTTGCGCCCGGCCTAGGCCCACCAACCCCTTGATTAGGTCATGGGTGGGACCTATGGTCCGCGACGGCCCGAACGATGGAGACTAATGATGGCAAGTACGGCTGCGGTGGCGGAAATTAGAACGCCCCGTGAAGCACGCGAATCGGTTGTCGTTCGTTTCGCCGGCGATTCCGGCGACGGCATGCAGCTGACCGGCGGGCAGTTTACTCAAGCGGCGGCACTTGCTGGCAACGACCTTGCCACGTTCCCCGACTTTCCTGCGGAAATCAGGGCGCCAACGGGAACGACATTCGGGGTTTCATCGTTTCAAATCAATTTCGGCGGCCGGCGGATCAAAACATCCGGTGATGCCATCGATGTGTTGGTTGCGATGAACCCGGCTGCGCTGAAGGTGGAGTTGGGCAACGTTCGCGATGGCGGCGTGATCATCGTCGATGTTGGTAGCTTTAGTGATCGGAACGTCAAGCGCGCGGGCTTCGCGAGTAACCCGCTCGAAGACAAGACGCTCAATGCCTATCGCGTCATCGAGATCGATGTCTCGGCGCTCACGATGGAGGCTGTGAAAGAGTCCGGCCTTGGGAAGAAAGATGCGCTTCGCTGCAAGAATCTCTGGACCCTTGGATTGGTCTACTGGATGTATGCACGCGACCGTCAGCCGACAGTCGACTGGCTCAACAAGAAGTTCGCGAAGCAATCGGGCCTCGCCACGGCGAACATTGCGGCGCTCAACGCGGGCCACGCGTTTGGTGAGACAGCGGAGATGGAAGGGGACGTGCCGACCTACTCGGTCGCGGCGGCTAAGATTGAGCCGGGCGAGTATCGCACGGTATCCGGCGGTGAGGCATTAGCTTGGGGCCTAGTCGTGGGCGCGCACAAGGCCGGCCTGAAGATAATGTTCGGATCATATCCGATCACCCCTGCGTCGCCGATCCTGCACATCCTGGCGCGCCTCAAACAGTACGGCGTCGTCACGTTCCAGGCCGAAGACGAAATCGCAGCGGTTTGCTCCGCCATCGGTGCGTCCTTCGCGGGTCATCTCGGAATCACCTCGAGCTCCGGCCCGGGCATAGCGCTCAAGGGCGAAGCCATTGGCCTGGCGATCAGCACGGAATTGCCACTCATCGTGGTGAACTCGCAGCGGGCGGGGCCGTCAACGGGGTTGCCGACCAAGACCGAGCAGTCGGATTTGTATCAAGCGGTTTATGGGCGAAACGCGGACGCACCCTTGGTCGTGTTGGCGTCGCGTTCCCCTTCGGACTGCTTCGAGACGGCGGTCGAAGTTGTCCGCCTCGCGACGAAATACATGACCCCGGTGATGCTGTTGACCGACGGTTACATTGCCAACGCGGCCGAGCCCTGGCTCATTCCTGACGTCGACGACGTGGCGCCGTTTGGCGTCAAGTTCCGCACCGAGGTAGAAGGCTTTCATCCGTTCCACCGGGATGAAAAGACGCTGGCGCGAAACTGGGCCATACCCGGAACGCCGGGTCTTGAGCACCGTATCGGCGGGATCGAAAAAGACTACGACTCGGGCCATATCTCGTATGACGCGACGAACCACCAGAGGATGACCGATACCCGTAAGGCGAAGATCGATGGCATCGCCAACGACATTCCCGAACAGGCCGTAGAACAGGGTGAGACCTCTGGCGACATTGCGGTGGTCGGTTGGGGTTCGACGTATGGTCCGATCGATCGCGCGGTATCGAACGTTCGTGCCGAAGGTCACGCCGTGTCGCACATTCATTTACGCCATATTTGGCCTTTGCCACGCAATCTCGGGTCGCTGCTGGCGAGTTTCAAAACGGTGCTGGTCCCCGAAATGAATACCGGCCAGCTCGTGACCGTGTTGCGGGCCGAATACCTGGTGCCGGCCGAAAAGGTCAGCAAGGTATCTGGCCAACCCTTCAAGATTGCCGAAATCGAGAGCGCCATTCGCGCGCGCCTGGGGGCCTAAATGAACGTCGTGCCGCAGCAACTGACCGCCAAGGACTTCGCGACCGATCAAGAGGTCCGTTGGTGCCCTGGATGCGGGGATTATGCGATTCTCAAGGCGCTTCAACGAACGATGCCGGAAATCGGTGCAACGCCCGAGAAAACCGTTTTCGTGTCCGGTATCGGCTGCGCCGCGCGATTCCCGTATTACATGGAGACCTACGGCTTTCATACGATCCATGGTCGGGCCCCGGCGTTTGCAACTGGCATTAAACTCTCGAATCCGGAACTGGATGTCTGGGTCGTCGGGGGCGACGGTGACATGTTGTCGATTGGCGGCAACCACCTCATGCATACGTTGCGCCGCAATGTCGATCTTCAAATTCTGATCTTCAACAATGAGATTTATGGACTGACCAAGGGGCAGTACTCGCCGACCTCGCGCGTCGGAACACGGTCGCCGTCGACCCCGCAAGGGTCGGTCGAGGCGCCGGTTTCGGCTGCGCTGTTTGCCTTAGGATCGGGCGCGCGTTTTGTCGCCCGGTCGGTCGACACGGATCTGAAGCACTTGCCGATTATGTTCAAGCGGGCGCACGAACATCGGGGCGCGTCGCTTCTAGAGATTTTCCAGAACTGCATTGTCTACAACGACGGCGTGTTCGATTCTTTCAAAGCCCCGTCCGTGGCGAGCGAACGTCAGGTTCGCGTCGAGCATGGCAAGCCGATGATCTTCGGCGCGGAGAAGAACCGTGGCCTTCGCATGCGCGCGGGTGTTTTTGAGATCGAGGCCGTGACCGTGGGCGAGGACGGTGTGACGGTTGACGATATTTTGGTTCACGACGAGACCAACCGGGTCATGGCGAATCTGCTTGCCTCGATGGACTCGGATCAATTGCCGGTCGCTCTCGGGGTGCTCTACTGCAACCCCGCGCCAACCTACGAGGCGAGCGTGCTCGATCAGGCTGCTGACGTCCGGGCGAAATCGCCCAACGCAGACCTCAACAAACTTCTGCGTTCAGGCTACACTTGGACGGTGTGAATGCGTCCAGGGCCGGATAGCACACTTCGGCCAAGCTAGGGCGTCGCTCCCGCAGAGGGGACAATGGACTACGATCTACGTCTCTTTACCGCAATTGTCGCCGACGACAACGCCTATATGCGCGGTCTTCTGAAGTCCCTTTTGCACACTATTGGGGTCGGCACCGTCATCGCGGTTGACGATGGTTCCGAGGCCATCGAAACGCTCAAACGAGTTGGGCAGGATCCCCTAAAAGGCGGCATCAACTCGGTCGACCTTGTGATGGCGAATTGGCAGATGACCCCGGTTGACGGCATGTTGCTGCTCAAGTGGGTCCGGCGCCACAAAGAATCGCCTGACAAATTCTTGCCGTTCGTGATGGTAACCGGCTTCGCCGACATGTCGCATGTCAACGAGGTGCGCGATCTTGGCGTCTCAGAAATTCTTGGCAAACCCTATTCGGTTCAATCCCTGATGCAGCGTCTTGGGCAGGTCATTGAACGACCGCGGCAGTTTGTCCTCACGCCTGACTATTTTGGCCCGGATCGGCGCCGCAGAAAGACCGAGTCGCGCCTTGCCGATCGACGAAAAATCAAACCCGAGGAGATAGAGATCATCTATGACGACGAAATCTCTTGATCTCGATCCCAAGGGCAAGATCAAGGTGCGCTATTTCCGTTTGCGCAACCGGCTGAAGGAGAAAGCCGGTACCGGCCAAAGCCGGGAGCCCGGCAAGTTCGCCATGAAAGCCCTGGAACAAGCGATGGCCGAGCTCGATAAGTTCGCGGACGATTACCCCGATTGGGTCCAGGGTCAGGTACGGGAGCTCTACGATCTATTTCGCAAGGCAAAGGACAAAGATGAAAGCCGTCGCGCGATCGAATTCAAACGCCTAAACGAAATCGCGCATGATATGCGCGGGCAAGGCGGGACGTTCGGCTATCCACTGGTCACGACCGTTGCTGATTCCCTGTACAAATTGACGGTCACCCGGGCGCTGACCAGCGAGAGTCATCTTGAGATCGTCAAATCGCACATCGACACGATGAACGCCGTCATCAAGGAACGCGTCGAGGGTGACGGTGGATTGATGGGCCGGGAACTCTTGACGGCCCTAGAAAAAGCCATCGAGAAATTTTCCTAACCGAGGCCACGCGGCCCGCCATCTGCGGCTCGCCCGTTTGCTTGACATTGCCGGTACGCGACCCGATTCTACGGCCAAATCCAAACAACAAACGACTAGGGGAGGACGTCAGGATGGAATCTTCGGATCTCACGCCGCGCGAGTACTACGCCCAGATCAAGGCAAACCCGAACCGGGCAAAGTTTGGCTTCGGGCGTAAACCGATTTTGGTCAATATCGATCTGCAAAAAGCCTATACCGCGGTCGGAAAATTCAAGACCGCCTACGAAACCCACCCTCAGCAACTCGATTTCATCAATGATCTCTCCGAGATTTGCCGCTCGAAGCGACTGCCGGTTGTCTGGACTCATGTCGGCTACATGGAGTCGGCTGAGGATGCCGGTATTTGGGGAACCCGCACCGACACACCGGATTCGCTGCAAAACATCAAGATCGACTCCGAGCGCTTCGAGTTTGATGACCGGCTTAAGATCGATCACAAACGCGACGCGATCTACAACAAGCTTATGCCATCCGCTTTCCATGAGACCTCGCTGCAATCGCTCTGCACCTGGCACCAGGTCGATACGATTATTCTGACCGGGGGATCTACCTCGGGCTGCGTACGGGCGACCTGTGTTGACTCGCTGTCGCGCGGGTATCGCACCATCGTCGCGGAGGAATGCGTCGCCGACAAACACGAGATTCCGCACTTTGCCAATTTGAGCGATATGCAACTGAAATACGCCGACGTCGAGCCATACGCCGCCGTTAAGGCCTATCTCGAAAACTACCAAGCCGCCAACTAGGCGCTACCCAAGGCTCAACCAAACGATAGGAGGGGCTGTGAAAGCCGATCTCGGTCTTTACGATTATCTACCGTGGAACGCTCGGCCATCGATCAAATGGCCGAACGGCGCGAAGGTCGCCTTCTGGGTCGCCCCGAACATTGAATATTACGAGATCGATCCGCCGGTAAACCCGCTGCGCACACCCTGGGGAAAACCGACACCGGACTTAGTCCCTTATTCGGAGCGCGACCACGGCAACCGTGTCGGACACTGGCGCATGATGGACGTCATGGACCGCTACGGCGTGCGCGGTTCGATTTCATTATCGGTCGCGCTGCTCGACCACCACCCCGAGATTATCGAGGCCTGTAAGGAGCGAAAGTGGGAATTCTTCTCCCACGGGATTTACAACACCCGGTATTCCTATGCGATGAGCGAGGCGCAGGAACAAGCAATCATCACCGACTCGATCGAGAACGTCCAAAAGCATACTGGCCAGCGGATCGCGGGCTATCTCGCCCCGGCGCTGACCCATACCGAACGGACAATGGATCTGCTCGCTAAGAACGGCATCCTTTATACCTGCGACCTTTTCATCGACGATCAACCGTTCCCGGTTAACGTCAAGGAAGGCCGTTTCATCTCGATCCCTTACTCGCTCGAGATGAACGACATCATCGTCTACAACGGCAGCATGGTGCCGCCGCGGCGCTACGCCGACATGCTCAAATCAAACTTTGATCGGTTGCGCAAAGACGGGGCGAAGAACGGTACTGTTATGTGCATCCCGCTACACGCTTATGCAGTAGGGCAGGGGCATCGGCTCGCGGCGTTCGAGGACGCCCTCAAATACATCACTGGCCATGATGACGTTTGGGTCGCAACAGGCCGCGAGATTGCCGAGTACTATTACGAGCACTACTACGACGAGTACGTGCAGGCCGCCAAAGATTTCAAGAAAAAACATCCGGCGAGGAGCTAGCGTCATGGCACGCCCCCCCATTGAACAAAAGGAAGTTTCCGGCGCCTCCGTGCCGGACAGTTATCTCGAATACCCCCACCGCTCCTATGGCATGGACCATGACCGCTACGACTGGTCGCTTTTGGTGCGCAGGAAACCGGTCGCTTGGCCGAACGGCGCGCGGGTCGCGTTGTGGGTGAATGTTGCTTTTGAATTTTTCCCATTGGATACGCCGGCCAAACCGTTCAAAGCGCTTGGCGGCATGGTCACGTCTTACCCCGACATCCGTCACTTTTCGCTCCGCGACTACGGCAATCGTGTCGGTGTATTCCGCGTTATGGATGCGCTGGATGCAGCGGGAATCGGGAACGTGACGGCGTCTTTTAACTCGATGGTGGCGCAGCGCTATCCGTACCTGATCGATCAGGTCAACGAGCGCGGCTGGGAAGTCATGGCCAACGGCGTCGATATGGCCAAACTTCATTACACAGGCCTCCCGGCGGAAGACGAAAAGGCGTTGGTCAAAGAATCGCTTTCGGTCTTGCGCGAGATGTCGGGCCAACCGGTCAAAGGATGGCTATCCCCCGGGCGCTCCGAATCGTGGGATACCCCTGATTACATCGCGGCAGAAGGGGTCGAATATTTCTGCGACTGGATCAACGACGATATGCCTTATCCGTTCCGCACCAAATCCGGCGAAATCGTCGCGATGCCGCACCAGCATTGGATCGACGATTCGATGGTCTGGTTGCACTACAAGCACCAGGAGCAAGACTTCGTTGATCAAGTTAAGGATCAGTTCGATCTCATGTATGACGAGGCCGGCCGCGAGGGTGGCCGGATCATGGCGATCACGATTCACCCGTGGATGTCGGGCCAACCGCACCGGATCAAGTATCTCGAAGAAGCGCTCAACTATGTTGGCAAACATGCCGGTGTGTGGAACGCGACCGGCTTTGACATCATGCAGGAATGGAAAAAGCAGCAGTAACGGCGCGCGTTTCCGGACCCTCTATTGCCCGCTGGCGGCACCGGCAGTCGTCGGCCTCGCTGCGTGTGATCAGGGACTTGACCCGCTGATCGAGCGAAGCGGGCGCCGCCAGTCTTGGGGGCGGACGGCGCCCACGTCGCTCCGTCAGCGGCCGCCTCGAACCGACACGGCACTGACGCTCGTAGAAGCGGATGCCGAGCTTGACGGTTGCGCAGCAGCCTGACCGACGCCGGCGGCAGAAGGGCCGCGACCGCCGCCGTTGGAAGCCTGAGCGTCCCCGCGCCGCGCGCTAGACGATCTGGCCGATCTCGATGGGGGAGCCGCGCGGACCGGCTGCGCCCGACTTGATCGCACAAAGTCCGTGCGGGCCCGCTGTGCCCGCGCCGGCGGGCGCGCGGTCTCAAGCCGCGCCGCCTCCTGCCGCGCCTCCTGCTGCGCCAACGCGCTTCGCAGCCGGGCGATCGCCAGCGGGTGTTGCGCCATGAAGCTACGAAAGCGCGGCAGGTTCTGCGTCTGCAGGAGTTGGAGTGCGGCCGCCAAGCGAGCGACATCGGTATCGCTCGCTGCTGCGATCGCGTTTCGCAGATTGGCGTGCACCTGTCCCCGTAGGCGCGCCGCAGCCGCGCGTATAGTGGCGGCATCTTGCCCGAGCAACGGACCAAGTAGCGCGCGTGCTCTGGCATAGTCATTGTCACGGTAGGTCGCGAGGGCGCTGCGCGCCCGGGCTAGCCCCGGGACATCCAGCGCCTCAATGGCTGCGCGGGCGCGCGCCGCATCTTGCGCTGTTAAGCCTGACGCCGCGCGGTTTGCCCGGTCGACGAGGGCGTCCCCGAGGATGAGCGTCTCCTCAATATCCAATTGGCTTTGCGGTTGCGCGGTAGCGGTGCCGACGATCAGGCACAGCATTCCCACGACTAGCGGTGTGATCAAATATCTAGGTTTCATTGGTATCTCTCCGTTTGTTTTGCGCGTCGGTCGCGCCTGGGGTATGCGCCAAAAATCGAGGTGAATAGAACGTTTCCGCCGTCCCACACGGTGCCCGAGAATTCGGCGCCTTGGATGTTTGTTGCCCTCATGATCGAACCCAACATGAGCGCGCCGCGGCAGTCAGCGTTTCGCAGGCTTGCGCTTGCCAGATCCGCGCGCGACAGATCTGCACGTGTCAGAGTGGCCCCGGCCATGTCGGCGTGACAGAAAGTGCCGTCGGTCAGTCGTGTGCCGCAGAGTCGCGCACCGGAAAGCCTGGCGTAACTGAAGTCACATGCCTCCATGCAGGCGTGTGAAAGATCGGCAGAATGACTCGCGAGCGGGCGGAAATCTGCTTTCCGGAAGCAGCTCGCGGTCGCGATAGCGTTGCGAAAACTAGCGCCCCGCAAGTCGGCGCGTTCGAAATTTGCGCCTTCCAAGTTTGCGCCGTCGAAGCGGGCCCCCGCCAAATGGGCGTCCTGAAAATCTGTTTCGACCAACGACATCAGACGCAAATCGCACCCGGTCAGGATAGCGGCGCGAAAATTAACACCGGCAAGATCAAGGTGCGTGAGGTCGCAGTTTTTGAAATGCGCCTGCTTCCCGTCGGCAAATCCCCAGGCAAACCGGTGGTGACTTTGCAGCACGGTCACCAAATCCCGGCGGCTGATCTTCATGCCGGTGTAAGTTCCCAATTCATTGGCCCGCGTGTGCATCGTGGTGTCCTTTTCGACAAGATCGGTCGGGTCCATGCACGCCACGTTACGTGGGAAATATTCCCACGTCAATGATCATGTGGGTATTTTTCACACGGCTAGTAATCTATATTCTTGGAATGTCAGGAAACAGCGGCACAGGTAGCCCTCCCGCGGCGCTTCTCCGCGCACTGAAAGTGCTATTGCGGCCTCTCGTGCGCGGCCTGATGGCCCATGGCCTTTCTTTTCCCCAGCTATCGGATCTCCTGAAACAGATTTACGTCGACGTCGCCAACAGGGAACTATCGGAGGCTGGCGAACCGCAGACCCAAAGTCGGATCAGTCTTGCAACGGGTGTCCACCGAAAGGACGTCAAGCGCTTGTCCGGTTCTAGCGACGACGCGCCGTCAGCCAGAGCGTCCTCACTGGGTTCCAGAATTGTCGGCGTCTGGGCGGGCTCACCGGATTATGCGGACCCAGACGGCCACCCGGTGCCGCTTCCACGACGAAACGACGACGCAGGGGTGCCAACCTTCGAGAGCCTCGTGCGTTCGGTCAGCACCGATTTACGGGCCCGCGCCATCCTTGATGAATGGCTGCGCTTAGGCGTGGTCCACATCGATTCAGACGATCGGGTGTGTCTCAATGCCGACGCGTTCGTGCCCCGCGCCGGCTTCGACGAAAGCGCCCACTTTTTCGGGCGGAATCTTAGGGATCACGTCGCGGCATCGACCGAGAATCTTTTCGCCGAGGAACCGCGGCATATGGAACGAGCGGTCTTCTACGACGCCTTGACGCCAAAGTCGGTCGTGCGCCTAGAGTCGTTGGCCAGGAAACTCGGCAACGAGGCGCTGCTCAAGGTCAATCGTGAGGCCCTACGGCTCGCCGACGAGGACGCTGGCGACGCGAATGCCGCGCGCCGAATGACCTTCGGCGTCTATTTCTACGAGACGCGCGATGTCGATACGCCGACTGTCGAGGACGGCGATGAATAACCCGCGAGCCATTGCCAAATCCTACATCCGGGTGTTGTCGGCCTTGGTGATCATCGTACTCGGCGCCTGCACGCCCTTTGGCGAGCTCAGGATTGCCGGCGACCGTGGCATTGGCGGCACCGGCATTAGCGGGGATGATCGCGGTATCGGTGGCACCGGTATCGTCGGCACCGGTATCGTCGGCACCATAACGGGATTCGGGTCGATCTTCGTCAACGGTTTCGAAGTCGAGTTCCCGCAGGCTGCGACCGTGACGTCAAACGGTCGGTCGCGCGACACGCAGGACCTCAAGATCGGACAAGTTGTCGCGTTAATCGCGGTTGAACGCGACGGTCAACTTGGTACCGACTCCATCGAAATCCAGCCTGCCGTCGTCGGGCCACTCCAGCAATCCAGTGAGGGCGGCACGATAATTGTGGTTGCCGGGCAGGAGGTTGTCCTCGACCCGGCTGCGGGGCCGCTCGACGTGGCCGCGGGCGCTTGGCTGGAAGTCAATGGATTGCGGGATTCGCAGGGGCGAATCCTGGCATCGCGGGTGGACCGTGCAGAAGCCGGCGTCGCGGTGGTCCGTGGCATCGCCCGAGAAGCAGCGCCCGGTCGCTTCGCCGTCGGCGGCCTGACGATTGTCAGCGACGGACCCGTGCAAAATGGCTCGGCGGTGGTCGTGACCGGACCGTTGTCCGAGCTGGGCCTGGTCGCGTCCAGCATCACGGTTGAACCTGAGGTGCCGTTCGGCGGTCGAGTCGGCGTGGTGTCGATCGAGGGGATTGTGAGTGGTGATCTTGATCAGGACGATTTTCGAGTTGGCCGCTACGCGATCCAAAGTCTCCAGAGCCAGGTGCGCGGTGCTGCCGAGGCCGTACCTGGCGCCCGCGTATCGATCCTCGGTCGGGCGGTCCTCGGGCGGGCCATCGTGGTCGACAGCATCCAGAGATCCGGCATCGGCGCACCGCGCCGATCATTGGACGACGTTCGGACCCTGCACCGCGAGCAACAGGCGGCACGCGAAACTGCGCGAGATGCCCTTCGGGACGCGACAGCGACCCGCGCGACAGACAGGCCGTCGTCCTCCGATGCCCTGCTGTTGCGGCAGTCAGAGGCCGCCCAGCGGGCTGTAACGGATGCCGTGGCGCGACGAGACGGCGGCGCCAACGCGGCGGGTCCGCGCGGCGGGGCGGTATCAGGCGCCGCCCCTACGCAGCCACCGGCCGACGTCCCTACGGCGCTTGAGACAAGTCCGCCGCCACAACCCACCGTCGAACCGACGGTCGGCGATGCCTCGAACTCTAGAGATTAGACGCAAAAAAAGGGACGCCGGAGCGCCCCTTCTCTCATCGATTTGCGTCGCTCTATTTGGTCGCGGCAAACATAAACCACTGACCATTGCCGCGATTGTACTTGTCGCTCTCCGTCGGCGTAACCGTCGGTGCAAACGTCTGGACGATATCGCTCTTCTTGAAACCGGCCCGCAACGCCACGTCCTCGAGGTCCATATCGTGCATCCGGCCCCAGAACGGTTCGTTATTGTTGTGGGTGTCCCAATCCTTCATGAGTTGATCGAATGGCTCGGCGATCTTTTCAAACGGCGGCTGCTCCACGTGCAACATCAGCCCGCCCGGCTTCAACAGACGCCGGTTCTCTTTGACGATGTTGTAGACCGCCTTGTTCGACGTTTCATGCAAGAACATCGTCGACAGCACCATGTCGAAGGACTCGTCCTCGTACTTAGTCGCCTCCGCGTTTTGCTGTGAAAACGTGACCTTGTAGCCCAGGCTTTCGGCACGCCGGTGCGCGTAGCGCAGGCCGGGACCGCCAATGTCGATACCGATCACTTCCGCATCAGGCCAAGCGTCCTTATAGGGGAGCGTGTTGTGGCCCACCGTGCAACCCTGATCGAGAATGCGCTTGGGCTTCAGGCGCGGGAAGTTCTCTTGAATCCAGGCCACTACCGCATACGCGGCGCCGTTGTTGTATTTGCCGAACATCCCGCCGGTTGAAACATATAGCCCGCCGGTGTCGTACATCGCACCCGCCGCGACATCGTCTTGCGTGACTTCGTTCGCGTAGCCGCCTGGCATCCAATGCATGTCGAGGTTCGTTTGATAGCGCGGCGCGACGAAATTTGGGTCGATCTCGACGGTACCCTTGTCCGACTCGCGGGGTTTCGCCCGCGCGACCAAATCGTCGAGCTGCCGTTCAACAATGTTGCGGCGCTCGCTGTAGATGTTCTCCTGCGCATAAACGCGCAGCATGCTCCAAAGACGAAAGTACTCTTCGTCAAGCATGACCTCGCGGACTTCGTGCCGATCCTTAGGTTTGCGGCCATGCGCCTTCTTGAAAGCGGGCTCAACTTTGTTTTCGTAAAGCTTGCGGTGTCCCGGCCAAATCTCGGATCCCATGTGCTTGAACAGATTCATCATGAAATCTATGCGGGATGCTTCGTCGTGGTTGGTGTCGACAAGCATTTCGTGCTTCCCGTATCCACGCCACGTCGTCACGTTGGGCTGGGTCATTGCTTTAGTCTCCTGCGCCGGAAGGCGATTTATCTGCGGTCAATATATCACAACGGTCCGCCCGAACCGGAAATGCCCGCCGGGGCGATCATGCTGCGCGCATTCTGGGCCGGCAACGCTGCCAATTCGCTGATTCAGGTCAATTTTCGCGTGGTCTCGGGGGTAACGCCGGTTGCCCTGAGGGTCTCGATCTCCTCAGGTCCAAAGCCGAACTCGGCGAGGATAACTGCGCTATGGGCGCCAAAAGCGGGAGGTTCGGTGGGGACCCCGGCGGGCGTCCGGCCGAACTTGATGGGGGTCCCAATCGTGCGAACTCGGCCCGCATCGACAATCATATTTCGATGCGCGGTGTGGGGATGGTTCATGGCATCAGGCACCGAAAGGACCGCCCCGGCCGGGATACCGACCGCCATAAGGCGCTTGGCCAAGGCCTCCCCGTCATGGGCGGACAGGGGCCCTTCTAACACCGCGCGCAATTCGGCTTGATGATCCAGCCGGTCCGCGTTGGTCGCAAAGCGTGGATCGTCGGCAATCTCGGGTTGCCCCAATTCGGTGCACAGGCGCTGGAACTGCCGGTCATTGCCGACCGCGAGAAAGAGGTCGTGCCCGGCGGTCGGGAATAGGTCATACGGCGCGATATTGGGACTACGGTTGCCCATCATTTTGGGCGGTTGGTCGGATATGAACCAGTTGTGCGGGTAAGGCAGCAGGATAGACAGCGCAGCATCGTAGAGCGTGACTTCAAGGAACTGGCCGGTGCCGGAGCGGTGCCGCTCTTCGACCGCCATCAGAATGCCGATGGCGGTGTTCAACCCGGTGACCATGTCGACGATGGACACGCCAACGCGCACGGGCCCCGTGCCGGGATCGCCGTTGACACTGAGCAAGCCGGACCAGGCCTGAACGGCGCCGTCGTAGCCCGGCATCCCACCCAGTGGACCTTCGCTGCCGAAACCAGTGATGCGCGCATGGATCAGTTTAGGAAAGCGCTGCTGCAGCGTGTCAGGTCCAATCCCCCAGCGCTCCATCGTCCCAACCTTAAAGTTCTCGATCACGATATCGGCCGATTCCAACATCCGCATCAGAACCGCACGGCCTTCGTCCTTTGACAGGTCCAAGGCAAGGCTGCGCTTGTTGCGGTTCAGACTGGCGAAGTAGGCGCTCAGGCCGTGCGCGAACGGCGGTCCCCATTCCCGTGTCTCGTCGCCCTGGGGCGGCTCGACCTTAATCACGTCGGCGCCGTGGTCAGCAAGCATCTGAGTGCAATAGGGCCCACCCAAGACGCGCGACAGATCAACGACCTTCATGCCTTCCAGCGCCCGCGTCATGCCGCAATGCCCAGCGATTCGCGCGCGAACTTTGGATAGGTCGCGGCAATTTCTCGCCCCACGCTGCCGCGGATGAGGCTCAGCGTTGTCGCATCAGGTGATTCGGTCTCGCTCAAGTCCGGGGCGACATCGAACGCAAAGCCGGTCGTCGCCTGAATGTCGGGCAACGTCTCGCCGGGGTGCACCGACTGCAGCGTGAAGCGGCCCTCGTTTGAGTCGAAATGAAATACCGCTTTTCCGGTGACCAGGGCATAGGGCCCGCCCCGCCGCCATACCCCCGGCGGGCTGGTCCCGGCGGCGCTGATGAAATCAACCTTCGGAACCAAGACGCGGGGATCGTGATCGGGCCGGAACAGAATGATGCGCGGGATCATGTAGTACAAAAATGCCGATCCGTAGGAGCCGCCAAAGCGTACGGTCGAGCGCGGATAGTCCCCGATGCCGACGAGATTGATGTTGCCCGCGCCGTCAATTTGGCCGCCGGAAAAAAAGAAGGCGTCGATCCGTCCCTGCGCGGCGCAATCGAACAATTCTTTGCCCCCATCCGACCAAAACGTATTGCTGGGGTCGCCGAGGATCGATACGCGTGTCGCGCCGTTCGATTGATGCCGCGTCAACAGCGCGGCGGATGCGGGGATCGGCGACGAAACCCCGACGGCGATGTGGCGCGTGCCAATAAGCAGCCGCGCCATCGTCGCGATCAGCAATTCATGACGATTGAAATTAGTCATACGGCTGCAGGCGCGGTTGCATACGCGGCGAGATATGTCGCGAACTCGGCGTCGCGCCGGGACGCCTTGGCATAGGCGCGCAATGCGTCTTCGTCCTCGCCGTAATGGCCGGTGAAGCCAAGCGGCTTGCAGCCCTCAGCCGCAGGCGCGACGGCGGTCACGTAAAATGACGACAATGTTCCGGCAGCCAACGCCGCGTCATCAAACAAATTGCCGGGATAGCGACGTTCGACCGTCACCAGGGTTTGGCGCGCGGCGTGCGCCATCGTTATGAGGTCGCGCTCGCGGCCGACCCAGACATTGCCCGCGTCGTCCGCCATCGCACAGTGGAACAGCGCAATGTCGGGCGTGATCGCCGGGATGACCACGACGGGGTCTTCTGCCGCATCGTTCAACGGGTTGTTGATGACCCGCCAATCGGGTCGAAATCGCAGAATGTCCGAGCCGAGAACGCCGCGCAGCGGCAGAAACGGTGCACCCTTCTCGGCGGCTTGGAGGCCGGCGTGAATGGCCGGGCAGGTTGCCTCCTTGAGGGTCAGCGTGCCGCTGGTCACGGCCTGTGCGAACCGACCCGCGGGCCCGTATTCGCCCAACGAAACGCCGGAGGTTTCCAGTTCGGCCACGCAACCCGCACCGATCAGCAGGTCAGTCTGGATTCCGCCCGTTGGTACATTGACAAGGCGTAGATCGCGCACGCCCCGACGGATGAGGGCGCGTGTTGCGCTCATGGCCACGCCGCACCCGTCGCGGATCAGCGCCAACGCCGATCCATCGGGGATCATGCTGGCAACCTCGTCGACGGTGGTCCAGGTCGTCATGCCGGCATCATATCCGATCGTCGGCAGGCGGGCGCCACTGGGCAATACGGTGCGTGGCCATGGTCGACAGGATGACGGCCCCGCCAAAGAAAACAAACCCCAGGCCGATATCGCCGCGTGTCACCAAAGTTCCCTCGAGCAAAAGGATGGTCAGCGCCACCACCAGGACATCCAGCATCGACCACCGCGAGATGCGATCAAACTGCGTCACGAGCGCCGGTGCCCATCCATGGGTCAGTCCAAGCGACCAAACCAGCAGGCCCGTGCCAATCTTCATGGTTGGCAATAGCACCGTGAAGACCCCAATAATCGCAAAAAGGACGTAGTTGCCGCTGCGCCAGAATTCCGCGACCCCGTCGATGAGCGAGAAGTCACGCGCGAAGACCAGCATGCTGCGGACCGAAATGACCGGCAACCACAACCCCACCAGCAATAGCGGTGCCGCCGACAGAAGGAGAATGCCGGCGACCCAATCGCGTTTCATGGACGGCTCACGGCGTCTGCCCGAGCATTGCGCCCAAGAAGGCGCCTGGTGTCGGTCTGTCCGGCGGGGTTTCGATAAAGAGCGATGAAATCCTCAAAGACGGATGGGGGAGGCCATTGCGAACAATCGTCGTTTCCGTTCTTGATCCGGTCAAGATCGCGCCAAGTCATTCTATCAGGACATCCGTACTTTGAAGATAGTCGGCGATGCCGCTCTTGATACGACGGCCTCGGCGTTAACCGTTTCTTCATCAAAAAGCCCAAGGATCGTCGGCGAAGGAGCGGCCATGCAAAACCTATCACCGGCCAACGACGCCAACTGCGATGTCGCGGACACCATCGGCGCGATTCTGTCGTCCGAGTCTTATCACAAAAAATGCGCAGAATTCGCTGGCGCGGAGAGCAAATCTCTTCTCGCGCCAAGCGCGCTAGCTTTCCTCCACGAAACAGTACAGGTGCTCGACGCCCGTTCAGTTTTGGAGATTGGCACCTATTTTGGCGGCGGGGCGAAAGTTCTCGCCGACGCCGTCCAAGGCCGCGGCATGGTTCTGACGATTGACAGCAATGGTGCGCGCGCGCCGTATGTCGAGGCGGAAATAGCGACATGGCCGCAGCCGATGCGCGATGCGCGATGCAACCATGTTCCTGCCCTACAGCGCAGCCGACTTGTTCGTGACATTCCTCCACAGAAAAGAGTTCTGGTTTGACCTCTGTATCGTGGACGGTGACCACCGGCACACTGCCGCGCTCGCCGATCTACTCAATTGCGCGCGATTTGCCGGTCCGGGTGCAGTGATTCTTGTTGACGACTCCACCCAGGCGCCGGTGTTCAACGCGGTGAAAGACTTCCTTCAACTCCGCCCCGAATGGCGCGAGATCGGCGGCGCGATCGCCGGTCACAGCCCTGCGGCGGCGTTCACCTCAATGCGACCGTCGTTTGAAGGGCCGCCGTTCCTGGTGCTTGCCGGGCCCGATTATCCAGGGATCGGGCGGCATCTTTACAGCGCCGGTGCAACTCTCGGTCAACCCGTGCATGGCATCGGCCTAGATTTGGCGCGCCCGGCCCAATCGGGAATGCTGCAGAGTCGATTCACGATCTCTTATGTCGACGAAAGCCAGCCACACATGGTTCAGGCTGACGCGACGCTGGACGTCGCGTCAGGTTCGCGCCGTGTCGATCTGCGTCTCGCTGAACCGTTGGGCGTGGGCGGCGGGCAAAGCGTGACGGCTGAAGCCTGTCTCTACTGGCACGGTCCAGATGATGAAAGCGTTCTCGCGCTCGCCGGCCCGGTCCGTTTCCTCGTCGACTAATCCAGGCCCAGGACGCCAGGGTTCATCAACCCGCGCGGATCCACCGCCGCCTTGACGGCGCGCAGCAACGCATAAGTCTTCGCGTCGCGGGTTTCCCGGTAGGGGTACTGGCGGCCGATCTGAAAATGAACCGCGCCGAAATCTTTGGCGAGCGCCGCAATCCCTTGGCGCAGGTCGCGGACCGCGTCGTGGACATCTTGATCGCGGTCATGTTCGGCAATGCCGCTCAGATAGTCGGCATCGAAGAAACTTCGCCGCAGCGCGTTCGGCGCGTCGGGGAAAAATAGACAGGGTTCGATCCGCAGTGCTTGGGCACTGGCAGGAACAATGAAGTTGCCCCATTCGATCGCATTCTTATCTAGGACGGCCTGATGTGTCTGGAAGTACGCCTCGACCGCGCCGACGAAGGCCAACGCCCGCGAATGGGGCACGATCGCGTGGACCGGGATCCACTGCTTGCCGTCCTTGTTGAACAGCAAGGTCGGCGACGGAAACGGCCCCGCCCGGACCAACCGCGGGACACTTGCGTCGATCTCCTCGCCTGCCGCGCCGCAAATCGCCTTGGCCTGCGCCATTTTGCCGACGGCCTCGGTGGCGTTACGGCCATCGACCGTGTAGTGAATGGAATAGGCGACGTTGCGGAACGCGTGGCGTCCGGCCATCGCCACTTTCGCTGCATCGCGCACCCCCTCAAACAGGTTTTGCCCTGAGCGGACAACCTGTCCCAGCTTGCGTATGTCGTCGCCGAAACTCTGTTTGCGGATCATGTAGGCCATCAGCAACGCGTCGTAGCCTGAACATTCGCTGGTCAAGGCGTGGCGGGCGAGGGCACTCATGGCGCCACACAACGCAGCGGCATCGGCGAACTCGAACGACGCGTATTCAATCGCCGGCGCACGGGGGATCAGTTTCAACGTGGCCGTCGCTTTGATGCCCAGCGCCCCGGTATCGGCCAGAAAAAGGCCCGTCAGATCGGGGCCGTAGGTGCGGAAAAACGGCGACGGGGCAAAGGGCGTTGCCGCCGATCCGGTGGTCAGCGTCGACCCGTCGGCCACAACGACAGTCAGGCCAAGGACGGAGTCGACCGACGGTCCATACCGGCCCGACCCGTAGTTGATGGCGTTCTGAGAGACCGTACCACCCACCGTCGCGTACTTGCCCGATCCGGTTCCCCAAAACGGTGTGCGTACGCCGTGCGGCTTAAGCGCGGCGTCGAGTGCCTCCCAAGAAATCCCGCACTCCACGGTCACGAACAGGTCATGCGTGTTGATCTCTAGGACATGATCCATCCGGCGGGTATCGACCAAAACCGAGCGCGGCCCACCGAGATATCCTCGGGTATAGGACATCCCGCCACCGCGCGGCACGACAGCGAGGCCCGCGCTAGTCGCCGCGGCGACTGCGGCGCCAAGTTCATCGGTGTTGCCCGGCGCAATGACCAGCGCACAGGGTTCGCCGACATAAAAAATGTCAGTCGAGAAAAACTGCCGCGTCGGCGCATCGTCGTGGACATGCTCGTTGCCCAACACTTGTCGTAATTGGGCCGCGCAGGCATCGATCGTTGGTACCTGAGTCATCTCGTGCCGCCGAACAGCCGTCTGTGGGTGGAAGTCATCGCGCCGCCTGCAACCCAGGGTGTTTTGAGGAGTGTCAAGGACTTATTCGTCGCAAAGTCGAACAATAGTGACAAGGGATCAATCGCGACATAGAGGAGAAACCAATGAGCAGAATAAATTTACAGCGCGCGTTGGCCGGATTTGCAGCCGCCGCTGTGTTGGCTAGTGGCGCCGCGGCGATTGCGGCAACCTCGAGCCAGTTGACGCTCACCGGAACCGTTCAGCAGATTCTTGCGATCAGCATTACCCCGGCAGCGGCGGCCTCAGGCCTCGACCTGACGGGTTCTGTCACCCAACTCAAAGTGGCAACTGTCGTTGCCGAGGCCAACAATCCGACTGGCTATTCGGTGTCGGTCAGTTCCTTGAACCAGACCAGCAGCGACTGCGGTGCGGCAAACGGGCCGTGCTTCCACAGCCCAACGGCAACCCTCAACGACGACCTATCCTTTTTGCTCTTGCGTAATGCGGTCGCGGTCGCGTTTTCGGGGGCGGCAGGTAGCTTTATTTCGAGCGCCGCGCGCTCGTCGGTAGGCGGCGATACCTACGACGCAAACATCTCCTACGATGGCACCTCTGCGAACCTCGATCAGGCAACCGACTACAGCGAAACCCTGACCTTCACGATTTCCGAATCCTAACAGGACGACGTCTCCGAAGATCAAAGCCCCGTTCCGCGGGGCTTTTTTCTTCGGCGGAGGCGAACATCAGTCTTGCGGGTCGGCAGGTCGCACCTGGATTGCCTAGTTGGTGTACTTAACGCCGCGGTCGGGGCCGAACAGACAGTCGCACTGCCCCTCAAACGCAAATACCGCCAGCGCCGCGACACCGACCGCCAGCACGATATTGCGGCGGTTGGTGAAGGTCTGTTTGTCGTAAAATGCGACACACTCGCCATAGCCCGTACTGTCCTCGCGGTATCCTTGACCAGTGCATTTCTGCGCACTCGTGGCGCGAGTTTGGCCCGCGCCAAACGGATTGAACGAGAGGTTGGTCCCGCTGGCGCATGCGCCCAACAGCATTACACACAGCACGGTAAGCGTCGCAACGCGCGATCGCGGCACAGGCGGCGTCCGCCTACTCGAAATTCGCGGCGTCGTATTGCGCGGCGTTGCTCAGGATGGTTTCGGTCTCCAGCAATTCGTTGATTTGCTTGAAGTCGTACATCCGATTGCGGAACGCGTTGGTCGTGCCGTGCTTCTTCAAACTCGCAAAGTATTCACCGGCGAGCAGGCTATAGGCGCGGAACAAGCCGCCCGGGAAAATCACAACGGAATAGCCCAAATCCTGCAAAGCCTTCGCGTCGCTCACCGGTGTCGAGCCGCCTTCGACCATGTTGGCCAATAGTGGCGCGCGGCCCTTGAACCGGGCGCACATATCGCGTTGCTGATCTTCGTCTTCCGGGGCCTCAACAAACAGAATATCCGCGCCCGCCTCGACGTAGCGTTCGGCGCGTTCGACGGCCTTGTCGTAGCCCTCGACCGCGATGGCGTCGGTCCGCCCGATGATCAAAAAGTCGTCCGAACGGCGTGCGTCGGCGGCCGCTTTGATCTTGCCAACCATTTCGCCCGCCGGGATCAGGCTCTTGCCTTTGAGATGGCCGCAACGCTTGGGAAAGGTTTGATCTTCCAGTTGAATGGCGGTCGCGCCCGACGCTTCAAACAAGCGCACGGTGCGTTGGGTGTTGATCGCGTTGCCCCAGCCGGTATCACCGTCGACGATGAGTGGCAGGTCGACCCGTTCGGCGATTAGCGACACGGTCGTCGCCACCTCGTTCATCGAGACCAGACCGATATCGGGCATGCCCAGGCGGGTATAGGCGATTGAGGCGCCGGTAATATAGGCCGCTGAAAACCCAGCCTGCTGCACCATCATGGCCGAAAAGGCATCGAAGCAACCGGGCGCGAGGATGATCTCATCCGCTGCCAATTGTTGTTTCAAAGTGGGGTAGGCGCCGTGTCCGTTATTGCTCACGATATCTATCCTGTTGCTCGTTCTTGGTTGCCCGTACTCGCGTGCCCAATCTGTTCGGCGTCGAGTACAGGCGCGGGGCTTGTTTAGAGGGGCAGTCGGACCGAACTTGGAACCTGCTTCTACTGTGTTTCGGCGCCAAGCGCCGTGCCCAGTCTTCTGCCCTTCATCGCTCCCGAATGGTTTACCATAATCGAACCGTCCAGGGGCCGAAAGGCGCCGCAGAGAACCGAGGAAATGGAAGAAGAGGGACCCTATCTGACCTGGCGCCTGGCCTTGGCGCTCGTTGTCGCCGGGATCGGCACGTTCACGATCGGTGTCGGCGGCTGGATCTGGTTTTCCATCGGCGGCTTGCCCTATTTGAGCGCCGCCGGCCTGTCGATTCTCATCATTCCCGGCACCGTGCTGTTTATTCTGGCGCTGGGGTTTATTTGGTACAACATATTCTCGCTCGTCCTTACGCTGCTGCGGGCGGACCAGCACGATCCTTAACCCAAGCGGCTAGTTGCGCCGTAAGCGTCGCGCCCTCAGGAGGAACCCATGGCCAATCTCGCCGATGTCATCGCCGATGCGGAAACGACGCTGACCCCAGGGTCGGCGTCCAATCTGGTGCTCACCTACTTGCGGACCATGGAGGCGCGCGACCTCGATGCCGCCAAGGCGATGCAGGCACCCGACTTTCATATGGTATTCCCGGGCGATTGCCACTTTGACTCGCTCGAGGGGCTGATCGCCTACGGCAAAGGACGCCAAGGCACCGCACTCAAGGTTTTCGACCGCTTCGATGAAACCGCAGACGCGGCGGACGGCACCGTCGTCTACGCCTGGGGCACGCTGTACGGCAAGAAGATCGACATGAAGACCACCTATGAGGGCATCCGTTTCGTCGATCGATTTGTCGTCCAAGGCGGCAAGTTCGTCAGTCAGAACGTGTGGAACGACATGGGCGAACACGGCTTCGGCCCGGGCGACCGCCCGATTCCGCCCAACCCGCCCGCGCGCGGCGACGAAACCGCCACGGGTGCCGCCTCCAAGCTGGTCCTCAAATACCTGAGGACGATGGAGGCACGCGACCTCGATACCGCCCGCGCCATGCTGGGTTCGGGTTTCTACACCGTCTTCATGGGCGGCCACCGTTTCACCACCCCAGAAGAACTCGTGGCGTTTCAAAAGGGCCGCTCGCAAAACAGCTGGAAAGCCTTCCAACGTTTCGACGAAATCGACGCCGGCGACGGTACGGTTGTTTTCTGTTTCGGCACCCTGCAAGGCGAAAAGCCCGACGGCACGCCCTACCAAAACGTTCGCTACGTCGACCGCTTCACCCTGCGTGACGGAAAAATCGTCGACCAAATGGTGTGGAACGATATGGCCGAACACGGTTTCGCCAGAACACGGGTTTAATCGGTACGCCATGACCCCTCCGAAAAAAATCATTGTCGGTATCACGGGCGCGTCGGGGGCGATCTTCGGCATCCGTCTGCTCGATGTCCTGCGCGCGGCACCGGACGTTGAAACGCATCTGATCCTAAGCAAATGGGGCCAGCAGACCCTCGAGCATGAAACGACCAAGACCGCCAAGGACGTTCGCGCCCTGGCCGATGTCTCTTACGGCGCTGGCGAAATGAGTGCCGCTGTATCGTCCGGTTCGTTCCGCACCGACGGAATGGTTATCGTGCCGTGCTCGATGCGTACTCTGGGCTGCATCGCCAACGGCTATGGCGATTCGCTCGTCCACCGCGCTGCAGATGTCGTCCTCAAGGAACGCCGGCGGTTGATCATCGTGCCGCGTGAGACCCCGCTGTCGGCAATCCACCTCGAGAACATGCTCAAACTGGCCCGCATGGGCGTGACTATTTTGCCAAGCGATCCCGCTTTCTATGCCCACCCCAAGACGATCGACGATCTCGTCGATCACACCGTCGCCCGCATCCTCGACCAATTGGACATCGACTCTGACTTGATCGAGCGGTGGGCCGGCGACATGCAGGGTGCCGATCCCGTGGTCGCACTGCACACAAAGGACACCTAGTCGGGGCTTCTCGGGCTGGAAATGCCCGGGTTTGCGCCGATAGCGGTGACGCCCGCCGCCGGATAGCGAACCACCTACACTCGCGCTAAACTGCCCCCGAACCCAGGAGGCACCCATGACCCGTCAGGCACCCCACGGCGCGTTCCCCGAGATCAACCACGACGAAATGGCGCGGCAAGACTTTGCGCAGCGGTTGCGCGAGTACGTCGCTGGCGACATCGTCGGCGGCAATGACGCGGTCTATCGCCACGCGGTGGAGCCCGGCTTTGTCCATTCGCACGGCCGCAAGCCCGAGACCCGCAAAGAGGTTCGTCAGGCAATGGAACGTCATCCGTTCCATCAGGCATGGGGCGCGCTCAACCGCGCGACCCAGGAAATCATTTGGGATTCGGTGCAAGTGTCGCTCGATCGACAGGACGACGCGCTCAACCAGCGTGTTAAAGATACCGGTGTCGGCAAAGGGTCATTGCGCCTCAACCCGGCGCTCAAGACGCCGCGCTACGTCGCGGCAGTCGATATTCACTGCATGCCCGGCAATTACCACACCGAGTCCACCGAAGATGATGCCTACCAAGGCGCGTTGTTGGACCGCGGTGCCTTCATCTATGCGCGGGGCGCGCGCGGCCCCAATCATGATTCATTCGGTCACGACCTGTTGGCTTATCTCGACAAGGCGCAACCTGGCTTCCAACCGCGCCGCATCCTCGACATGGGGTCTGGGCCGGGGCAGGTGACTTGTGCGTTTGCTGACGCATTTCCTGACGCCGAGGTGCACGCCATCGACGTCGCCGCGCCGTTGCTCCGCTATGGCCACAAACGGGCCTCGTCGATGGGCTACGACATTCATTTCTCCCAGCAAAATGCCGAAGCGACCGAGTTCGAAGACGAGAGTTTCGATCTCATTTTTTCGTGCATCATGATGCACGAAACCTCAGCCAAGGCTTTACGCAACTACGTCAAGGAAACCCGCCGGCTGCTCGCGCCGGGCGGTATCGCGATGCACATGGACTTTCCCCATAACGAGGACAAGACCCCGTACGTCCAGGCCATGATCGATTGGAGCACCCACTACAACGCCGAGCCGTTCATCGGCACGCTGGGCGATACCGATTGGGCTGATGTTGCCGTCCAGGCCGGATTTTCGCACAACACCGCGGCCGTCGTGCCGATGTCCACGGTCGCACCGCACAACCACATGTACGTGCTCGACGCGCGCAAACCAGGGTAGCTCGGCGCAAAACGGGCCGGCACTGGCTGGTCGAGCTCTAATCGACCGAGCCGCCGCTCCAAAACCGCACGCGGGTAAACTTCCCGTCGGCGCCAAAGTCGAAGAAATTGCAGTTCGCCATATCCGCTAGCGTCCCGTCCGTGCGCTCGTTGCGGTAGATGATTTCGACGGCGCAGGTGCCCTTGTCGGTATCCACCACGAAGTTCGTTACTTCGTGCGCCATCGCATTGGTACCCGCGCACAGCTCGGCGAAAAAGGGGCGTAGCTCGTCATGCCCGGTGAGGCGGACATTGTTGGATTCCCACGTCAGCGTGGCGTCCGGTGCAAAGCATGCAACGGTGCCATCGACGTCACCCGAATCCATCGCGCCAAAATATCCTCTAACGACCGCCTCGATGTAAAAGTTGCGATCGCGCGCCACTGTGGCCTAGGGCAAATTCATGGTTGGGAATTGCCGGTTGGCGCGTTGCCGCACGCGCTCGGCCTCGGCCTGTTCGCCGCGCACGCAATCCTGGTACCCCTGCGTGCCGCGCGGGTGGGCCCGCCCGCACCGGTCAACAATGCTCAACGCGCCGCACGCGGTGGCCCCAAGCATCATAAAGACGGTCAGCCCACTCAAGGAGAGCAGGCGGACAACCCCATTGGCGCGGCTGTTCGGCGGGTCGATTCTCGGCGCGATATTGCCGATCGCAATTACTCCGCGGCGTCGCTCAGCGGGACGACCGGGCAATTGGCCTCTTTCTCGACCAAGTCATAGACGAAAATGAACTTGGCCATACCCGTCAGGATGCCGGCGACCATGCCGAGCTCGAAAATCTGGGCATCGTCAAAGTGTGGCTTCAGTTCTTTGTGGAGTTTCTGGTCGAGTTCGCCGTGCATATTGGTCATCACGATTTGGTCGGCCAAGCGCAGAACCGCGCGTTCTTTCGCGTCGAAACAATCGGCGTCCTCGTTCATGATCCATTTGAGCTGTTCGGCGGTCACACCTTGTTTTTCCGCCGCGACTCGGTTGCCCTTGTTGCAATAGGCGCAACCATGCGTCATCGACAGCCGGTAGCGCAGGATTTCTTTGAGCCTCGGCTCGACGCGCCCGCTGTAGAACAGCTTCCCGTAGAACTCGTCCTTGTACCACTCCATAAGCTCTGGGGCGTTGGCGCCGACCTCGTTCATCGTCGCGTCATCGCGCAAGGCCATAGCGGTGTCGTAGTCAGAGCGCATCCGCTCGGTCATTTCGTCGCGTGGCACGCGGCGCAGCATCGGATTAGGCATCGGTCATCTCCCGTCGGTCAGCAATGCGCCAAGGCGCCTATTTCCATTGTGCCGCTGCGGCAGCGCAGCCGCAACCAAAGGGTCGTTAGCCCTGGGTTTCCAAGGCCTCGCGCAGGTCCGGGCGTTCCCGCAGAACCCGGCGGGCGTAATAGTCGAACTTCCAGTTGAAAATATCGGCCTGCCCGAGAAAGCTCTTGGATTGGCGTGCCGCCGCGTCCGGCAACGGATCGAGCGTTCCCGCTGCCATTGCGCGAACCTGAACACTGGCGGCGCCCTCCAGCACAAGCGCGCCAACCACGGCCTCTTGAACACTGGTGCCGACCACCACAATGCCGTGATTCTTCAGAATCGCGGCGCGGTTCTGACCCAGCGCCGCCGCAATCAGATCGGTTTCGCCTTCACCCTCTAAGAACACCCCGTGGTGCTCGTTGAAGAAGGCGATGTCTTCAAAAAATATCGAGGCCTGCTGGTCGATCATCGCCAGCGGCACGCCAATTGAGGATAGCGCCATCGCATTCATCGCGTGGGTGTGGACGACCGCGTTGACGTCGGGCCGCCGCGCATAGACCGCCGCGTGAAGATCGAGCGCCGGGCTAATTTCGCCGAGTCCCGACAAAACCTTGAGCTTCAAGTCGACCTCATGCAATTCGGCCGGGGCTGCCTCATCAAAGCCAAGGCGGAAACGGTTCGACCAGAAGGTCTCGGTTCCCGGCAGGCGCGCCGTGACATGCCCAGCAATGTCCAGGCCTTGGCCTTCGCGGTCCAAGATATGGTGGCCTAACACCAATTCGCGCTGCAGACGCTGCAAGTCGCTCGCCGGTTCGGTCGCAAAGAGTTGGATCACGGTTGCCATGGGAGGGGTCCCTTCAGGGTCAGTAGAGAGTCAATTGCATCGAATTGTCGCTGGCGCGCTCGGTCGGCGCAATACGGCTCGAATGCTTCAGCACCCTAGGTCTTCTTGGCGATGGCCTGGGCGGCCTCCAAAACCGCCGCGGGATCGAGATCAGCCAGTGACTCGCGCTGAATCACAACGACGGCGGGTCCGCGCGGCTGCGTCTGGGCTGGAACTGAAGCATGGGAAAACAACGAGACTGAGGCACAACCGGCGGCTGCGATAATGTGCATCGGTCCCGTATCGTTGCCGATCGCGACGCTGGCGTGCCGCGCCAGTTCGGCGATCTGCCCGAACGACGTTTGGCCCATCAAATCGACCGCGCGAGGCTCGGATTCGGCCACGGCGCGAATCTCGGCAGCCTCCGCCTGGGTGCCGATCACGAAGGGCACGATACCGGCATCGGCGAGGGCGCGTGCAACGGCACCGTAATGTGCCGGCGGCCACCGCTTGTCAGGCCGGTGCGGTGCGCCGCCCGGCACCAAAAGTGCGAACCGACCCGCGATTCCGAACGTCGTCGTATTGCCGGTCAACCAATCGAGATCAGGTGCCGGCGTCTGCGCAATGCCGGCGGCGGCAAGTTGCTCGGCCTGGCGCTCAAGCGTGTGCAGGACGTTGCGGTTGGGATTGCGGTGGGGATGAGAACATCCCGGGGCAATGCCCGACCACTCAGGCTTGGGCTGGCGGAAGAACCGGAAATACATGTGCGTCCGATTACTGTGTTGCAGATCGTAAACCCGGTCGAAGCCACTACCGATGATAAATCGCCGCAGGCGCAGCCAGCTGCGCCATTGCAGGATGTGGGGCTTAGGGTCGACCTCGACCGCGTCAAACCACCCGCATCCGTGTCCGAGGTCGGCGTAGGGTGCCGTCGTCAGCAAGGTGATATGTGCGTCCGGATGGTGCGTCCTGATCGCACGAAACGGGCCGAGCGCCATGACGAAGTCGCCCAGGGCGCTATGCTTGATGACGAGAATGCGCTTGTGGTCGGCCACGGTTATGTGAGCGGTTGTTGCGGTCCGCTCCTTCTTACAGGTGTGGCTCGCCGCTGATAAGCGTCAATCGCCTTGACGCCACCCTCGGCACACCAGAACATTGAGCCATGGTCACATTCAAAAGTCCCGCCGACACTGAGGAAATTCGTCTCGCGCGTTTGCGGGTCAGCTATCTGGACTGGCCCGGGGATTCCCCGCCGATTGTGCTTATGCATCCAAACCGGACCAATGCACGGGTGTGGGACTTCATGGTGGACGCCAGTTCGCTGCCGAATCGCTTCATCGCCCCGGATGCGCGGGGCCACGGGTTCAGCGACTATCCCGAACGCGACTACGTGCTCCAGGAATATGTCTGGGACCTCGTTGAATTCCTCGATTCGCTCCAAATTCCGCAAGTGGTTCTGGTCGGCGCAGCAACTGGCGGCAATATCGCGCTTCTCGTCGCCTCGCAGTTTCCCGCACGTGTGGCGGCGCTGGTCGTTGCCGACCCAGGCTTATCGCTCGACAAAAAGATCAGCGCCGACGTCAAGGACGAGATCGTCAAGAACCATCGATTTCCCGATTTCGACTCGGCGAAGGCTGCGATGCCGTTCAGTCGCCTGTGGTCGCAAGATATGAAAGATCATTACGCCGAACACAGCTTCAAGAAACTCGAGACGGGCGAGGTCGAATGGCGCTATTACCCACAAGGGGCGCAATACACCGAAGGCGTGCTCGAAAATGACATGTGGGACGACATCATGGTGTCCTGCCCAACGCTGATGATGCGCGGCGTCGAGTCGCACGTCTTTCCGGCGCACAATATGAAGCGCCTACAAGAGATGATTCCGGGCTCCGAGGCGCATGACGTGCCCGGCTGCGACCATCGCATCAGCCAAGACCAGCCCGTGCTGATGGCCAACCTAATTGACGACTTTGTAAAACGCCGGCTGCCCGCAGCCCTCTAAGTCCAGGCTCCCGACTTGGTTCATTCGGTTGAGGGGAGAATGGCGCCCTCCATCAAACGCTCTGCAGCGCGTCGATAATCGGGCAATCGGGCGTCTGACCTCCGGCGCATTCACCCACGACCTTGGCGAGCGTGGTTTCCAGCCGCCGCAGGTCAGCGATCTTCTCGCGGACAATAGACAAGTGTTTGTACGTGAGGGTGAGCACTTCGCCGCAGGTATAGTGTCCCGAGTCGACGAGGCTCAAGAGACTCCGCAACTCGTCGATAGAGAACCCAAGTTGCCGCCCCCGCAAGATGAAGGCGAGGCGGGCTTGGTGTTCTGGCCGATAGAGCCTGTGCCCACCTTCGGTGCGGTCGGGATCGGTCATCAGCCCGATCTTTTCGAAATAACGAATCGTCTCGATGTTGCAAAGCGAACGCTTCGCGAGCGCGCCGCGTTTGATCGGGACTCCCGCAGCCGTGAACGCCATTTCCGCGAATACCTCTTGATCCTGTAGTAACTACAGACCGTAGGGTTTCTAGGCCACAAGGTCGAGTCGAATGGAATTGGCGCGGGATGACCCAAACGAACGCGAACATCATTGATAGTGCGGCTGACGGTGCCGATTCGGGCGCGCGCACGGGCTGGTTCGCGACCGGCGGTCTGATCGGCGCCATCCTCGCTTCATCGTGCTGCATCGTGCCCCTCGTTCTTGTGACCATAGGGGTGTCGGGTGCCTGGATCGGCACTTTGACGGCATTGGAGCCCTACAAACCTTTGTTCGCCGGCGCGACACTGATCTTCTCGGGTTGGCGTTCCGGCGGGTCTATTTCCGGCCGAAGCCGGCGTGCGCAGACGGTTCTTTCTGCGCCCGCCCGGCATCCTCACGAATCACCAAATCCGCTCTATGGACCGCCACACCGCTGGTTGTTCTCGCCATGACGATCGAATGGTGGGCGCCGCTATTATATTAGGGAGAACGAGATGAAACGTACTTTGACGATTGCGTCTCTTGTGGCGTTGTTGGGCCTCGCTGGACTTGGCGCGACCGGCTTGGCACCGATCTCGACCGCTCAAGCGGCTGACGAAGTAACGCTGCGTACGCACACCTTCTTGGTCGAGAACATGACCTGCGCTGTCTGTCCGATTACGGTCAGGAGCGCGATGAAACGGCTCGAAGGTGTTCGCTCGGTCAAGGTCGACCGCGAGGCCAAAACGGCAACGGTGACTTTCGATCCGGCTCTAACTACGGCGAACGACATCGCCAGGGCCTCGGCGGACGCCGGGTATCCGGCAATGATCGTAGAAAGTTAGACCCGCGCGGGTGAACGGAGAGCGGCTGGTGGAGCTAAAGTCCACAATCACCTGCCCTTTATGTGGGCATCGCGAAACCGAAACGATGCCGACCGATGCATGCCAGTTCTTCTACGATTGTAAGGGTTGCGGCGCGGTGCTGCGACCCAACGCGGGCGATTGCTGCGTCTACTGCTCCTTTGGGACGCTCCCATGTCCGCCGATCCAGGAGGCGCGTCTGGCTGGTGGAGACGCCGCCAGCTGCTGCGCTGAATAGAGCCCGGGGATCGCAAGTTGCCTTGGCGACGCGCGGGATTACCCGTGGGCGCTCCGCGAATGGAGAGCCGGGGTCGGCTGGCGTTAAGCGTCCAGAAATTCGCGGATCAATACCGCCCGGTCCACCGGCGCACTTGGCGCGACGGCGCGTGTTGCGCCGGGAATGACATCTGCGGCGAAGTTGCAGTACCGGGCGAACGGATCGTTCTCGGCGGCACAAACCAGCGTCGGACAAGCGAGGCCGCGCAGACGGTTGCTGAGATCGTCCGAAAAAAGCGCCGCATAAGTGCCCTGATAATTCCGGTGCTGCTTTAGGATTCCAATCAGCCGCACGGTCATTCGTGTTGGGTCCGTGTCGGGCTCGACGAAGCGCACACCCTCAAGACCTTCGTTGTACCATGGCCAGTACAGTTGCTCGTTGCGCAGTGTGTGCCACAACTTGAGCAAGTGTCCGCCGTCCGTCTCAATTTCAATCGGGCGCGCGTAGTGCGGTGCCAATGCATTTCTAACGTCCAGCGGTACCGCGAGTGGCGCGTCTAGAATCAGCCGTCGTATCCTGTTCTCGTCCGCTGTGGCAACGGCAGCGGCGATCGACGCCCCGCCGTTGTGGCCGTAGAGATCAACGGTATCAAGGCCGAGCGCGGTGAGAGCCTGACCGATGGCATCGGCCTGTTCGTCAACTGAAAGGACGGCCGCCATATCCGAATCGCCGCTGCCCGGCGGATCAAGTGCGACAACCCGGCGGCTACCCGCCAGGGCGCGCATCAGTGGCTCGCAGGTTTCGCTCGAACCTGGCACATGCGGCAGCAAGACCAACGGCGCGCCTTCGCCGTGGCCACACTCACGCACCAGAATTTCGCCACCATGCCAAGAGACAAAGCGCCGTGTAATGCGGCCTGCCACGGGGACCGTCTCGGGCGGCGGCGGTGCAATGCCGGTTGGCGGATGAGCCGCAATGATCTCGGCGTAGCGTTGCGCCGCGCCAGCGTCGTCGGCCGGGAGTGTTTCTTGCCAGCATCCGGCAGGCAACGTGCCCAATAGCTTCAAGGCTTCGATCAACGAATCTTCGGCCCGCCCGGCAAAACACGTCGGCACGCTCAAACCTTGCACGGCCTCAATCTCCGGATATCGGAACACAGCGGCATAGCCCTTGGCGTAGCCGCTACTGGCGATGAAGCCGGCCAGCGTGATGCGGTGGGTCATCTCCAGATTGCGCCCGCCGGCTGCGGCGCGGGTTGCCTTGCGCCGGTCGTACCACGGCCAGTAGATGCTCATCTCGCGGTAGCGCAGAAAGAACTCAACTAGATGCAGGCCCGTCCACACCGGCTGCCACGGCGGCAAATACTCGCGCAGCATATTGGCGCGTTCATGATCGGGCCAAGCGGGATAACCGTCGAACAACGCCACCGAAACCCGCGCCGGATAACGCCGGGCGAATTCGATCGCCACCGTCGCGCCGGTGTGCGATCCAAATAAGGCGCACTGCTCGATCCCAAGCGCGTCCAGTGTTTCAGCCAAGGCTTCGGCATAGTCGCCGATTTCCGGCGACTCGACCGCGAGCGGATCCGACAAACCATAGCCCGGCGTATCCAAGGCGATCGCTGCGTAGTCCTGGCCGAACCGTTCGACAAACGTCGTCAACGCCCACGACGAACTCGGACTGGCGTGCAGCAGGACAACCGGCGCGCCGTTGCCGGCGCGACGATAGTGCACTTGCCGGGTACCGACGGTGACGAAATGCCGGGCGATTGTCACGATCCGCCGACCAGAAACGCGTCAACCGCTTTGGCGATGGCGTCGTTCTGAAAATCGACCATTTGGAAATCGCCGTCCGGCACCATCGCTGCGGCTTCCGGCGCAAAGCGGTGAAAGGGATCATCCTCGATCGACGCAACCAGCGTGCGCACTTGGATCATCTGCAAGCGGTCGCGTACCGGGTAATCGAACACGGCCTGCCAGACTTTGTGGTAATTGCGGTAGTGCTTGAGGATGCCGGTTATCTTGCGCGACAAAAGCTTGGGATCGATTTCCGGTTCGATGCGTCGGATTGCCTCGATCGATTCGTTGTACCACGGCCAGAACAGCTGCTCGTTGCGTAACGCAAACCACAGACTGATGAGATGTGAGCCGTCGCCCTTGGGCTCAATTGGCGGCGCATAGTGTGGTGCCAGGGCAAGGCGTACTTCGTCAGGCATAGATAACGGCGCAAACAACAAAAGATTGCGCACCCGGTTTCGATGATTCAGCACGAACTCGGTCGCGACCGACGCGCCGCCTTGGTGGCCCAGCAGATCGACCTTCGCCAATCCAAGTTTATCAAGTGCCTGGAGCAGCACCGCGGCGTAGCCCGCGATCGACGGTGCCGCCGCCCAGTCGTCCGAATCGCCGTTACCGGGCATATCCAACGCAATAACGCGGCGGCCCAGCTTGGCCAATTCCAGCATAAAGCCCGCATCTAGCGTCACGTCGCCCGGCAATTGCGGCAACAAAACCAGTGGTATCCCGTCTTCGGGTCCCGCGGCACTCACCGCCATCTGGCCGAAATCGAGATCGACATAGCTGCGGTTTAGCTTTCCCGCGACGCTCACCGGTACCGGCGCAGGTGGGGCATCGCCGGGTGCCGGGTGCATTTCCAGTATCTCGCGGTAGCGCAACGCCGCTTGGCGGATATCGCGCGGCAGTTCCTCAGTCCACGAACCCTCGGCCTTGCGGGTTTCAATCAATGGAAACCCTTTGATCAAGGAATCGCCGGTCCGCGCGCCAAAACATGTTGGCACCGCCAATTTGCCGATGGGCACCAGTCCCGCGTAACGGAACACTGCCGAGTAACCGATGTTGTAGGCCTCGCCGGTAATAAACCGCGGCAGCACCATGTCTTGCATCAGGTCGGCCAGCGGCGGCGCCGCCGTGCTTGAGCGGTTTTCGCGGTGCCAGCGGAATGTCGGCGAAAAAATGAACTGCTCGCGAAACTTGTGCCATGTGTTGAGCAAGTGCGATGCATCCCACTTTGGCTCATACGGCGGCAGGTAATACTTCGTCATATCGGCGCGGTAGGCATCCTCGTACGCCGGATACCCATCGATCACGAACACCGAGACCCGCTCAGGGTAGCGCACCGTGAATTCCATCGCGATCGAGGCACCGGTGTGCGACCCCCAAATGGCGCATTTGTCGATGCCCAACGCATCCAACGTGTCTTTCAACGCTTCAGCAAAATCGGGGATTTCGGGCTGCACCATGTCCAGTAGATCGGAATGGCCATAGCCCGGGCTGTCGAGCGCGATCGCGGTAAAACGCTCGGCAAAGACTCGCGTGAATGGGTCGATCGCCCGTGCCCAGCTCGGTGAGGCGTGCAGCATCACCACCGGAGGCCCCGAGCCGGCCCGCCGGTAATGCACCCGCCGTGTCCCCACGGTAAGAAAATGACTGCGGATTGTTGTGTCGCCCATGCCGGCCTCCCCTTGTTTGTCCGCCATCATAACGCGGCCTCGCGCCAGGTGCGCGGCGATCCACCGTCATGACCGCCAGCCGTGCCAAAAGGGAAGGGGAGGGCATACGCCCAAGCCGTCGCGTTGGTCGTCTACAGCGGCGTGGCGTCCGTCACGGCGTAACGCGTTAGATTGCGGTCGCTGATCCCGAAGGTCGCGCCCGCCGCGCGCCATTCCTTCATATGCGACGACTCAAAATGCATTTTCAGCGCATCGTCGCTTTCCCAGACTTCGGCAACGTGGATCAAGCTGGGGTCAAGAACGTCCTGCGCATAGCTGTAGGAAATACAACCCGCCTCGGCGCGCGATGCGTTGAGCATCTTCTCCATGTGGGGTCGCGCGCCGTCGATCTTTTCCGGCGGCACCCGCACCGTGCCAGCAATGACGATCATGGTTCTTTGGGCGCGGGCGGCTCGTCCGGGTCGGCGGCCAGGCCCTCGACGCGTTCACGCAAGACGAAAAACACGCGGTCGATGAAGGCTTGGCTCTCGGCATCAAGCTTCGCGCGTTGCGCCGGCGTGAACTTGAAACCCTCAATTTCCTTCGCGGTGAAGACCTTCTTCTTGGTGGCCACCGCCTCAAAAGCCGCGAGCCGCTCCTTCACGACCCACAACTCCTGCGCCAGTGCCATGGTGATCGACACCAACTCGTCGACCCCTTCACCCGAAAAGAACTGGGTATTCTTGCCGCGGACGCTGTAGCGCAGCGGCTTCTTTTCAGCGGCCGCAGTCACTTCCAGGCCCCGAAACAATACCAATGGATGCCGGCGGCAAAACGTCCGGTTTGATCGTCGGCCTTGCCGGTCTGTTTCTTCACCGAGTCCTTCACCGCCTTTTCGCCGTATTGGCCGACGCTGGGAATGATGAACTGCACGAACTTGTTCTTGGCGAAACCGGCGTTTTCCGAGACCACCTCCGGATCCAAATCGCGGAACGGTTTGTAGAACGGCTCTTTGTTGTAGTAGCTGTCCCAATCCAAATAGAAGCTGTCATAGGCCCCCAACATCTTGTTGGGCGGCAATTCCATATGCAGCATCAGCCCGCCGGGCTTAAGCAACCGGTGCGCTTCCTTGAATATTTTCTTGATGCCTTTCTTGGGCACCTCATGCAGGAACATCGACGAGAAAATCAGATCGAAACTGCCGTCCTCAAAGTTTGTGTGTTCCGCGTTCTGTTGGTGGAAATGAACCGCAACACCATCAGACTGGGCGCGCGCGTGGCCGTAGCGAACCGCCGGCGCGCTCACATCGACCGCATGGACCTCAGACTTTGGATAGATCTTGGCCCAGGGCACGGTGTTGTGGCCAATGGTGCAGCCCATATCCAAGATGCGCTTGGGCGCGAACTTCGGATACTTGTTCTTGATGAACAGCGAAATAGAACTGCCGATGTCGTCTAGGTTGTCTCCGAAGAACCCCATGCTGAAAACGGAAATGCCGTTGTCGTAGACCGCGCCTTGCGTCACATCGTCGGGGCCGTATTCGGTGTCGTAGTTGCCGGGCATCCGGTGCACGTCGATCGCGGCCACGCTGCGCGGCACCACGAAAGACGGATCGGTTTCGATCGTACCCGCAGCCTTTTTCGACCGGCTCAGGACTTTCGCCTTCTTATTCAGCGCATCTTGGCTGCGTTCCACCGTCGGCAGGATCGAACGGAACACCATCTCCTGCGCGTTGCAGCGCATCGACGAATAGAACTTAAAGAACGTGTCCTTCTTCAGGGCGCGATGAACTTCTGTGCCGTCTCGCGGCGCGCGCTTGTTCTTGCGTTCAAATTTTGGCGCGACCTCGGTGTCGTAGACGGTGCGCATGCCGTTCGCCATATCGAGCAGCACGTACATGCGCATGCTCGACATAAAGGTTTGGCGCGCGGCTTCTTCTGGGGTCGGTGCGACCTTCATCTCGTGGTGGACGTATTTGGTCATTTTCGGGGTCCTCCCAGACGGCTGGCATGGTCTGCCTAGCAGTATGTCGTCTTGACCAACGCTTGAAAAGGCGCCGCGGCGACCGTCGTGCCCACAATACGGCTGGATTAAGGCCTACGCGCCAATCAGCCGGTTGACCCGTGGCATGACCTCCGTGGCCAGCAATTCCATTGAGTGAAACCAGCCCTCCCGCGCGCCAGCGTCGGCGTAATCAAAGCCGATCTGCAGCAGCACACCAAAGCCGCCGGTCTGCCGGTACTGATCGACGATTTGATCGGCAACGGTGTCGGGCGTGCCGACAAACCATGTGCCGTGATCGACAAGATAGGCCGCGTCAACTTTGGCGCCCGGCGGCGCGCCGTCGCGGCGGAACATATCGGCGATACCAAGTCGTTCGGCGATGACGCTGAAATACGTATTCCAAAATGTACCGGCAAAGCCGTCCACCACCGCGCGCCGTGCCTCGGCGGCGCTATCGGCGACATAGACCTCGCGAATCTGCCGCCAGTTGCTGCGTGACGGGGTGCGCCCGCTGCGTGCCGCGCCTTCTTCGATCGACGGCCAGTGGACCGACACATGCTGCGGCGCCACGTTGAAACTCATCGGGATGTAGCCCTTTTCACCCGCGATCATCAGCGATCCCGATTTGGGCATGAACCCTGCAAACGCGATGCGCGGTTCGGCCGGCGCGTAGGGTTTGAGGTGCCAATAGTAGTTATCGGAATACTTCGGGCGCCGCGTCGTCCAAAATTGGCCATCGAAGTCGCCAGGCCCGTCGGGCGACCACGCTTGCAAAATGATCTCTAACGCTTCGCGCGACCGCGCCTGATTCTCACCCTTGGCAAAGTCCAACCCATACAGCTGTCCGTCGGTCACCGTCCCGCCCGCGCCAAATCCGAACATCAGGCGGCCCCGGCTCATATGGTCCAGTTGGATCAACTCGGCTGCAAGACGCAGCGGGTGCTGTTGGTACAGGACTTCAACGCCGGTTCCCAAACGGATCTTTTCGGTGCGCCCGATCGCCCCGGCAATGATCTGCTGCGGCGAGGGCAACGGCTCCCACGGCGTCGTAATGTGTTGGCCCACCCACGCCTCCGCATAGCCCAACGCGTCGGCGCGCGCGATCACCTCGATGTTCCAGTCGATGACCTCGGCCAGCGGCCGCGATGGGTCGCTCGCTGGCATGAGAAAGATGCCCAACTCCATAGCCCGGTTCTAACTCAATTAGGCGGGCAGGGGGAGGCCGCCACAGTTCGAGAAGACCAGCGAACAAACGCGATCCAATTCCCGTTATCGCCCATCCATAGGGCAACACAAGAAATGCTGCGATCGTTCGTGTATTTTGTCCGTGTATTTCCGCCGCAACGATCGGGCCAACCAGCCGGGGAACAATATGTTTATTGAGCCGGGACACGAACGCGTCGAAGGCGATCTCAAACTGTTGGATGACTTCGTCGCATTGGCCTGGTCGCGCCGTCAGGCCGAGGTCGTTGTGCTAATCGAGCATCTTCACACCCGTAGCATGTTGGACAATGTCGAGCCCGGAAAGCGTCGTTTTTACCGCACGACGGCCCGGTTTCTCAGGCATGTCGTCCGCAAGCGCGCCAAGCAGGGCGATGACAGTCTAGGCGGCAAGCTTGCATCCGTCTTCGACTGACCATAGGGAAGGGGTGTCGCGCGCGACAGGCGCGCCAACCCGCTGGGGAAACCGATGAGCACAGATCGGCCGCGTTTCAACATTTGGCTTAACGTCTTCATTCTGCTGGGGATCGTTGTCGTCGCTGTCATCCAGGCGCGCGGCATTCTCCCCGAAGACAACATTGTCGTCAGCGGAATTGCTTACTTCGCCGGCGGTGCCGTGGGCGCGCTGCTCTATGCCGGGCTGATCGATTTGCGCGACCGGTTCGTGAGCCGCGGTAAATAACTCAGGTCTCAAGAAACTCGCGTACGATCGCCGCAATCTCCTGCGTCCGCGTGTCGAGCATGCCGTGGCCGAACCCCGGCAAGTCGTGGACGCGACCTTTTTGGATGACCTCGGCGGCCCGTTTGGACTGCTCGTACAGATCATCCTCGGGATTGAGCACCAGCACCGGGCAGTTCACCTGCTTTAGCCGCTTGGCCATCGGATAGTTGAACGCGGCCCGGTGCCCCCACGAATAGGCGGGTCCCCAGCGCAGCGTTTCATTGAATGCATCGGCGTAGTTTTCGATCGGTTGATCCGGCCCCAACCACGGCCAGAAAAACTGCCACCGCGTGACGTTGTGCATGCCGTCCTCGCCGAAGGTGACCGGGGTGTAGCGCGCGCGGAACCCGGCGAGTTCTTCGTAGGAAAAGATGGGGGCGGAATACATGACGATGTGTTTCACCATCTTGCCCATCTTGTGCCACAGCTCAGTCGCGACCTCGCTACCGGTGTGAAAGCCGAACACGTCGACCTCGTCAAAGCCTTGCTTCATGACGAAATCCGCCATGACGTCGGCCAAATCGGCGATCTCGACGGGTTCGGATGGCGGCTCGCTTTCGCCAAAGCCCGGCGTGTCGGGCGCGAGGACGATCCGATCCGTCCCGACGGCTTTCATCAAATTGACAAATGCTTTGCCCGATCTTGGGCTGGCGTGAAAACAGATCAGCGGCCGCCGGGTTCGTTCGGCTTCGGGCGGGTGAATGCCGCGATAATGCAGCTGGCCCCACCGGCTATCGGTAAACGCGCGGCGCACGAATGTCGCCGCACTCGCCGGTGAGGCGATGGTCGTTTTGCCCGCGTCGTCGGGATTGATTGCGTCGTTGTCGATCCCGTCGTCGTCGAGAAACTCCCGCACGATCGCGGCGATCTCGTCGGGACGGATGTCGAACATCCCGTGGCCGTAGTCCGCTTTGGGTAATTCCACAATGCGCCCGTTCTGCATCAACGGTCCCGCGCGCCGGGTCTGCTCGACAAGGTCGTCCTCGGTGTTGAGGACGAGGATCGGCTGGCTGACTTCGCTCAAGCGTTTACCGAACGGGTAGTTAAACGCCGCCCGGTGACCCCACTCGTATTTTTCGCCGGCGCGAAGCGACTCCGATATCTCGCGCTGGATCAGGTCGGGTCCGACGCCGGGTCCGCGCCAATGCCAGTGCATGTCCCATCGAATCTTAAGGTGGCTGCCGTCGGGCGCGAGGGGAACCCCGTGATACTCGGTGCGGAAGGCATCCAGTTCTTCGTCGCTAAACACCGGCGCCGAGATCAGAACCAAGCGGCGGACCTGTTCGGGCCGTTGTCGCGCTAGTTCGACCGCGACCTCCGAGCCTGTGTGCATGCCCATTGCGTCGACGTCGCCGATCCCCAGCGAATCCAACAAGTCGCCCATGCATTGCGCGAAATCCTCGATTTCTTTGGGCGCGGGCGGCGGGGAGCTTTCGCCGAACCCAATAGAATCGGCGGCAATCGCCACCCGGTCCACGCCCATGCGCTGCAGAAACTGCCCATACATCCGGCTCGACCCGGGGCTCAGGTGAAAGCAAATCAGGGGGATTTGCTTCGGCTCGCTTGGCCGCGCGATCCGATAATGAATTTGTCCGTAACGGCTGTCGGCAAAGCCGCGGCGCACGCCGTCGGGCGTTCGCCAGTTTTTCATCGCGTCGTTTGTCATGGAGTCCTCACACGGTTTCGACGTCGAGGAATCCGCGCAAAGTTTTTGCGAACTCGGCCGTCATGGTGTCGATGAACCCGTGTCCTCGATCTTTGATCTCAAACACGCGTCCGTTCTTCATCAGCGGTAATCCGCGCGGCGTCTGCTCGACCAAGTCATCGTTCGGATTGATCACCAGAATCGGTTGCGTCACACGGGGCAGCGACTCGCGCAAATCGTAGTTGAACGCGGCGCGGTGTCCCCAATGCGCGACCGGGCCACCACGCAATCCCTCAGCAAAGTTTCGCGCCATCACCTCGCGCGGCACCTTGGGCCCATAGAACGGCAGCATGTGGCGCCACTTGCCCACGAGATGCGAGCCGTCCGCCATCAACGGCGCCGCCGCATAGCCGCGTCGCAGTTCTTCAAGTTCTGCGTCGGTAAACACAGGGCAGGAGATCTGCACGATCCGCCGCACAAGATCGGGCCGCTGCAACGCCAGCTCAATGCAGGTCTCCGAGCCGGTGTGATAACCCATCACATCGATCCTTTTCAGACCGAGATTGTCGGCGACATGCCCGGCGATCCGCGCATAGTCGGCAATTTCCGGCGGCGCATTCGGCGCATCCGATTCACCAAAGCCCGGCATGTCCGGCGCGACCGCAACCCGGTCCGTCCCCATGTCTTGCAAGATTGCTTCATAGATGCGCCCCGAATTGGGGCTCATGTGCAGGCACATAAGGGGCGTCTGCGCCGGGTCGGATGGCATCGCGGTTCGGTAGTGCACCTGCCCGCCGTCGGGGCCGTCCATGAAGGCGCGCCGGATAGCCCGTTTAGGCGGCGTTGGCGGCAGCGGCGGGGTTGGTCTGCTTTGCGTTGTCCCAATGTCGGCGGCCGGACCATCGAGGAAGTCACGCACCACGCTCGCGACCTCAGTGGTGTGTACGTCCAACATGCCGTGCGCATAGTCCGGCAACTCATGCACGCGTCCGTTTTGAATGTATTCCTTCGCGCGCAGAGTCGGCACCCGCAGGTCGTCGTTCGGGCACAACGCCAAGACCGGTTGTTTGACGTTGGGCAAGTGCTCCGCGTGCTGCAGGCGGAACGCTGCATGATGGCCCCACCACGCTTTGTTGCCGCCGCGCAACGCCTCGCAGACTTCACGGTGGACAAACACCAGCGGTGCGGCGCGATCCTTCCAACGAAGGTGACCATCCCATTTGCGTTGCAGATGGCTCCCGTCGTCGGTTGTCTCATCCGAACTCGGTGTCCCCATGGTCTTGTATTGGACTTCCAGTTCTTCCTTGGAATAGATCGGGGCGGAAACCAAAACGATGCGCCTGATTTGTTGAGGCCGCTGCTGGGCGATCTCAACGCAGGTCCGCGACCCGGTGTGATAACCCATGACGTCAACCTGATCGAAACCGAGGTGATCGATGAGCTCGCCCATCGCGGCCGCATAGTCGGCAATGTCAGGGGCGCTGGGCGGCGCGTCGGATTCACCAAAACCCGGCGTATCCGGCGCGACCGCAATCCGGTCCTTGGACATTTCTGCAAGCCATAAGGCATAGACCCGGCCCGAGTTGGGGCTGAGGTGGAAACAAATAAGCGGCGTTTTGTCGGTCGCGCCTGTGGGACGCGCGATCCGGTAATGAAGCTGGCCGAACCGGCCATCAGCATAGGCGCGCCGGACGCCCGCCGGGGTGCGCCAAAAGCGCATCTCCGCGTCGATGTTTGTTTCGGACATGCCCTGTCCTCCCTTTGGGCTCATTTGGCCCGAACGGCGACCGGTCGCGCAAGCGCCAGCCACGCTTCGGCGGTAAACCCGCTGATTCGCTAGTTTATTGCGGGTTTAATTGTCTTCGACGCTCTGGAAACTGATGCCCTCGAAGGCGTCTTCCATGTCCGCCGCGCCCGAAATCTCATCCTGCGGGAACATCAGGCCCGCGGCTTCGAAGCCGCCGTCCACGTTCAACACATGCCCCGTCGTGTACGAAGAATCATCGCAGGCGAGGAACAACGCGGCAGCACCAATCGCTTCGAGCGTCCCATAGCGTCGCATTGGAATGCGGCTCAAATAGCCCTCGACCGTCCCGGGGCTATGGTTGGTGATCGCCGTATCGACCGGTCCCGGCGCGATGGCGTTGACGCGAATATTCTTTTCCGCGAACTCGACCGCCATGATCTTCGTCAACTGAATGATCCCGGCTTTGGACACGCCGTAGGCGCTGCGCCCGGTTGCACCGCGTTGACCCGAGGTCGACGCGATATTGACGATCGCGCCGCCGCCGACCTGTTCCATCATCGGCACAGCGGCCTGCGAGCACAGAAATGTTCCGGTCAGGTTCGTCCGCAGCACCTGCTCCCACTCGAGCAATGACTGATCCATGATCAAACGGTTTGGCGCGATGCCGGCGTTATTGATCAAAATATCCAACCGCCCGAACCGTTCTTGCGTCTTTGCAAACGCCTCGGTCACCAGTTCGGGGTTGCTGATATCGGCGAACATCGCCAGCGCCTCGGCTCCGGTGCCGCGAATTTCTTCCGCCGATTCCTCAACGATATCGGCCAACAAATCGATGACCACAATCGACGCACCTTCGCGCGCCATGGCCAGCGCCGCGGATCGCCCCAATCCGCGTGCGCCACCCGTTACTAGCGCCGTTTTACCGGACAACTTCATGCTAAACCTCAGATTGATGCACTCAACTACTTGGGCTACTTTTTAGAATACTGGCGAACAATTGCCCGAAAGTTACGCGGGTTGCTAGAAAAAAACAGAGTTCGGGGTCGCGGCGATGGATTGGACGACGCTCTTTATCTTCTTTCACGTCTTGCTGATGGCATTTTGGCTAGGTGCCGACATGGGCACGTATTACGCAGCGATTCTTATTCTCCATCGCGACTATTCGCCGCCGCAGCGCGCGGTCCTCGCCCGAATTCTTCAGGGTGTCGACATTTTTCCACGCCTCGCCATGACGTTAATGGTGCCTACGGGCATGACGATCGCCCACAACAAGGGATGGGCGCCGGTCGGTGTGCCCTGGCTTATCGTGATTTGGGCGCTAGGAATTGCGTGGGGTTGGCTGGTTTGGAATGTGCACCGGCCCACCGCGCCGGAATGGGGCAAGAAGCTACGTCGCATCGAAGATATCTGGAATTACGTGCTTCTTGCGGTCGTGATCGTGGCGCTCATCGTGTCGTTCAGTGCCGGCGAATTGTTTCCGGATAACTGGTTGCGTCTCAAGGTCGCGCTTTACGGCTTGACCATCGTCATCCTCATCGTCGTCAACTTCATGTTCAAACCGTTCGGACCCGCGTTCACGCGACTCCTGACCGAAGGTTCGACTCCCGAAGTCGAGGACACCATTGCGTCGCTCATCAACCGCGGCAAGCCGTGGATCTGGGCGATCTGGGCGATCGTCGTCATCAACACGGCGCTGGGTTTGTTCAAACCGGTATTTTAGCGCGGCCTAGACGTCGCCGACCGGCGCGACGAGCGGGCCCAGCAGCGTCCACGGGCGGCTCGATACGACGTCGGTCATCAGGGTCACGGTTCGGTTGCCCGCCGTCGATGGATCGACGGTTGTCACGGTTAGGCCCGCATCGCCGCTCGCCTTCGTTACATTGGGATAGTTGATATCGCCGTTGAACGGGCGTGGCCTGCCCCTGATCAGTGGTCCAGTTTCTATGAGAGAGCCCGGACGGTTTGAGGGTAAGGCGATTTGGCCATCGGCGGCAAGATCGTGACCGGTGCGGGCGGCTTGTAGCCGAGTGATGAGTGCGGCCTGACGGTGTTGTAATGCCGGCGCCAGCGTTCGATCAGCACCTTCGCCTCCTGCAACGTGTAGAAGATCTCACCGTTGAGCAACTCGTCCCGGAGTTTTCCGTTGAAGCTCTCGTTGTAGCCGTTCTCCCATGGGCTGCCCGGCTCGATGAACAATGTCTT
>JAQBYN010000011.1 GCA_027622715.1 Pseudomonadota bacterium | reverse complement strand
TCGCCTGTCAGCGGCGTTGACCCGCCATAACCCGGTGTGTCGAAGGCAAAGGCGCGCAGATCCCGGCCGAGTTGCGGCAACGCCCGTTCGTACATGCGCGACGACAACGGCGTCTGGTGAAAGCAAACGACCGCATGACCGGCGCCACCGGCGTACCGGTAGTGCACCTGGGCATCGCCAATATCGGCATAGGCGGATCGGGTAATCGCTTGGCTCATTCGATGAGTGTCACCGTGGGCGCGCCCAACGCAACACCTTAGATGGTCTGCAAGCTCTCCAACCGATTATTGATCGCGGCAATCACGCCGACCGGCTTCATGCCGCCAAGTAACGATTTATGGAAACTCGTGTAGGCGATCTCCGCCCCGGTCAGGTCCGCATCTGAGAAGTTGGTCTGAACCAGCTTGTTTCCGGGGCCGCCGTCGCGCCGCTTCACCACCACCGGCTCCAATTTGACGCTTGTGATCACCGCCCCCTTGAGCGACGCACCGGTCAGGTTAGCGCCGGACAAATCCGTCCGCGACAGATAGGCGCCGTCGAGATTGGCGCCCTCAAGATTGGTTAGGACAAGCTCGGCACTGGTGAGATTTGCGCCGGACAGATTGGCGCCCGCTAAATTTGCCCCTGACAAAAACGCGTGGGAGAGGTCCATATCACGCATGTCCCCGCGCCCGAGTTCGGCCCGCCGCCCGTCGCGCCCGTCGGAATCCGCCCAAATGGCGTGCGTGCGCATAGTCAGCTGGAGATCGAGCGGCCACAGCGTGGAGGCAACACTGACTGACGCGCCCGCAAGATCGGCACTGGTAAGGCGGACATCCGTGAGAATGGCGCCGCGCAGGTTTGTCCGCTCGAGCCGCGCAAAGCTCAAATTGGCGCGCTGAAGGTCTACACCAACCAGCTTGGCATCTTGCAGCTTTGCGGCCTCCAAGTTTGACCGCCGCATGTCGGCGCCGGTGAGGTCGGTGATGCGCCCGTTTCCTTCGGTCGGCCGCTCGACGGAAAAATCCACGCTGCCCCCTTCGCGCGGCTGATATTGATCGACAACCAGCGCACCTGGTCGCAAGTCAGCCTCTTTGAGGTTGGCGTCGCGCAGCACCGCGCCGCACAAACGCGCACCCCGCAGATCGGCGCGCTTCATATTGGCGCCGGTCAGTTCGGCCTCCGCAAAATCCGCCGCAAAAAGGTCGGCAAAGGAAAAATCGGCGTTGACGAGACGGCACTTCCGAAAACTGACCCCGGTCAACTTTGCTTCCCGCAGGTTCATGTTGGAAAGCCGCAGGCCCGACAAGTCAATATTGGTCAGCACCGCGCGCCGACCACCGCTTTGTCGGCGCAAGAAGCGCTCATGTCGGCGCAGCATGTCGACAAAGTCTTGCGGCGTCATGGCACCCTCAGAGCCCCATCGCACCGGCGGTCGCGCCGCTGTGTACAGCGGTAACCAAGGTGGCCAACCCAAAGCTTGCGAGCGCGAGCGCGATCAACTTGGCGACGACCGGCCCGGTCGCCGGCGAACCGTCGCTCACCCCATCGACCGTCAGATAGATTGGCTCGGGCAGAAGGTCGTCTAGCGGCTCCTCGCGTAGCACATCGGCATAGGGTCCTGGATCGTCGCCCCGAGCCTCGCGCCAAGCCATTGCCTTGCGCCGCCGCCAGGTGTTGTAAACGGTCGAGCGCTCAATGCCGCCGCTCGTCGGATCGATCCGCTCACGGATGACTTGAATGCCGTCAGCGCTGCGGTGCGCTTCGATGCGGCGGGCAAGGTCGAGGGCCTCGTTTCGCCGCTCGGCCCCGAATGAGGATTCGAGCATCCAGCGGCCACGCTCAAAGACGTAAAGCTCGTAGGTGAACATGTTGCAGACCTCCCTTGTGCGGTGGAGCGGTCATTTCCACCGTTGCCGCGTTGCGGCATTGTTAATTGTGTTGGCGCCGGCGCGACCGGTGCTTACTTGCGAATAGACGTGGTTGGCGATGGACTACGGTGGTTGCGTACCTGCCAGTAGTCGGCATGGGCATCTCTTTTCGGAGCGGCCTTGGTCTGTCGTTTCTGAACGCCGATCGCGTGTGCGAGTTTCTTGAGCCGAAACCAGCGGCCGGCCCCAGATCCGTTCGCGGCTAACTCAGTCATTTCATCTCCAGTTCAACTTGTGCAGATACGTAGCCCGGCATGTCTTCAATACCGGACGCTAGTGGCGCGAACGCCAAAGACGGTGATGGCGCGAACGCCAAATATTTTGAGGGCGCGGACTGCCCCGCAGGTCGCGAAACGGATCCCAGAGGAGGCGGGGGCCCGCCGTCGGCACAAGCGGCCAACGTCCACAATTCCCTCCCCTGGGTGCGGCGCAGGGGAAGCTTGGCCGCGAGACGCCGAGATGGCGTCACAAACCCGGCCCTCAAACTGGTATCGAGCGGCGCAACGGCCGCCCAACTCAAATCGACGGTCATCCGAACATCCCCAACACGGCGGCTTTCGACACCGCATGCGCCTTGGTGTGAACGGCAAGTTTCTTCATCGCATTGCGGATGTAGTAGTTCACCGTTGAATCGGACAGACAAAGGATCTGCGCGATTTCCCAGGTCGTCTTGCCTTGGGCCGTCCACTCCAGGCATTCGGTCTCGCGCGGACTAAGCGGGGCGATCGGATCAGCGGCCTCGTCACCGAGGATCGCGTTGGCAAGCCGCGCCGGAAACCCCGTGCCGCCCGGCTTCAAGACGATGCGCGCAGCGGGCCGAGGCACGGACCGATGGGGCAGACGTTGGACCTGCTCGTCGACCTCGCGCTCCACGCTTTGTTCTGCCTGACGCCACATAATCACCCTCATCAGCTATCTTTGATGTCCAGGGTGAAACTTTAGTCAGACCTTGCCGACCCCCACATCACCGAAGGTCGCACGAATGATATGCAGAATTGCATAATACAGCCTGTGAAACGCAAATTTGCATCAATTGTGGATAAATTCGCGTTTGACCTAGGTTTTGGTCGGCCAGAAACGGCGTGGAACTCGGCCCTGGCACGGTAGAATGGCTGGCCAAGCCGGCTAAACGAGGAAACCGAAAGGAAGCCGCCATGGCGACCAAGACCGCCCAAGAGGTACGCGCAGGCCTAAACCACCCGGTGATCGATGGCGACGGCCACATCGTCGAAATTCTCCCGGTTTTCCTCGACTATCTGCGGCAGGCTGGCGGCCAGCAGCTGGCCGACCGCTACGGCCGGCTCCAGCGCGCCAATAGTCCCTACGACGACGCCGAGGGTTGGTTTGCCCTCTCACCGGACGCACGGCGGCAGCAGCGCCTCATGCGGCCGCCCTCGTGGCTAGTCAACTCGGCCAGTGCCCGGGAGCGCGCCACCACCATGTTGCCCAACCTCATCCGCGAGCGGCTCGATGAGTTCGGGATCGACTTTTCGATCCTCTACACCTCGGTCGGCATCCCGATCTCCTCAAGCAACAATGACGATTTACGGCTCGGCGGGTGCCGCGCCTTGAACCTCATGTACGCCGACATGTTCGACGCCCATCGCGACCGCATGACGCCCTCGGCCGTTATTCCAATCCACACACCCGATGAAGCGATTGCCGAGATCGAGTTCGCGGTCAAAGAACTTGGCTTCAAGACGGTCACCATTCCGGGCTGCGTCACCCGCCCCGTTGCCGATGCCGGTGGTAGCCGGCACGCGGTGTGGATCGACCCGCTGGCCGTCGACAGCCTCTATGACTACGACCCGGTCTGGGCCAAATGCATGGAGCTCGGCGTCGCGCCGGCGACGCATCACAGTGGCATGGGAACCGGCTGGGGCGCGCGCGCGACGACCACGAACTTTATGTACAACCACATCGGGCACTTCGCCGCTGGTGCCGACGCGGTGTGCAAAGCACTGTTCATGGGCGGGGTGACGCGCCGCTTTCCCGATTTGCGCATTGGTTTTCTCGAGGGCGGCGCGGGCTGGGCGGTGAGCCTGCTGAACGACATCACCGAGCATTGGGAAAAACGCAACATTGAGAGCTTGCGCAAGGTGAACGACCCGCAGCTGCTCGACCGCGCTGATCTGTCCAGTTATTTCCGCCGCTACGGCGCCGATCTGCTGGGGGCGACCGGCGATCCCGATGCCTTCGATAGTATTTTCGCGAGCCATCCGGGGGTCGAAACGGCCGAAGATGTCGACGACTGGGGCGCCGTTGGGCTCACCCGCAAGGCCGATATCGGCAAACGCTTCCTGCCCAATTTCTTCGTCGGGTGCGAGGCCGACGACCGCATGAACGGTGCGGCCTTCAATCCGCGCCTCAACCCATTCGGCGCCAAGCTCAATGCCTTTTTAGGATCCGACATCGGCCATTGGGACGTACCCGACCCGACTCAAATTCTAGCTGACGCGTGGGCACTCGTGACCGATGGGCTGTTGAGCGAAGAAGACTTTGCGGCCTTCACCTTCGGCAACGTCGCCCGCCTTCACACCGAGATGAATCCCAAATTCTTCGAAGGCACCGCCGTCGAGAGCGCCGTCGCCGCCCGACGAGCAGACGCCGCGCAATAAGCGTCCTACGCGTCGAAATGGTCGCGCAGCTGCGCGGCGATTTCCGCTGCATGCGTGTCCAGCATGCCGTATCCCCACGGCGCGACCTCGACCAACCTGCCGTTCCGGACCAGCGCCATCGCCTGACGCGTATTGTCGGATATCTCGTCTTGGGGATTGAACACCAGCATCGGCTGGGTGACGTCGGGCAGACGCGCCTCAAGCGGATAACCGAACAGCGCGTAATAGGCGCGGTAGTTAAACGGCCCGGGTCGCACATAGTCCGACATAAAGGCATCGAATAGCGCCAGCGTCTGGGTGCCGCCGCGGTACGCCCACTTCTTTTGCCACACCGACGACAGGTGGCTGCCGTCGGCCGCGACCACCAAATCCGGTGCAATCTTGTTGAACTGGGCCTCCCGCGTCTCGGCTGCCATCAAGGGCAGGGAAATAACGGCGAGCCGCCCGACCCGTTCGGGCGCGCGCAGCGCCAGCGCTGTCGCCGTGACCGACCCGGTGTGGTAGCCGAAGATGTCGACCGTCCTGATGCCAAGCTGATCCAGAAACGCCAGCATCGTGTCCGCCCAGTCGTCGATCGTCATGGGCGCGCTGGGCAAGTCCGACCCACCGAGCCCCGGCATGTCGGGGGCCAACACCATCCGGTCGCTGCCCAACACCTCGGGAATCAGCCCGAAATCGCGGGCCGAGCGCGGGCTCGCGTGAAGGCACAAGACCGGCCGGCCGCGCGGCGTCCCATCGGGTTGGGTTTGCACGTAATGAAGTTGCCCGAACGCCATGTCCATATAGCCGCGGCGTGCGCGTGTCGCGCGGGCCGGCGTGATCGCCGGTGCCGGCCTCGGCACCATTGTGCTGGGATCAATATCCGGCGCTGGTGCATCGAGAAAATCCCGCAACGTGCCGGCAAACTTCTGGGGTTCGAGTTCAACGAGTTCATGGCTCGAGTCGAGGTTGATCAGCGTGCCGTTGCGCAAATGGGTTTCGGCACGTTTGGTCGCCTCGTGAATCTCATCCTTCGGATTGAGCACCAAAACTGGCTGCAGCACCTTCGGCAAATTCTCCGCATGTTGGTAGGCAAAGGCGGCGTGATGCCCCCACTCGTATTCGGCGCCGCCGCGTAAGGTGTCGATGAATATGCGATGGACGATTTCCGCCGGCACCGTCTGCCCGATCGTCGACATCAGCGCGTTCCAGCGCCGCAACCAGTGCCCGCCGTCCTCGGCGAGCGCCACCTCGGCATAGCGTGCCTTCATCGTCGCAACCTCGGCCCCGGTATAAAACGGCGCGGAAATCAGAACTAGGCGGCGGACCGCTTGCGGCTGCTGGAGCGCCAGCGCAACACCCACTTTCGATCCCGTATGGTTGCCGATGACATCGAAGCGCTTGAGACCGAGCGACGGCAGCGTGTCGCCGATCGCCGCGGCATAGTCTTGGATCGTCGGTTGCGCCGCCGGTTTGCTGGAATCACCGTGGCCCGGGGAATCAAACGCGACAACAATACGGTCGCGCCCGATCGCCGGCATCAATGCCTGCCAACTGCGCCACGAAACGGGACTGGCATGACAACACACCAACGGTACCTGCGTCGGACGCTCGGGCTTGAAGATCGCATAGTGCAGCTGGCCGGTGCGGCAATCGGCATAGCCGCGCCGAATCCCGTCGGGGATACGCCATAAGTCTTCAAATGCCGATTGGTCCATTGCGCGCCCTCCTTGGTCCCGCATGCTAGGCTGCACCGCCGCGCACAGCCAGACGGGTTCAGATATGAAGCTTTATTACACGCCGCTGAAGGGACTCATTCATAAGGTCCAGGTGGTCGCCATCGAGAAAGGCATCTACGACTCAATCGAGCCACGTCCGTGCATCCCCTACGAACAATGGGGCGAACTAACCGCGGCCAACCCTTTATCGAAAGTACCAACCCTGGTGCTTGATGACGGCACGCCGATCTACGGCGGCCACGTCATCTACGAATACTTCGATTCGCTAACGCCCGAACCCCAACTGTTCCCCAAGGACCCCAAGGCGCGCTGGGTCGAACTGACGCGGCTTACCTTGGGCGATCAGCTCTTCGACCTGTCGAGCCAACGCCAGTTCGAAATCAACCGGCCCAAGGACCACGTCAGAGAAGACTTTAGAGACCGCATTGAATCGGCAATCAAGCGCGGCTGGGACCGTGTCAACCAAGATTGCGCCGACTACGCCGGGCTAACGGTTGGACAAATCTCGATCGCCTGCGCGCTGAAGTATCACGACTGGCAGCACGAAAACAATATCCTGCCGTGGGATTGGCGCGAGGGGCGCCCCGCCATGAAGACCTGGTTCGATCGCTTCACCGACCGGCCCTCCTTCGTGCCGCGCGACGATGAGATCGCCGCGCGCCCGATCCTACCGATCAAAGACCGCAGCTAAGCCCGGTCCCACACCGGCGCTATCCCCGGCGGACTGAGCAGGCGGCCATCCGGTCGCGCGATGGCGAAGACCGCCGTCATCTCTTGATCAGACAAGGCGAAATCGAGAACGTCGATATTCTCGTCGGCATGCGCCTCGCTCGCGGTGCGTGGGATCGCGATGATCCCGTCCTGCTGATAGAGCCAACGTAAGGCGACCTGTCCGGCCGTCTTGCCGTGTCGCATACCAATCGCGCCCAGCGTTTCGTCTTCGAACACCTTGCCCCGCGCGTTGGGCATGTAGGCGGTGAGCGACATGCCGCGTTTCCGGACGGCACCGAGCACCGGTCCTTGGTTGAGATACGGATGGTATTCAACCTGGTCGTTGATCAGTGGCGCTTTGGTTGTCGACCACGCCTGCCCGATCAACGCCGTGGTAAAGTTGCTCACCCCAATGTGTCGCGCCAAGCCCGCGTCGTGCACGGCATTCAACGCCGCGACAGTTTCCGCAATGGGGCGTTCGAACTTGGGCCAGTGAAGCAGCAGCAAGTCTACCGCGTCGACCCGCAATTTTTTCAAACTCTCTTCGACCGACTTTTGCAGCGGGCCATCGCCGAAGTTGTCCGGCCACACTTTGGTCGTCAGGAACACCGCGTCGCGGCCGAGCCCAGCATGGGCAATGGCCTCACCGACCTCCGCCTCGTTGCCGTACATTTGCGCGGTATCGATATGGCGATAGCCCGCCTTAAGCGCATAGCCCACCATCCGCCGCGCGTCATCGCCCTTGAGCGGAAAGGTGCCAAAACCGATCTTGGGAATGGCCGCGCCGTGGGTCGTGACAACGTCCATGAACGCCTCTCCTTGAAAAAGAAAGGCCTGCCGGATGGGCAGGCCGTGACGGTGTTGGAAACGCTAGCGCAGGGCGCTCAGCATAAAATAGTCGCCCTTCTTGGCGTCATTGATCGGCGCTTCCAGCCCGCCGCGCGGTTTGTAATGCGACGGAATAAACCGCTCGTCGATATCGCTGGCGGCAAACCCTGCGGCCCGCGCGGCCCCGACCAGATCGGTGTCGCACAACGTGCCGAAGAACGGTTCGTTGTTGTAATGCGAGTCCCACTCTTGCTGATACTGGTCGTAGATGTTCTCGCCGACGAACCGGGCGTCGAGATGCATTGTGATCCCACCCGGGCGCAGCAAGCGGCGGCACTCTTTGTAAATCCTCGGCAACGCCTTGGTCGATGTCTCATGCATCATGATGTGCGAGACCACGACATCGAATGAGCCGGCCTCAAAACTCGTGTGCTCAGCATTCATCTGATGAAAGTGCACTGTCTTGCCCATCGCTTCGGCCCGGGCATGGGCGTAACGCAGGCACGGTGCCGCGACATCGATCGCGTGAATTTCGGCGTCCGGAAACTCGTCGCACCACGCCAGCGTCGAATGACCGATCGTGCACCCCATATCCAGTACCCGGCGCACCCTAATTTCCGGGTGGGCGCGATTCAGCCACCGCGCGGCGGACCGCCCGAAGTCGTCATTGTTGGGGCCCATCGCGCCCATCAAATACATGTGCACCGTGCGGTCGTATTCGGCGCCGGCAAAGATGTCGTTGTCGGCGTGCAACTCGGAATGATAACCGCCCGGCTTGCAGTGAATGTTGACCGCGGCGTGATAGCTCGGGATCTTCAGCGCCGGATCGAGTTCCAGCGTGCCGCGCCTGCCGGCAAACCCCGCCGCCCGGTTCTGCAATTCCGGTAGCTGGCGCTCCACACTCGGTCCCACCGATTCGTAGAGCAATTCTTGCGAGGTGCGCAGCAACGCGCCCCACATCTTGTTGTAGGGCTCGCCGCCCATCGCGCGGCGCAATTCGCTGCGCGACTTCGGAGCGCGGTCATTGGCGCGCTCGAAGGCCGGCTTCACTTTCTTCTCGTAGAGAAGCCGGTTGCCCGGCCCGATCTCGCTCTGCACCTTCAGCTTGAACATTCGAACGAAGTCCTGGCGCGCTTGCTCGTCGTGATGCGCGCCGGGAAACATGTCGTGAGTCGCGTGAACGGGCATTGCGTCACTCCTTCTGCACCACACAAATCCGGTGGTTAAGATAGTGTAGGGGAGGCTGGCCACCGGCCACAACCGCAGCCCGCGAGGGAGCCACATGCCGAACGCGCTGATCACCGGGAGCAACCGTGGCCTCGGCCTGGCCTTGGTGCGGACCGCCTTGACCGACGGCTGGCGGGTCTATGCCACGGCGCGGCGCCCCGCCGAAGCCACCGATCTGCGCGGCTTGGCCGGTGAGGATCGCCTCACCATCTTGCCAATGGACCTGATGGATTTCGCCTCGATCGACCGTCTGGCGGGTCACCTTGACGGCGCGCCCATCGATGTCTTGTTGTCGAACGGCGCGATCACCGGCACCAAAAACACCGCTTTCGGCGAAACCGACTACGACGATTGGGCCGACCTGTCACGGGCCAACGCGATGGCGCCGATGCGGTTGGCAGAAGCATTAGTGGAAAACGTCGCCGCCAGCCAGCGCAAGATCATGTTCTTCATCTCAAGTCGTATCGGGCCCAATCCGAATTTTGGGTTCGTCAATTACCGCGCCACCAAATCCGCACTCAGCCAAGTCGCGCTTCAGATTGCATTGGCCCTGAAAGAGCGCAGCATCGTGTCGAGCTGCGGGCACCCCGGTTGGGTCGCGACCAAGGCGGCAGCGGCGGGCACCGACGCGTTGACCCCAGGCGAAAGCGCGCAAATGCTGTGGCGGATTATTCCGAACCTGACGATCGCCGACACCGGCAGGTTCTTCGATCCCGACGGATCAACGCTGCCGATCGTCACCCAGCAACATGACGCCAAGCCCTACGGGATGACTCGCCCCGTCGGTTGATTGACCAACGGCCGCACGCTTCATAGCCTGCGGTATCAGGGAGAACAAAATGACTGAATCCGTCCGCGTCATCGACACCAGCGCCCGGCCGTGGGGCGACTGGCATCCGGAGTTTCCGGGCACCGTGTCCAAAGAATTGCATTTCGATGCCGATACCGGCGCGAACTTGCGCCAAGCCTATGTGCCGCCGGGATTCACGATTGCCGAAAAGGAGCGTCATCATCACGGCAACACGCGCGAGGGCGTTTTCATCTTGTTCGGCAACATCCCCTATCACGAGTACGACCTGCCAACGACAACCGAAGGACGGGCCTTCAACTTCCGCAAAGGATTCCTGCTCGACCGCACACCGCGCTCGATCCACGGCATTTCGCTCGACCCGACCAGCGAGTTGGGCTGCATGATCCTCGAATGGGGCACCGGCCCCTTAGAGTTCAACTACATCCCGTTCGAGGGCGACCTTGAATCGTTTGGTACCGACTTCAACCCGCCCCACACCGCTGATTCCGCGGCGCTGCCGTGGGCCCCGCACCCGCAGCTCGAGGGCTGCAAGATCAAGGTGCTGTCCGACGGCGGCGCCACGCCCGATCCGCGTTTCCACCCGGTCTGCCTCGTCCATATTCCGCCAGGCTGGTCACCCAAAAACACCGTCCACCGCGGCGCCACCAAGCCGCAGCGACGCTGGCTCTACATCCTCCACGGCGACGCCCCGGTGTGGACCTATGCCGGCGCTGACGCCGCAACCGGCACCCGCCACGACCTCAAAGAAGGCTGCTATTTGGAGTGGTCCGCGCCGTCGACCCTGGGCTTCGAAAGCGGCGAGACCGCCGAGATTGGCTGCGTCGCGCTGTGCGTTGGGACAAACCTAGGCGACTAGGCTGCGGACTAGTCTTGAGCCCGCGTCATGTCGTCGTGGCGAGGCGGTAGCCGCAGTCGTACGCATCGAGGTTGAGCAGTTCAGCATACCGCTGCGCCCACGCGCCTGTTTCTAAGTCGCGCGCAAGTTTTTCCAATCCCTCGGAGACGTCGCCAACCGTCCAGAAGGAGGACATAGCCGCCCGAATGTTAGGATCGAGATACGCCGCAGGCCGCCGCCAATAAGCGGACAGAAAGCCGTCGCTACAATCGTGCGGAATGGGAACGGGCGATATCTCTACAGATCCAAGCCACGCCGCGTAGTCTGTCATCACGGGCATTTGCGCCTCGTCCAGGGCCACAAGTTCAGGAATGTAATCCGCTAGCCAGAACCAGGGATGTGACGGGTCGAACGTGAGAATGACGACCGGCCCCCGCGTCACCCGGCGCATCTCTTTGAGGCCCTTCTCCTGATTGGCCCAATGGTGAACCGTCAGGATCGCCATTGAGGCATCAAAGGATTGGTCGTCGAAGGGTAAGTCTTCCGCGGAACCTTGCATAAACGGTCGCTGCCGAGGCACCGCGCTGCCGGATCATTGCCGCCGACGGCTCGATTGCCGTGACGTGTCGGTCGGTGGGCTCATACGACCCCGCGCCGGCCCCAACATTCAGGACAGTTCTTGCCGATCCCAACGCCCTGCCGATCACCATCTCAATCCGAGCGTCAGGTTTCCTGAGATCAGAATAATTGGCGCCGATCGTGTCGTAAGCAGTGCCCATGATGCCGCGTTTTCGTTTGTGGCCGCACGCCCTAGTCGGCGGCCTCAGCCACCGCGTCCCACTGTAACCAGCGCTCGCCCAGCAGCCGCCCATAGGTCAGCGCCGGCATCAACCCCAACCCACCGACGAACGCGTTGGCCGAGTGCAGGCCCATGCCCAGAATTTCACCCGCCGCATAAAGATTCTCAATGACCGACCCATCGCCGCGCACGACCTCAAGCCGTTCATTGACCGAAATGCCGGGAATCGTGGTCGCCGCTGCGCCGTGGTGTTTGACCGCATAGAATGGACCGTTCTCGATCCGCCGCGGCAGGTGCTTGCGCCCCAGTGCGTCGTGCCCCGAGTCGACCGCCGCGTTGTAGGCGGCGACCGTGGCCGTCAGATTGGCCGGATAGATACTGGCCGCGGCGGCCAGTTCAGCCAACGTATCGGCTTTGACAAAGGACGGATGATGGTTCCACCAGCGCGCGATCTTCTCCGGCGGCGCGGCGTCGAACAGCGGTGGCGCTTCACGCAAAATGGCGTCGTCGTAAATCACCCAGAACGTCAGATCGGGCACCTTTAGCAATGCCTGCTCGCGCGCCAACGGTTCAGCGACATCTTCGGCCACAAATCGGCTGCCCTGACCCGTCACGTAAATCTCCCATGCCGGACGCCGGCTGGTCGTGTCGGTGAGCCGCTCGACCCGATCGCCCGACTCCGGCGTCGCGATCCCGGCCCAGCGCGGAATGAAATGCTCCCGGTGCCACATTTCCGCGCCGGCCTTGATCGCCAGCTGCGCCCCGCCGCCCTTGCAGTCGGGCCACGCCCAGGTAAACAACGGGTAGCCTGTCACCTCTTTGAAAAAATCGCGGCCCGCGCCGAACCCGCCGGTCGCGAGCAGCACCTTGCGCCCCGCATAGGTCTGAACCTCGCCGTCGGCACCGCGCGCCACCACCCCGGTAACCCGGCCCTGCGCATCGCTCGCCAAATCGACAACGTCTGACTCTGTGCGCAGCGCAATCTCACTGCGCTCGACGGCCGCCAGAAAGACCGGGCGGATCGCCTTAAGAATCGACACCCCGAACTCTGGGCCCCAATAGGTCCGCGCCACCGAATAGGGCCGGTGGCCAAGTTTGACCGGGTGCTCGGCCAACGGTTCCCAGCCAAGATCGAGCAGCCAATGCAACGTATCGGCCGAATGATCGGCGGCGAGGCGGGCGAACGGTTGGTTGGTCAGCCCATCGGTAATATCGACGATGTCGTCAAAGTGGCGGTCGGGCGAGTCATCGATGCCCTTGGCCGCCTGAATGCGCGTACCCGCCGCGCTGATTTGCCCCATCGCGACATGCAGCGTGCCACCGACCTCGGCAGCACTTTCCAGCACCAGCACCTTGACGCCGCGCTGGGCGGCGAAGATGGCCGCCGGCATCCCGGTTGTCCCGGCGCCAACCACGATCAAATCCCATGTCTCGCTCACGACGCTCTCCCCTTATTTCGCGGCGACCCTTTATCGCGGCCCACCCTGCGCGACGCAAGCGCGCGCCGTCGAATGGCGCTAGAGTGACCCCGCCACGCCCCCGACCGGCGGCACGCCAGCCGCAGAGGAAGCATGAATCAGCTTAGCGACACCCAAGCCCAAACCTCCAATATCTTCGGCTACAAGTGGGGGCGGCGCGAGACCTACGACACCGGCGAGTCGATGACCGCCGATACCCGCCGCTGGTACCTGGAAAAATACTTCGACGGCGACGAGGCCCGCATCGACGCCCTGTTCGGCGACGGCAGCAAAGTGTTTCTCGACGCCGGCTGTGGTAGCGGCTTTTCCGCGTTCTTGCTGTTCGATCGTCACCTCACCGGCGCGCAGCGCTATGTCGGCGTCGACGTCTCCTCGGCCGTCGCGGTCGGCAAGGAACGCGCAGTGGAACACGGCGTCGATGCTGCCTTCGTCCAGGCCGACCTCGCCACATTGCCGATGCCCGACGCCTGCGTCGACATCGTCTTCAGCGAGGGCGTGTTGCACCACACCGACGATCCGGCGACCTCGTTGCGCAGCCTGGTGCGCATCTTGAAGCGCGGCGGCACCGCGTTGTTTTACGTCTACCGCAAGAAAGCGCCGATCCGCGAATTCACCGACGATCACATCCGTGCGCAAATCTCGCATCTCGACCCGGACGATGCGTGGGAAAAACTGATGCCGCTAACCCGGCTCGGCAAACAATTGGGCGACCTCAAAGTCACGCTCGATTTGCCTGAAGACATCGATGTCATCGGCGTCAAGAAAGGCGAGATCGATCTCCAGCGCCTGTTCTACTATTACATCTTCAAGTGCTTTTACCGCCCCGACATGGACCCCCAAGAAATGAACCACATCAACTTCGACTGGTTCATGCCGCTCAATTGCCACCGTATGACCGTCGAAGAAGTGCGGGCGATGTGCGTCGCGTCGGGCCTCTCGGTCGACCGCCTGCACGAAGACGGCAGCGGCATCACCGTCGTCGCAACCAAGGGCTGACCCAAGGACCGATCATGACCATCGAACGCGCCTTTGTGCGAATCAAAGAAGGCCAAGCGCATTACCTGCGCACCATGGAGCCCATCGGCGGGCGCCCCTTGGTCACGCTGCATATGTCACCGGTGGCGAGCAATTTTCTCATCCCGCTGCTGACCACCCTCGATGACGGCAGCCAGCGGTTGATTGCGCCAGACACTCTGGGTAATGGCGATTCGTGTTCGCTGGTCGCGGAGAAACCGGAAATTGCCGATCTCGCCGAAGGGCTCAGCCGCGTGCTCGACGCGCTGGGCGTGGACGACATCGATCTCTACGGCGTGCGCACCGGCTCGATGATCGCCACCGAACTCGCCTTGCTCCAACCCGACCGCGTAAAGCACCTAATCCTCGACGAGCTCACTGTGCCGGGACCGGCGCGCAGCACCGGCTCGATCGGCGACCCGTGCCCGCCGCCCGACGCGATCGGCAGCCAGATCAATTGGGCCTTCCACGTCATGAAAGACCATTGGTCGTTTTATCCGTGGTGGCAGCGCGACGCCGAACACCGCAACCCGTGGAGCCTGCCCGACCCGATGGAATTGCACGAAGAAACCGTGGCCGTCCTCAAAGCGGTCCGCACATTCGGCAAACCCTACAACGCCGCGATGCGCTGGCCGCGCGACGACCGGTTGCCGTTGCTCAAGGTGCCGACCATGGTGCTCCACGAACCCACCGGCAAGATCTACCCCGACATGCGCCCCACCGCGAAAGTTATCCCCAGCGGCGTGTTCCGCGACCTACCGCCCGGCGATACCACCCAGCCCGCCAAAGCCCGCACTATCGCCGCCTGGCTCAAAGAGGGCTGAGCCCTGCGGGCAGGCGCGCATCGACGACAGCCGGAGCGAACGCCCAAACAAAGCCAACTGCCGCAGAAAACCTCACTTCTTGCATTGGTCCGCCGAGCCCGAGCGTCCTTCGGGACGGGCCTGCGGCCCTCCTCAGGATGAGCAGGTTATTTGTTTGCTCATCGTGAGGCGCATCGCGATAGCGGTGCGTCCCGAACGACGAAACGAAGCCAACTCACACCGCAAAATGTGCCGCGATGTCGTTGACATCTAGGCAGGTCGCGACGGTCTTGCATGCAGACAACGCCGCGCGGGCGCCGGTCGGGTCGAGCGCCATGCCGGCGAGCCGCAGGAATTTATCGTCGAAGAATGCATCGGGCATCGGATTGCCCGGACTGCCCAGCACATCGCGGTAGACGATGCGATCATCGAAGGTTTGGCCACGCGCGCGCATCGTCACCGTATTTGGCAACACTTGCCAGTTGCGCGCGCGGAACGCCGTGCTGGCTTCGGGCAGTTCGTGGGCGGTGATGCGCGCCGCTAGGGCCCGCGCGGCGGGGTCGGCAAGCGCTTCCGGCGCGGTCCACGCCGGACCAGGGGGCAACCCGAGGATCGCCATCGCGACATTCCATTCAACGCTGTATATCGCCTGCCAATAGTCATCCGGCGCCGGATCAGTCTGGTGCGGCACTAGGTAGATGTCGGCCAAGCCGCAATCGATCCCCTCGATGTCGTCAGCCGTGAGATTTTCGCGCGCCATGATGCCCAGCACCATTTGAATGACGCCGTGACACAACCGGCTGGCCGGCCAGGGTTTCAGCATGAGCTCACTTGCAGTGTAGGCGTAGGGCTGCGGCGATGCGGTCAACCGGCCCAGATCGTAGAGATCGCCGAGCAGATCGAGTTCGCCGGGAATTTGATCGAAGCCGTGCTGCACCAGCGTCGCCGCTTGAATCCCGTTGCGGCAGGTCCAGTAATTGCCGAGCCCCATACGGCTGACCCGCTTTAGCGTCTTCGCGGCAACGAACAGCGTGTTAGAGGGAAACTCCCAAGCCAAGCTAAGACCGCGGTCGATGGCCGCGGCATCCTGGCCCAACAGCTTGGCCGCGACAGCGGCGGCACAGACATTGAGATGACGAATATCGCCGTCGCGCCGGGCGTAAAAAAACCGCGCGTTGAGTTCGTAGCCGATCGCCATTGCCGCCAACACGTCGGCCCCGCTTGCCCTCACCTGCTGTCCCACCGCGAACGCGGTATGGGCGATCACCGGGCCGGCATGAAGGCCGGGGCCGGTTTCTTCGAAATCGGTGTTGCGGCACACTTGGGCGTTGATCGCCGCAGCGCTTTCGGCGGAGACGCGCGCGCCGTCGCCGAGGATGACCGCGTCAGGCGCGCCGTCCGCCGCTTTTGCCGCCGCGGCCATCGCCGCGCCGGTCAGGCGTTGGCCCATCACGGCGACGCCGATATGGTCGATCAAAAGCCGCTCGATGCGCACCATCGCCGCCGCCGGCACGTCCGCATAGCGCGTCCCGGCAATTTCATCGGCCAGCGTGCGAGTCACACTCACGCGAACGACACCTTCACCCCCATCACGATAGCGGCACGTTGACGGCGTCATAGCTGAAGATGTCGGGCGGCAAACCCACGCTCATTTCGTCGGTGCTGTCGGACGGACGGTGGACCTGTTCACCCCGCGCGGCGGACCGCTCCACGATATCGTTGGCGCGCGGACGGCGCGCGGTCTCGTAACTGACGAGCGCCGCTGGCGTGATGCCATGTTTGGCGATCGCCCGGGCGAGAACGATGCCGTCCTCGATCGCCATCGAGACGCCCTGGCCCAGGAAAGGCAGCATCGGGTGGGCGGCGTCGCCCAGCAATGTGGCGCGGCCCTGCGTCCAGTGCGGCATCGGCTTGCGCCCGAACATGCCCCATTTGTGGCAGCGGCCGGCTTCGGTGTTGTTGACAATGAGGCGAAGCTCGTCGTTCCAGCCAGCGAAACTTTCCAACACTTCGTCCACGGTTGCCGGGACTGACCAACCATCGTCCACCCAGTCGTCGCGCCTGGCGAAACCGACATAGTTCACGGTTTCGCCGCCGCGAATCAGATACCGGGTGAAGTGGGTACCCGGTCCATGGCAGCTCGCCGCGTCGGGGGTGACGTACCCCGGCGGCAGGCTGGCGGTGGGCGTCAGGCCGCGGTAGGCGACGTAGCCCAGGTAACGCGGCTGATCCACGCCCCACATCAAACCGCGCAGTACGGATTTGAGGCCATCACACCCGATCAGCAGCGCCCCACGCGCGACGGCGCCGCCCACGAAGTGCGCGGCGACCCCGTCATCGTCGGCGGCATACGAGACGAAATCGTGATCGAGCGCGATCGCGTCCCGGTCGTGGCCGCGCACGGCGTCGACGAGGAGCGCGTGCAGATCCGCGCGGTGGAGCTGGTAGTAGGGTGCGCCGTATTTCTTTTGGTAGCCCGTGGAATCGTCGAGGGCGCGCAGAACGCCGGTGGCGTAGTCCTTACGGCCCATCCCTTTGGGGCTGTTGGCGATCTTCTTGAGTTCTGGACCGAGCCCGAGGGCAATCAGTGCGCGTGTCGCGTTGGGTGCCAGCGAAATACCGGCGCCGACCTCGCCGAGTTCGCCTGCTTTCTCGAACACCCGGACCGGCACACCGCCGCGCTGTAGCGCGAGCGCGGCGACAAGGCCGCCAAGGCCCGCGCCAATGATGATGGCGCCATTCCCTTCATCTCGCACGCTAGGCCCGCCCCAGCGCCCAAAGAATAAACGCGTACATGCGACCGATTTCGTCGAGGCGGGCGAAGCGGCCGGCTTTGCCGCCGTGGCCGGTGTCCATATTGATATTGAGCAAAAGCGCGTTGGTGTCGGTCTTGGTCGCGCGCAACTTCGCGACCCACTTGGCCGGCTCCCAGTAGGTAACGCGCGGGTCGGACACACCGCCCGTCACCAGCATCGCGGGGTAGGCCTGCGCCGTAACGTTGTCGTAAGGCGAGTAGGACGCGATGTAGGCGCGCGCCTCGGCGTCCTCGATGGGATTGCCCCACTCGACCCATTCCGGCGGGGTCAGCGGCAGCGAGTCATCCAAGATGGTGGCCAGCACATCGACAAACGGCACGTCGGCAACCACGGCGCCGAACAGATCGGGCCGCATGTTGACCACCGCCCCCATCAACAGCCCGCCGGCGCTACCGCCGTGCGCCGCGATCTTGCCCTTTGACGTATAGCCCTGCGCAATCAGATGTTCCGCGCTGGCGATGAAATCGGCGAAGGTATTCTTCTTATTGTGCAGCTTGCCCGAGCGGTACCAGCCGTAACCCTTTTCCATGCCGCCGCGAATATGGGCGATGGCATAAACGAAACCGCGGTCCATCAGACTGAGGCGGTTGGACTGGAAGCTGGCCGGCATACTGATGCCGTAAGACCCGTACCCGTAGAGCAGTAGCGGCGCGCTGCCGTCGCGCGGTGTGCCTTTCTTGTAGAGCAGTGAAATCGGCACCTGTTCGCCGTCTTCGGTTTGCGCCATCAAGCGTTCGGTCACGTAGTCGGCCGCATCGTGCCCGCTGGGCACCTCTTGGCGTTTGCGCAAAGTGCGCGCGCCGGTGGCGAGGTCGTAGTCGTAAACCGTCTGCGGCGTCGTCATCGACGAATAGCTGAACCGTAAGACGGATCCGCCGTGCGGCATTTCATGCGATTGGCTGAGATCGTACGCCGGCTCGTCAAAGGCAATGGCACTTTCCGCGCCGTCCGCAACGGTGCGCACGACGAGGCGAGGCAACGCATCGACCCGTTCAAGCCGCACGATGTAGTCGGCAAATACATTGAGGCCGAGGATCAGTCGGCCCGGTTTGTGCGGCACTAGATCGCGCCAATGGGCGCGCGTCGGGGTCGCCACCGGACAGGTCACGATCTTGAAGTCCTCGGCACCGTCGGCGTTGGTGACGATGACGAGTTCATCCACCCGGTGATAGACGCTGTAACTGACGCCGGTGTCACGCGGCGCCACCAACACCGGCGGCTGGTGTGGCGCATCGGCGTCGATCAAGCGCACTTCGGCGGTATCGTCGTGGGCGGCGCAGTCGATGGTGATGTACTTGCGGCTTTCGGTGCGCCCCAGCGAGACATAGAAGCCCTTGTCGGGTTCCTCATAGACCATCACGTCGTTCTGGCCGTCATCGCCGATGCGGTGGCGGTAGACCCACCGCGGGCGGTGGTTGTCGTCACGGCGCACGTAGAAAATCGTTTCGCTGTCATTGGCGATCATTAAATCGCCGCTCAGCCCGTTGAGCGTGTCTTCAATCAGTGCCCCGGTCGCGCTGCTGCGCACGCGCAGACGGTAATCCTCGCCACCCGCCAGATCGACCGTATAGGCGTAGCGCTTGTGATCGGCGCTGATGACCCACGTGGCGACCCGGTAGAACGCCTCGCCCGCCGATTCGTCGTCGGCGTCGAGCAAAATTTCCTCAGGCCCGTCGTCGCCCTTGGTCCGGCAATAGAGCGGATGTTGGCCGCCCTGCTCGTAACGAACGAAATAGCGGAAGTCGTCGACCGGCACCGGAACGCTGGCATCGTCCTCTTTGATCCGCGCCCGCATTTCACCCACCAAGGCCGATGCCAGGTCGCGCACGGGCGCCAACGCGCGCTCGGTGTAGGCGTTCTCGGCCACGAGATAGGCCCGTATCTCAGGGTCGAGCACGGCCGGATCGCGGATCACGTCCTGCCAGTTGTCGGCGCGTAGCCAAGCGTAGGGATCGTCGGTGCCGGAATCTTTGCGCGCCGCAATGGGCGGCGTTGGCGTGTCGGCTATGTTCACTGGGGATCCTCAGAAACACGCACCAGCCATTTGCCGATGTTCTCGCCCTGCATCAGTCCGACGAAGGCCGCCGGTGCCGACTCGATCCCGTCGAAAATGCGTTCGACGCATTTGATGTCGCCGGCCTTCAGCAAGCGCGCGAGCTCGGCCTTGGCCTCGGTGTATTCGGCAACGTGATCGTGGACAGTGAACTGGCCGTCGAACTCGTCCGACTGGTGCCATTGCGTGTGCGACAAATTGTACTTGGAGACGATGCCGCAGCGCGTGTGGCGCGCGCCCGGATTGAATTGCGCGTTGATCGTTGCCGCCATCGCGCCGCCGACATTGTCGAAATGATAGTCGACGCCGTTCGGACAAGCGGCGCGCACCGCAGCCGCGAGATCGCCGGCCGTGCGGTAATTAATCGTGGCATCAAAACCGAGTTCATCGGCGAGATAGCGTGCCTTTTCGTCACTCCCGGTGATGCCGACGACACGGGCGCCGGCGAGGCGGCCTAGTTGACCCGCGACCGACCCCACTGTGCCGGCGGCGCTGGTCACGACCATGGTTTCGCCCGGCCCCAGCCGGCCTTCGTGTTTGAGCGCGAGGATCGCCGTGAGACCGGGCGTGCCCAGCACGCTGAGATGCGCGGCGGGCGGCCCCAGGTCCAAATCGCATGTGCGGATACCGGCCGGGTTGTTCTTGCGGTTGTAGCCGCCGCGCGCGACGACCGCATGGGATTGCCAGCCCAACAAACCGTCGACCAGGTCGCCGGGCGTAAAATCCGGATCGTTGGACGCCATCACCACACCCAGCACCGACGACGGAATAACCTTGCCCAGGCCAGACGCGGCACCCTCAGGGCGCATCGCCTTGTTGGTCTCGGTCGTCGGGTTGAGCATCAACCGCAAGCGCGGCTCGATCCCGATCAAAATCGTGCGCACCAGAAACTCGCCCGGGCCGGGCACTGGGATCGGCCCTTCTTCAAGACGAAAATCGCTCGCTTTGGGCGCGCCTTGCGGATGGGCGGCCAGCACCCAGCGGCGGTGAATTGTGTCATTCATGCGAAGTCTCCCCTGGCAGCCATCCTAGGGATAGGACCGTGATGCGGGAAGGTCGCCCGCCGTGATACGCTAGGCCTATGAAAAACCCCGGTTTGATGATCGACGAAAGCCACGACGAGGGCGCCCGGATGCGCTTTGTCGCGGGCATCCGCGGCTATATCGGCGGCACCATGATGCCGGGCGCCCGCGCCATCGCGGATGAGCATTTGACGCCCGCATTTCGCAAAAAGACGGGACACAATCCCGACCGGCGCGATTTGCGCAAACTGGCCGAGGGCACCGCGCTCTACCCCTGGACCAGCGCCCTGCGCCGCACCCAACAGGAAATGATGTGGGATACCTCCGGCGATACGCTGAAGCGCCAATGGCCGACCGCGACCCCAACCAACCGGGGAAGTGCGACATTGCGGCTCGACCCGATGATGCAAACGCCGCGCTACCTGACCGCCGTCGACATTCACTGCATGCCTGGCAACTACCATAGCGAGCTAACCGACAACGACGCGTTTGCCGGTGCGCTATACGACCACGTCATCGTGTCCAACGGTTACAAGGGCGACGACGCGGCAGGGGTTGGCGGCGCCTTGGCGGCCTTCGTCAAACGGAACTTCCCCGACCTGCGGGTGCGCCGCGTGCTCGACGTGGGGTGCACCGTTGGTCATTCGACGCTGGCCTATACCCACGCCTTTCCCAATGCCGAAATCCAAGCCATCGATGTCGCCGCGCCATGTTTGCGCTACGCCAAAGCGCGGGCCGATGCAGCCAACGCGGCGGTGCATTTTTCGCAACAGAACGCTGAAGGCACAGACTTTAAGGCTGGCAGTTTCGATTTGATCGTCTCGACCATCACGCTGCACGAAACCTCGAACAAGGCGATCCGCAACATCTACCGCGAATGCCGCCGCCTGTTGCGCCCCGGCGGGGTGATGGTGCATTGCGAATCCCAACAGTATTTCGCCAAGGCCCCGTTCGACGCGCAGTGGCACCGCTGGGGCGCGCACTTCAACGCCGAACCGTTCATGGAAACCATGCACGAAATGGAACTGAAGAGCCTTGCCGTGGAATGCGGCTTCGACGCGACGAAATCGTTTCCCCAGGTGCCGATGCTCTCGACGCTGGCACCTGACATGGCGGTGGCCGATCCGGGACGTGCGCCCAAGACCTATCCGGAAATTCTCTACGTCGCTGGCGCGGTACGCTAACGCGCTAGAGCGTGCGCGCCAGCCTGTGAGCATCGTTGGTCGCCGCCCAAATGCCGCGCGGCGCAATGCAATCACCCGCCGCCAGCGCGTCCGCCGGATAGCCGCGTGACGCGGTGCCTGTCGCCAAAATAATCGTCGCGTAGGGGCCAAGGCGCGAGCCGTCGGTCAAATCGACCGACCCGTTCTCAACGCCGGCCACCATCGAGTCGCGCAGTACCCGCACGGTGGAGTTTCGGAACCGCGCCAGCACCTCGGCCCGCTCCAGCGTGTGGTCCAGCGCTACGCCGCACACATCTTCACCCGGCGTCACCACGGTAACCGCGCCCACCGCCGGGTCCTCGACCAAATGATCCAGCAACGACACGGTTGGCCAGCCGCCTTCCTCGTCGATCACGAGAACGCTCCCGGACGCGGGCGCCGCCCCGGTCATCACATCGCGGCCCATCGGCAAACCGGCAGTGCCGGGAATCCCGTCGCGCAGGTGGGGACGGCGTTGCCACACCTTGGTGATCGCCGGCACGGCCCCGACCGCCCAAATCACGGCGTCCGCGTCGGGCGGCGCCGTGGGATCGACGGTGGACCCGGTCTTCACCGTGACGCCGAGGACGGCCAGCTCGCTTGTCCACCAATCGAGCGCCGTTGCCATTTCGCCGCGATACGGCGAGTCCGCAGCCAGCCGCATCGCGCCGCCGAGATGATCCTCGGCTTCGTACAGCGTCACCCGGTGGCCGCGCAGCGCAGCGACCCGCGCTGCCTCCATCCCCGCAGGCCCGCCGCCGATGACGGCAATCCGTTTTGGCGTCGGTGCGGGGTCGATCGGTCCGAGGTCGCTCTCGCGGCCCGCCACGGGATTAACGATGCAGGTCCCAGCCAAGTGTTGAACCGCGAAGGCCAAGCACCCTTGATTGCACGACAAACACGGTCGGATCCGCGCCTCATCGCCCGCGGCAACCTTGTTGGGCCAGTCCGGGTCGGCGATCAGCGTGCGCGCCATGCCGACAATATCGGCGGCGCCGGACGCCACGATGTGCTCGGCCTCGGCAGCGGTGCGAATACGGCCAGACACGATGACCGGCACGGTGAGCACGTCGGTGAACGCGCGCGCGAGGTCCGCGTGTTCGCCGCGCGGATGGCTCATCGGCGCGATCAGTTCGGGGAACGACCAGTGCGAGCCATTGATGACGCTGACCCAGTCGGTCAGGCCACGCCCGTCCAACCATTGCATCGCGGCAAGCGAGTCGGTGAGACCATAGTCGTTCGGGTCGGTGGCGATGGCATGAGTCGCCGAGGTCCGCAGCCCCACCGCGATCTCGCCCTTGGTCGCATCACGAATAGCCTCCAGCGTTTCCGCGACAATCCGCACCCGGTTCTCGAGCGACCCACCGTACGCATCGGTGCGCCAGTTCAGCGTCGGCGACAAAAACGCCCCATAAAGATAGTCGGTCGCGGTCTGCACCTCGACTGCGTCGAGCCCTGCCTTCCAGCAGCGCACCGCGGCGTCGACATGGGCTTGGACGATCTCCCGGATGCCTTTGACGGTGAGCGCCACGGGTGTCTCACCGGTGCTCGGCGATGGGATCGGCGACGGCGCCACGGCGGCCTGACCGTCAAGATGCGACACGTTATGTCCGCCATGCCACAGAATCAGCGACAAAAGGGCATCGGCACGGTGAACCGCGTCCGCCGTCGCCGCCAACCCCGGCACGATCCGGTCGTCATAAATGACCAGCTGATGCTCATAGTTGTGGCTGTTGCGGTGGACCGGCGCTGATTCCATGCACACCATCGCCGCGCCGCCTTGCGCGCGGGCCGTGACATAGGCCCGCAAGCGGTCGCCGACGGTGCCGTCTGCCTCGCCCAGGCGCAGGCTGTGACCGGGTTGAATGATCCGATTCTTGAGGGTCTTCGGGCCGAGCGGCAGCGGCGAAAACAGCTTGCGATAGCGCGTTACGCCGGGATTTTTTGGTGCGCTCATGCCAGGACCATATCCTGATCGGCATCTTGGTGGGTACAACCCCGTGGCCGACGCAAGGGAATCGTGCATAATCGCCGTTCTAGGGGCGGAGTTTGATAATGGAAGTTGATCTGATCGTCCGGCGCAAGAACCGGAAGGTGATCACCGTGACACCGACATCGACAATGATCGATGCGGCCAAGGTGTTGACCGAGAATCGCATTGGGCTCCTCATGGTCGTCGGCGACGAGGGGAAATTTGTCGGCGTCTTGTCCGAGCGCGACATCGTCAAGGCGGTCGCCGGCGGCGCCGACCTGATCCACGGCATGACCGTCGACGAAGTCGCGGTCAAAAAGGTCGTTGCCTGTCGGCCGCAGACCACGGTGGCCGATGTATTCCGCACGATGTCGACCCGCGGATTCCGCCATATGCCGGTGATCCATGAGGGTAAGGTCGTCGGCGTCGTCAGCCTCACCGACGTTTTGCTGTCGATGGCGCAGGAGCCGGGCGCCTATGAGGAGGCCATGCAGGAAGCCGCGACTTGACGGCGCGGTACGCCCGAGCCGGATCTAAACATGGCGAAGAAGCCCGCCGGTAAAGCGGCAAACAAGAAAGCGCCGAAAGCCGGCGCCAGCGTCACCCACTTAGAGGAATACCGGGCCAAACGCGACTTTGGCCTGACGCCCGAGCCGATCGAATCGGCGCCCAGCGTCAGCGGCAACATGTTCGTCGTCCAGATGCACGACGCCAGCCGCCTGCATTACGACTTTCGGCTTGAGATGGGCGGCGTTCTAAAAAGCTGGGCGGTGACCCGCGGCCCGAGCCTTGATCCAAAGGTCAAACGTCTGGCGGTCCGCACCGAGGACCACCCGGTGAGCTATGGCCGTTTTGAGGGGACCATCCCGCAAGGCGAATACGGCGGCGGGTCGGTCATCGTGTGGGATACCGGTGCCTGGGTGCCGATGAGCGATGACACTGACGCCGATTACGAACGCGGCGACATGAAGTTCCGCCTTGATGGCAAGAAGATGAAGGGCGGCTGGGCGCTGGTGCGGATCAAGGGCGCCAACGCGACCGGTAAAGAATGGCTGTTGATCAAAGAGCGTGACATCTACGCGCAGCCCGAAGGCGACGGGGTCATTACCGAGGATGCGCCGCAAAGTGTCGTATCGGGCCTGACCGTCCAGGAAATGGAAGACCGAGCGGCGCCCGCGCCACTGCCGCGGGTAGCCAAACCAAAGCCAAAACCGGCCAAGATCAAGGGCGCCAAAAAAGCCGAACTGCCCACTGCGCCCAAACCACAACTCGCGGCGCTCACCGCACACGCGCCGAGCGAGAACAGTTGGCTACACGAGATCAAGTTTGACGGCTATCGCACCATTGCGCGGATCGACGACGGCGAAACCCGCCTGACGACGCGCAACGGGCATGACTGGACTGAGAAATACCAACCGATTGCCGACATTCTATCCACGCTGCCGTGCGGCCAAGCGATCATCGACGGTGAGGTCTGCGTACAAACGCCGACCGGGACAACAAGTTTTGGTCTGCTTCAGGATGCGCTGGCAGACGGCAACAAAGAGAAGCTCGTCTTTTTCGCTTTCGATTTGATGTACCTCGATGGCTACGACCTACGCGCAGCCCCCTTGGCCGCGCGCAAGGAAGCGCTCGAAGGACTTATTCAGGGTGCAATCACGGCCAACAGCGCCGTGCAGTTCAGCGACCACCACTTGGGGGGCGGCCCGGCGTTTTTCGCGCAGGCCGCCAACCTGGGGCTCGAGGGGATTATTTCGAAACGCGCCGATGCGCCCTATGCGTCGGGTAAGACCAAGACCTGGCTAAAGGTGAAGACCTCTGCCGCGGGTGACTTCGAAGTTGTCGGGTTTGCCGCCGGCAAAGCGGGTGGCGGGCTTGGCGCGCTACTGCTGGCCGAACGGGTGAACCACAAACTGCATTATGTCGGCAAGGTCGGCACCGGGTTCAGCGAACGCGAGGGCACACGGCTGGTTAAAGCCCTGCAAGAAATCATCCGCGACGGGCCGATCAACAGCTTGGTGATCGACCCCGAAAGTGCCGCAGAGGTGAAAGGCGCGACGTGGGTTCAGCCCAAACTTGTCGTCGAGGTCGAGTACGCCAACAAAACCGGCAAAGATCATCTGCGCACGCCGCGCTACAAAGGTCTTCGCGCCGACAAGGCGGCGGGACCCGGCGATGCGCCGGTCAAGGCGACGTTGGTGACGGACGCCGTGTTGGCCGGTTTGTGGATCACCAATCCTGAGCGCCCTATGTTTGCTAAGGACGGCCCCACCAAGCTCGACCTCGCGCTGTATTACGCCAAGGTCGGTGACTGGATGCTGCCGGACATCATGAACCGACCCATTACGCTGGTGCGCTGCCCGACCGGCAAGTTAGCGGACATGTTCTACCAACGTCACGCGAGTGACGGCATGCCAACCGACGTCAAGAAGATCGGCATGTACAGCGACGACGAAGAGAAAGAACGCGACGACTATATCTACATCGACAACGCCAAGGGGTTGCTGGCGTTGTCGCAATTCGGGGTTATCGAGTTTCACCCGTGGGGGTGCATGATCGACAACATTGAACGGCCAGACCGGATCGTGTTCGACCTCGACCCCGACGAGTCGCTGGATTGGCGCACCGTTGTTGATGCGGCCTATCAAGTGCGCGACGAACTTGAGGATCTGGGGATCACCAGTTTCGTGCGCACCACGGGCGGCAAAGGACTGCACGTCGTCATGGCGATCGAGCGGCGGCACACTTGGAAAGAGATGAAGGCTTTTTCTTATGGGTTCGTACGTTTGCTGGCGCGCAAGCACCCCGGGCGTTACACCGACAATCCGCAGAAGGCCGCGCGCAAGGGCAAAATATTCGCCGATTACTTGCGCAACGGGCGCGGCGCGACGTCTGTCGCCTCGTACTCGTTGCGTGCCCGCGAAGGCGCCCCGGCAGCAACGCCGGTGACTTGGGAAGAATTGCGCAGCATCGAGGATCCGCGCGATTTCGACTGGCAAAGCGTACCCGAACGCCTGACAAAGTTGTCACGTGATCCGTGGCAAGACCTCGCCAAGTCGGCGGTCCGCCTGACCAGTGAGCTTAAGAAAAAAGTGCCTATTAACAAATAGGTACAAAGTCGGGTAGTAATATTGGTTGAAGAAGGTCCACTCGCCCCACAGGGTTCGGAGGTTCGTCATGGCGCCACGCGCGACATGGAAAGGCTATCTCAAACTGTCATTGGTTTCGTGTCCGGTGCGTATGTACAACGCGACCAGTGATACGGCCAAGATCCGCTTCAACATGCTGCACAAAGACACTAACAACCGGGTGCAGATGAAGCCGCACGATCCCGAACTGGGGGTCGTCGAGCGGTCCGACCTGGTCAAGGGTTACGAGTTCGAGAAAGATAGATACGTCGTCATCGACGACGAAGATCTCGATCAGATCCAGATCGAATCGACAAAGACGATCAGCATCGAAAAGTTTGTCGACATGGCCGACGTCGATCCGATGTACCTCGATTCGCCCTACTATATCGCACCAGATGGGCCGGTCGCGGACGAGACCTACCGCGTCATGCAGATGGCGATGAAAGAGCGCGACAAGGCGGCGCTCGCGCGCGTCGTTATGTCGGGGCGCGAACGCCTCGTTCTATTGATCCCACGCGACAACGGGTTCGTTCTCAACACACTGCGCACGGCCGCAGAGGTGCGCCACCACGCCGAGTATTTCGCCGAGATCGGCGATGGCAAACTTGACGCGACGGCCGTGAAACTGGCCAACCAGCTGATCGAACAATTCGAGGGCGAGTTGGATACCAGTCAATTCGTCGACTATTACCAAGAAGCCCTGACCGAAGTGGTCAAGGCCAAGGTCAAGGGCACCACACCGGTGATCGCCAAGGCGCCCGAGCGCGGCCAGGTCATCAACCTGATGGACGCGCTGAAACGCTCGATCGACGAGGGCGATTCGAAAAAGCCGCCGGCCAAAAGCCAGTCGCGCAAGAAAACCAAAACAGGCGCCAAAGCCACACCCAAAGCCAAGAAAAAGAAGGTGGCTGGCGCGGCGGGCTAGGTGACGGCACAATGCACGCACCGGTCTGGGCCGGCTGACAAGGGGCGAGCGATCATCTGGTGACCGGCTTTAACCGCAAAACCACGACATTGATCGGCCGGCTTGGGGCGATGAGCCAACGGGCCGCTGCACTGGCCGTTGCGGCCAAAGGCGGCCGCGTGAGCCGCGGGGTTACCCGGCGGACGCGCGTCGCGGTCGTCGGCCACGGGGCCTACACGCTGATGGATTCGGGCGTGCTCGAGGCCCGACTGGAACAGGCCCGCGCGGTCGGCGCCGAATGCATCAGTGAAAACACCTTCCTGCGCCGCCTCGGCAGCGGACCCGAACTGCCCGTGATCGAACGTGCGATCACCCCCGACTTAATGGCGCGGCAGACCGGCCTTGATGAAACCACCATCGCGACCCTCATGCTGTTCGACGTGATTGAGACCGAAAACGGCATGGCCGGTTTTCGCGACCTTGTTGCCGCGCGCGAGATTGCCCGGCTGTTGAGCGAGGGCGCCGGATTGCCGGACATCATTGCCAGCGTCTTCGCGATGCGCCGCCGCGACCCGGAGAAGGGCTTGTCGCAAGTCAAGCTGACCCATTCGGCGGCCGACGGCATTGTCGTGCAGATCGGCGACCGGCACGCTGACTTCGACGGGCAGATGCAGCTGCCGATGCCGGGCGCTGCAGCCAACCCCTCGATCGACGAGTTGTTCGAAGCGGCGGAAATCGCCGAAGAGGACGGTGCGTTTGCCGAAGCCGAGTCGCTGTATTTGCGCTGCCTCGACCTTGACCGCAACGATCCTGTCATTGCGTTCAATCTCGGCAATGTCCAGCGCGAGCAGGGCAAGCTGCGCGAGGCGCGCTTTTTCTTCCAGCATGCTCTGTCGAGCGACCCCGGTTACGTCGAAGCGCTGTATAACCTGAGCGACGTCCTCGACAAGGAAGGCAAGCGCGCCGAGGCCAAGATCGAACTTGCCCGCGCGACCAAGAAAGACAAAAACTACGCCGATGCGATCTTCAATCTGGCGCAATTCCATTTCCGCGATTCGGAATATGCCGAGGCGTTGGCGGGATACGAACGCTATCTGGCGCTGGACGATGCCAGCCCGTGGAGCAAGATCGCCCGCCAAACTATGATGCTGTGCCGCCAAATGACCGCGAGCGCCGGCTGACGATCTGACCCCGACGGGTTCGCCCGCCCTTTCGACGGGACTTTCCGAAGAATGTTTCTACTTTCCGCACCGGCGTCGGCATTGTCATGGCTTGGCCGCCAGGGGACACGCGCGGTGGCCGCGGTGATCTTTATCGCGATTGCGGTGCCGCCGATGGGCGACATCCTACGGCCTCTCCTGACTGCCTCCATCTTCGCGTTGCTGACGGTGGCCTTCACGCGGGTGGACCTGCAGCAAGTGCGCGCAAGGTTGCGGCAACCTCGGCTGATTTTGTTGGCGGCGTGCTGGTCGATGCTGGCCATGCCGGCCGCGTTTGGCGCGGCGATGTTGCTGGGCGGTGTGGACGCCAGCAGCCCCGACCTCTTCCTCGCGGTCATGCTGCAATCGATGGCCTCGCCGTTGATCTCGGCGCCGGCGTTTGCGGCACTGGTCGGGCTGGACGCGACATTGGTGTTGGTCACGCTGGTGGTTACCACGGCATCGGTGCCGTTCACGGCGACGCTGTTCGCGCTAATCTATTTCGGCCCCGACATGGCGCTGGCGCCGCTGGCGCTGGGCGGTCAGCTCGCCCTGTTATTGGGTGGGGCGGCGATCACCGCCGCCATCATTCGCCGAGTCGCCGGCTATGGGCGGATTGCCGCGCGGCGCACCGAATTGGACGGGATCAATATCATATTGCTGTACGTCTTTTCTGCGGCGATCATGGAGAACGTCGCTGCGGGGTTCTGGGCGACGCCGCTGATGATGATTGGCCTGACCGCCCTGTCATTCGTAATTTTCTTTGTGATGTTCAGCGCGACCACGTTGAGTTTCTGGTGGGCCGGGCGTGATAGCGCCCTGTCGTTGGGGTTCATGGCGTCGCAGCGCAATATGGGGTTGATGCTCGGGGCAACTGGCGGGGCACTGCCCGACCTGACATGGGTCTATTTCGCCGTTGCACAGTTCCCGATTTACCTGACGCCGCAAATGCTGAAGCCGGTGATGGGAATGCTGCGCGGGGTTAGTGGTAAACCTTCTCCACCGCGCTGAAGGCCTCGTCCATAACGCCGACCGCGAAGTCGACCTCTGCTTCGGTAATGGTGAGCGGCGGCGCGGCTTTCACGGTGTTGGGCATGAAGCCACCGGCGAACAGCCCGCGCGCACCGCAGGCGGCGGCGAAGATGTTATTGGGGTGGCCGGATAAATCGCCCTGAAAAAGCGTGTCGCGGTCGGCCGCGATAATGGGATCGCCGTTCGGGGTAACAAGATCGATGGTGTAGTAGATGCCGCGCCCTGAAATACGGCCGATGCACGGATGTTTAGCCATCAACGCGTCGAGCCGTTCTTTGAGTTGTGCGCCACGGACCCGCGCCTTGTCGATCATGCCGTCTTCGATCATTGCTTCGAGATTGCCGACGATGGAGGCGCAGACCAGCGGGTGAGCATCGTGGGTTGAGCCGCTCCACCAACGGGCGCGATCGATGAACTCGGCAATTTCGTTTGACGCGACGACGGCGCCGACCGGCAGCGCGCAACCGTTGATGCCTTTGCCCAACGCCATCAAGTCGGGCGTGATGCCGGGTTCGATCTGGTAGGAGAACCATTCGCCGAGACGGCCGAAACCGCACAGCACATCATCGAGAATCCACAAGATACCGTATTGCCGGCAGAGGTCGTGCAGGCCTTTAAGGTAACTGTGGTGCGGCATGTAGCTGGCACCGCCAAACATGGTTTCGGTGATGATGCCGGCAATTTTGTGGGCGCCGACTTCGCGGATGATTTGTTCGGTGCGATCGAGCGACGGTAGGCGACCGGTGCCTTGCCAGTCGGAGAATTCCGGCGCGGGAATGGCAACAAAGCCCGAGCCGGGAAAGCCCGGCACGTCGCGGTTGTCGTCGGTTTCGGGCCCGGTGGACAGATTGCCGCGGTAGCCGGCGACCTGCGTCGCGCCCGGCACCAGCCCGTGATACGAGCGTTCCTGCGTCAAGATCAGCGGCTTGTTGGCGTAGAGCCGCGCCATCGTCATCGCGTTCTCCACCGCTTCGCTGCCACTGGAGAGAATGCGCACGCGGCCGGCCCAACTGTCGGCGCCCAAGATGTCGTCGATCACCAATTTGGCGGCGCGGGCGCGGTAGTCGGTAGCAAAGCCGAAGAACACATGGCCGAAACGTTCCATGGCGCGTTTGATTTCCGCGTGCACCCGAGGATGCCGATGGCCCATGTTGTCCGACACGAGCTGGCTTTGAAAATCGAGCAACTTGTCGCCGGTCGCGGTGTAGAGGTAGTTGCCGTCCGCACCTTCGATGCCGGTAAAAACATACTCGGCCTGGGCCTGGGTGTTGTGCAGGTAGTAAGCGCGATCCCAGCGCTCAATCTCGGCCCAGTCGATGTTGGGTTTGGTGTAGGGCAACTGGGTATCGCTCATTGCAGGCCTCTTTCAGGTTGCGTCGGGGTTGATATACGCCCGAGGCGCGTGACACAGCTCGAGCTTCAACCCGTCGGGATCGGCAAAGAAGACTGCATAGTAGCCTGTGGTGTAGGCGTAGTCCGCCGGGGGATCGAGAATTTCTGAGCCATTGTTGCGCAGAAGGTCATGCAACGCGTCGACCTGCGCGCGGCTGTCGGCCTCAAACGAAAAGTGGTGGAGGCCGGGCGCGTAACCGTCGTGGCGGCGGTCAGCCGACTCAGGGTTCGCGGCGTAGAGAAGGACAATGCCGACATCGGTTTTTTTCCATTTCGCTTGGCCTGCGACCGCGGGCCAACGTTCGTAGCCGAGGAAACCCAGCACGCGGTCGTAGAAAGCCGCCGAGCGATCAAGATCGCTGACGGTAAAGGCGATATGGCTGAGGGCGCCAAGGGCCATGCCCTGCTCCGGTTGCGCGGGTGCGATGGGGCTATCATCATCCGGGACGGACAATGAGGGAAGCCATGAGCGCGCCAAAACCGAAGATCGAAGGCACCTGTGACGGCCGTTTTGCCGCGGTGAAACAAGCGTTCATCGAGAATTTCGCCGAGCACGACGAAATCGGCGCGAGCGTCGCGGTGTACCTGGACGGCGAACCCGTGGTCGACATGTGGGGCGGTTTCCGTGATGCAGCCCGCCAGACGCCATGGGCCCAAGACACGCTGTGCGCGAGCTTTTCAGTCTCGAAGGCCTTTGTTTCGGTCATGGGCCATATGCTGATCGACCGCGGGCTGTTGGATATCGACAAGCCGGTTGCGCACTACTGGCCCGAGTTTGCCCAGAACGACAAAGCTGATGTGTTGGTGCGGCACATCTTTGAGCACCGCGCTGCGTTGGCCTATGTCGATGCCACGTTAAAACCCGGCGACATATACGACTGGGACACGATGACCGACGCGCTGGCGAAAAGCGCGCGGCACCCACCGTTCGACAAACAGCCGACCTATTTGAATCTGACCTACGGCTATTTGCTGGGCGAGGTGATCCGGCGCATCGACGGCCGCACTATTGGCCCGTTTCTGCGTGAAGCGATCGCCAAACCCTTAGGCGTGGACTTTGCGTTCGGTCTGACCGACGCCCAAATCGCGCGCTGCGCGGCCATCGTGCCGGAATCACCGCCCCAAGGCGCGACCTTACCGGCGCCGGCGGATATGGCGGCGCTGACGAAAAGCATGCAGGGACTGGCTGAAGGCGACGGCCGCTTCAACCTCGCAGGCTTTCGCAAATCGGAGATCGGCGCCGGTAGCGGTCATGGCACCGCGCGTGGGGTGGCAAAGTTCTTTGCCTGCCTTGCGGCAGGCGGGCGGCTGGACGGTGTGCGGCTGATGAAGACTGAAACGCGCGACCGGGCGATTGCCTATACCGGCGAAAGTGTCGATGCGATCTTTGGCGCGCACAACAAGTATGCGTCGGGCTTTTTGCTCAACAATCCGCCGGGCGCGCCGATGGGGCCGAACAGCCAAGCCTTCGGTCATCCCGGCGCGGGCGGACGCATTGGCTTTGCCGATCCGGTGTCGGGGTTGGCCTTCGCCTACCTGCCGAACCTGATGTACTGGGGTGCGGGACTGGGGCCGCGCGGCACGCGGTTGGTTGAGGCGGCGTTCGCCTCGCTTTAGGCGCCCGCCAGCTTTTTCGGCGGGATCGTCGCCCAGATCAGCAGCGCCACCCAGGCGATGATTGTCCACGCGAACATGCCATTGAACAGCGCGATGAGAAACACCCGGGGGTGTTTGCGCGATATTGCGATCAACGTCGGCAAGAAAAAGACCGGACCCAGAATGGCCGAGCCCATCAGCATCGACATGAGCTGCCAGCCGGTCATCTCTTAGACGCGCCGCCGCGCGCCGAGAATGCTCAAGTAACCGCCGATGCGGTGGCGGTAATCGTCGCCCGTTTCGCCGTCGTCAACGCCGGGCACGTAGAGCGGCAAATCGCCGTTGGCGAGTTCGTCGTCGGCAAAGCCTGCCTCGCGCATCAGCGCGTCGGCGTCGAGTCCATGCATCGGCCCGACGAAGGGCTCGTTGTTGAAGTAGGTGTCCCAGTCGGTCTGAGACTGATCGAACGGCGACAAACGCGCATCGTACATCGGCGTTTCGCAGTGCAGCGTGACACCGCCCGGCTTGAGTAAGCGGCGACACTCTTTGAGGATATTGCGCAAAGCCTTTTGCGAGGTTTCGTGCACGACGATGTGGGTCATCACGAGATCGAACGAAGCGTCGGGAAAGCTTGTGCGTTCGGCGTTCATTTGGGTGAAGTGCATTTTGCCGCCCAGTGCCTCGGCACGCGCGTGCCCATAGCGCAGCATCGGCGCGGAGACATCGATGCCGTGCACCTCGGCACCCGGGAACGCATCGACAAACGGCAACGTGCCACCACCGATACCGCAACCCATATCGAGAATGCGTTTGGGCGCAAGGTCGGGAAAGGTCGCCTTGGTGTAATCGACCAACATCTGCCCCAACGCATCACCAAGTGGGCCCATACCGCCCATGATGTAGATGTAGGCGCCGCGGTCATACACCGCAGCGGCATAGACATCGTCCTCGGCCGCGACCTCCTGGTGGAAATTGCCCGGCATGCAGTGAATGTCGACGGCAGACAGATAGGGCGGGATTTTGACCGAGGGATCGAGCGTGAGTGTGCCGCTCGTTTTGCGTTTGGGTTTGGGTTTGGCGGCCGCGTTGAGCGCGTCGATCTGACGCAACGCCGAATGACCGGGTGAGTCCCAAATCATTTCTTGCGTCGTCCGAATCAGTGCGCTCCACGACTGGTGAAACGGATGGCGCAACATGGCGCGCCGGACTTCATGGCGATTGGCCGGCGCGCGACCGTGGCTCTTTTTGTAGGTCGGCGCGACGTCGCGCTCGAACGCTTGGCGGTTGCCCGGGGTCAGATTGGCCGAGATGTGACCGCGCATGCTGATGACGAAGGACTGCAACGCGTCTTCGTCATGGGCGGTTTGCGGCAGAATTGGGTGTTGGTATTGGCGTGGCATAGCGCACTCCCTAGTAGCGGACTGTAGCGGTTGGCGCCCACGGGTGCCAAGGCGCGTTGCCTTTGCTAAGGTCCGCACCGCTTTCATGGGAGATAAACGACATGCGCGCGATCATTTGCCGCGAGTGGGGCGAGCCCTCGGTCCTGAAACTTGAAGACGTGGCACCGCCGACGGCAGGGCCGGGCCAGGTGCTGCTGAATGTGAAGGCGGCATCGGTGAATTTCGCCGATATCGTGATGGTCCAGGGGAATTACCAAACCAAGCCGTCGTTTCCATTCGCGCCGGGATTGGAAGGCGCCGGCACCGTGGCGGCCGTCGGCGCGGGCGTCACCGGCTTTGCAGTGGGCGACCGGGTGCTGGCGAAGCTGGCCTATGGCGGGTTCGCCGACCAAGCCGTGGCGCGGGCGCAGGACTGCCACAGCGTGCCACAGGGCATGCCGTGGGACGTCGCAGGATCGTTCTACGTCGCCTACGTGTCCTCGCACGTGGCGCTACGCTGGCAGGGCGAAGTGCAGGCCGGACAAACGCTGCTGGTGCTAGGGGCATCGGGCGGCACCGGTCTGACGGCGGTCGAGATCGGCAAAGCAATGGGGGCAACGGTCATCGCCGGGGCGAGCAGCGCCGACAAACTGGAGGTCGCCAAGGCGCACGGCGCTGATCACGGGATTAACTACGGCGACGAAGATCTGAAGGCGCGCATCGCCGATCTGACCAAGGGCGAGGGCATCGATGTGGTGTTCGACCCGGTCGGCGGCGATTTGTTCGACCCGGCGCTGTCCTCGCTAGGCTGGGGTGGGCGTTACCTGATTTTCGGCTTCGTCGGCGGCATTCCAAAAATTCCGGCGAACCGTTTGCTGGTCAAGCATCGTTCGGCGATGGGTTGTTCCTTGCGGTATTTCACCGACAAGGCGCCCGAGAAGTTGGCGATCAGCATGGCGGAGCTGTTCGCGATGTACGCCGCAGGCAAGATCAAACCGCTGGTGTCCGAAACCTACCCGCTGGAACAAGCCGTCGAGGCGATGGAAACGCTGCGCCAGCGCAAGGCGACGGGGCGAGTTGTGGTGACGGTCAGCTAAATGCCGCAAGCGACGCTGCTATAGTGCCGCGATGAGCAGACTCCCCGACTCCGCGCCTGAGACGACGACGCTCGACGACTTGATCGCGCGCGCGACCGACCTGTTGCCGGTGCTTGAGGCGCGCGCGGCCGAGACCAACACGATGCGCAAGATGCCGGACGCGACCATCGACGACTTCAAGGCGGCAGGGTTCTTTCGCGCCCAACAGCCCAAGCGGTGCGGCGGGTATGAACTGGACTTCGGCGCGCTGGTGCATATCTCGGCAAAGCTGGCGGAAGCCTGCGCGTCGTCGGCATGGATCGCCAGCGTGGTCGCGAGCCACCATTGGATCGTCGGTATGTTCGCGGGCGCGGCGCAAGACGACGTGTGGGGCACCGATCCAAACGCCATCGTGTGTTCGGCCTACGCCCACACCGACGTGACCGCAGTACCGGAGAAAGACGGCTACCGGATCAGCGGCACGTGGCACTACGCCAGCGGGATTGATCATGCCGACTGGGTGATTGTCTTGGCGCCGATCGCCGAGGGCGACGGCAAACCGCGCATGACGACGCTGCTGGTGCCACGCGCCGATATTGTGGTGCTGGATACCTGGCAGGCGAGCGGATTGAAGGGGACCGGCACCAACGACCTGAAGATTGCCGATGCGTTCGTGCCGCGCCACCGCGAGTTGGGCTTTGACGAGGCCAACATGGGCCGCGCGCCGGGGACGGCGGTGAACCGCGCGCCGCTCTACCGTTTGCCGATGATGGGTGTCGGGTCGTTCACCACAGTGGGGCCATGTTTCGGCGTCGCCCGGGCCGCACTCGCGGCCTACCTCGCGGCGATGCAGGGACGGATGGGCGTATTGTCCGTCGAGAAACTTGCCGAACACGCGCCGTTGCAATTGAAGGTCGCCGAGACCGCGGCCGAGATCGACGCGGCGCAAGCGCTCATCGCGGCCGACCTGGAAGAAATCAACGCGACCGGGATTGCCGGAGGCACGCTGGACCGGATGCAGCGCGTACGCTTCAAACGCGATGTCGCCTTTGCCGCGCAATTGTGCCGCCGCGCCGTCGACCGCTTGGTCATGGCGATGGGTGTCCCCGGCCAAAAGGACGATCACCCCGTGCAAATGCGGGCACGCGATATGAACGCGCTGGCCTCGCACGGGCTGATGTCGTGGGAACCCAACGCGCTACCCTATGGGCGGGCCAGTTTTGGGCTGGAACCGGGCAACCCCTACTTCTAAGCGCCCAGCGCTCTGCTAGGATACCCGACATGGCGCCACCCTCCACTTTTCGCACCGCGACCCATTGGGGCAGCTACGACGCCGACGTGGTCGACGGCAAACTCACCGCATTAAGGCCGATTGCCGCCGACCCCGACCCATCGCCGATTGGCGCCGGCATGGCCCGCGCAATTCAAGACGATTTGCGCATTCAGCAACCGATGGTGCGCGCGGGCTGGCTCGACAACGGACCTGAAGGGCCAAAAGGAAAACGCGGCGCCGAGCCGTTCGTGCCGGTGTCGTGGGAACGCGCGCTGGATCTTGCTGCGGCCGAGACCGAACGCGTGCGCACCAAACACGGCAACGAAGCGATCTATGCCGGGAGTTACGGCTGGGGCAGCGCCGGGTGTTTTCACCATGCGCAGTCGCACATGCGGCGGTTCCTCAATCTGATCGGCGGCAACGTGAAGTCGGTCAATTCCTACAGTTTGGCGGCGGCGCAGACGATCGTCCCGCATGTTGTCGGCGACTGGACCTGGGTCTACCAAAACATGACCTCGTGGCCGGTGATCGCCGAACACACAAACTTGGTGGTGGCGTTCGGCGGCGTGCCGCTGAAGAACGCCCAGGTCGACGGCGGCGGCGTCGGACGGCACCGCATTTCGGGTTGGGTTAAGGCCTGCCACGACAACGGCGTCGCCTTCACCAATATCGGGCCGGTGCGCGAGGATATTGCGGGCTTTGCCAACGCCGCGTGGCTGACGCCGCGGCCCAACACCGACACGGCCGTGATGCTTGGCCTGGCACACACGCTGGTCAGTGCGGGAATACACGATCAGGCGTTCCTTGACCGTTACGCCGTCGGGTTCGAACGCTTCAAACCCTATTTGCTGGGCGAGAGCGACGCCACACCCAAGAGCGCCGAATGGGCCGCCGAGATATCCGGACTAACAGCTGACGACATTCGCACGCTAGCGCGGCGCATGGCGGCGGGGCGCACTATGCTGACGGCCGCGTGGTCATTGCAGCGAAGCGATCACGGCGAGCAACCCTACTGGATGCTGATCACACTGGCGGCGATTCTGGGACAGATTGGCCTGCCGGGCGGTGGCTTTGGGTTTGGCTACGGTGCTGTCGCCAACATCGGCAGTCCCGATCCGAAGATCGCTGGGCCCTACATCTCGTCGGGCCATAATCCGATGAACCGGTTTATCCCGGTAGCCCGGATTGCCGACATGCTGCTGAACCCCGGCACCACCATCGATTACGACGGCGCGAAGGTTGTATTCCCCGACACGCGGTTGATCTATTGGTGCGGCGGCAATCCGTTCCATCACCATCAAGACCTCAACCGTCTTGTGACGGCATGGCAGCGACCCGACACGGTCATCGTCAACGAGCCGTGGTGGAACGCGTTAGCGCGCCACGCCGACATCGTGTTTCCCACGACCACGGCGCTGGAGCGCAACGACATCGGCAGCGCCTATTCCGACAAATATTTGTTCGCCATGCAGCGTGCCGTGGCGCCGGTTGGCGAGTCGCGCAGCGATTTCGAGATCTTCGGCGGGCTGGCCGACCGCTTCGGTGTGCGCGAGGCCTATGGCGAAGGCCGGGACGAAATGGGCTGGCTGCGCTACCTCTACAACCGCTTCCGCCAGTCCAGCGCCGAGCGCGAAATCGAGTTGCCAGACTTTGACGCGTTCTGGAAGCAAGGTGAACTCGAGCTGCCCATAGAGGACATCAGCGTCACCTTGATGGCGGGGTTCCGCGACGATCCCGCTGGCGCGCCGCTAAAGACGCCGAGCGGCAAGATCGAAATCTATTCCGACACCATCGCATCGTTCGGTTACGACGATTGTCCGCCGCACCCCAGTTGGTTGGAGCCCGCCGAATGGCTGGGATCAGCGAAGGCCGCACAGTTTCCGCTGCATCTGATTTCAAACCAGCCCCGTACACGGTTGCACAGCCAATACGACAACGGTGACTATGCCCAGGCGAGCAAGGTGCAGGGTCGCGAGCCGATCTTGATCCACCCCGACGACGCCACATCGCGCGGCATCGAGGACGGCGACATTGTACGCGTGTTCAACGACCGCGGCGCCTGCCTGGCCGGTGCAGTGGTGAGCGACGGCGTCCAGCGCCGCGTCGTGCAGCTATCGACCGGCGCGTGGTACGACCCGGTGGAACCGGGCGGTTTGGATACCCACGGCAACCCCAATGTCCTGACAATGGACAAAGGGACCTCGAAATTGGCGCAGGGGCCGAGCGCGCATTCTGCGCTGGTGGAGATCGAAAAGTTCGTCGGCACCCCACCACCGGTACGCGCGTTTACCCCACCGCCAATGGTCAGCCGATTACGCAAGGCGCGCTAATAGGGCGACTTACCCGTCCCGGTTTCGACGTAGGATTTGAGACTGCCGAGAAACATCTGCCAGCCCTGATCGTATTGCGTCATCAGTTTGGGCGTACCGTTAAAGCCGGCATGGCTAAAAACGAGGCGGCTACCATCTCCATCGGGCGCGATCGCGAAGTTCACCGACGTACCCACCCATGATGCATGTTTGTCGTTCTCGGTGATCGTCCAGGAGACCTGCCGGTCGCTTTCAAGAGCGCTGACATCGGCTGCTATTTCCATCCGACCGTCTTTTGCCGGAAAAGCGAAATGGCACTTGCCACCTTGCGTCGGACTGATCGTGCATTGCTTGGTCCACCACCCAGCGACGCCCTCGTATGTCGAGACGGCGTTGTAGACTTGGTTCGGCGCGGCGGCGATCGAAATGTCGTGCTTGATATCGGTCATGTTGATCTCCCTTTGGATTCGAGACGGCGATTGAGAAAGCCGTCGAGGTTATTGAGAAAGCCAACCCAGCCGCCGACGTGGGCGTCGGCCGTGGGGGCGCTAGGCAGATTGTCGTGGATTACCGACAGATCGGTGCCGCCGTCACGGGGGTGTAATGCGACGGTTACAACGCTATCGACGACCGTTGATCCGTGACGGGTCCAAGTAAATACCAGTCGATTGGGGCGGTCGATTTCGAGGTAAGTCCCGGTATGAACGACGTCCCCTTCAGGTTTGTGCATCACAAGGCGGTAGCCGCCGCCGACCTTCGGATCGGCTTCGGCGCTGACGCCGCGTTCCCAAGACGGCACCAGCATCCATTGCGCCAAACTCTCCGGATCAAGCCACGCATCGAACACCTCTTCGGGTGGGAAAGCGTAGTGGCGCTCCGCTCTCGCGACATGGTTTGTCGACGTCATGATCGCGGTCCGCGTTTTGGCTTTGGTTGCTTTTCGGTGGCACGCCGCTCAAGAAATTGTTCCAGCCCAGCAAGACGCGCGTCCCAGAACCGACGGTAGTAGTCGATCCAATCTCCAGCTTCGTGCAGCGGAGCGCCGACAAATGATAGGCGGTGCTCGCGGCCCTGTATTTGGCGATGCACGAGGCCCGCGCGCTCTAATAGGCGGACGTGCTTCGATACGGCGTTGAGTGAGATACCAAAAGGGGCCGCGACCTCGGTCATCCGCGCTTCGCCGTCGACAAGGCGCGCAAGGATGGCGCGTCGCGTGGGGTCAGCGAGCGCGACGAGGGTCTTGTCGAGCGAACTTTCCGGTAACGACGGCATCTGAATCCTATTATTCAACCTTATAGTTGAATAATAGGATTCGCAATCGATTCCGTCAAGAAAGGATTTAAGGCTCGATCGGTGGGCGTTACGCCGCCGGTTCGATCGTCGCCGGCGAGATCAGGACGCCGAAGGTTTTGCACCAAATAACGACCGACTTGTAGTCGGCGAGATTGACGTCGCTCGGCACCGGATAGTTCTGGCTGCCCTCGAAAGCACGAAGCTGGCCCAGGTCGACCCACTTGTTGTTGTTCACATCACCGGCGCCGCGCACCGCGGCATGATCGACCAGATAGACGTGGAATTTCGGGCCTGGGCCAACTTCAAAATCGTCGCTCAGGTGGACCAACGTAGCCCCCGCACGATCGCGGAAAATCATCGCAGCGCCTTTGCCGTAATGCACCGGATCGGATGGGTTGGCCTGAATGAACGTCGCCATCGCGACAAGCGTCTGTTGATCCACGTTGGCGACTTGTTCGTTGGCCGCCGGCGGCGGAAAAATAATCGGAAAGACGAACAGGCCGGCCGCGAAGCCAACACCGGTGCCCAGGACGCCACCAATGACTAACGGGATAAGCCAGCGTGACATACGTTTGAACATGACGATCTCCTTCTGCTGTCTGAAATCCAGTTGAGAGCCAGTGAGCTCAACGACCGTTGGCCCTAAAGATCGGGCATTGCCCCGCCGTTTCCCAATATCGATTGGCTATGGATTCCATGCTGAGGCGTATTGAACCAGCGCCACGCGGTACTTTGGCAATCAATTCTCACGCGCCGGTCCCGCTGGGTCACGGCGTTGCGCCGCACTAGCGCGAATATTTTCGGACGTAGGCGCTAGGCCTCGGCGGGCCGCCTGCCGTGGTAGGCGTCATCCAGCAATCCGCAGATGCCAGCGCGAGTCACGACCGCGGGATTAGCATAGGGGTTGGCGATGGCGAGATCAGCGGCATGGTCAAGATCCGTATCTTTCAGGCCCAGTGCGGCCAGCGACGTTGGCGCACCGAGCCGGCGCGCGAGATCAAATAGGCCCTGCGGCGCATCCGAGGTGCCGAGCGCCGCGGCGATCCGTGCCATCGCCTCGGGCGCAGCGGCGGCATTGTAGGCGGCCGCGTGCGGTAGAATGACGGTGTGCACCTCGGCATGCGGCAGATTGAAAGCGCCGCCCAGCGTATGACACAGCTTGTGATGGAGCGCCATGCCGACCGCGCCAAGCGCCACACCGGCGAGCCAAGCGCCATAGAGCGCGTCGCCGCGGGCGCCAATGTTATTAGGATCGGCGACGATGCGCGGCAGGCTTTGCGCCAACGCAGCGATACTCTGTTCGGCCATGATCGAGGTGATCGGATTGGCGTCCGCCGCGTACAGCGCCTCGACCGCATGCGCGACGGCGTTCATGCCGCTGGTTGCCGAGGTCGCGCGCGGCAGCGCCATGGTGAGTTCAGGATCGTAGATCACCGTGCGCGGCAGCACCTTGGGGTCGCGGGCGGTGGTCTTCACGCCTGCCTCGGTCTGCCCCCAGATCGCGGTCATCTCCGAGCCTGAATAGGTGGTCGGGACGGCCAGCAACGGCAGACCAAGATCGCGCGCGATGATCTTGCCCAGGCCGATCGCCGAACCACCGCCCACGGCGACCGCGCCATCAGCCTTTAGCGTGCGGGCCTCGCCAACCGCGGCGGCGCCTACTTCGATCGGAACGTGCATTTTGGCGTAGGCATGAAATCCGACGGCGCGCGCGCCAAGTAGGTGCGTCACACGCTGGCCAAGTGCGCGTTGCCCCGGCGTTGACAGCACAAGCACCCGGCCGAGACCAAGCCGCGCCGCCTCAACTGCTATTTGGCTGACTTGACCTGGGCCGAAAACGACGCGGATCGGCAACGTGTCATAGATGAAGTCGCGCACGGGCGCGCTACCAGGTGTTGCGCAGCTCGCGCAACTTGACGAAGACGTCTTCGGCGGTGGGATCGGCTGGCAAGTCGGGATAGGCCTCGCGCAGCCGCGCGATCACGCTGGGACTGTGCAAACGGAAGAAGGTGTTGATCTCTTTTTCTAAGGCCAAGTTGGTGACGAAAGCATGGTCGAGGTCCTGGCTTTCGACCTCGGCGAGAAGTGCCTTGGCGCGCGCGTTATCGGGCTCGCGGTCGAGCGTGAATTGTAGATTGTTGGCGATGTAGTCGTGGCCCGGATAGATCAAGGTGTTGCCGGGTAGCTTGTCGAGTTGGCCGGTGAAGGTGGCATACAATTCGACCGGATGGCCCCCGCCTTTGCAGTTGCCGGCACCCGCGTTGAACAGTGTGTCGCCGCAGAACAAACCGGGTTGGTCGGTGTGCGACAGCAAACAAATGTGGCTCATCGTGTGGCCCGGCGTGTCGAGCGATTCGAGCTCGACCGTCTTGCCAACCTTGACCACGTCGCCGGCACCCAAGCCGACATCGATACCAGGAATCTTGTCTTTGGCGTTGGCGTGGGCAAGGAGTTTGGCGCCGGTCGCCGCGACCACCTGCTTGTTGCCGCCAATATGATCGCCGTGTTCGTGGGTGTTGAGGACCTGGGTAATGGTCCAACCCTTGTCTTTGGCGCGGGCTAGACATTTTTCGTGGTCCAGCGGATCGATCGCCAGCGCTTCGCCGGTCTCGGGGCACGCGATCAGGTAGTTGAAGTTGCGGTAGCTATTGGCGGTCCAGATCTGTTCGACAATCACAGCGGTTCCCCTTCGGTTTGCGGCACCTTACCCCGCGTCACCGAAAGCAGAAACCCGGGAGGATCACTTGCCGAGGTTTTCGCGCTGATCGGGCCAATTCGCGTTGGCCTTGACGATGTTGCCCGAGATATCGGCCTGCCACCACAAATGCACCGGCTTGGAATTGTTCAGGTAGAGCTTGCCCTCGACAATCTTCCAGGCGGTGGGCGTGATATCGGCAATGTAGTTGCGCGACATCGCGTAGGAACAATAGCCGCCAAATTGCGGCGCAAATTTTTCGGGATTGGCGGCGAAGGCGTCGCGGTTGGCCGCCGTCGCGAACAACCATTTGGCGTCGTTCCAAACGTGGCTATGCGCGCTGTCCCCCTTTACTGCACTGCTCTGCGTGAAGTAGGCGACCGGATCGTAGCCCTTAATCGCGGCACCCTGACTTTGGTTGATGACGCGGCTTTGCGCGGTGGCATCAGGTATGGCGAATGCGGTGACGATGAGAACTGCAAACAGGGCTGCAAATCGTGGAAGGTGTCGCATAGAGGCCTCCATTCGGTCGTCGCGCGATATGTAGACCAACACTGCCACGAGACCATCACGGATGGGATGACGACCTAGAGACCTCCCGAAATATTGATGATGGCGCCGGAGGTGTAGCCCGCACCCGGCGAGACCAGATAGGCAACCAGCGCCGCCACCTCCTGTGGTTGGCCCAAGCGCCCCATTGGCACCGCCGCGACCACATCCTTCATTCGCTCCGGCGGATGGGCGTCGAGCATGGGGGTGTCGATCGGCCCCGGCGCGATGCAGTTGGCGGTAATGCCACGCGGCGCGAAGTAACGCCCGAGATATTTGGTGAACGCCTCGATGCCGCCCTTGGAGGCGCTGTAGGCCGGGCCGGTGACCCGGCTGGCCGCGTGCCCCGCCATCGAGCCCAGCAACACCACGCGGCCACCGTCGGCAAGCCACGAATCGGCCGCCTTGGTGCAAGCGAACATGCCGGTCAGGTTGATCGTGAGAATGTCTTGCCACAGATCCAACGTCATGGTGTCGAGGTGGAGGTTTTCGACAATGCCCGAGACCAGCACCAGCACATCGAGTTCGGCGCACTGTTCACGCGCCTTGGCAAAGGCGGCCGGCACGCCCGCGGGATCACGCAGATCGATGTGCAGCGCGACCGCGCCGTGTTCGGCGGCCAGCGCATCGACCCCCGACTCGGCCAAATCCATGCAAATCAGCGGGCTGTAACCTTGCTCGGCCAAAAGCGCGGTGGTGGCGCGGCCGATGCCGCCGGCGGCGCCGACGATGCAGGCGCTGCGCTGTCTTTTTGCTGTCATATCGATCCCTAGTGATGCCAAACGGACGCAAGTTGGGGCTTAATATAGCCGCAGATTTCAGGAGCAGCGCCATGGCAACGACATTCAACGGATTTCCCAAGGACGCGACGACCTTCCTCAAGGGATTGGCGAAGAACAACAAGAAAGAATGGTTCGACGCGCACCGCGCCGAGTACGAGAACGGGTTGCTGGAACCGTGCAAGGATTTTGTCGCCGCCATCGGACCAAAGCTCGCCAAGATCGCACCCGACATTCACGCGGTCCCGAAGGTCACGGGATCGATCATGCGCATCAACCGCGACACGCGGTTCGCCAAGGATAAGACGCCGTACAAAACCTATATGGGTCTGTGGTTCTGGCAGGGTGCCGGTCGATCGCGCGAATGCCCGGGGTTCTATTTCGGCATCGGCGGCGACGAGCTGACGCTGGGCGCCGGGATGCACATGTTTGGGCCCAAGCAACTTGATGCATACCGCAAAGCATTAGTCGATCCCAAGAAAGGCCCGGCGGCGCGCAAAGCCTTCGACAAGATCGCCAAGCTCAAAGGCATCGACATCGGCGGGGCGCATTACAAGAAAGTGCCGCGCGGTTTTGATCCGGATCACGCCAATGCCGACCTGCTAAAGCACAACGCGCTTTATTTCGGGTTCACCACGAAGGTACCCAAAGAGCTGTTTACCGCGCAGGCAACGGATTATTGCGCGAAGGTCTACAAGGAGGTTTGGCCGCTGCAACAGTGGCTGGTCGCGGCAATCGGGTAGTCAATAGCCCTAAGCTAGCGTCGCGCCGACCGAACCCAGATCGCCAAAATCGACATGCACGGAGTCGCCCTGCTTGAGCGGGATGAAGCCGGTACAGGTGCCGGTCGTAACGATCTCGCCCGCCGCCAAGCCGCAGCCTTTGTTGGACAGTATATTGACGAACCACGTGAGCGCCGTGATTGGACCGCCAAGGACCAGGGCGCCGGTGCCGGTCGCTTTTTCGTCGCCATTGATCGACAGCGCGACGCGGTGCGCGGCGAGATCGAACCGCCGCCAATCGGCGACCGGTGTGCCGCGCACGAAGGCGACATTGGCCGCGCCGTCGGCGATGAGGTGGCGCGGGTCCGCCCCAACGATGCCACCCGACAGCCGCGATCCGGCAATCTCCAGCGCGGGACAAACGGCGGCGACGGCATCGGAAACCTCTTGTTCGCTGTAGGTGTGTGCTCGCGTCGGCAAGTCCACGTCCAAGATCAGCGCGAACTCGCCTTCCGCGCCCGGGCTGAACGACCCGGCGCCAGAAATCTGCGCGCCATTGGCATGACAGAACGGGGCAAGCAGCGGACCGTAGAACGGCCCCTCGAGCCCGAGTGCGGACTGCGAGGCCGTGCTGGTGGCACCCAGTTTCCATCCCAGGGGCACACTGTGCGACAACGCGGTGATGTCGTCCTGGATCGCATAGGCCGCGGTTTGATCGGTGATCGGCCCAAGATCGGCGGCCTCGAGCGTTTGGCCTGCGAGACGCGCGTCCCACAGCAGTCGCGAGGGGAGTGGGCGCATGTCAGTCCTTGATGTAGGGGTTTTCGAGCGTCGCCACGAGATCGCCCATCACGGCGCGGAACTGCGCCTCGTCGCCGCCCATCAGAATCGCATCTTCGAGCGCGTCTTGAGCGAGCTGCCTGATTTCCTCGAGGTTCTCGTTGAGGACCTTGATCTTCTCGCGACACGACAGGGCCTTGCCTGCTGGATCGCGCCAAGTCGGCGGCGCAAAAGTGTTGTCGGCCATAGGTCTCCTCCGCGACGGGCCAAACACCCGAATGGGTCCAATCTATGGGCAGCGCCGGCACTTTTCTATCCCGTCCAAGGCGCAACCGGTTCGCCTCGCTTGAGGAAGACCGCCGAATCCCGCTATCGTCCCCGCCCCGACCCCCACCGCGGAGTTCCCACGAAAATGGCCGAATCCCTGAACAAAAGGCTGAAGGCTATGCTGAATCGCCGCGCCGCCACCTTGGTGCCGGGCGCGTTCAACGCGCTAACCGCCAAAATGATCGCCGACGAGGGCTTCGAGGCGGTTTATGTGTCGGGCGCTGGCGTCACCAACGCCTATTTGGGCATCCCCGATCTCGGGCTGATTTCGCTGAGTGAATTGGCCGACAACGTGGCTGCCATGCGCGACGTGGTCGATATCCCCATCGTGTCGGACGCCGACACCGGCTTTGGCAACGCGGTCAATGTGACCCGTACTGTCAGGGTGTTGGAGCGCGCCGGCGCCAACGGCATTCAATTGGAAGATCAGGTGTTTCCAAAAAAATGCGGGCATTTCGCCGGCAAGGCCGTGATCCCGGCCGACGAAGCTATCCAAAAGATTCGCGCGGCCGTGGATGCGCGCACCGACCAAGACTTTGTCATCGTGGCACGGACCGACGCGCGGTCGGTGCTGGGTTTCGAGGCAGCCATGGAGCGCGCCCACGGCTTCATCGAGGCGGGCGCCGACGTAACGTTCGTCGAAGCGCCGGAATCGCTGGAAGAGATCGAGGCCATCGCCAAACTGCCGGTGCCTCAACTGATTAACCTCGTCTATGGCGGCAAGACACCCGTACTGGAGCAGGCCGCGCTAAAACGCATGGGTTATGGCATGGTGCTCTACGCCAACGCGCCGCTACAGAGCGCGATGTTGGCAGTACGCAACACGTTGCGGCACCTGAAGCAGCAGGGCTCGACCACCGGATGGGACGATCACCTGCTACCGTTTGCCGAGCGTCAGGTGGTGGTCGACAAAGCGCGTTTCGACGCCATCGAAAAAAAATACGCGGCCGCCGAATAGCGCGGCCCAACGGGAGGAACACCCATGAAACCGTGGGACGGCATCATTAGTGAAGACGAGCAGAAGGCCTACCGCGCCGCCGGGTTCGGCCGACCAACCGGGATGGGCACACGGCCCGCTTTGTTGATCATCGACGTGCAATACCGCACAACCGGCACGGTGGAAAAACCATTCTGGGAATCGATCAAAGAGTTTCCAACCAGCTGCGGCGATGTCGCATGGAACGCGGTGCGCCATATCCAACCGATCCTCAAGGTGTTTCGCGACAAAAACTGGCCGGTGTTGTATCCGCACGTTGCGCCGAAGAAGTCCTATGACGGCGGTCGGCTGGCGGCCAAGGTGCCGAGCATCATGACGATTTCGGAGAAGGGTTATGAGTTTGTCGCCGAGGTCGCGCCGGTCGAGGGCGACATTCTGGTGCCCAAGAAACAGCCGAGCGCCTTTTTCGGCACAGCGCTGACGTCCTACCTGATTGATGTCGACGCCGATACGTTGGTGGTGACGGGCTGCACGACCTCGGGCTGCGTGCGCTCGTCGGTGGTCGATGCGTTTGCCTTTAACTTTCGCGTGGCGGTCCCCGAAGAGGCGGTCTATGACCGCAGCAAGGTGTCGCACGCAGTGAACCTGTTCGACATGTCGGAGAAATATGCCGACGTGATGCCGACCAAAGATTTACTATCCCGTTTGTCCAATATTCCGGCCCGCGCGGCCCAAGGAACCTCATGATCGATTTTTATGGCTTCAATACTGCGAACGGCCAGAAGGTCGCCGTGATGCTTGAAGAGAGCGGCCTGCCCTATACCTTCAAGTACCTCGACATGATGAAGGGCGCGCATCTCACAGACGACTACAAGAGGATCAACCCCATCGGCAAAATGCCGGCGATCGTCGATCACGACGGACCGGGCGGCAAACCGCTGGCGCTGTTCGAGACGTTGGCGATCTCGGCCTATCTCGCCGAAAAGTCCGGCAAGTTGTGGCCTCAGGAACCCTTGGAAAAGGCGTTGGCGATGGAATGGGCAACGGTGACGCCGGCCAACCTGAACGTCGCGTTCAATGTGCATTTCATCATCAAGACCCGGACGAAAGGCGACCATGCCGAGGTGACGGACTATTACACCAGTCAGGTGCACCGGCTGATGGCGGTGTTCGACCAACGGCTGGGCGAGGCGCCCTATCTCGCAGGGAAAACCTATTCCTATGCCGACGTGCAGCTCTACCCGGTCGTCGTAGTCTCGGTCGCGGCGCTGGACGACGGACTCGGACCCTACGCCAATGTCCGCGCGTGGATTGACCGCGTCGGTGCCCGCCCCGCCGTGCAAAAAGGTATGTCCGTCATCGTCGAAGGAACACCCAAGTCATGATCGATCTGTACACCGTTAAGACAGCGAACGGGCAGCGCGCGTCCATCGTGCTGGAGGAAGCCGGGCTGGCCTACGATGTCCATATGCTCGACTTGACCAAAGGCGCGCACCAGGCACCCGCATTCTTGAAGATCAATCCACTGGGCATGGGACCGGCGATCACCGATCGCGACGGACCGGACGGCAAACCGATTCATGTGTTTGAAACGCTCGCGATCTGCACCTACATCGCCGAGAAGACCGGCAAATTCCTGCCCGCAGCCGGCGTGGCGCGTGTCGAAGCCCAGAAGTGGGCGACGATGGTCGCAGCCGACCTCGGCCCTTCGTTCGCGGGCGTGTTTTATATGGGAATCTCGCCGCCAGAACCGGTGCCCTACGGCGTCGATCTGTTCCAGGGGCGGGCCAAGCGGTTCCTCAAGGCGATGGACGATCGGCTAGCGCAAAACGAATTCCTCGCCGGCAGCGTCTACACGATCGCCGACATCTTGGCCTATCCCAGCGCGACCACATCGGCGCCTCGGGTGCCCGGCGGCATCGACGATTTCGCGAACATCCAGCGCTGGGTCAGCACGGTGGGCGCGCGACCCGCGGTCAAAAAGGGTATGGCGGCTTCCGCCTAAGCGCCATGAGTGAAACGGAAAACACCGGCCCGCTAAAGGGCTGGAAGATCATCGACCTGTCGCGCGTTTTAGGCGGTCCGTACTGCACGCAACTGCTCGGCGATCTGGGTGCCGACGTGATCAAGATCGAACCACCGCAGGGTGACGAAACCCGCGACTGGGGCCCGCCGTTCGATGATCAGGGCGAGGCCGCCTATTTCATGGGCGTGAACCGCAACAAGAAAAGCGTCGCGCTGGATATCCGCGCGCCTGAGGGTCGCGAGATTCTGCTGCGGCTGTTGGCGGACGCCGATGCATTGGTCGAGAACTTCAAGACCGGCTCGCTAGAGAAATGGGGGCTGGGCTACGAAGACGTGCTCAAGGCCCGTTTTCCACGCCTGATCCATTGCCGTGTCACCGGGTTCGGCGGCGACGGGCCGCTTGGCGGATTTCCGGGTTACGATGCCGTCCTGCAGGCGATGTGCGGTTGGTTTAGCGTCAACGGGCCGCCCGACGGCACCGGGGTGCGCGTCGGCATTCCGCTGGTCGATATCGGTACCGGGCTGTTCGCCGCTAATGCGATCCTGGCCGCGGCCGTCGAGCGCGAGAAATCCGGCATGGGGCAGCTGGTCGAGGCCAGCTTGTTCGACACCGGTATTGCGTTCCAGCACCCGCATGCGCCGAACTGGTTTTTGTCGGGCAAGGCGCCGCAGCGTGTCGGCAACGCGCACACCAATATTGCACCCTATGACGCCTTCCCCAGCGCCACGGTCGATATCTATTTGTCGGTTGGCAACAACGGCCAGTTCCGCCGGTTGTGCGAGGCGCTGGGTGCGCCGGAAATGGTCGGCGACCCGCGCTATGCCAACAACTCGAACCGGGTGAAGAACAAGCCGGCGCTGCGCGACGCACTGGTCAAGTTGCTCGCCGACAAGGACGGCGAGGCGCTATGCATGACGTTGCTGCAACAGGGCGTTCCGGCCGGACCGATTCTCGACATGGCCGGGATTTTGAATCACCCGCACACCAAGCACCGTGAGATGGTGGTCGAAAAAGACGGCTATCGCGGTATCGGTGTGCCGATCAAGTTTAGCCGCACACCCGGCACCGTGCGGAGCCGCCCACCGACCTTCGGCGAGAACGACCGCGACGTGTTATGCGCGGCGGGATTTTCCGAAGACGAGATCACGCGCTTTGTCGAAGCTGGGGTCGTGCTGGAACAACGGCGCAAGGCTACCTAGGAACAGCGACACGATGGCCCGTTTCGAACAATGCCTGTATGCCGACGAAGCGTTGGAACGTAAGCTCGGCTTTCCGCGCTTCGTGAAATCGCGCGGTATCTTGTACATGTCAGGCATGCTCTCGGCGGACGAGAATTTTGATCTGGTCGGTGCCGGCGATATGGCCGTGCAAATCGAGCGCATCTACACGCGCTTCGAAGCGGCGCTGGCGACCCAAGGGGCAACGTTGCAGCACGTTGTTAGCGAGATTCTTTTTACAACGGATCTCGCCGCATTGAGTGCCGCAGCCCACGTGCGCCGCGCCTTTTATGAACGCCACAACGCGTCGATCCCCGCATCAACCGCCGTCCAGGTTGCGGCGCTGGCATTGCCCGGCGCGATGCTTGAGATTCACCCCACCGTCGAGGCACCCGAATGACAGCGATCCGAGCCATCGCCGCAGCGATCGGCCTGGCCGGCCTGCTATGGGCGGCAACCGTGCTTGCCGCGGTACCACAAGGCGCTGACGAAGAGCCACATGCTGTCCGGTTCATTGAACTAGCGCCGCTCAGCGCCGCCATCGTGAATCGCAACCGGGTTCGTGGGTTGGTTACCGTCCATATCACGCTGGAAATATTGAAGCTTGAGGAGGCCGCCGAAGTTCAAAGCAAGCTGCCGCGCATTCAGTCCGCGTGGCTCAACGTTTACCAGCGCCACATCGGCCGTCTATCGAGCCCCGCGGAACGGCTCGACCTTGAAGTCATGATTGGCGACATGCGGCAGGCCAGCGATATTGTCGTCGGCAACGGCGCGGTTCGCCCGCTGATTCAAAACATTCAGTACGGGCGCTAACGCGCGTCCGATCCGAGCCAGTGATCGAGAAAGCCGCCGAGCCAGTGACGGACTTTGTGATCGTGTTTGTCGCGCACCGATTTCATCTCGTCGACAGGCTGCGCACCGGGGACTTCCCGCTTGTTGGCAAATCCCGACCACAGCTCCATCGTGCGCGGTGTCAACTCAGGATGAAACTGCAGGCCAAACGCTGATGTCCCGTAGCGAAAGGCTTGATTGGCGAAGCGGTCGCCCTTAGCCAAAACGGTCGCGCTGTCGGGCACTTCATAACCGTCCTTGTGCCACTGATAGGCATGTAGCACATCGGCGTCGCCAAAGATTTCGGACCCGGCTGCGGTCGGATAGACCGGGAAATAACCGACCTCGAAAAGACCGTCAGGGTGGGTGTGCACCCGGCCGCCCAGCACTTGCGCCAACATTTGACAGCCCAGGCAGATGCCGAGGAACGGCACGCCCGCATCGAGCGCCGTCGGCAGCCAATCCAACTCGCGCTTTAGGAAGTCGAACTTGTCATGCTCGTAGGCGCTCTGCGGGCCGCCGAATACGACGACGCCTGCGTGATCGTCGAGATTTTCTGGCAGCTCATGACCGAGGCACGGTCGGCGGACATCCAACGCATGGCCTTTGCGCTTAAGAAACCGCCCGACGCGGCGGGTTCGCGAGTGTTTTTGATGAACGATGCACAAAATGGGGCGGGACATGGCCGCGAAAGCTAGCCCTCGCGCCATGGGTCTGCAATCCATTGCCGATGGAATTCGTGCAGCGCGCCGCCGCCTACGCCGCCGCGCGGCGGGCGCTCAGAACCTGCAATACCAGGCTGCCCAAACCGAGCATGAGTGCCGCGATCACGATCAACGGCCCCAGGAAGGGTACCAGCCCCAATACCGATAACACCAGGAGGCCAACGGCGAGCGCCGCAACGCGCGGCCAGAATCGGTCTTCGGCATTGCGGCGCGCCAGGCGGGCGAGAACCTGACCCGTTAGAAGGGATGCCGACAGGTAGGCCACGAACAGGGCGGCTATGAACAGAGCGACCAGGAAGATCGTCACCGGAATGCCGATAATGGTAATCGCCAGCACCACCGCGAGTAAGGGAGTCCCAACAATCACCGCCGCGCCAGTGGCGAGGGCGCGGCCCGGCCGATCGCGCATGCCCTGCGTGACCAACCGTGCGGCGCCTGGAAACAGCATCAAGTGCACCGCGCCAAGCACGATCATGCCAATGAGGAAGAGCAGACTGCCGGCGCCGACGCCGGCAAAGGCGCCACCGAACATCTCCTCAGTCATCTCGGAACGAATGAAGGTGATATCGCCGTCAATGCGCGCCGCGGGATCGATCACGGCCTCATTTAGGCTGCGATAGATGAAGTCACCAACAATATGGGCGCCGGCGCCAACCGCGATGTCTTCACCGGTAACGTCGACATTCCCGAGAAACGTCCCGCCGAGGCGCACCGTCGCGCCCGCAATCTTGGCGTCGCCGCCGACCTCGGCGTCGATGAAAACCTCGCCGCCGGCGACCATGATACGATCGCCGACGGTCAGGCCACGTTCAAGTATGACCACCGCGCCCGCGGCGGTGACGTCACCCCCGACACTGCCGCGCACGATAACGTCGCGCCCGGCGGCGCGTAGGTCGCTGCCGACCGCAGCATCGACCAGCACGTCACGCGCTGCCGCGAGAACATCGCCGGCGACCCGACCGCGCACAGTTACGTCCCTGCCCGCGGCGATGACGTCCTCCGCCGCATCCGTATCAACCGACACGCTTTTGCCGGCAAGGTAGACGTTGCGATCCGTCGGTCCGTTCTGCGAGACGAACTCGCCGAAGTTCTGACCTAGCCCAGGCGTAACTGCTGCGAAGGTCAATCCGGCGGCGGCGACAGCAGTCACAAAGATGGTTTTCATGAGGGCACCTTTCCTACGGGGAGGCCGGAAACTTTGGTATCGGTGGGCAGCGACGCGTCGCCAACGACGCGCCGGTAGAGATCGAACGGCAGAGCCGCGGCGCGGCGGGTAAAGCGCCCGACAACCGCGAGACCATCAACCATTGCGGCGAAGGCACCGGGTGGGCGGGCCCGCTCAGCCTCGGCAACCGCCAATTTGTCGGCGAGCGACCCCGCAATCTTGCCCGCGATATCGTCTTGGAAAGTGAGTTCGGCATCAGCCAACCGGTCAAAACGTCCACCCCAGAGTTGGTAACCGCTGCGCTTGTCGACAAGGAGTGCCGTGACCCGAACGGTATCGCCGGCAATCCGAATACTGCCGTCTAGGACATAGTCGGGTGGCGGGTCCGCGAGCGGCGCGCGATCGGAAATCGCGATAATCCTGAGCCGCGCGTTTGCATCTGACAACGAAATCATCAGGTCTTGGCGTAGACCATCGCCGATTTGCACCAGACGATCATCCTCGCCGATGGGATTGAAGGGGTAGACAACCAACACCGGCGCCGCGTTGGCGACTGGCGCCGTACCGCTGCCACCCAGAAGGAGGAAGGCCGCGACAACGACAACCGCCGCCGCAATGCCGACCACCGCCGACAGGCGCGCCACGCGCCGCCGGCGCGGTCGTACCGCGCCGACGCTGTATACGCGCACAGGCTGATCGATATTCTTGAAGCTCTGGCGCCCAAGATCGGATATCGGCGCATCAATACGATTGCGCACTTGGTCGTAGACCGCGGCGGTTATGCAGATGCCGCCCGGCGGCGCCAACCCCTCTAGACGCGCGGCGACATTGACGCCGTCGCCGAGCAAGTTGTCACCGTCGACGATGACATCGCCTAGATTGACACCGATGCGAAACCGCATGCGCCGGTCGTCGGGAAGTTCTTTGTTCTGGCGTGTAATGCTGTCTTGAATCGCGAGGGCACAACGCACGGCTTGCACGGGGCTTGAAAACTCGGCAACCAGGCTGTCGCCTGCGCCGCCAAACACGCGCCCCTCATGCGCGGTGACCGTGCTGCCAATTGTGTCGCGATAAGCCGACAAAGTTCGGACGGTGGCGTCCTCGTCTTGCCCCATCATCCGGCTGTAGCCGGCGACATCTGCCGCGAGGATTGCGGCTAATTTGCGCGGCGCCGAATCTTCCGACCGTCCCCCTTGCTGTATTGGGCATGTAGGTGTTCTGGATTCGATTGTTAAGTGTTTTTGCCGCCGACAAAACCGGAATCGCCCGTCCGCCCTTGATTCGTCTGTCAGGTCACCAATGTGAAGTGGATCGTACACGGATCAAAGGGTGACACATGGACTTGCGAAATGCGTTCCGGGGACGCCGGAAATGGGTTGCAGTGGCTGGCGCGCTCATCGTCCTTGTCGGCATTGGTGCAGCGAGCACCAGCCATCATCGCGGCCACGGGCCGGAGGCGCGGGCCGACTGGGTAACCAAAATGGCAACCCGGAAACTCGACTTGGACGCCGCACAGCGCGCCGAATTCCGTAAGGTAGCGGATGCCTTTGTCGCTGCTTCCGCGAGCAACCGAACCATCGCACAGCAAATGCTACGGGATACGCAGGCCCTCGTGGGCGCCGCCCAGATAGACTCGGCAGCGGTGACGGCCCTGACCGGGCGGCTGAAAGCCGAATTCGATCAGCGCGTCGACGCGGTACTGCCGTCGTTCCTTGCCTTTCATGCGAGCCTCAACGGCGATCAGCGCGGCAAGTTGACCCGCCGCATGGACCGCATCCTGCGCCGGCTCTCGGATTGAACCAGGGGCAACCAGCAAAGCACGCGTCACGAAACAGGGTGGTGGAGCAGAGGGGAATCGAACCCCTGACCTCGGCATTGCGAACGCCGCGCTCTCCCAACTGAGCTACTGCCCCATTTTGGCCTAGGTTAAGGCAGGCGGATAATGCTGACGGGCTTTCGCCGGTGTCAAGAGATTGTCCCTGACGAGAGCCAGATGCGCGGCTGCCTTGCCCGCCTCCACCCCTTCAGGTTTAATGCGGGCGCTTTCGCCCCCGCGCCGTTTGCCGCCGCGGGCGCCCGATCACCGCCAACGCGACAGGTACGATGAATTCCATCCTCGGACTCCTTGATACTCTGGCTTTGCTCTACGTATGGGCGCTGATCGGATCGGCAATTTTGAGCTGGCTCGTAGCCTTCAATGTGGTCAACACCAGCAACCGCGTTATCTTCATGGTCGGCGATTTCCTCTACAAGATCACCGAACCGTCGTTGCGCTACGTACGCCGGGTGCTGCCGAATCTGGGCGGGATCGACATTTCGCCGATCATCGTCATCCTCCTGGTCCAATTCATCGTCAGAGGCTTTATCCTTCGCGACACGCTTGGCTACGGGCGATTCTGAGGCCGACCCGTTCCGCCTTGTGCCCGACGGCGTCCTCGTGCGCGTCCTGGGCGCGCCTAAAGCCTCGCGCAATCGGATCGACGGCATCGTGACGGGCGGACAAGGAACCGCCGTCAAGGTTCGGGTGACCGCCGGACCCGACAAAGGCAAGGCCAACCAGGCCATCCTCAAACTACTGGCCAAGGCTTGGCATCTGCCGCCCGGCCGGCTGTCCTTGACGTCGGGCGAGTCGGAGCGGCACAAGACGGTCTTGGTGGCGGGCGACGCCACGGCACTGATGACGCACCTCCGGCAATGGGCGAGGGACACCGATGGGTGATGCACTCTTGATCGACGGCAAAGCCATTGCGGCCGATGTCCGCGCAACCGTTGCGCACCAGGTTGCGGCGCTCAAACAAACCCATGACCTGAACCCCGGCCTCGCCGTCGTGCTGGTGGGTGAGGACCCGGCGAGCCAGATCTACGTGCGCAACAAGGGCAAGATGACGATCGCGGCGGGCATGAACTCCTACGAGTTCAAGCTACCGACCGATACGCCGCAGGACGCGCTGCTGGCCAAGGTGCGCGAACTGAACGCCGACCCTGCCGTGCACGGCATCCTCGTGCAAATGCCACTACCCAACCATATTTCGGAAAACGACATCGTCAACGCGATCGACCCGGACAAGGATGTCGATGGCCTACACCCGGTCAACGCCGGCCGCCTGTCGCTCGGCCAGGACAATGCCCTGGTCTCGTGTACACCGCGCGGTTGCATGATCTTGTTGGAACGCTCCGGCGCCGAGATCGAGGGCGCCGAGGCCATCGTCGTCGGTCGTTCAAAGCTGGTCGGCAAACCGATCGCCCAACTACTGCTGGCGGCCAACGCGACGGTAACGATGGCGCACTCGCGCACCCGCGACCTCGCCGCAGTATGCCGCCGCGCCGACATCGTGGTCGCTGCCGTCGGTCGGCCCGAGATGATCCGCGGCGACTGGATCAAGCCGGGCGCGACGGTGATCGACGTCGGCATCAACCGGATCGAGGATCCGGCCGGCGGCAAGGCGAAAATTCGCGGCGATGTCGCGTTCGACGAGGCCCTGAAAGTGGCGCGCGCGATCACGCCGGTGCCGGGCGGTGTCGGCCCGATGACGATTGCCTGCCTGTTGCTCAACACAGTGACCGCTGCCTGTCAGCAGCGCGGTATCGCCGTCCCGTCAGTCTGAGGCGGGGTCGGGCGTGGCGAGCCGGTACAAGCCCTTAACCGGTTTGTTCGGATCGACCGCTTTGCCCTTGCGCAAGATTGCGATGTCGCCGTCACGCGCCAGATGCAGCGCTTCTTGCCGAACGGCATGCATGTATTTGCGCCACAGATTGGGACCGTCTTTGGGTTTGCGGTAGCGCTCGGCCATGGCGTGGGCCACCTCTTCCGGGCGCACGCCACCCGGCGCGGCGGCGATCAATTCGAGGATCGCCACGGCGGCAGGGTCGCGGTCAATATTGTCATCGTCGGTCATCGGATCACGGCAACGAGTCGCGGCGTTTCAGGAGCTTTAACCGAAGCGCGTTCAGTTTGATGAAACCCTCGGCATCGCGCTGGTCGTAAACCGAATCCTCTTCGAACGTCACGTGCTGCAGGCTGTACAGACTATGGGGCGATTGACGGCCGACCACGGTCGCATTGCCCTTGTAGAGTTTCAGTCGAACCTCGCCGGTCACTTTGGTTTGCGACTTGTCGATCAGGGCCTGCAGCATTTCGCGCTCGGGCGACCACCAAAAACCGTTGTAAATAAGCTCGGCGTAGCGCGGCATCAGTTCGTCTTTCAGGTGCATCGCGCCGCGATCGAGGGTGAGACTTTCGATGCCGCGGTGCGCCGCCAGCAAGATCGTGCCGCCCGGCGTTTCGTAAATGCCGCGCGACTTCATGCCGACAAACCGATTCTCCACAAGATCAAGGCGGCCAATGCCGTTGTCCCGGCCCAGCGCGTTGAGCTGCGTCAGCAGGCTGGCCGGCGACAGCGGGTTGCCGTCGATGGCAACCGCGTCGCCTTGCTCGAAGGTGACCGTGATGTAGGTCGGCTTGTCGGGCGCTGCCTCGGGCGACAGCGTACGCGAGTGGACATGCTCTTCGGGCTCGTTCCACGGATCTTCGAGCGCCTTGCCTTCCGACGAGGTGTGCAACAGGTTGGCATCGACCGAGAACGGCGCCTCGCCGCGTTTGTCTTTGGCGATGGGAATCTGGTGTTGCTCGGCGAACTCGATAAGTCTGCTGCGCGAGACAAGGTCCCATTCGCGCCACGGTGCGATCACCGTGATGTCGGGGTTGAGGGCGTAGTAGCCGAGCTCGAAACGAACTTGATCGTTGCCCTTGCCGGTAGCGCCATGGGAAACCGCGTCAGCCCCGGTGGCCGCGGCGATCTCGATCTGGCGTTTGGCGATCAGCGGCCGCGCGATCGACGTACCGAGCAGGTACACACCTTCGTAAAGCGCGTTGGCGCGGAACATCGGAAAGACGTAGTCGCGAACAAATTCCTCGCGCAAATCCTCGATGTAGATTTCGCGCACGCCGAACATTTCAGCCTTCGCCCGGGCCGGTTCGAGCTCCTCGCCCTGCCCGAGATCGGCCGTAAACGTGACGATTTCACAGCCATACGTGATCTGTAGCCACTTGAGGATGACCGAGGTGTCCAACCCGCCTGAATAGGCGAGAACCACTTTTTTGATCTGTTTAGTCATGCCCTGCCGCGCCGCCCGAAAATCAGGGCGCGGAGTATAGGGCTGCGCGCGGTTTCGGCAAATCGCCTGGGTTTAAGGCGCCTGCCACGCCGCGGCACCGTCGCTTCCCTGAATACTGATGCGGGTGCCGTCTTGGTCGTCATGGGCGAGGCTGGCACGCACCTGATCGTCAGCGTCGCGCAACGACAGGGTGGCACCGGTTTCGCTGGCGCTGATCTCCAGACGGGGCAGAGAACCCGGCCCGAGAATACTGATGCGGTTGGTGAAAAACTCGGCGACCCCGTCCTCGACCTGGATAAGAGCTTCACCGTTTCGGTCGGACAGCGAAAAAAACGGTACATCTGCGCCGGTCTTGAGGACCGCTGTGTGCCCGGCGCGCATCCGGATTTCCATACCGAAATCGTCGCCCGAGACAGTACCACCGAAGAACGCGGCCCGATCACCGATCCCAAACAACGACAGGCGCCCGCCCTGGCTGGGCGACGAATTGTTGAGGATCGCCACCGGCTGGTCGTCCGAATTGAACAGCGTGATCTCGGCGCCAAGCTTCGTCGGCACGAATTCGCCGCGCACCTTGTCCTGGTCGTTGAGGATTCGTAGGCCGTGCAGTTCCGCCATCCCAGTCTCGGCCGACAGGCGGACCGTGGGTGCCCCTGCAGCGTTGCGCAGCACGATTTCCGTGGGACCGCCCAAGGGCAGGAACGGGAGAACCATGGCGATGGCAGCCGCCAGAACCGCCGCCGCGGCGACGATCGACAACATGCTACGGCTGCGTTCCAGCCGCGCGATGCGGTCTTCCAGCGTTGAGTCGGCGACGGTCATCGGACACTCCTGGGCTAACGGCGCTGACCCGACGGTAGCGCGCGCACCCCCCTAGGGTCCAACGAACAGGGTTCAGAAAGCGTTAACGTCCGGTTCGGGGGCGTCGTCGACCTTGGGCCAGCGAACGAAGGCGAACACCCAGTACATGACGATGTTGGCCACCGGCACGAACCACAGAAGAACCCACCAGCCGGAGCGCCCGGCCTTGCGCAAGATGCGAATCGTCGGCCAAACGAACAACGCCAAAGCGAGGGCGAAGATCAGGAGCTGCCAGAACGAAATGCCCATCATGCTGCCCCTTGGCGGTCGGCCGGTCGCGACGTGGGCCAGGTCGCAAAGGCCAGGACGAAGAGTACAATCAGCCAGCCCAACAGCGGTATCAGGATGAGCAGCGATAGGGCCGGCGGAAATCCCGCCCGGCGGCAAATCCGCCATGTCGGGTAGAGAAAGAAAACCGCAACAACGACCATTTGGGGCAGAAAGCCAGCCATAGGGTGCCTCGGGTTAGGTCAAGATTCCAAGAAATTCTACCTCGAACGGCGGCGGCATTCAGAGGAGATGCGAAATCTCGACCGCCGTTGCTCAGCGTTTTTTCAACGTCACGCCAAAGTCGTCGCCATCCTGCGTCACCTTGAGTTCGGGCGGCAAAGAGTCTTCCAAGTAGGGCCACTTGATGAGCGCGATCAACCAAAAGAACGCAACAATCCCGAAAAACGGAACCAGTGTCGGAATCACCCACCATCTGGAGCGGCCCATTTTACCAAGAATCACGAAGGCCGGACCGCCTATGAAGGCCGCCCAAATGAACACAAAAAAGAAGACGCGAACGAGCGATAGCGAGTCCATCGGCGTGCCCTAGTCCAAGTCCGGAACTTGGCTGTTGCGCCACCGCGCGACCGCCAGAGTCCAAAGCATGAGGATTGGCCCGAAGAGAGGCACCAGGAGGAGAGCCAACCAGCCGCGAGGAATACCGGCACGCCGCAGGCAACGCCAGCATGGAAAGGCGAGCAGAACCACTTGGACAGCAAACTCGATGGCGAGTTCAGTCAGGCCCATCACCGAATCTCGCTAGCTCGTTGCTTGACGCTGGCCGATTTGAGCTGCCCGCAGGCGGCCATGATGTCGCGGCCTCTGGGGGTGCGGATCGGCGAGGAATAGCCGGCGGCGTTGACGATCTCGACAAAGGCAGCGATTGCCGCGTCGTCGGAGCATTCATAGGGCGCGCCGGGCCACGCGTTGAACGGGATCAGGTTCACCTTGGCCGGGATGCCCTGGAGCAGACGCACCAGTTCGCGGGCGTCGGCCGGCGTGTCGTTGACCCCTTTGAGCATGACGTATTCGAAGGTGATGCGGCGCGCATTGCTGCTGGTCGGATAGCGGCGGCAGGCGTTGAGCAGGTCCTTGATCGGGTATTTGCGGTTCAGGGGCACCAGTTCGTCGCGCAGGTCGTCGCGTACGGCGTGCAGGGAAATCGCCAAACCGACGCCGAGGTCGTCGCCGACCCGTGCGATCTCGGGCACCACGCCTGAGGTCGACAGTGTAATGCGGCGGCGCGAAATACCGATGCCTTCCTGGTCCATCACGATGCGTAGCGCCTTAGCCACGTTGTCGTAGTTGTAGAGCGGCTCGCCCATCCCCATCAGGACGACGTTGGAAATCATGCGACCCTCTTTGGGCGACGGCCATTCCCCGATGTCGTCACGCGCGTGCAGCAGCTGCGCCACGATCTCGCCCGCCGACAGGTTCTTGACCCAGGGCTGGGTGCCGGTGTGGCAGAACCGGCAATTGAGGGTACAGCCGACTTGCGAGGAAACGCATAGGGCGCCGCGATCCTCTTCGGGGATAAAGACGGTTTCGATTTCCTGATTGGACCCATACGACAACAGCCACTTGCGGGTGCGATCGGCCGAGACGTGACCCTCGATCAACGTGCCGCGCCCCAAGTGAAATCTGGCCTCCAACTCGGCCCGCAGATCTTTGGAGATCGTCGTCATCTCGTCGAAGGAACGGGCGCCGCGGTAGTAGATCCAATGCCACAGCTGGTTCGAGCGCATCTTCGCGCTGCGCGCGTGCACCCCGGCGGCGATCAGTTCTTGGCCGATTTCCTCACGCGTGAGGCCGATCAGCCAGCGTTTCTGGCCGACCAAAACAGGGGCGGTGTCGTCAAGCGCTACAGACATGGGTGTGTTCTAGCCCGCGCCAGGCGGGACGAAAAGGGCGCCTAGCGAATCTTACAGGCTTTGTTGATCGCGTTGTGGGCGGCGGTGAAGCCAGACAACGAAAAGGTGTCGGTGGTCACGGTGCCGCGATTAGAGGTGCCGCGGATGACCATCGTGTTGCCGCCGATCATCGCTTTGACCACGGTACGGTCGGTATCGGCGTCGACGGCCCAGGCGACATCCTTGTCGACGAAGAGCTTGTAGTCTTGACCGTCGATGGCGACGACGACCTCCGACTTCTCCTTGTAGGTGTAGCCGGGGTAGACGCTGATCTCGTCGCGCGCCTTCGTGCCGGGGCGATGGGTCACCAAGATGTAGATATCGCCGCGCCGGACGTTTTTGGGCTCGGACGTCCATTTTTGCGGCGAGGACGACATGAAGCACACGTCGCCGGTTCGATCCTTGAGCGTCATCGCGGCCCAATCGCGAAATTCGCCGATCACTTTTGGCGTCGTCTGCGCATAGGCGGGCGCAACGAACAAAAGCGCGGTCAGAACCAACAGGGAGAATCGACTTGTTCGACGCATTGCCTCAATACATAGCGGGCGCGGAATCCGATTTCAAACGCTGATCCCAGATCACGCTGATTTGACCGGCACGGGTTGTTCGTATGAGGCGGTCGGGCCACCCGCCATAGTCCTCGTTCGCATGGTCAAACGAGGGCACATGCGCTAACCCTAGGCCCAATCGTACGACGCCGCGCAGGGCTGGACATGGCTGACCAAGACGGCAAAGACCGCGTCAGGGCGCACTACGAGGCGCTGCCCTACCCGACCCGCGACCCCGCGGACGAACGCAACCGGCTGATCACCGGCTCGCCCAGCCATCTCGACGAGATCAACCATTATGTCTTTGGCGGTAGGCTGGACTTCGGCAAACCGTTCCGCGCGTTGGTTGCCGGTGGTGGCACGGGTGATGCAGCGATCATGCTGGCCCAACATTTGGCTGAGCACATACCGCTCGGGCATGTCGACTACCTCGATCTCAGTTTGGCCTCCCAGGCCGTGGCGCGGGCGCGGGCTGAAGCGCGCAGGTTGACCAACATTGCCTTCCACCACGGGTCGCTCACCGAGCCGCCCGATCTGGGGGCACCGTTCGATTACATCGATTGTTGTGGCGTGCTGCACCATTTGCCTGATCCCGAAGCTGGCCTACGCACGTTGGCCGGGCTACTGCGCCCCGGCGGCGGCATGGGCATCATGGTTTATGGCGCATTGGGACGCACTGGGGTCTATCCCGCACAAGCGGCCCTGCGCGCGCTGGCACCGGAACCAGACGTGCGGCGACGGCTGAGCGTGGCGCGGCGCATGCTGGGCGATGCGCCCGAGACCAACTGGCTAAAGCGCAACCCGTTTCTGTCGAGCCTGAACGACGACGACTCGGCATTGGCCGACCTGCTGCTGCACCCGATCGATCGGGCCTACACCGTGCCCGAGGCCGCGGCTTTGATCGATCAAGCGGGGCTGACCTTGACCGCATTGCTGGCACCCGCCCGCTACGAGCCAGCAACCTATCTCAAAGACAAAGATCTGATGAAGCGGGCGGCCAAATTGAGCTGGATCGAGGCCTGCGCCCTGGCCGAGAACCTGTGCGGCAATCTTAAGATCCACATCGCCTATGTGAGCAAAGGCACGCCCCGCGATGCCGCCGTGGCCCAGCTGCACGATGACGCCGTGCCAATCTTGCTGCGGACCGATGCGGCAGCGTTGGCCGCGCATCTGCGGCAACGGCCGGAGATCAAGAGCACATTCGATGGGATCCCCGTGATCTATCCGGTCGACCCCGCCATGGCCGGTGCGGTTGCGCTGATCGACGGCGTGCGCAACATCGGCGAGTTGCGCGAACAAGCCGGCGTTGACGGATTCGATCGCGGCTTCCGCGCGGTATACCGGGCGCTGAACGGCTTGAACTTGATTCTGTTGCGACACCCCGCGCCGCCATCGTGAGCGACGCCACCGTCGAGACGCGCGGGTGGCACCGGCTGGTATGGCGCCTAGCCGGACCGATCATTTTGGCCAATCTGTCCGTGCCATTACTCGGCATGGTCGACACCGCGGTCATGGGCCAGTTGGATGCGCCCTATTACATCGGCGCGGTGGCGGTCGGGGCGTTGATCTTCAGCTACATCTATTGGGGCTTCGGTTTCTTGCGGATGGGCACGACCGGATTTACCGCGCAAGCTTTCGGCGCGGACGACGGCGTGGAGATGCGCGCCACGTTTCAGCGCGGGCTGATCCTCGCCGCAGTGATCTCGGTTGCAGTACTGGCGATGCAGTACCCGATCCTCGCGTTGGGCAGCTGGGCAATCGACGCCGGCACGGAGGTCGAGACGCTGGCGGCGACGTATTTCAAGATTCGGGTGTGGGGCGCACCTGCCGCGCTCGCCAACTATGTGGTGCTGGGTTGGCTCTTGGGGCGGCGGCAGGTCCGCGTCGCGCTGCTGCTGCAAGTCTTCCTCAACGGGCTCAACATTGCGCTCGATATCGGTTTCGTCGTGGGCTTGGGATGGGATGTCGAGGGCGTCGCGCTCGGCACGCTGTTGGCTGAGTACGCGACGGCCGCGGCGGGTCTGTGGCTGATTGCCCGCACGCTGCGCACGGTGCCCGGCACGGTACCCTGGGCGCGCCTGCTCGACCCTGTCCAACTGCGCCGGCTGATCACCGTCAACGGCGATATCTTTGTGCGCACGCTGTGTCTGATTACCGCCGTCGCGTATTTCACCGCGCGTGGTGCCGAACAGGGCAACACCCTCCTCGCCGCCAATGCGATCTTGATGCAACTGTTTATGCTGGTCTCGCATGGGCTTGACGGGTTTGCCCATGTTGCCGAAACGCTGGTCGGCAGCGCGGTCGGCGCGCGCAATCGCTTGAGCCTGCGCCGCGCGGTGACGGTGACGACCCAGTGGTCGGCCGGGGTGGCCGGCGTTTTCGCGTTGGCGTATGCCGTTCTGGGCGGCGCGTTCATCGATCTGATGACGATCCTGCCCGAGGTGCGCGCCGCGGCCAAAACGTTCCTGCCGTGGATGGTGGTGATGCCCATTGTCGGGATTTGGGCGTTTCAGTTTGACGGTGTGTTTCTCGGCGCGACCCGGACCAAAGCGCTGCGCAACGGGATGATCTTGTCCTTGGCGACGCTGGTTCTATTGAACGCGCTGGTGATGCCGATCTGGGGCAACCACGGCTTGTGGTTGTCATTGACCGCGTTTATGGCCGTGCGCTCGTTGGTCTTAATTCTTCGCTATCCCGCCCTCGTGCGCGACCTGACCCCCGGTTAGTCGCGCAATTCGGGCATATCCACGAACAGCGCGAGTGCTTCGGGGTTGGCGAGCGCATCCTGGTTCTTGATGGCCCGACCGTGGACGATGTCGCGCACCGCGAGTTCGGTGATCTTGCCGCTGATGGTCCGCGGAATGTCGGCCACCGCGATGATCTTGGCCGGCACGTGACGCGGCGTCGCGTTGGCGCGGATGTTGGCCTTGATTCTGTCACGCAGATCATCGTCCAACATGACACCAGCGCGCAGCCGCACGAACAACACGACGCGCACGTCGTTGTCCCACTCTTGGCCAATGCACAGGCCCTCTTCGATCTCTTCCATCTGTTCGACCTGACGGTAGATTTCCGCCGTGCCAATGCGAACGCCGCCCGGATTGAGTACCGCGTCGGAGCGCCCGAAGATGACGATGCCGCCGTGTGCCGTGAGTTCGCAATAATCGCCGTGGGTCCACACATTGGGGAAGACTTCAAAATAGGCGGCCCGATATTTGGCGTCTCTCGGATCGTCCCAGAACCCGATGGGCATCGACGGGAACGGCTCGGTGCAGACGAGGTCGCCTTTTTGTTCGTGCACCGTTTTGCCGTGTTCGTCGAACACCTCGACCGACATGCCCAGTACGCGCGACTGAATTTCGCCGCGGTACACCGGCAGGACCGATGCGCCCGCCGCGAAGCACCCGAGAAGATCGGTGCCCCCGGAAATGGAAGAGAGCCGCACGTCCTTTTTTACAGAGTCATAGATGTAGTCGAACGTTGCCGGCGCGAGCGGCGACCCGGTCGAGAGGATCGTGCGCACCTGCGTGAGGTCGTGCGTCTTGGCGGGCGCGATCGCCGCCTTGTTGCAGGCGTCGTAGAATTTGGCGGAGGACCCAAAGACATCGACCTTTTCGCGTTCGGCGAGCGACCACAGGGCATTGGCATCGGGCTGAAACGGCGAGCCGTCGTAGAGCACCAGCGTGGCCCCACAAACAAGGCCGGATGTAAGCCAATTCCACATCATCCAGCCGCAGGTGGTGAAATAGAACAGGCGGTCGCCCTGGCGCAAATCGGTGTGCAGCAGATGTTCTTTGAGGTGTTGCAGCAATGTGCCGCCGGCACTGTGCACGATGCATTTGGGCACCCCGGTCGTACCCGACGAATACATGATGTAGAGCGGATGTGAGAACGGCAGTTGGTCGAAGGTAATCACCCCGGGCGCATAGGGCGCCAGGTAATCGCGCCATACTGTCGCATTGGGCAACGCGGCAATGTCGGGCCTTGAATTGACGTAAGGCACCACGACGACACGCCGCAAGCTGGGCAGCTGCGCCGCGATGTCTCGAATTCGTGCGAGGGAGTCGTGCGTCTTACCAGCATAGAAATAACCGTCGGCGGTGAAGAGGACGGTCGGTTCAATTTGGCCAAAGCGGTCCATGACGCCTTTGATGCCGAAATCCGGTGAACACGAGGACCACGTCGCCCCCATGCTGGTCGCCGCGAGCATCGCGATGATGGTTTCCGGCAAGTTGGGCATGAACCCAACCACGCGGTCGCCGGGCTGCACACCTTCGGCGCGCAACGCCTGCGCAAGTTGCGAGACCGCGGCATAGAGGTCGGCAAAACTGAGTTCGCGGCGATCGCCCTGTTCGCCCTGGAAGATGAGAGCCGGTGCGTCGTCACGGCGGCGCAGCAGATTCTCGGCAAAGTTCAGGCGCGCATCCGGGAACCATTGCGCACCGGGCATCTTGTCGGCATCGATCAAAGCGCGCTCACCGCGTGTTGCCGCGACGATCCCGCCAAAGTCCCACACCGATTGAAAAAATGCTTCCTGATTGGCGCGCGACCAGTCCAGCAACGCCCAATAGTCGGGCAAGGATGCGTGCCAATCCTGTTCAACCTGCCGGGCAAAAGCGGTGAGGTTGCTGTCGGCAATTGTTCGTTCGCTGGGGGTCCACAGCGGGGCAGTCTCGGTCTTGGTCATCGCACCCTCTTCCGCACCGAACGGTAATGGTGGGCTTCATTGCTTGCAATGCAGCCATGCGCCTAATTGAATTGGCGGCGGGACCATTGGCGGCCCATAATCGGAAAGTCTTGCCCGAACCGGTTGCGTCCGCTGAGGCGGGGCGGCGCTAGCGCAGGAACCCAAACAGCCCATGCCGAGTTTCGCGAGCCTTCGATCGATCCCACAGCCTGTGGTCGCTGCGTTGTACATGCTCGCGGCAACGGTCCTGTTTTCGATCATGGTCGCGTCGGTGCGGCATGTGTCGAGCGAGGTCGACTCGTTCGAAATTGTCTTCTTCCGAAACTTGCTCGGCATTTTCATCATCGGGCCGATCATCGCGCGGCGCGGCCTTGGATTTCTGCGGACCACGAGGCTCCGGCTTTATGCTTGGCGGGCGGCGTTTGGGTTGGGCTCAATGTTTATGTGGTTCTACGCCATCACCGTGACCCCGATCGCCGAGGCCGTCGCGTTGAGCTTTACCTCGCCCCTCTTCGTCACCGTCATCGCGGTGTTTTTTCTGCATGAGAAAGTCGGTGCACCGCGTTGGATCGCCACGGCGATCGGGTTTGGCGGTGCCATGATCGTTCTGCGCCCCGGCATCGCCGAGGTTACGACCGGCCATATGTTGCTGATTGCGTCGTCGATCTTGATGGCCGTGTCGATCGTCAGCATCAAGATGCTGGCGCGGACCGAATCACCGGAGCGAATCGTTGCTTACATGGTGATCATATTCACACCGGTGTCGTTGATCCCCGCGTTGTTCGTTTGGGAATGGCCGAGTCTAAACGCTTGGTTCTGGTTGTTCGTCGTTGCCGGCGCCGGAACGTTCGCGCATATCGCGTTTACCCGGGCGCTCAGCAAAGCCGACGCCTCGGCGGTGATGCCGCTCGATTTCATGCGCCTTCCGGCGACGGCGGTCATTGGCTATCTCGCCTTTTCGGAAATCCCCGACGTGTGGACGTTCGCCGGCGCCGTCGTCATCTTTGTGAGTTCGGTCTATATCGCCCGGCGCGAGAACCAGGACCGCAGGGCGGTGCGTGCTGCTGCCCAGCCCGTTGCCTAGGTGCCGTCCGTTGTCTCGACATGCTTCATATAAAAAAGACGGCTTTGCCCGGCCGGATAATTGGGAATTTCGCCGCAGCGCTTAAAGCCCAGTCGTTCGTAGAAGGTAGGCGCCTGAAACGTGAAGGTGCTGAGCCACAGCCCGCGACAGCCATTGTCGCGTACAATATTTTCAGCCGCTTCGATCAATTTGCGCCCCCACCCCTGGCCGCGCAACGAGGCGTCCACCGCAAGGATTTCGACATACAGCCAATCCCACTGAATAAACCCAATCAGGCCCCCGAAAATTTTCTCGCCGTCGCGCAGCGCGAGCGTGACGTGAGTTGGATTCCAGACGAACCCCTGATCGCGCGAATGGGCGCCAAGCGGCGCGGTAATCGCCGCCCGCTGTTCCTCGGTCGCCGACGTCAGATGCGTGATTGCCGCCATTGCTTCTACTTGGGTTGCCGCTCAGGCCGCGCCACATGATTGCACAGGCCCGCGCCTATTGGTCCGACCTAGCGCCGAACACGCGGGGCGTTGCCTGGGCTTTGTTGGCCGCCGTTTTTATGTCGATCATGTCTGTTCTCATCAAGTACATGAGCGGCCAGTTACGAGCTTCGAGGTCGCCTGGTTCCGCGCGAGTTTCGGTCTCGTCGTCATTCTGCCCTTCGTGTGGCGCGCTGGCGGGATCAGGGCAGTGCGGACCGGGAGACTGCGGATGCACGCGCTGCGTGGCGTCCTCAGGGCGATGGCCATGATGTCGGGGTTCTATGCGGTTGCGCATTTACCGTTGGCGCTGGCGACGTCATTGGGATTTGCCCGCCCTCTTTTCATGGTGCCGCTGGCCATTGTCTTTTTGCACGAAGTGGTGCGAGCGCGGCGATGGACGGCGACCTTCATTGGCTTTGTTGGGGTTATTATTGCCATTCGGCCGTCTGGCGCGATCGAATCCGCGGCGCTATTTTCGTTGTTCAGTGCACTGATGGTGTCTTTGTCGCTGATCGTGACCAAAATCATCTCCAACACCGAACGACCGACGACGATGATTTTCTACGCTGGCATTTTCGGCACCGTCTTTACGCTGATCCCGGCGATCGTGGTGTGGCAAACACCGACACTGACCCAGTTCGCCTTCTTGCTACTGATCGGCATCGTTGGGACATTGGGTACCAATTCCATGATCCGATCGTTGTCTGCCGGCGAGGCAACCCTGGTCGGTCCTATCGAATATGTGCGGATCATTTTTTCCGCCCTGTTCGGCTTTCTGATTTTTGCCGAAGTACCGACGCTTTGGACGGCGGCGGGGTCGGTGATTATTGTTGGCTCGACGATCTATATTTCCGTCCGCGAGGCGCGCTTGGGCAAATCCAAACCACCGCCCATCGAACCGGTGTAGCCATTTCGCGATGAATAGACGATCTGGTACAAGCGGCGCTATTACCAGTCGCCGGGGGAGTGGGGCATGAAGTTCGACGGATGTGCGGCATTGGTCACCGGCGGCGGTTCAGGCCTTGGAGCAGGAACCGCACGCGTGCTGGCGTCACGTGGCGCCAAAGTCAGCGTCCTCGATTTGAACAAGGACGCGGCCGATGCCGTCGCAAAGGAAATCGGCGGCACCGCTGTTGCGTGCGACGTTGCCAGCAGCGACAGCATGGTCGCCGCCATTGCGGCGGCGCGCGCCGCCCATGGCCCGGCCCGAATATTGATCAATTGCGCGGGGATCGGCACGCCGGAAAAGGCGGTCGGCCGCCAGGGACCGATGCCGCTCGAAAACTTCATGCGCGTCATCAATATCAATCTGGTCGGTACGTTCAACGCGATCAGGCTGGCGGCCGCCGACATGCAGGACTTGGAGCCTTGGGACGACGGCGAGCGTGGCGTGATTATTAACACCGCATCTGTAGCAGCCTTCGATGGACAGATCGGACAACCAGCCTATGCGGCATCCAAGGGCGGCATCGTGTCGCTCACGCTGCCACTGGCGCGCGAATTCGCCAGCTTTGGCGTTCGGGTTGCGACGATTGCGCCCGGCATTTTTTCGACCCCGATGCTGCATGGGCTGCCCGACGACGTGAAAGAGTCGTTGGCCGCAAGCGTCCCCTTTCCAAAACGCCTGGGCAGCGCGGAGGACTACGCGGCGCTGGCGATTCACATCATCGAAAACCGGATGCTCAATGGCGAAGTGATCCGGCTCGACGGCGCAATCCGTATGGCGCCGCGCTAAGGGTTACGCCATGGCGACAACGCCAAACCGCGCCGACGGCCGCGCGCCCACGATCGACGACATCGAAGCGATTGCGGTGGTCGCTTTTCAATCGATCCCCGACGCGCTGCGCGCCCGTGTCGACGGCGTGGTCATTCAGATCCATGAATTCCCAGACGAAGAGACCATCAGCGATATGGAACTCGAGAGCCCGTTCGATCTGTTGGGTCTTTACACCGGCGTCGATCTAACATCGAAGAGCCTGACCGATCCCGGTGATGGAATTGACATGATCTTTCTTTATCGCCGGCCGTTGCTCGATTATTGGGCGGAAAACGACGTTGAACTCGGCGACTTGGTTCGCCATGTGCTGATTCACGAAATCGGTCATCACTTCGGTTACTCCGACCGGGATATGGAGCAAATCGAGGGGATGCCGGACCAGCCTTGACGGTGCGTGACCCGTCCCGAATGATCGGCCCAATGGAGACGGAGTCTACACCATGCCCGTGACACCGCTGCCGGCAGACAAACTCAGACTACGCTGCGACCTTTCTTCGCTTACATTTGAAACTACCGCCGACCTGAAGAGCGATGAAGACGTTCTAGGACAGGACCGCGCATTCGAAGCAATCGAGTTCGGCATCGGCATAGACCACCGCGGCTACAATATTTTTGTGCTGGGGCCGACCGGCGCGGGCCGCCACCGTTACGTTCGGCGCATCGTCGACGCCAAGGCAGCGAGCGAGCCAAAGCCGTCGGACTGGTGCTACATCCACAATTTCGACGAGCCGCGGCGGCCCAAGGCCCTTGAACTGCCGACCGGGATGGGGCGCGGACTGCGGCAGGACATAACGCAATTGATCGAGGATTTGCGCGCTGGCATCCCAGCGGTGTTCGAATCGGACGAATACCGCAACCGGCGGCATGCGATCGATCAGGAATTCCGTGACCATCAGGAATCGATGTTCGAAACCATTCAGAAAAAGGCCAGCGAAAAGAACATCGCGCTCATCCGCACGCCGACCGGCCTGGCGCTCGCGCCTGTTCGGGACGAGGAAGTCATCGAGCCCCAGGCGTTTCAGAAACTTCCTGAGGAAGAACGCAAACGCATCGAGTCCGACATCGAAGAATTGCAGCGCGAACTGCAGCAGCGGCTGCAAGAAGTGCCGCGCTGGGATAAAGATCGCCGCGAAAAAGTCCGGGAACTTAATCGCGAAACCACACGCAGCGCAGTGACCCACCAGATCATGGCGTTACGCGCCAAGTACATGGAATTCGGCAAGGTTGTCGCCTACCTCGACGCGGTCGAGAAGGACATCATCGATAACAGCGCCCGTCTGTTCCTGGAGGGCGAGCAAGAGGCCCCGGCTGCGCTGCCGATGGCCATGGTGCAACATGACGGCGAGGGCCCGCGCCGGCCCGAATTGCAGTTCCGCCGCTACGAGGTGAACCTCTTCGTCGACAATAGCAGCGACGGTAACGGCGCGGGTGCGCCGGTCTATCACGAAGATCACCCGACCCTGCCGAACTTGATCGGCCGGGCAGAACATCAAGCCGAACTCGGCGCACTGTTGACCGACTTCACCTTGTTGCGCGCGGGCGCGCTGCACAAAGCCAATGGCGGGTATCTCATGTTGGATGCCGGCAAAGTGCTGATGCAGCCCTACGCCTGGGAGGAACTCAAACGCACGCTTTTCGCCCGCGAGATTAAGATCGAGACGCCGTTCCAGTCCTATATCTCGACCATCACGCTTGAACCCGAACCGATCCCGTTGGGGGTCAAAGTCGTGCTGATCGGCGACCGGCGGCTTTACTACATGCTCGCTGCCGCAGATCCCGAGTTCGACGAGTTGTTCAAAATTGCGGCAGATTTCGAAGACGATCTCGAGCGCACCGACGCCACGGTCGAGAAATACGCTGGGATGATCGCGGCGATCGCCGAGAAGGTCGAGGTCCGGCCGCTCGATCGATCCGCCGTGGCGCACGTGATCGAGCACAGCTCGCGCGAGGCCGGCGACAACCAAAAGCTTTCTGCCAGAGTGGGCACGGTCACCGATCTCTTACACGAATCGAGTCATCTCGCGGGGCTGGCCGATCGTTCGGTGGTCTCGGCCGCGGACGTTCAAGGAGCGATCGATCTGCGGATCAGACGGGCAGATCGAATCCGGACCCGCAGCCTGGAGCAGATCGAGCGCGGCACTATATTGATCGACACCAAAGGCAGCCGTGTGGGCACGATCAACGGCCTATCGGTCCTCCAAATTGGCGGCTTTGCTTTTGGCCGGCCGACGCGGATTACCGCGCGAGTGCGTATGGGCCGCGGCGAGTTTGTCGATATCGAACGCGAGGTCGATCTCGGCGGCCCAACCCACTCAAAAGGCGTTTTGATCTTGTCGTCGTATCTCGGCGCGCATTACGCGATCGACCGACCGCTATCGCTGCGGGCGAGTCTGGTCTTTGAACAAAGCTACGGCGGCGTTGACGGTGACAGCGCGTCTTCGACCGAGCTTTACGCCATTCTGTCGGCGCTATCGGGGGCGCCCATTCGCCAGGGTTTGGCGGTTACCGGATCCGTCAACCAATACGGTGAGGTTCAGGCCATTGGCGGCGTCAACGAAAAGATCGAGGGCTTTTTCGATGTGTGCGCAAAGGACGGTTTTACGGGCGATCAAGGTGTCTTGATTCCGCACTCAAACGTCGGACATCTCATGCTGCGGCAAGATATCGTCGATGCCGCCGCCGCCGGGAAGTTCGCGATCTATCCGATCGCGACGATTGACCAAGGGATTGAAGTATTGACCGGCGTGGCCGCCGGGGACCGAGACAGCGCCGGTGATTTCCCTGACGCCAGCATCAACCGGCTGGTGGAGGACCGCTTGATGGCATTGGCCGATGCCCGTCGGCGGTTTGGCGTTTCAGGCGAAGGCATCGGACCGGGGTGAGCCCAGTGGCGCGCGAGATTCGCCGTATCGTGGTGGCTTTAGACGACTCGATAGAGAGCCGGTTGGTCCTTGATGAGGCCGTGGCCCTTGCCGTCCGTATGAAGGCGGACCTCGCCGGGCTCTTCGTCGAGGACGCGACACTTCTAAACGCCGCCCAACTGTCATTCGTCCGACAAGTCAGCTTGAGTGGGCAAGCTGTCGAAGCGATGGATGCTGGCATGCTTGAGCGATCGTTGCGCGGTCAGGCTGAGGCCATCCGAGCGGCGCTGCAGCGCGCCGCGGTGCGTCACAAGTTGACCTGGTCTTTCCGTGTCGCCCGCGGCAAGGCGTCGGTCCATATCCTTGCTGCGGTCGCCGACGCCGACCTCGTCATCATGGGGAAAACGACGCCCGCAGTGACCCGACGGGCGCGGATGGGGGCAACAGCGCGCATTGTGGCCGGCGCACCACGGGGCAGCATCCTATTCTCGGAACCGCGGCTGCGGCGCGTCCTGGGCGGACCTGGGCCCGTCGTGGTGATTTACGGTGACGGGCGGCACGCTGACGACGTTCTCGGCCTGGCGATCAATCTTGCGCGCGCCGCCGAGAAGGATTTGGTGGTCCTGATTCCAGCTGACACACACGATGACGGGCGGGCGACGCAGGCCAACGTCAGCGCGCAACTTGCCAACGCTCATGTACGCGCCACGTTTCGTCTGTGCGTAGGGCGCGGCTGTGACACCCTTGTCCACACATTGTCGGGGCATCGCGGCGATCTTCTTGTCCTCGCGCAAGATTCTCCGCTGCTCGGCAGCGATACGGTCGCCGATCTGATCGAACGACTGGAGTCGCCGGTTCTGGTGGTGGCGACTGACCAAGCGCCGTAAGGCGGCGGGCCGTGGTTCAAGTTCTATTCGTTTGTTTGGGCAACATCTGCCGCTCGCCGATGGCGGAAGGCGTGTTTCGCCACTTAGTTGCGGACGCTGGACTGGCAGCACAGATCGCCGCCGACTCAGCCGGCACCGGCGCGTGGCATGTCGGCCAACCGCCCGACGAACGCGCACAAGCGATCACCGCACAGCGCGGGATCGACATCGCCATGCAGCGCGCCCGCCAAGTCGCGCCAATGGATTTTTCGACGTTCGATTACGTCTTAGCCATGGACGGCGATAATTTACGCACGCTGATGGGCGCCGCGCCGACTGCAGCACGAACCCGCATTCGTCTGATCCTGGATTATGGCGATACCAACGCGACCGACGTTCCGGACCCCTACTATGGCGGACCGGCAGGATTCGATCAGGTGTTCGATCTCGTACACGACGCGGCGGTTGGCTTGTTGCGCCACATCAGAAAGAACGATCTTTAGCGCGCCGGCGCGCTAATCCATCGCCCCACCGCCGAGCAAATAGCGGTTCTTGATCCGCGGCGTGTAGGCGTCGGACCCTTTTCGGTATTCCAGCCCGCGTTGTTTGTTGGTCAATTTGCATTGGCCGAGACAGCCGGGCCGACCCGGCGCAACACCTATGCGGGTTGCATCGTTGCAGGTATGGCACAGGAACTCGTAGCCCATGCGGACCTCGAGCCACCGAGTCAGCCGCTGCGCGATCGGCAGATGGATATCCTCGAGGGTGTCGTCTTGGTCAGGCACGGCACTCACGCCGAAAGGTCATAGCTCTCCTCGATCCGGTAGATCGATCCGTTGTGCGACAGTTGGCTGGAATATAGGTGGAAAGCGTCGGCGCGAAAGGGCTCGGTTCGGAACATCGCGTTATGGGCAAGGAATCCGCGGACACGGTCCATGTCTGGGTTCTTGAGCCACGCCACTGTGACATGCGGCTTGAACTTGCGCGGCTCGGGATCCAATCCAACGCGCACCAAGGCAGATTCGATGCGGGCTTGAATCGCGACGAGCGCCTGGTTTTCGACCAAACCGGCCCAGATCGCGCGTGCCCGGCGTCCCTCGCCAAAGTTGCCGACACCGTTGAGCTGCAGGTCGAGCGCAGCGCCGCCCACCCGTGCCAGGGCATAGCGCGCATCGTCGAACGTGCCGCCGTCGACGTTGCCGATAAAACGCAATGTCAGGTGGAACTGATCCGGGCGTCGCCACCGTGCGCCGGGCACCCCGCCGCACAGGCCAAGGAGCTGCTGGGCAATGGAGTCTGGGACATCGATTCCGGCAAACAATCTATACATGACAAGAAGACCACTAGTTCGACATACGCTGATGACGATCGATCAAATCCCGCGCCGCCGGCAGCAGACGTTGCACGATGACCTCGACACCATCTTGGTTGGGATGGATCAGATCGTCCTGGTTGAGCGCCGGATCGAGCGCGACGCCGTCGAGGAAAAACGGGTACAGCATAACGTCATGCTTCTCAGCGAGCCGGGGATAAATTGCATCGAACTCATCGACATATTCGCGGCCCAAGTTCCGCGGCGCCAACATTCCGGCAATCATGACACTCACGTTGCGGTCCTTAAGACGCGCCACAATTGCATCCAGGTTGTCGAACGTCGCCGCAGGATCCAGGCCGCGCAGCGAATCATTGCTACCAAGTTCGACGATCACGATGTCGGGTTCGTCGCCCAGCAGCCAGTCCACCCGCGCCCGACCGCCCGCCGACGTATCGCCCGAAACCCCAGCGTTGATAACCCGCACGTCTGCGCCGCTGGCGCGCAATGCCGCCTCGAGCCGAGCCGGGAATGCCTGCGCCGCTGGCAAGCCAAACCCAGCGGCGAGGCTGTCGCCGAGGACGGCAATAACGGTCTGTGCCGCCGCGGCGCTCGCGGCGCCACCGAAGGCCAACGCCAACGTGAACACCGTACCGACAGCAAGCTGGTTGAAAACACGGTAAATTGAACGATATTCACGCGGTACGCCGCGTCCCTGCGTCGTTTGTGTTTTCATTATTGCCATGGGGCAAGAAAGCGGCACCGTCATGATCGCCGACCCTGCCACCCCCGATCTGCCCCGTAAAGACCTGGTCAGATTACGCGGCGTCACCCTCACGCTGAAGAGCGCGGCCGGGCCGGTCGAGATTCTGCGCGGCGTCGATTTCACGCTGGCTGCTGGTGAGGCAGTCGGGATCGTCGGCCCCTCGGGGTCAGGTAAGTCGTCGATGATGTCGATCATCGCGGGCCTCGAAAAACCAACAAGCGGTGACGTCACCGTGGCCGGCAATAATTTTGCCAAGCTGGACGAAGACGATCTGGCGCTGTTTCGCCGCAAACATTTGGGGATCGTCTTCCAATCCTTCCACCTGATTCCGACGATGACCGCTATCGAGAATGTCGCCATGCCGCTTGAGTTGGCGGGCGCGCGGGATGCCTTTGCACAGGCGGCGGAAGCGCTGGCCACCATCGGTCTGGGCAATCGCACCGGGCATTATCCAGCGCAACTTTCCGGCGGCGAGCAGCAGCGGGTGGCGCTTGCGCGCGCCTTTGTCGGCGACCCCTCGTTGATCCTGGCCGACGAACCCACCGGCAACCTGGACGGCGAGACCGGGCGCGCCATTATCGACGCGCTGTTTTCAATCCGAGCCCGGCGCAATACAGCATTGTTGCTGATTACCCATGAAGAGCGTCTGGCCGCGCAATGCGACCGCGTGTTGCGGATGGCCGACGGCCTATTGAATCCGCAGGTGGCTGCCCTGGCGGCCCAGTAGCGCTGTGTTGGCATCCGGCGAATTGTCCTTGGCCTGGCGTCTGGCGATGCGCGAGGCGCGCAACGGCTTGCGCGGCTTTCGCGTCTTTCTTGCCTGTTTGACGTTGGGGGTCTTCGCGATTGCCGCGGTCGGCTCGCTATCAGCGAGCATCGTCGACGGCCTTGAACAAAACGCCCGCGCGATTCTGGGCGGCGACATCGAAGTCAGCCAAACCGCGCAGGACATCGCCCCAGAGGCCGTGCAGTGGTTGGCGGCCAATACCACGGCTGTGTCGCTGTCGCGCGAAATGCGTGCGATGGCGCGCGGCACGGCGACGGACGCCAAACGCACCATTGTCGAGCTCAAGGCGATCGCCGGGACTTACCCGCTATACGGCGCGGTGACGCTGGACGGCGCCGACGACCTCGATGCGGCGCTGGGCGCGCGCGACGGTGTGTTCGGCATTGTCGCGGAACCGGAACTGCTGAGCCGAATCAGGGTCACCGTCGGCGACCGCATCGCCATCGGTGAAGGGGTCTACGAGTTACGCGCCGTCATCACCCACGAGCCGGACCGGGTGGCGAATGCCTTCAGCCTGGGACCGCGCGTCATGATGAACGACGCAGCCTACGCGACGGCCGGTCTGCAACGCGAAGGCAGCCTGATCCGCTTCAAGCACCGGGTCAGTCTTGCGCCCGGCGTCGACTACCGATCATTCACCGAATCGCTCAACGCCGCCTTTCCCAGCGCGCTGTGGCGGGTGCGCAATGCCACCGATGCGCAACCGTCGATCCGCCGCTTTGTCGACCGTCTGGCCGTGTTCCTGACGCTGGCCGGGGTGACCGCGCTGACCGTGGGCGGCATTGGTGTCGGGATCGCCGTGCAGGCCTACCTCGCCGGCAAGACCGCGACGATCGCCACGTTCAAGTGTCTTGGGGCGCGCGGCAGCCTGATTTTCATGACCTACATGATCCAAATCGGGGTGCTGTCGGTCCTGGGAATCGCTATCGGTTTGATACTGGGCGTGGTGTCGCCGTTCGTCGGTTTGGTCTTGTTCGCCGACGCGCTGCCGGTGCCGACCGAGCCGGGGATTTATCCCGGCGCCCTCGCCCTCGCGGCCGGGTTTGGCTTTTTGACGGCGCTGGCTTTCTCAGTGTGGCCGCTGGCCCAGGCGCGGGAAATAGCGCCCGCCGCCTTGTTTCGCGATGTCGTCACCGCCGCGCGGCGGTGGCCCCGCCCAGGCTACGTCGTGCTGACCGCGCTCGCGGCCGTCGCGCTGGCGGTGCTGGCGGTGTTCGGCACCGGTCAACCGACCCTGGCGCGTTGGATGGTGGTCGGCATCATTGTCGCGCTGGTGGGTTTTCGCTTTGCCGCCAGTGGGATTGTCGCGCTGATAATGCGCCTGCCGCGGGCGCGCAACCCGACGCTGCGGCTGGCGTTGGCCAACATCGTGCGGCCCGCCGCGCCGACGACCAGTATCGTCGTTGCGCTGGGCGTCGGGTTGACCGTGCTGGTCACGACCGCGCTGGTCCAAGGCAACATTGCTGAGCAGGTCAGCAGCCGCATTCCCGCCGTCGCGCCATCGTTCTTTTTTATCGACATTCAGGCGCAGCAAGCTGACGCCTTCGAAGCGAACGTGCGGGCGGCGCCGGGCTTTGTTGAAATGGAACGCGTGCCCAACCTGCGCGCCAGGCTGGTCAAGATTAACGGCTCGCTCTTGGAAGACGCCGGAATCCCGGCCGATATGAACTGGGTCAAGCGATTTGAGTTCGGCGCCACCTATTCAGCCGAGCCGCCGCGGCGCTCGACAATCGTCGAGGGCGCGTGGTGGCCGCGCGACTACAGCGGCCCGCCGCGCATCTCGGTTGAGGATTACGTCGTGCGCGACCTTGGGCTCCACATCGGCGACACCATGACGTTCAACATCTTAGGCCGCGATATCACGGCCGAGATCGCCTCGACCCGCGAAATCGATTGGTCGGATTTTGGCATCAACTACATCGTCATGTTCGCCCCCGGCACACTGGAAGCGGCGCCGCAAACCCATCTGGCAACAGCCGCATTTGCCCTGGCATCCGAAGACGAGGCCTACGCCCGGGTGACGGCAGCCTTCCCCAACGTCTCGACGGTGCGGGTACGTGATGTGATCGAGACCGCCTCCGCGCTCCTCGGGCGCATTGCCGGCGCGGCGAACGGAACGGCGGCGATCACCATCATCGCCGGTATCTTTGTCTTGGTTGGCGCCGTCGCCGCCGGGCATCGACGGCGGGTCTACGACGCGGTCATTCTCAAGGTTCTAGGGGCGACCCGGCGCGATGTCCTCAAGGCCTACATCCTGGAGTTTCTAATCTTGGGCGCGATCACGGCGACGGTGGCGACCCTGCTAGGCACATTGGCCGCCTGGCTGGTGATCACCCAGGTGATGCGGGCCGACTGGGTGTTTTTGCCGGTGGCAACGATCGGCACGGCGTTGGCCGGGATTGGCATCGTCACCGCGCTGGGCTACGCCGGGACCTGGGTAGGATTGTCGCAGCGCCCGGCCCCGGTGTTGCGCACCGAGTAGCGGCAAGGTCGCCTTACATTTTCGTTAGAATCGGCTGAAAATCCCCGCGAAGCCTTGAATCGGCAGCAGCCCCTGCCATATTAGGCGCAACGCTCACGCACACGTTTGACCCGAGGATAACTATGGCTGAACCAACAATTCGTCTTGGCGCGACCACCCAGACCGCCGCCGTCGATGCCGGCCTGCGCGCCTATATGCTGCGGGTTTACAACTACATGACCGTTGGCACCGCCATCACCGGCATCACCGCTTGGATGGTCGCCAATACGGCACTGTTCAATGTGTTCTATACGGCGCGCGACGGAGTCATTGGGCCGTCGCCCCTCGGTTGGATCGCGATGGTTTCGCCGTTGATCTTCATTCTCGCCATGTCGTTCGGCGTCAACCGGATGAAGGCGTCGACGATTCAGGCTTTGTTCTGGGCGGTGACGGTCGTCTTCGGCATTTCACTGTCCACCATCCTGCTGACATTTACGGGCACGAGTGTCGCCCGGGTGTTCTTCATCACCGCCGGTTTGTTCGGCGCGATGAGCCTTTACGGCTATACGACGAAGCGCGACCTGACCAAGCTCGGCTCGTTCCTGTTCATGGGCCTCATCGGCATTATCCTCGCCTCTGTTGTCAATTGGTTCATTGGCAGCTCGATGATGCAGTTCGTCATATCGGTACTTGGCGTTCTTATCTTCACCGGGCTGACGGCCTACGACACCCAGAAGATCAAAAACACCTACGACTCGGTCAGTCATAGCGGCGAATTGATGACGAAGACCGCGGTGATGGGCGCCCTAAACCTGTACCTCGACTTCTTGAACCTGTTCATGATGCTGATGCACTTGCTCGGCAATCGCAATTAGCGGTGCGCCGCCCGAATCGTCAAAAGCCCGGCCTTCGTGCCGGGCTTTTTTTCGGATCGGTTAGTCCGTTTTCGGGCGGTGGTTTGAAGAAGCGAGATTGGAAACGACCAAGCGCAACAGCGGCGGCATCGTCATCGTGGTGACCACGGCGGTCACGACGAGCGCTGAAAACAAGTAGGCGACATGCGGGTCGTTCGCACCTTGGACGAACAATCCAGCCTGTAGGGCAATGCTCGCGACAACAATTTCCACCGCGCCGCGGCCCGACATGCCGACGCCGACAGCCGCCGACTCGCGCAATCCCATACCCGATAGGCGGGCCGCCACGCCGCCGCCGAGAAGCTTTCCGACGATCGCCGCCAGAATAAGGAGCGCGAGAAATCCCGGCACGTTCCACAGCGCCGTAAGATCGAGGTGAAGCCCGATGCCAGCAAAGAAAACCGGCGCGAGCAGCCCATAGGTGAACACCCCCATACCGTTACGAATGTCTTTGTAAGCGCGTTTGCCGACGAGCCGTTTTTCGAAAAACAGGCCGGCCACAAAGGCGCCCATGATGAAGTGCATGCCCATGAGTTCCGCTAGGGCGGCGAAGGCAAACGCCACGACCAGCAGCGCGGTGAACCCGGCCGCGCGGGATTCGACCGCCCCCAGCATCCGCATCGCCCAGGGATAGAGAAACCGGCTGCCGGCAATGGTGACCGCAAAAAATATCGCGACCTTTGCCAGCAACCACAGCACGTCACCGAGCGGCGGCACCGCGCCGGTGGCGATGACCGCCGTTAGAACGGCAAGGAGTACTAGGCCGAGAATGTCGTCGAAGACGGCCGCAGCAATGATGGTGCGCCCGATCCGGTGGTGGAGGAGACCGAATTCATTCAGGACGCGCCCGGCGACCGCGACGGCGGTGATCGATAACGCAACCCCAATGAAAAGCGCTTGCGCCGGTTGCGCGGGCGTGTCGGGCAGGAACGCGAAACCCAAGGCCAGTCCGGCAGCAAACGGCACCACAACACCGCCGACCGCGACGAAAAGAGACGACCGTGATGCCTGGCGTAGCTCGCCCGGCTGCATTTCAATCCCGACAAGCAAGATCAGAAAGAAAATCCCGAACTCAGCGACCAGCTGCACCGGAAGGCTATCGACGATGCCGCCGAGCGCAGGGACGTAGGGCGCCAAGAATGGCGCGGCTAAGCCGATCAACACCCCGGCCATGACTTCCCCGAGCAATTGGGCTTGACCAAAACGCAAGCTCAACTCGCCCAAGAGCCGGGCAACGATCAGAATGACAAATAGGGGTAAGAAAAGGTCCAAGTCGGTTTACCTACGTTTCGGCGCCGACCTTGGCAGATAATCCCGACCGCGCCGCTGCGTCAGATCAAACCGCTCAAACCAATCGTAGGGGCCGCGTTTTGGTCAGCACGCTGAGTACCGCGGCAAGCTCGGCACTCATCCGCAATACCTGGCCGCCGGAATCGAGGACAGCGTAGCGCGCCTTGGCGGAGCGCCGCTTGACGACGCGGAAAACCGGGACCCGGGAGCGCTTTTTGTAAATCGCAAACATCGCCTCGTGGTGGCCGTCATTCAGGGCGTAGTCGCACCACTCGCCGGCAATCACCCGGCGGCTGTAGACGGACAGGATTTGGTTGAGCTCTGAACGGTCGAAATAGATCGGAAACGAAAAACGGGAGCGGTTCTTGTTAGACCCCTGCTCCCGTTGGTGGATTGGTAGGACTTCTGCCATTAGCGGCGGTCCTGGTGTTTGTAACGCAACATCGGCAGTTGGCGCATCGTCGCGGTTCTCCCGGACTGTGGCCGGCCCCAATTGGGCCCTCCCCGTTGGCAATGATAGGCCTGTGGCCGCGACCAGGGCAACGGTGCCGAAACAGGCCCGATCAACGCATCGCACCCGCGGCTCAACAAATCACAAAATTGCCTCGATTCAGCCCTTCATACGCCCCATTACGCACCCATATTCTGGACTGTCGGCCCTCCTGACCCGGCCGTGGACATCAGGCTAGCGTTCCCCCAGCCCTGCTGTCGATATCGCGGCCGGGTCATCTTTCCGTCCTCATCCCTACCCTCTCTCGAAAACACGAACGGCCCCGGAAACCGGGGCCGTTCGTGCGTCAGCGTGAGCGCGCCGCTATTCGGCGGCTTGTTGGGCCGGCGCGGCGTAAGCCTTCGCCCGTTCGATATAGAACGCGGGCGGATTGGCAATTTCGCGGACGATCGGCATCGCTTTCATCGTGTCGACCCAGGCGCGCAGGCGGGTGCATCCCGCCGGCATCTCATAGTTGCGGTAGTGCTCGACATTGCAGAACCGCTCAAAGAACGGGTAGTAGCTGAAATCGACCAAACTCGGCTCAGCACCGAACCAGTACGGGCCGTCGCCCGATTTGCGCAGGCCCTCATTTTCCATAAAGAGAAGGCACGCATCGAGCTCCTCGCGCAGCGGCCCCTGGTCTACAGGATTGGTCGCGCGCAACAATTTGTAGGCGGCACCGTTAAAGCGCGTGTTGCCGTAGTCGACCCAAACTCGCGCCATCGCCCGACCATGGGGCGTCGACGGCATGAGCGCGGGGGTTGGAAAAACCTCGTCGAGATATTCGTTAACAACCGCCGATTCGTAGACAATTTGGCCGTCGTGACGAATCGACGGCACCTTGCCGTAGGGCGAGACATCGGGAAACCACGCGGGCTTGTTCTTCAGATCGATTTCGGTCAACGAGAAATCGATTTTCTTGTGCATCAGAACAAGTCGTGTGCGATGCGCGTAGGGACACACCTCAGCGCTAAATATCTCGACGGTTGCCATCTCATTTCCTTCCGGTGGGGGTCGCGCCGCTCTAATATCGATGGGTCGCGCTCATGCGGAAGGCTAACGCGGCTACCGCAACCGTGGCGACTCGATTCTTTGGCAAGGGTGCCCATGTCCCTGACGCTCTACGAACTGACCGGCAAGGATGACCGCCGCTTTAGCCCGTATTGCTGGCGCATTCGTATGGCATTGGCCCACAAGGGCCTCGCCGCTGATTTTGTGGCCGTCCATTTCACTGACAAGGACACAATCGCGTTTTCCGGGCAGGGAAAGGTACCGGTTCTGGTGGACGGCGCTACGACAGTGAGCGATTCGTTTGAGATCGCGTGCCACCTCGACGACAACCACGCGGATCGCCCGGCCTTGTTTGGCAACGAGATTGCCCGGGGCGAGGCGCGCTTGATCAATCATTGGACCAACAGCGTCCTCCATGCCTTGATCCAGCCCTTAGTGATCGACGACATTTACCAGCATTTGGCCGAGGCCGATCGCGCCTATTTCCTGGAAACCCGGTCCCCGCGTTTCGATCGCCCCTTCGACCAAGTTCAGGCGCGCCGAGAGACCGACGTCGTTGCATTGCGCAGCGCGCTGACCCCGCTGCGTCTGACACTGGCGGAACAGCCTTATCTGGCGGGCGGCACGCCCGCATTCGCGGACTACATCGTCCTCGGTGCGTTTCAATGGGCCCGAAGCATTAGCCCGTTCAAGTTACTGGAGGACGACGATCCGGTACGGGCGTGGCGCGACCGCGTACTCAGCGCGTTTGGTCGTGCGGGCTACGCAACCACCGCGTACGACGCCTAGGCCGGTTGCGAGCGCAGGCAGGTCTCGAGTTGCTCCTGCCACGCCGGCAGGCCGACGCCAAACGCCTTTTGCGCCGACCGGCTGCTGAGCGCCGTATAGATCGGGCGCGGCGCGCGGAACGGATACGAATCTGATTGGATGGCCCGCAGCGTGGGCCGGCGGTCGGGCGTCAGTTCGACGTAACGGCTCGCCACGGCCTGATCAAGAATCAATTCGGCAAAACCAAACCAACTGACTTCGCCGGTCGCCGCAAGGTGGTAAATGCCGCTGCGCTCCCTGATGCCATCCGGCGAGCGCGGTGCGTCGAGATCTTTCAAGATGCTACTAACGGCAATAGCAATCGCGCGGGACCATGTTGGACTGCCAATCTGATCGGCAACGACATTGATGTCATCGTGAGATCCGGCAAGCGCAACGAGGTCCATCAGAAAGTTACTGCCGCGCAATCCGTAAACGCGGCTCGTCCGAAAAATGAGATGCGGCGGATCGGTGTACCGAATCGCCGATTCGCCGCGCAGCATGCTGTGGCCGTAGACGTTGAGCGGATTGGGGGCATCGGATTCGCGGTAAGGCGACGGCGTTTGTCCGCGCCAACCATCGAAAACCAGATCGGTCGAGAAATGAACGAGGCCGATATTGCGGTCGAACGCTTCCTCGGCCAGCATCAACGTAAAATGCCCGTTGACCGTCATCGCGGTCGTGGCGTCGTTCTCAGCGCCGTCGACATCGGTAAATGCCGCAGCGTTAACGATTAGGGCGGGCCGCGCGAGGCGCAGATAGGTCGTGACTTCTTCCGGGCGGGTAAGATTGACCTGGTCACGGGGCGGGGCCAAAACAGGCCACCATGCCGCGAGCTGCAGACGCAGTTCGCGGCCGATCTGGCCTGTACCGCCGAAAAGTACGATGGGTCGTTCCAAGATGGCCCCTAATCAGTTGGTGGGTCGAGGGACAGTCCAGTTAGAGATGCAAATCGCACGCCGGTTTTCGGCGCTTTTCTTGGTTAACGGGTTAACAGGTTAATGCCCACAGCAACGACGACAGATCTGATCGGCCGATGTTGAACCGCATTGTGCGCCGCGTGTGTCGCGGGCTTATCTTGACGACCGCCGTCGTCGCGGCGGTCGTCGCCGTTCTCATTGCTTGGCTGACCACGTCATTGCCGCAATGGGACGGACGTATCGCCACCGGCGTGGTGCAGCCTGCCGAGATCGTGCGCGACGCCGTTGGCGGTACGCGTATCGTGGCGGCGGTGCAAAGCGACGCCTATTTCGCGTTGGGCTTTGCGCACGCGCAAGATCGCCTGTGGCAAATGGACACTTACCGCCGAATCGGCGCCGGGCGGATGGCAGAAGTCATTGGCAGACCCGGACTCACCGTCGATCGCTTCACCCGCACGTTGGGCCTTTATCGCGGTGCCGCGCGGCAGTTCGCGGCGCTGCCGCAAGACGTACAGCAGGCGATTGTCGCCTATAGCGCCGGCGTCAACGGCTACCTCGATCAACATACCGGGCCGTGGCCACCAGAATTCATGCTGTTGGGATACCGGCCCGAACCTTGGCAGCCCGCCGACTCGCTCGTTCTCGGCAAATTGCTCGCGCTTATGTTGGGGGGTAATTGGTTCGAAGAGTTACGCCGCGCTGCATTGCTGGAACGGCTGACGCCAGACGAGGTTGAATTTCTGATGCCGACCGGATTGGCGGACGGCCCGATATCGCTGTCGCGGGCCGCGCCGCTGCCGGTTGCCGCGGCGCGGTTGCTAGCCGCTGTGCCGACGATCGTCCGACCACGGCGCGCGTCGAACGCCTGGGCGGTCGACGGTCGTCATACGGCGAACGGCAAACCGATCTTGGCCAGCGACCCGCATTTGGGCCTCACCGCGCCCGGGATTTGGTACTTGGCCTCGGTGAGCGCGCCGGGCCTATCGATGACCGGCGGCACTGTGCCGGGCATGCCCATTCACTTGCTGGGTCATAACGGCCACATCGCATGGGGCTTGACGACGACGTACGGCGATCTGACCGACCTGCTGGTGCTCGACGTCGATGGCGACGACGCCACGCGTTACCGTGACGGCGAGACTGCCCGTTCCTTCGATATTCGCGAAGAACGCATCGGGGTCCGCTTCGGCCAAGATCAGGTGTTGATGGTACGCGACACCCGCTTTGGCCCGGTCATCTCCGATATTTTGGACAGCGCCGCAGGCCATGCCGGACCCGGTGCAGTCGTGGTCTTGCAAGCCGTGGCACTAAGCGACGCGGATCAGACGCCGGCGGCCTTGTACGCGGTCAATCGCGCCACGGACTGGGGGTCGTTTCGCGCCGCGCTCCGGGCCTACGGCGCGCCGCAGCAAAATTTCCTATACGCCGACACCGCCGGGTCCATTGGCTTTTTCGCGCCAGCCCTGGTGCCCATTCGCCGGTCGGGCCGCGGCCTTGTGCCGAGCCGTACGCCAGCCGGCGACTGGACGGGTTTCGTCCCCTTCGAAGAATTGCCACAGCAACAAGGCAGCGCCGACGGGATCATCTCCAACGCGAACAACCGCATTGTCGGTCCGGCCTATCCGTATTTCATTAGCGCCGACTGGGAGCCACCGTTCCGCGCGCAGCGGCTGAACGATTTGTTGCACGGTGCACCGGGCAAAACGCCCGCGGCGCACGCCGCGTTCCAAGCCGACACGCTGTCGACGATGGCGCAAACATTGCTGCCGGCGACGCGCGCACGCGTTGAAAGCGCGACCCTGAGCGCGGCCGCCGCGGCGGCGCTCGACGCGCTGGCTACTTGGGATTACCGAATGGCGCAAGACAGCGCCGCGCCGCTGATTTTTGCCGCGTGGTATGCCGAGATGACCCACATTATTTTTGGCGACGACCTCGGCGACCAAGATGGTCGCGTCGATCCCCGCCAAGTGCATGCGGTGCTGGTTGCTGATGAGACACGGTGGTGCAACGACCGGCGCACGGTCGAGATCGAGACCTGCACCGCGGCGACCACCGCTGCACTTGAGGCGGCCGTCGCCACGCTGACGGTGCGATATGGCGAAACGATGGACGATTGGCGGTGGGGAGACGCCCACCGGGCGCGCTTCATCCATCCCTTGCTAAGCTTTCTACCTGGCGTGCCGCGGTGGCTAGGCATCACGGTGCCCAGCAGCGGCGGCAACTACACCCTGATGCGCGGCGGCTACAGCGCGGCCCAGGGCCGATTTAGCAATGGCCACGGCGCCGGGTACCGCGCGGTCTACGACCTCGGCGACCTCGATCAATCGCTGTTCATGATTGCACCCGGGACGTCGGGTAACCCGTACAGCCGGTTCTTCGCGGCGCATGCGGACAGCTGGGGCACGGGGGGGACATTCCAGCTGCCTCCGCCCGGCACCATGCGCGACGGCGCCCGCGCCATTTTGACCCTGGTACCGGCGGGGTAAACACCTAGACTTGGCACCCTACCGAGACCTGGGAGAATCGTTTTCATGCGTCCACAAGTCACCGCGTTTTTCGACGACGCCACGTTCACGGTTACCTATGTCGTCACCGATCCGGCGAGCAAAGCGGCCGTGATTATCGATTCAGTTCTCGGGTACGACCCCAAGTCCGGTTGGACGAATACTGAAAAAGCGGATGAGGTCGTGGCGTTTGTGCGCGCCCAGGGCCTTGAGATCGCGTGGATTCTCGAAACTCATGTGCACGCCGATCATCTGACGGCAGCGCCGTACCTCAAAGAAAATTTAGGCGGCCAGACTGGGATCGGCGACCGTATCGGCACGGTGCAGCAAGCGTTCAAGGATGTTTTCAACCTCGACGGCTCGACGCCCACCAACGGCAGCCAGTTCGATCACCTGTTCACCGACGGCGAGATTTTCGCAATCGGATCGCTCGAAGCGCGGGTGATGCACAGCCCGGGACACACACCTGCCTGCGCGACATATGTCATCGGCGATGCGGCGTTTGTCGGCGATACTTTATTCATGCCGGACTATGGCACCGCACGCGCCGATTTTCCCGGCGGCGACGCCCGCATTCTATTCCGATCGATCAAGCAGACCCTGTCGTTGCCGCCCGAGACCCGGCTATTTATGTGCCACGACTACGCGCCCAACGGGCGTGAGTATCTCTGGGAAACGACGGTGGCCGAACAGAATGCCACCAATATTCACATCAAGGACGGTGTCAGTGAGGACGATTACGTAACAATGCGCACCGCCCGCGACGAAAAGCTCGCGGTGCCGGTCCTGCTGTTGCCCGCCGTTCAGATCAACATGCGCGCTGGGCACCTGCCGCCGCCAGAAAGCAACGGAGTGTCCTACCTAAAAATTCCGCTGAACACTTTTCGCTAAGCCACTTCGGCCTTGAATTGCGACTTGCGGCTGGCCACGAGGTCGGAGAACGCAATTGTTTGCACCCGCGGATCTTCTTTGCGCAACTTGCCGGCGTCCGGATCGGTCACCACATCGACGATCGCGGCCCGGTCAGACGCTAGCGCACGGTCCATCGCTGCGCCGAGTGCCTTGGGATCGGTGACGCGCTCGGCGTGGCAACCAAAGGCTTTGCCGATCAGATCGTAATGCACGTCGCCGAATAGCGTGTTGACCTGCCGGTCCATGACCTGGAGTTGGCCGTGCTTTTCTGTGCCCCAGGCGCCGTCGTTGGAAATGAACGTTGTGATCTTTAGTCCAGCCAAGACAGCCCCGTTGTACTCGCTGGGATAGAAGCCGAAAGCGCCGTCGCCGGTGACGTGAAAGACGGGGCGTGGCACCTCCCCGGTCTCCTTGGCCATCTCGCGTGCGCCGGCAGCGGCGCCAAGGGCTAATGGAGTACCGATACCCATCGACCCCAGCGGATAGTGATCGAGAAAGCCCCGCTCGGACTTGATCCGCAGGATCGCGTGCACCCAGTTTTGGACATCGGCGCCGTCGCCGACATAGATCGCGTTAGCCGGCATGCGCGCCATCAGCTCGCGCGCCAGGCGGTAAGGGTGGATCGGCCCGTCGTCACCGAGCCCAACCGTTGCCATGAATGAAAGCCGGTCGTGCAACGCGTCGGTGAGCCATTTAGGCGCGGGCTTACTTTTGGTGTTACGCGATTTCAATTCGGCGACGATCGCCGCCACCGTTTGCGCGGCATCGGCAACGATTGGCACCTCGACCGCGCGATTGCGTCCGATTTCCTCGCCGGCTATATCGATCTGAATGAACTTGGCGTCGGCGCTGAAGCGCGGCGCCATGCCGTAGCCCAGACGCTGCGTCATGCGGGCGCCGACCCAGAGGACGACGTCCGCTTCTTTGGCGGCCACCTGGGCGAGGGGCCATGACCAGCCGAGAGCATCGTCCTCGGGCACCAAGCCGCGACCGCCGGCGTTACCCAGCACCGGGATATTCCACGATGACGACAGTTCGCGCAGCGCCGGACCGGCACCGGCCCACATGGCCCCCGAGCCAGCGACGACCATGGGCCGTTTGGCCTTGGCAATCAGATCGGCGGCGGCCGTGACAGCATCAGCCGACGGCCCGGGACGGATAGCCCTGGTCACGGGCGCATCGAGTTCCTCAACATTTTGAACGGTTTGGGCGAGAAATTCCTGCGGCACCTGAAGGACGACCGGGCCGGGCCGACCGGTGGTTGCCTGCCGGTATGCCGTTTCGACGTATTCGCGCAGGCGTTCAGCGGAGTGCACGGTGCGCGCCCACTTCGTAATGGGCCGGGCGAGCGCAAGGGCGTCGTGATCGACCTCGGACTGCGGTTGAATCCAATTGGTCGGCAGACGCGCGACGATGACGATCACCGGCGAGCACGCTTCATGCGCCGTCAGAATGCCGGAAACCGCATTGGGCAGACCTTGATCCGAAATAATCAGCGCAACGCCGGGCTTGCCGGTGACACGGGCATAGCCGTCGGCGGCGGCGACCGCCGCTGTTTCATGCCGGTTGGAGATAATCGCGAAATCGTCTTTGTCGAGCGCATCAAGAAGATAGGTGTGCGATGCACCGGCGAGCGAGAAGACCGAATTGATCCCCATGTTTTTTAGGGTCCGGCTAATCACCATGCCGCCGGTGATTTCGTTGCTGCCGTGTTCTTCCTTTTTCCAGAAGGTATCGGCCTTTGGAGTCTTTTGAGATTTCTTGGTCTGACGCGCCACGCTTGATCCTCCTGTCGGCCTCAGCCGATTACCTCGCCCTCGATCAGGGCAATGGCCTCGATTTCGATCTGCAGTTCAGGCAGCCCCAGCGCCCCGACTTCGACAATGGTATCGGCCGGCCACGGTTGCTTGAAGTACTTGCCGCGGGCCTCGATGATCTTGGGAAAATTGGCCATATCGGTGAGGTATATATTCACCTTGATAATCTTCTCCATCGACGACCCGGCGGCCTCGAGAGCGCGCTTTATGTTGGCGAAGGTCTGTTCGACTTGCCGGTCGAAGTCGCCAACGCCGACCAACGCGCCGGTCTCGTCAATCGATGCTTGACCCGACAGAAATATGAGGTTTCCCGCACGATAACCAAGCGCGATCTTGAACGCATCGTACGGGTCGGGATTGGTCTTGATTCGGTAGGCGTTTTTGTCGGTGGCTTGCGGTACTGGATCACTCATTGTTCAAGTCCTCCTTGGCCAACCCTAACCTAGCCACCGGTGGGCACACAGGTCGGCGCGTTGACCCGCACGCCCTGCGGCCATCTCCCTGACGAAGACGAGTCGGACTAGTACGGGTCTGGGCCCCGGTACGGCTGGGCCGCGAAGTGCGCGAGGGACGGCGGCAGGATCGGATCGTAGGATGGGTCGAACGGGCGCAGTATTTCGTGATCGGACCACTGCGTTGTGAAGGGACCCTCGCGCGAGCGAAACAAGCCGAGATAACCGGTCAGCGACGCGCCCGGACCGTGCTCGATTCCAGGAGGCCGCCAAAAGTACGCACCCGGCCGCATCATGCCGCGCGGCCAACCCAACGATCCTTCGAGCAAGAAGAACTCCTCGACGCACGGATGGGTTTCGATCCGACCGGTTTGCGGCAAGTCTTCGCGGCGATCGGTACCCTTGGTGAGCAGCCACGTGCGTTCGCCGCTGGCCGAATCATTGCGCAGAAACTTGATGGCAATGCCGGAGCCGACGAGGCTGTGATCGAAGTCACTGGTCCAATCCGCCTGGTCTCGGTTCTCCAGCGTAATGACCTGGCCCGCATCAAAGCTACTCGTGCCAGCGACCCGCCGCGGCGAACCATTAAAAAAGGTGAGGACGGCGGCACCGTTTGGCGCGCTCATTCGTTTGCGCGGAAACCCACCCGGTAGGTAGCCGTAGCCATAGGGTTCGAAGATGTGGGTGTCGATGGTGAGCGATCCCTCTAGGACGAAGAACTCCTCGTCGCCGGCAACGTGGTGCGACTCGTCCAGCACCCAGCCCTCGGGATAGCGAATGATTGCGCTGCCGGCGGACGTGTCAGGATCGTGACTAAGGACTTTGATGATAGCGCCCGGCCGACTGGAGCCTGTGTCCAGGTCTGTCCAGGGCAAGACTTGCGACTGGATGAATTCAATATGCGCGCGGGCCATGGTCGATCAATAGGGGTCAGTGCCCCGGTATTCGGTGGCGGCGTGGGACGCCAAAGTGGATGGCAGGGTCGGCCGGTAGGGCGCATCCCACACAATGGTTTCGGCCCGGTCCGTCCAGTCGGTGGAGAACGGCCCTTCTTTGCAGCGAAAAAAACAAGTGCATCCGGCGAGCGAACCGATCGGTCCGTGTTGGATGCCGCCGGGGCGCCAGAAGTAGGCACCGCGGCGCAGAACGCCTTGGGGCATCGAGATTTCGCCACCAAGCAAGAACAGCTCTTCGACATGGGGGTGCGTTTCGAGCGGCGCCGCGGTCACCACCGCGCGATCGGTCGGCCCCATGTTGAGTAGCCAGGTGCGCTCGCCGGTCTTTTCGTCAAGCCGCAGCATCAGCTTTTGCAATCCCGCGCCAACCACCTTGGGATCGACGCTGTCACCCCAGGTCTTCCGGTCGGCTGCCGCGATCCGCTCAACAAGTTTGGCGCGGTCGCAGCCTTTGGCGCCCTCGAAAACATTCTTATGCGGCCCCTCGAAGAAGGTCAGCACAGTTGCGCCATTTGGTGCGGTCATGTTGGCGCGGGGATAGCCGTCGGGCAGGTAGGCATAGCTATGCGCGCCATACGCCGTCTCGCCGATTCGCAATTCCCCGTCGAGAACGAAGAATTCCTCGTCATTGTCGAGGTAATGCGGCCGAGCAATCTCAAACCCTGCTGGGTACTTGAGCACCACACTGACAGCGCCGGACTCGGGGTCCTTTGAGAGAACCTTGCAGGCCACCCCCGGTCGCGCCGCCGTATCCGGCAGCGTGAACCAAGCTAGAACCTGACTTTGGATGAACTCAAGATGCGCGCGGGCCATGTCTCCCCCTTTTGCCGCAGTATCGCGCGCTCGCAGGGGACCACGCAAACCGCGACGGAACCGGCGGGGTAAAGCCGTGTAAACTATGGGACTGGGCGCAGGGAACATTTTTTAGAATTGTCAGGATTACCGGATGATTAGAGGCATCGGACTAGGGGTCGTCGCCGCAATCCTACTTTCAGGGGCGGCCACGGCACAGGAGCGTCGCGACCGGGAGGATTTTCGGGCCGCGCGGTTTGTCGAACTGCTGGACACCGACGGTGACGGCAAAGTTGGCCTTGCCGAAATATTGGCCGAACATGGGCGCCTGTTCGCCGCCGCCGACATCGACAGCGACGGCTCGTTGTCGGTGGACGAGTTTCGCCGCCGGGGGCGTCTGTTTCAGAGCCTGGGCACCGCCACCCTGTTCGACATGATGGATACCGACGGCGACCACACGCTGTCGGCCGACGAGATCAATCAACCGTCGCGCCGCTGGTTTTCCCGCTACGATCTCGACGGCGATGGATCAATGGCGGCAGAGGAATTGTCCCAAGGGGGCCAGGCCGGTGGCTCCGACCGTCGCTAGCGCAGCACTCTGGATGGACCTGGGCGAGCAGACGCCCGACGGGGCCGTCGATGACAGCGCCGACCAAAGCGACGACGTCTTGGTTGAGCGGATTGCCTATGGCGACCAGCGGGCTTGGCGGGAGATCACGCGCCGCCACCTTAGTGCCATCGTCGGTTACGCATGGCATATGTTGCGCGACCGAGCCGAGGCCGAGGATGTCGCCCAAGAAACCATGGTCCGACTGATGCGCAAGGCCGAAACCTGGGAGCCGGGCGGCGCCAAGATCAAGACTTGGCTGTACCGGGTGGCCATCAATCAATGTATCGACCGGCAGCGGGCGCGGCGGACCACGTCACTGGAGGTCTTGGCCGAACAAACCGACCCGCAGACCGGCGGCGCGCGGGTCGCCCGCGATCA
>JAQBYN010000080.1 GCA_027622715.1 Pseudomonadota bacterium | reverse complement strand
GCACGGTGACCGCCCCCGCCCCACCACGCGCGAGCAAAATCATCGCCGCATCGAGGATGCGGGACCGCGTCGCCTGTTTATGGTCGGCGCCATATCTCATAATATTACTACTATCATTTAATGGCTTATGCAGCCAACCGTCCACCCGCGCACACTGATGCGCGACGGCAGCCCTTTGCACTCAAATCGTCACCCATTCGTCTCTTTAGTATTACATATATAATTCTATGAAACGCTAGTTTTCCACAGATTTCCGGGCACTCAGCCGCAGCCGCCAGGTATCCACCGCGCGGCGCCATGCTAGATTCTACGGCGTGAACGTTCTCCCCCAGGGTGTCGACATCGCCCACACCGGACCGCACCTTCGCCTTGAGCGCGAGGCCGTCGGCCAGATCGTCGTTGGGGTCGACGAGGCCGGCCGCGGGCCATTGGCGGGCCCGGTTGTCGCTGCGGCCGTCGTGCTCGATCTCGGACAGATTCCCGACGGGATTGACGATTCCAAAGTCCTCAAGGAAGGCCAACGCGAAGCGCTGTTCGCGCTTATCCAACAGACCGCGACGGTCGGTGTCGGCGTTGGCTCGGTTGAAGAGATCGACCGCCTCAACATTCTTCAGGCGTCGCTCCTGGCGATGCGCCGCGCCGTCACCGCATTAGCGTGGCGCCTTGGCCGCATGCCCGACCTCGCGTTGGTTGATGGCAACCGTTCCCCGCGCCTTGCCTGCACCGAACGCCTCATTGTGGGCGGCGACGCGACCTCCACGTCGATCGCCGCCGCATCGATTATCGCCAAGGTCACGCGCGACCGATTGATGGTCCGCTTGGCTGAACATCATGCCGGGTTCGGGTGGGAGCACAATCGCGGCTATGGCACCGCCCATCACCGGCTCGCGCTCACATTGCTCGGCCCGACCCCGCATCATCGCCGTAGCTTCGCGCCGATACGTCAAACGGCACATGAACAACCACCCCTAAGCCTCTGAATCACCTGATTCTTATTGACCATATGACTCGCGTCGATCAGGATGCCGCGTCATGCCGAGCAAGAAACCCCCGCGCAGTCGCGCCGATCCAGCCGAAACAGCCCTGCCCATTGACCAAATCGTTCGCGGCGATTCGATCGAGGTGCTGGCCAGCCTCCCCGAACGCTCGGTCGATCTCGTTTTCGCGGATCCGCCCTATAACCTTCAGCTTGAAGGTGAATTGCGGCGCCCCAACAACACCGTCGTCGACGGCGTTGACGATGCCTGGGACCAGTTCGACTCGTTTGAAGCCTACGATACGTTCTCGCGCGCTTGGCTGACGGCCGCGCGCCGCGTCCTCAAAGACGACGGCGCGATCTGGGTGATCGGCAGCTACCACAACATTTACCGCCTCGGCGCGACGATGCAGGACCTCGGCTTTTGGTTCCTCAACGACATCGTCTGGCGCAAGACCAACCCAATGCCGAACTTCAAAGGCACCCGCTTCACCAACGCCCACGAAACCTTGCTGTGGTGCGCCAAGAGCCGCGACCAAAAGCATTACACCTTCAACTATCACGCCATGAAGGCGCTCAACGACGATCTCCAAATGCGCTCGGACTGGTCGTTGCCGATTTGCTCGGGCCGCGAACGCCGCAAGATAAACGGGGCAAAGGCTCACGCGACGCAAAAGCCTGAATCGCTCCTCTACCGGGTGATCCTCGCCAGCACCAACGTCGGCGACATCGTGCTCGACCCGTTCTCGGGCTCGGGCACCACCGCCGCGGTGGCGAAAAAACTCAACCGGCGGTTCGTCGGTATTGAGCGTGAAGAACGCTATATCGCGGTTGCCAACGACCGCCTCAAATCAGTCGTCCCAATGAGCCCGCGCGACTTGGAGACGATGCAGTCCAAACGCGCGCTGCCGCGCATCCCCTTCGGTCGCGTCATCGAGCGCGGTTTGCTGGATCCCGGCCAGGTTCTATTTGATGCCCGGCGGCGTTATCACGCCCGGGTGCGCGCCGATGGCAGCCTGGTTACCGATGGCGGCCGCGGCGCCGTAGAGGGCTCGATTCACAAGGTCGGCGCTGCCGTCCAAGGCGCGCCGGCGTGTAATGGTTGGACCTTTTGGCACTTCGACGCCGAGGGCAAGGCTGTCTCAATCGACGTTTTGCGCCAACAGCTCCGCGCGGAACTCCACTAGCTATTCGGGCTGCCCGCCAACCAAGGCGGCAACCTTTTTCATCACCGTCGGTAGCGCGTAATCGCCGAAGCGATCAGGCGTCGACCAGTCGCCGTCCGGCACGCCGTCCACGGTCCGCCCCCGCGCGACCTGTAGGTCCAGTCGAAAGTGCGTGAACACATGCACCACCTCGCCCGCCAACAGGCGCCAATCCGCCGCGGCTGGCACGTGGGCTAGTCCCTCCTCAAGGGCCCAGGGTGCGGCGCGCCACGGCGTTGAAGGGATCTCGTGCATCCCGGCAAGTAGGCCAGTCGCAGGGCGCCGCCGCAGCAATACCCGGCCTTGCGCGTCCTCTAGCCAAAACACCAGACCACGCCGGACCGGTCGCGCGACCCGCGGTACGCGGCGCGGCAATACCGGCGCGAAGCCGGCAGCATAGCCGGCACAATCGGCCCGCCACGGGCATTGGCCGCAAAGCGGTTGGCGCGGCGTGCAGACCGTCGCACCCAGGTCCATCAGCGCTTGTGCGACATCGCCGGCGCGCATGGTCGGGGCCAGGGCGCGGGCCGCAACGGCCAGTTCCTTTTTTGCCGCCGGCAACGGCGTCTCGATACAATGGAAGCGCGCCATCACCCGTTCGACATTGCCGTCCACCGCAATGGCCGGCCGGTCAAATGCAATCGCCGCAATCGCCGCCGCCGTATAGGCGCCGATCCCCGGTAGCCCGCGTAACGCGGTCTCATCGGCCGGCATCGCCCCGCCATGCGTCGTAACCACCGTCTGGGCGCAGCGATGCAGGTTACGCGCCCGGGCGTAATAGCCGAGCCCCTGCCATTCGTGCAGAACATCGTCGAGCGGTGCGGCAGCCAAGGCTTCAAGCGTCGGCCAGCGAGCGAGAAACTGACCGAAACGCGGCGTCACGGTAGCGACCGTGGTTTGCTGCAACATAATCTCGCTGAGCCAGACCCGGTACGGGTCAGCGGTCTCGCCGGGCACTGCGCGCCACGGCAGCGCGCGCCGGTTTTCGTCGTACCAGGCGAGCAGCAGGGCGACGAGGCGATCCGGCGTGACCGGCGATTTTGGCGCGGCTTTCACCGCGCAACGCTAGCACGCCAATGCCGCCGCGTGACGTACCCCGCGCGCTGGCCCATGATGCGGCAATGGCCGAACCCGTAAAAGACCGCCGCAGTTGGCGGCCGCGACCCGCCGCCGCGGCGCTAGCCGAAGTAACGAAAGCGGTGTTCCGTAAGCATGGCTTCACGCGGCGCGAAATCCTGACCCAATGGCCGTCGATCGTCGGCGATCTCATGGCGCGCTACAGCTGCCCCGAACGCCTGCAGTTCGGCCGCGACCGCCGTGAGGGGGCCACCCTGGTCGTGCGCGCGGGTTCCGGCTTTGCCACCGAGCTGCAGCACCTCCAACCGATCGTCCTCGACCGGATCAATACTTTTTTCGGCTATCAGGCGGTATCGCGTATCACCATCATTCAAGGGCCGCTGCCGACGCCGACGGCGGTCGAGCGGCGCCAGTTGCGCACGCTCACCCCGGAAGAAGAGGCTCGAATCGCCGAGCAAGTCAGTGGCACTGGTCACGCCCCGCTCGCCGAAGCGCTGCGCACGTTGGGCCGTACGATGGCGGCAAAAAGCTAGCGCCAATCGTCTGATCGCCGACCTCATCGCCGCCCGCATCGCCACCCTCATCGAATGACAGCATTGTGTTATCCACAGTTTTGCCACACTGGCAGGATGGAGTCGGCTTGAGCGGCCCTGGGCCGCTCCATATACTCAACATCTAGTGGTAGGAGGGGTTTGTGACCCAAATTACAGTCGGCCTGCGGGCCTTCGTCGTGCTTGTGTTGGCGCTCGCAGCGCCTTTTGTCTCTGGCGCCTCGGCCCAGGACATCAAACCCATTGAG
>JAQBYN010000037.1 GCA_027622715.1 Pseudomonadota bacterium | reverse complement strand
CGACGGAGGACACAATGCACTAACATTCAAACCGGACTACCTAATGGGGGCCGATCAGGTCGTCGTCGCTTGCACCGGCATGCCGGGGGGTGTTTCGTGGGTTTTTCTTTGTCCGTCCGATTCGTTGTTCTTTGTCTTGTTTTGCTGGCGCCCCTGGCCGTCCAGGCCCAGTCGCAGCGCGGCGGCGGCGTAATCGGGGTGACCGCCGCGGTCAACCCGAACGCGATCGGCGCGACGCCGCTATCGGAGCCCAGGCTTCTTGAGGTCGGCGTCCACGTCTTCGCTAATGAGCGGATCGTCACGACGGCGGGCGGCCAAGCTCAGATGCTGTTCATCGACGAAAGCGCCTTTACGGTCGGCCCAAATTCCGAGGTTGTTCTGGATGAGTTCGTTTTTGATCCAGACACTGGCACCGGGAAACTTGCGCTAACTGCCGCAAAGGGCGTTTTCCGCTTTGTCGGCGGCAAGATCAGTAAGAACACCCCCGTTACGCTGAAGACACCAACGGCTGTAATTGGCATTCGCGGCGGTATTGCCTTGGTTAACGTGCAGCCTGATGGCGCAACCCGGGCGACATTCCTGTTTGGCGATCAGATGACGGTTGTTGCGGGTGGCGTAACCCAGATCGCGACGCGCCCAGGTTTCGCCATTACTGCTGCGGCATCCGATCAGGCGCCATCCCCGCCTGCGCGGGCGGCGCCAGCACAACTCAATGCAGCGCTGATTTCGCTCGAGCGAAGCGCCCCGCCGCCGGCCGACGACGGCGACCAGCAGGGTGGGAACCAGCAACAACAAGTCAACGGGCAGGAACAGGCCAACGATCAACAACAAGACGAACAGCAGCAAGGGCAGGACGACCAACAGCAAGAACAAGACGGTCAGGCGCAAGCCCAAGGTGATCAGTCCGAACAAGGCAACCAACAGCAGCAGATACCGACCGATCAAGATATCGCGCAGACGAGCATTGGCGATCAGAGTTCGAGACGGGCGCCGCGCTTAATCGCCTGGCGGCGGCTGTCTGTGGGCCCGCCACCGGGTGCAAGCGGTGACGGATCTGCGCCCGGCGAGACCGCCAACGAAGTGCAGCAAAACCATAACCTGCAGCAGAACCTTGCGCCGAGCGCGACTGATTTGTCGGGACGCATCAAACGCTCGGCGTCACGACTTGTGGGGACCGCGGATCAATCGTCGACCAACAATATCGCCTTCTCCGGCGGTCTGCTACAATTTGGGTCGTTCTCCGTGCCGCTCGGATCGAACACACTCAAGTTTCCGGTCAGTGGAACCGGGGTGACAGCGGTCGCTTCTGCTGCGTCGACGGCATCGCCCAATGGGGGGTTTACCGGCAACGTGTTCCTGTCGTCGAATTTCCAATTCGCCTTTCTTGAAGGGATCGAGACAGCGAACACGACGACCCGGATCGTGGCCTTTGCTGGCAAGCCGAGCGGCTCGATCCCGACATCGGGGGTTTCCTATTACGCGCTCCAAGACGATTTTGGTCTCGATTCGCCCATCCCGTTCTTGCGGTTTCCCGATACCAGCGGCATTACGGTTGCGCAGGCCGAGAGTGCGGCAGATGCCGCCATCTATTGGGACGTGTCGGGGTCAAGTACGGCGCAGCGATCGTTCGAGTTTCGCACGATCTCGATTAACGGCCAGGGCCTGACGCAAAAGTCGGCGATATCGTTCGGCGGTGGCGCGGTGCTACTGGATTCCCAGGGCCGGCCCTTCATCAAGGGCCGCGCAATCGGTTCTGCGCGTCAGAATTTGGCGGGATTGCCGACGGTGACTGACTCCGATCTTTCCTCAGCTGACGACGCGCTAGGGAACGATTTCTTTGGGCCCAACGGGTCTTATTTTTTGCTGGAGAGCGCGAGCGTTAATGCGAATGATGCCGTCACCACCAACAACGGCGCGACGCGGTTCGGGCCGGGCGGGTCGCCCCTGACGACGAGTTTCTTTCCCAATAATGTTGCGGTGCCGGCCATTTCGACATTGGGCGCGCGCAGCACACGCACGATGGGTGGCTATCTGGGCGGTGCCTACCAGAGCGAGGTTTCGGGCGCGCTCTCGACGACGACAATGCTATTTGGTTTCAACAACGACAGTTTCGATGTAGAAATAAAGACTAACGCGGCGGCCAACAAAGTTCGCGGGTCCTTCAAGTTCGTCAACGCGTTCGGTAACGGGCCTACGTTCCAGGTGATCTTCGGCGACAAGGATGTCGCGGCGTTCGGCGATGGCAGCAACACGACAGGCGACAGCGTGTTCATCGACAACGACAATATTGCGGCGGGCGATCAGGACGGCGCCGGCAGCGTGACGATTAATGCCGCAGCACAGAACTGGTCGACCGTCGCCTTTGTTAGTGTTTCGGAGGCCAGTGAGTTTAGTTCAGGGTTTATCCCGAGCGGCGTGTCGGTTTGCGACTGCAAATACCTCAACTGGGGGTTTTGGGGCGGGCGGATCACCGCCACCGGTAGTTCGTCCGAAATAATACACATGGCCAACTATGTCGCAGGCGAGATCGCCGGCATTGCCGCGATCAACGCCGTGCAGGGTACCGCGACGTACACTGGCCACGCGATCGGCACCGTTTTCAACGGCACCCAGGTGTATCAGGCGATCGGCGGTCTTTCGGCGACGGTTAATTTCGATAACGCGTCCGCCAGCACCCTTAATATTACCAATTTCGATGGCGCGAACTACTCGGGGACCGGCCTTGGCATCACATCGTCCGGTGTTCGGCATCGGTTCATGGGCTCAGTCGCCGGTGCCGGACGTACCGGCAGCTACAACGGATCCTTCATGTCGGGCGGCGGCGACGTCGCTGCCGAAATGGGCGGGGAGTTCAAAGTGAGCGGCGGCGGCTACAGCGCGGTGGGTATTTTCGCCGCGAAGAAATAGGGTGTTACGTCACCGGCGAACGCCCTTTGGCAAGTTTTCCGGGGAGCATCTGGAAATCCCGGCCGGCCGACGTCAGGCACGACATGCCGTTGGGCAAGACCGTGACGACCGACCATGTCCCCCTCGAATCCGACGCCCAAAATTCGACATAGGCGCCCCCGTTCGTCGAGACGCCCGAAGCCACCGCTTTTTCCCCAAATTGGGCGGATAGCTTGGCGGCGATCGTCTCGTACTTACCGCAAATATGCGATTGGGCGTTGGCGGTGGTGGTATGAGCTAGGACGAGCCCAGCAAAGGCGGCCACAAGGGCGAGAGGCAAAGGGCGCATTCGAATCCCTCCTAGGATCGGTGGCTCTACAGCTCTAACCGTCCCCCCAGGGTATCGCTTACAATCGCTAGGCGCGTTGTTCCGCCCTTAGGCCCTAGATATCGTAGTGTTCCTCAGATTCTCGTACAAGATATTCTTGCACAGGATTGTTAAGGCGGGGTAAACGACACGCCCAATGCGGCGCGCCGAGGGGCTGAAACCCGCCGGCGATCGTGCCGCTGCCCGACCGATTGATTCCCTGATAGGTTCCCGCCCGTGACCCAAACCATGGCTCTCTATCCCGGGAATACCCGAGGTCTGAACCGCGCATCCGCGCCGATCGGATGGTGGCTCATGGGCGTGTGTGGGCTGATTTTCGCCATGGTCGTGCTGGGTGGGGTGACCCGTCTCACCGATTCGGGCTTATCGATCGTCGATTGGCGGCCATTGATGGGCGTGCTGCCGCCGCTTGACGACGCAACCTGGCGGGCGCTGTTCGAGCGCTATCAGGCCTACCCGGAGTATCAGAAAGTCAACGTCGGGATGACCCTGGCAGGCTTCAAATCCATCTTCTGGTTCGAATATGCGCACCGGGCGCTGGGTCGGATTATTGGCGTCGCGTTCTTGGTGCCGTTCTTGCTCTTTGCATTCACCGGCCGTATCGAACGCGCCCTGGTGCCGCGCTTGGTGTTGCTATTCGTTCTGGGCGCACTTCAGGGTTTGCTGGGCTGGTTCATGGTGCAAAGCGGGCTTGTCGACCGGCCCGATGTCAGTCAGTACCGATTGACCGCGCACCTTGGGCTCGCCGTGTTGATCTATGGGGTCATGCTGTGGACCGCGCTGTCGGTCCTCGCGCCGGTGCCGGTTGCACCTAATCGCGTTGCACTGCGCAATGTCTTGCGGCTCCTGGTTCCCTGGGTATTTCTCGTGGTGCTCTCCGGCGGCTTTGTTGCCGGTACGGACGCGGGATTCGCGTACAACACGTTCCCGTTGATGGATGGTCGTTATGTCCCATTGGGCTTGTTCGATTTGTCGCCTGTGCTGCTGAATTTTTTCGAAAACACGATCACGATTCAATTCACCCACCGGGTTCTGGGTATTCTCACGGTCGGCGCGGTTGTCGTGCTGTGGTATTTCAGTCGGCAGGGGCAAACCAATGATCGCATGGCGGGTCGGGTCAATGTGTTGGCGCTTGCCGCCCTGGTCCAGGTTGTCCTGGGGATTTCGACATTGGTGATGGTCGTACCGGTGTCGCTCGGTGCCGCCCACCAAGCCGGCGGTCTGGTCTTGTTTTCAGCGGCGATCTTTGCGCTCCATGCGACGCGGCACGGCCGGCGATGACGGACGCCGCCCGCTTCGTCTATGTCACGGCAACTGACCGAGTTGAAGCGGTCGCCATTGGGCGGGCATTGGTGAGCGAGCGTCTTGCCGCTTGTGCCAACGTCATTGATCCGGTGGCATCGATTTACTGGTGGGAAGGCGCCGTTCACGAAGGCGCCGAGGCGGTCCTCGTCCTGAAGTCGCGGGCCGATCTAATTGCCCCGCTGACTGAGCGGATAAAGGCGCTCCATTCGTACGACTGTCCGTGCGTGGTGGCGCTCCCGATCGATGCCGGAAACCCGGCATACCTCGATTGGATCGTGGCAGAGACCTCGTCGCGGTGAGCCGGTCCGGGCGCATTGCCGCCGCGAATTCGCAAGGACACCGCGATACCAAGATTGCCCTCGCCGTGTCGAGCGTCGCGCATACCTTCACGCATATGTTCGTGCTGCTCTATGCGACCGTTGTATTAGTCATCGAGACAGAGTTCGGGTTTTCCTATGCCGACCTTCAATGGTTGGCTGTGCCGGGTTTCGTCATGTTTGGTGTCGCGGCTTTGCCCGCTGGTTGGCTCGGCGATCGCTGGAGCGGGCCCGGCATGATGGCGGTGTTCTTCTTTGGCGTTGGCGGCGGCGCGGTCCTTACCGGGCTTGCCGACGGGCGCCTAGGGTTGCTCGTTGGGTTAACCGCCATTGGAACGTTCGCCGCGATTTATCATCCCGTGGGCATTGCTTGGTTGGTGCGCAATGCGCCCAATCCAGGTCGCGCGTTGGGGATCAACGGTGTTTTTGGCAGCATGGGAACAGCGGGGGCGGCGTTGGTCGCCGGTGTGCTGGCTGAATTCTATGGCTGGCGCGCTGCGTTTATCGTGCCGGGCATGGTGTCGATCGGGGCCGGGTTTGTCTTTCTCGCGCTCATTCTCGGAGGCTATGTTCGTGAGGCGCGCGACGTCGCGCACGCGCCATCCCGCACAATTCCAGCCCAAGACGTCCGGCGCGCCTTCTTGGCGCTTTTTGCAACGGTCATTGCCGTTGGGTTGATTTTCCAAAGCACCTCGGTGGCGATGCCCAAGATATTTGCCGACCGCCTTGTCGCGGACGGCGGCGCCCTTGCCGCTGGCTCCCTCGTCGCCCTGGTCTATGCGGTATCGGCCGGAACCCAGTTGATCGGCGGTGAACTGGCCGACCGTTATTCGCTGAAGCACGTTTATCTGTGGACCTCCAGATTCCGGTAATTCTCATCGCCTTTTTCACGTTCAACTACGGCCTTGTCGTTCTGGCCATTGCGATGGTCGGGTTGAACGTCGCCGGCCAACCGGCAGAAAATGCACTGCTCGCGCGCTATACGCCTCTGGCATGGCGCGGCCGCATGTTTGGGGTGAAGTTCGTCCTTACGCTGGGTGTCAGCACGTTAGGCGTCGCGTTGGTGCCGGCAATCGCGGACTGGACCGGATCGCTTGACCTGCTGTTCATCGCGCTTGCGGGATTCGCGATCTCTGCTGGGTTGACCGCGAGCCTGCTGCCCGGCGACCGTCAACCCGCCGCAACCGTGGCAACCACCGCACCTTTGTCCCTGGGCGAGGGCGACTGAGCTTAGCCTGTGCTGCAGATTTTTCTTCTTGTTCTGGCGGTGTTTGTGCCGATTGTCATCGGCTACGCACTCAAGCGCGGCGCGTTCGTGCCCGACTCGTTTTGGGCGCCTGCGGAAAAACTGACGTACTACATTCTTTTGCCGGCGCTGGTGATCAATGCGATCGCGACTGGCAGGCTGAGCGATCTCGATGCCTGGCCAATGTTTTTGACGGTGGCCGGCACGTTGGGCGCGGCCACGGTGGTTCTTATTTTGGCGCGCGGCGTTTTCGGTATTGCGCCCGGCACGTTCGCGAGCATCTACCACGGCGTCATCCGGCCCAACGGGTATATGGGCATTGCGACCTGCCTCGCAGTTCTAGGCCCCGACGCATTGCCCCAGGTGTCCATCGTCATCGCGGTGTGGATTCCAGCCGGCCTGATCCTCGCCGTTTACATGTTTGCCCGCAGCGGTAGTGCGGCGCCCGGCGTGCGCCATGCGTGGGGCCAGGTTGCACGCAATCCATTGATCCTCAGCGTGTTCATCGGGTTGTTTCTGAATGCGGTGGGCGCCGGGCCTTTTTTGCGCGATTTTTCGGCGCTCGAGGTCATCGGCCGCGCCGCCTTGCCGATTGGCCTGTTCGCGGTCGGTGCCGGCGTCGATCTCGCTGCGGCGCGCGCCGCGGGCCGTCAGGTGTTGGCGACCTCCGCGGTAAGCTTGATCGGCCTGCCAGCCCTTGTCGCCGTTCTGGCTTGGGCATTGAAGGTGGAGCCGATCGGCGCTGCTGCGTTGGTGCTCTATGCCGCGATGCCGACATCGTCATCCGGATTCATCATGGCGCAGCGCATGAACGCCGATGCGCCGTTGATGGCGGGGCTGATCACCTTTCAGACAGCAGTATCAATCGTAACGATCACCGCGGTCGCAATTTTCGTCGCGATCTAAACTCGCGACAGTGCTTGGTCGAGGTCGCGAATGATGTCGTCAACGGTTTCAATGCCGACCGACAGCCGTACGACATCCGGTCCCGCACCGGCTGCGATCAATTCGGCCTCGCCGAGTTGGCGATGGGTGGTCGAGGCCGGATGGATGATCAGGCTGCGGGTGTCGCCGATGTTGGCGAGGTGCGAAATGAGCTCGACGTTTTCCACGATCGTCACGCCCGATTCGAAGCCGCCCTTGACGCCAAACGTGAACACCGCGCCGGCGCCGCGTGGCAGGTATTTCTTCCCCAAGTCGTAAAAGCGGCTCGATTTCAATCCGGCGTAGGACACCCAGTCGACCTTCGGGTGCGCTTCGAGGAATTCGGCAACCTTGAGCGCGTTGTCGCAGTGGCGTTCCATGCGCAGCGGCAGGGTTTCGATCCCGGTCAGGATCAAGAAGGCGTTCATTGGGCTGAGCGCGGGGCCGAGGTCGCGTAACGACTGGGCGCGAATGGCCACCGAATAGGCCATGTCCCCGAAGGTCTCGTAGAACTTGAGCCCGTGATACGACGCATTGGGTTCGGTCAGGCTGGGGTATTTGTCATTCTGCGCCCAATCGAATTTTCCCGATTCGACAACCATGCCGCCGAGCGAGTTGCCATGGCCGCCCAAGAACTTGGTCAGGGAATGGACGACGATGTCGGCGCCCCATTCAAACGGACGCGCCAGGAATGGTGTGGCGAGTGTGTTATCGACGATCAGCGGGACTCCGGCTTCGTGCGCGACGGCTGCCACGGCCTCCACATCAACCACGACCCCGCCGGGGTTTGCGAGGTTCTCAATGAAGATGGCCTTGGTGTTGGGGCGCATCGCGTCGCGGAAATTCTGCACGTTGGTGGCATCCACCGTGGTTGCGTCCCAACCGAACTTTTTGAACGACTGGCCGAACTGCGTTAGCGAACCGCCGTATAGCTGTTTGGCGGCAATGAAGTGATCGCCAGCCTCCATCAAGACGTGAAACGCCATCATTTGCGCGCTGTGCCCGGACGCCGCGGCCACCGCGCCGCGTCCGCCTTCCAGTCCGGCGAGGCGCTGTTCGAGCACCGCCACGGTCGGATTGGTCAGCCGCGTATAAATGTTGCCAAAGACCTGCAGGTTGAACAGCGAAGCGGCGTGATCGACATCATCGAACACGAACGCTGTGGTTTGATGGATTGGTGTCGCGCGCGAGCCGGTTACCGGGTCGGGGGCCGCGCCGGCATGGACCGCGAGGGTTTCGAATCCGTAGGAGGGGGTGTCGGCCATGGGGGGTTCCTTTTATTCTAAGCAGGTTGTGGCTAAAGCTGGCTGCGGCGTTTGCTGCTGATAACGCCGGTGTTGATCCCCATCCAACCGATTTCGCGCGACAAACGGCCGAACTCGATCTTCGGACACCGATTCATGACGACCTTGAGGCCTGCTGCTTCGGCGCGGGCGGCGGCCGCATCGTTGCGGACGCCCAATTGCATCCACAAGATTTTTGCACCGACGGCAACTGCTTCGTCGGCGACCGGCCCGGCTGCTTCTGAGTTGCGAAAAACATCGACCATGTCAATTTTGTCGGGAACCTCGGCGAGGCTCGCGTAGACGGTCTCGCCGAGTATTTCCTTGCCCGCCTCACGCGGGTTCACAGGAATGACCCGGAATCCCTTTCGCTGCAGGTACTTCATGGCGAAATAGCTGGGCCGGTTCCAGTTGGAACTGGCGCCGACCATGGCGATGATTTTGGTCTCGCGCAGGATCGCGCGGATGTAGGTGTCGTCGTAGCGCTCGTGATCCATCTAGGAGTCTTTCCAGACCGGATCACGCTTTTCGATGAACGCGTCGATTCCTTCCTCGGCGTCGTGCGTCAGCATGTTCTCGGTCATTACCCGCGACGCATAGTCATAGGCGTCGGGCAAGTTCATTTCGCGCTGCCGGTAGAACGCTTGCTTGCCGATTCTCACCGTCACCCGCGATTTCTCGGCGATGCGGCGGGCCATGATGTTAACCGCGGCGGCGAGATCGTCATCGGGCACCACACGGTTGACCAGACCAATTCGCGCGGCGGCGTCGGCGTCAATCATTTCGCCCGTGAGCAACATTTCCATCGCATGCTTGTTCGCGACGTTACGGCTCAGCGCCACCATGGGGGTCGAGCAAAACAGACCGATGTTCACCCCCGGTGTCGCGAAGCGTGCGGCGGCGCCGGCGATCGCGAGATCGCAGGTCGCGACAAGCTGACAGCCCGCCGCCGACGCCGGGCCGTGGACTTGGGCAATAACAGGTTGGGGCAGTCCGATGAGCGTTTGCATCAGGCGGCTGCATTGCGCGAACAATGCTTCATAGGTTTGCGCTCGGGGGTCGCTGCGGATTTCCTTAAGGTCGTGGCCCGCGCAGAACGCCGGACCGGCGCCCGCCAAGATCACGACGCGTGCCGGGGAGGCCGCAATATCGTCCAAATTGCGCTGTAGCTCGGTCATCAATGCCTGGCTAAGGCTATTGCGCGCGCCAGGCCGATTGAGCGTCAGCGTGACAATCCCAGCATTCTCGTCACGCAGGACGAGAGGGGCGGTATGGGGCGCGGCTGAAGAGTTCGACGTCATTGATGGCTTCTTTGAATTTGTTGGCCGATCACTGTAAATCAGGAAACCGGGCCCGGGGCACGGGTCGAAATCGCGGTACTCAAATACCGCTAGGCTAACCCTATGAAAAATGGCGAGAAATCGTTGACTTCTTCAGTTTCGCGGGCATACTCGCGCGCCATTGCGGGTAAGCCCGCCAAAGGACGCTAGACCATGAAGACCTATTCTCCAAAACCTGCCGATGTCGAGAAAAAGTGGTTGTTGATCGACGCAGAGGGCCTGATTCTTGGGCGCCTCGCGGTCGTGATCGCAGACCGGCTTCGGGGCAAGCACAAGCCCACATTCGCGCCCCATGTTGACGGCGGCGACAACGTTATCGTCGTCAACGCCGACAAGGTTCGGGTGAGCGGGCGCAAACTCCAGGACAAGATTTACTACCGTCACACCGGCTATCCCGGTGGGATCAAACAGCGCACCGCCGGCGAAATTCTTGAAGGCGCTCACCCAGAGCGCGTGATTATGAAGGCCGTCCAACGGATGCTCCCTAAAGAAAGCCCGCTGGCGCGCAAACAGCTGGGCCACCTCAAGGTTTACGCCGGTGCCGATCACCCGCACGAGGCGCAAAACCCGGTCGTGTTGGACGTCGCGTCAATGAACTCAAAAAACAATAGGGCAGCCTAACCATGGCCGACGAGAGACAATCGCTAGCCGACCTGAAGTCGATCACGGGGACCGCAGACTCGGCACCTGAGGCGATCGTTGCTGAGGAAGCTGGTCCGGTTGAGCCGCAAATCGATCCGCAGGGCCGGTCCTATGCGACGGGTCGGCGCAAGAATGCGGTCGCCCGAGTCTGGCTCAAGCCAGGTGCCGGCCGCGTCCTTGTGAATGGACGGACGATCGAGGTTTACTTCGCCCGGCCAGTGTTGCGCATGATTATCAACCAGCCGATTGAGGTTGCTAGCCGTGAAGGGCAGTACGACGTTATTTGCACGGTGACTGGTGGCGGTCTGTCCGGCCAAGCCGGTGCGGTTCGGCATGGCATCAGCCACGCATTGATTCGGTACGAGCCGTCGTTGCGGCCCGTTCTCAAGAAGAACGGCTTCCTGACGCGCGATAGCCGCGTCGTCGAGCGCAAGAAGTACGGTAAGGCGAAAGCCCGACGAAGCTTCCAGTTCTCGAAACGATAATCTGTCCGTTTGTTCGACCTCGGAGGGGCGTCTTGACGGGCGCCCCTTTTTTGTGGGCATTTTGACCCATCCGCGGGAGTGAAGCATGACGAACAAGAAAACCATCCGGGTCGGCATTCTCGGCGCGAGCGGTTACACCGGCGCCGAACTGATCCGCCTATTGTGTCGCCACCCGGATGTGGAAATCGTTCTTCTGACCGCCGACCGTCACGCGGGTCTGCCGGTAAGCGACGTTTTTCCGCATCTCTTCGGTCTGGGATTGCCGAACCTCATCAAGATCGATGAGGTCGAGTGGCACGGTGTTGAGGCGGACATCATTTTCTGCGCGCTGCCGCACGGCACCACGCAGGAAATCGTCGCCGGCCTCCTTCATCACACCGGCCATGACGTGATCGACGAACTCATTACCGAGCGGCGCGAGGACCTGATTGCCGGCATACCTGATGGCGTGCGGGTGATCGACCTATCGGCAGACTTCCGGCTAGAGAACGTGGATACCTACGCCCAATGGTACGGCCATGCGCATCGGGCGCCACAGCTGCAGGCGGAGGCGGTGTACGGGCTGACCGAGTTCGCCCGTGATGATATCCGTGACGCCCGGCTGGTGGCGTGCCCGGGCTGTTACCCCACAAGTGCATTGCTACCTTTGATACCGTTGATCGGGGCCGGCCAAATCGATGCCGACGACATCATCATCGACGCCAAATCAGGTGTCACCGGCGCCGGTCGCGCGGCCAAGGAAGCCAGTTTGTTTGGCGAGGTCTCGGAGGGCATTCATGCCTACGGCGTCGCCGGACACCGGCACGGTCCGGAGATCGAACAGGGGCTGGCGCAGGCCGCGGGGCGCGACATTTTGGTCAATTTCACGCCGCACCTGGTGCCGATGAACCGCGGCATCTTGTCGACCATTTACGTGCGACTGGAGGGCGGTGCGACCGCCGCCGACTTGCACGAAACCCTGTCGAAGCGGTACGCGGCTGAGCCGTTCGTCGATGTCGTGCCCGAAGGCGTGTCACCGGCAACGCGCCATGTGCGGGGCTCCAACCATAGTTTGCTTGGGGTGTTTCCCGACCGGGTGAAGGGGCGGGCGATCATTCTTTCGGTGCTCGACAACCTGGTTAAAGGGGCATCAGGGCAAGCGGTGCAGAACATGAACGTCATGTGCGGGCTGCCCGAGACACTGTCCTTGGAGCAGCGTCCGCTGTTTCCCTGATCGCTCGGCGTGGCCGCTCACGGAATCATTCTGCCGTTTCGCGGCATCGAACCACGCCTCGCGCCGGATGTTTTCTTGGCGCCCGGCGCATGCGTGATCGGCGATGTCGAGATTGGCGCGGGGTCCAGCATCTGGTTCCAATGCGCGATTCGGGGCGACGTCAATTTCATCCGGATCGGCGCGCGGACGAATATTCAGGACGGCACAATCATTCATGTCAGTCGCCGGGACGGCGGCCAAACGGTGATCGAGGACGATGTCACGATCGGTCACCAGGTTTTGCTCCACGCTTGTCGGCTGCACGCTCGCAGTTTCGTCGGCATGGGCGCGACGGTGATGGACGACGCGGAAGTCGAAACCGACGCGATGCTGGGGGCTGGATCGTTGCTGACCTCGCGAAAACGCGTGCTGACCGGTCAGCTTTGGCTTGGTCGGCCCGCAATCCATATACGCGACCTCACAGCCGACGAGATCGCGTATAATGGTGCGACTGCGGCGCACTACAGTCGTATGGCGGCAGAGTATCGCGCGGCGCTGGGCCTGCAGGCCGGTGATACCGTGTCAGTATAGATCGGTGGACGTGAGACGAATCAGGGTTTGATGGTGCCGCACAGAGCGAAATTCCGGTTTCCGAGACGCTACGGGTGGCTGCTACTGGCCGGCGCCGTCGCGGGGTGTGCGCCGGTGCTGCCGTCGAAAACGCTGTTCATCGCGGCCCGTGAAACAACATCCAACGAACTCCTGGTAGGCACGTTCGAAACGATTTTTGGCGAACCGACCTCGTCGATAACGTTATTCGGCATCGGCGACCGGACCGAATGCCGCGGTATCACCGGGGTCGGCGGGGTCGACCGGGTTGCACCAGGCACCACCACCCGTTTGATGATGAAGTGCGAAGACGGGCGCTTCATTCAGGGCGAATTGACCTACTAGAGGTTCGACCGAGGCGCCGGTCTGGCCGAGGACAATGGCGACAAATTGTACCAGCTGGTATTTGGCCGCTTGAAACTTTCCGAAGAAAGCCTGCGCCAGGAATTCGCGCTGTTGCCGCCGCCGCCGGAGCGGCCGCGTCTGATTGAGCGCTTGCCGGCCGCCTTGCCGCCGGCACCGGGTCCCGCCGAGCCGCAAGGTGAAGGCAGCACCGTGCCGGCCGTACCATCTGCGGATGTCGAAGTCGGACGCTTGCCAACCGAAGAAGGCGCAACTGGCCCTAGCGGCGACGATGATGACGACGATCCTTTTGCGAGCCTTGTGCCGAGCGACGACGGCGATGAGGCCCTCGAGGAGGTATGCGAGCGCGGCACCGTCGGCGGTCAATGCCTCGACGAATTTGACCTCGATGAGTTCGATAGCAATGACGTCGAGAACTTTCTCCGCGATGAAGATGACACCGGCGGCGACGTCGAAACCTAGCGTTTAGGCGATGGCTTTCTTTACATAGGCGCCGGGCGCATCTTCGATCGCCTCCATCGCGCCCGCGCCGGGTTGTCGCGCCGCGACCTTGTCTCCAGCATGCGATTCCAGCCATGCGGCCCAATCGGGCCACCACGATCCGGCGTTCTCGCGCGCCCCAGCGAGCCACGCCTCGGCGTTCTCGGGTAGGGCGTCGTTGGTCCAGTGGCCGTATTTGGTTTTACCCGGCGCACTAACGACGCCGGCAACATGGCCGGATTGCGCCAGCACGAATCTTTTGTCGCCCTCGATCAGTTGAGGCAACAAGTAGCATGACCTCCACGGCGCGATGTGGTCTTCCTTGGTGGCCAAGACGTAGGTTGGCAAATCGATCTTGCCGAGATCGATCGGTACGCCGGCGATTTCTATCCCGCCCGGTTTTGATAGCAGATTCCTCAGGTACATGTTGCGCAGATAGAAGGTGTGCATCGCGTGCGGCATGTTGGTCCCGTCGGCATTCCAAAACAGCAGGTCGAACGGGATAGGGTCTTTGCCGAGAAGGTAGTTGTTGACGACAAACGACCAAATGAGATCGTTGGCCCGCATCATATTGAATGCCGATGCCATACGACGGCCGTCCAGCACGCCGGTCTCGCCCATTTGCTCGTCTAAAAGTTTGAGCTGCTCTTCATCGATGAAGACGCGTAATTCACCGGCGTCTTCAAAATCGACAAGGGCCGTCAGAAACGTCGCAGCGTTTACCCTCGAATCACCCTTCGTCGCGAGATAGGCCAGCGTCGTCGCCAAGAGCGTTCCGCCGACGCAGTAGCCGACGACATTGATCTTCGATTGATCGGTCGCCTGGAGCGCCGCGCCGATCGCGGCGAGGAGACCGTCGTTCATATAGTCTTCGAACGCCGTGCTCGCGTAGCTCGCATCGGGATTCACCCATGAGATCATGAAGACGGTGAAGCCCTGGGCCACCGCCCATGCAACGAACGAATTCTCCGGCTTGAGATCCAGAATGTAATATTTGTTGATCCACGGGGGGCAGATCAGCAACGGCAACGCAAAGACGTCGGGCGTCGCCGGCGCATACTGAATGAGCTGAAAGAGTCGATTCTGAAAGACCACCTTGCCCGGTGTCGTGGCGACATTTCGCCCGACCTCGTAAGCGTCAAAGTCGGTCTGGCTGATGCCCTTGCCGCCCTCCAGGTCTTTGATCAGGTTCTCTAGCCCGTGTACGAGGTTTTCGCCGTGCGTCTCGAGTGTGGTGCGGATCACTTCCGGGTTGGTGTGGAAGAAGTTGCTCGGCGACATCGCATCGACGAATTGGCGCGTGTAGAAATCGACCTTGCGGCGCGTGTCGTCATCGAGGCCCTCGACCTCGGCCACGGTTTTCTGAAGCCAGCGCGAGGTGATCAGGTAGGACTGTTTGAGGAGGTCAAAGACCTGATTTTCGTTCCAGCCTGGGTCTTTGAAGCGACGATCGCCCTTGTCGGGCGCCGCCGTCGGCGCCTGAGCATCGCCTGCCGCGTGGCCAGTGGCGGCGTTTTGCCAGAACTCGGCATATTGGCGCCACAGGGTCATCTGGGCTTCGGCCAGCCGCTGGGGGTCGGCGAGCATTTGGCTGCTGAGCCGCAAAAACGCGTTTCCAACGATCGCCGGATCAAACGGCAGGCGCTCTGCGTCGCCCAGTTGCGCCATGTAGGCCTGGAATAGGCGTTGCCACTGGGCACCGAGCTTCTGCAGATTTTCGCCCAGAACGGCGCTTTCGTCGTTCGCGGCAGCGTCCCCATGTTGATCGGACATCAGATAATCCTTTATGGTGTCGCCCGAAGCCCTTGAAAACTATGGTTTGTTGGGCTTCGAGGGCCGAACGACGGACAAAGCAATTGATCTGTGTCCGGCGCAGTATAGGCTGCGGCCTGGCCCGTGCCGGAGATATAGAGGATCGGGAACATGATTCAACGCCAGAACCGTATCGAATTGTCGAAAATTAATGCATGGGGCCGCATCGGTCTTATCGTATTGCTGGCTGGCGCCTTGTCGGCATGTTCCTCGGTGCCCAACTGGGCCAATCCGGCCAATCTTTACGATCGGGTTGCCGGCGTTTTCACTAGTGACGGCGACGCGGAAGCCTTTCCGACCGTGAGCGACGTACCGGATCGCCCGACGACGTCGACAGCCGAACAGCGCACTCAGACAGCGCAAGGCTTGGTGGCCGATCGCGAGAACGCGCGCTACACCGACGACGAAATTCGCCGCGATGATACCGCCCAGGTCGCTGCGGCAGCGCCGGCGCCACAACCGGTGCCGGCCCCGCGTCCCGCGCCGCCGCCGCGCGCGATCCAACAAGAAACTGCGGCTCCCGCGCCAGCGCCAGCGGCCCAGATCGCCCAAGCGCCAGCCCGACCGAGTATTCTTGAGGAACGCCGGGTTACGCCGCAGTCTGCGCCGGCGCGCGCCGCAGCCGCGGACTCGCTCGATTCACGTCGGACCATTACCTCGGGTCGGGCCACGCCACCGCAGCCGGCCGAACCCCGCCGCGTCGCGCCGCAGATTGTTGAGCGGCGCGCACCTCCCGCCGTGCCGGTGCCAGCCGCGCCGCTAGCAATGCCACCAGCCGCCGTAGCGGCCGTGGCCGCGCCGGTGGCACCGTCACCAGCAATGGTGCTGCCAGCCCAACCGACTGTTGCCGTGTTGCCAGGCCAGACCGTGGTGAGCCAGACGTTCGCGCTGATGCTGCAGGATTCGGCTTCGACTGTTTCAACCGCTCCCGCAAATGCCGGGTTCAACGCGTCGAGCGCAGCCCCGATCCAAGATGGCGAGCGGCCCGTGTCGTCGATCGTGCGCGATACCTATAATGCGGCCTTGGTGGCGACGGATCGCACTCTGGGACCGGCCACCAGCGCCGTTCAATCGGTGGCCTTCCAAGGGCAGGGCTTGGCCGAATCTAGCGCCGCTGTCGTCCAGTTCGGCCATGACTCAGCGCGCCTGCCCAACGCCGCCCAGGCCACCGTCCGAGCCATTGCCGAGCAATACAAGGCGCGCGGCGGGGTGGTTCGTGTCGTCGGGCATGCCTCGAGCAAGACCAAAAACATGGCCGTGGCCGAGCATAACTTGACCAATTTCAAAATATCACTCGACCGTGCCCAGGCCGTCGCGAATGCGTTGATCCGGCTTGGCGTGCCGCCAGAGGCGATTTTCGTGGAGGCGCGGGGCGCCGCAGATCCCGCCTTCTTCGAGTCCATGCCCGCGGGCGAAGCCGGCAATCGGCGCGCCGAGATCTTCCTCGATTTTTCCACTAGTTAGGTCTAGGAAATACCGCGCTCGCGCCGCCGCTTCGGCGGCTGGCGGGCATTTGCGGTCTGGCTAAGGTTGGCATCATCCCATGGATGGCGAGTTCCATAGTATTCGGCGTCTGCCGCCCTATCTGTTCGCAGAAGTGAACCAGATGAAGGCGGCCGCGCGTGCCGCCGGCGAGGACATTATTGACCTCGGGATGGGCAATCCCGATATGCCGACGCCGCCGCATATTGTCGCCAAACTGACCGAAGCCATTCAGGATCCGCGGACCCATCGGTACTCGACGTCGCGTGGCATTCCGGGGCTGCGAAAGGCAGTCGCGGCTTATTACGATCGCCGGTTTGGCGTGTCTATCAACCCCGATCGCGAAGCCATCGTTACGCTCGGATCAAAAGAGGGGTTGGCCAATCTGGCGCAGGCCATCACTGCGCCTGGCGACGTTGTGTTATGTCCCAATCCGAGTTACCCGATTCACAGCTTCGGCTTCATCATCGCCGGGGCGAGCCTGCGTCATCTGCCCGCCGGGGCGGGTGACGACCTGATGCAATCGCTCGAGCGCGCGGTCCGGCACTCCATTCCCAAGCCGATCGCGTTGATCTTGTGCTATCCGGCCAATCCGACCGCAGAGGTCGTCGATCTCGATTTCTACCGCGAGGTCGTCAAATTTTGTCGCGCGCAGGAAATCTACGTCGTCTCGGATCTCGCCTACGCCGAGGTCTATTTCGATGACAAACCGCCGCCGTCTATTTTGCAGGTCGAGGGCGCGCGCGACATCGCCGTCGAGTTCACGTCGATGAGCAAGACGTACTCGATGCCGGGCTGGCGTATCGGCTTTGCCTGCGGCAACGAGCGACTCATTGGCGCATTGGCGCGGGTCAAAAGCTACCTCGACTATGGCGCGTTTACACCGATTCAGGTGGCCGCCACTGCGGCGCTCAACGGACCGCAGGATTGTGTCGAGGAAGTGCGCACCGTTTACCGCCGCCGCCGTGACGTGCTGGTGTCGTCCTTGGCCCAAGCTGGCTGGGATATCCCGGCACCGGCGGCCACCATGTTTGCCTGGGCGCCGTTGCCACCGGCATTTCGCGAGGGCGGGTCGCTCGAGTTCTCCAAACTATTGCTACGCGAAGCGCAAGTCGCGGTCTCGCCGGGCGTCGGGTTCGGTGAGTATGGCGAAGGCTATGTGCGCATCGCGCTGGTCGAGAACGAACAACGCATTCGCCAGGCCGCGCGCAACATCAAGCGATTCTTGCGCCAGCACGGCGTCAACAGCCCGTCGATTGGGCACGCGGCCGCCTCGTGAGCGACATCTTGCGGATTGGCATTGCGGGTCTCGGGACCGTCGGGGCAGGGACGCTCGCGCTTCTGCGCGACAATGCGGACATCCTTCGCAGCCGTTGCGGCAAAACGCTGACTGTGGTCGCGGTTTCGGCACGTGATCGTGCAAAAGACCGCGGCGTCGATCTTAACAATTTGAAGTGGTACGACGATCCGCGCGCGCTGGCCGAAGATCCGAACGTCGATGTTGTGGTCGAGCTTATTGGCGGCGACTCGGGGCCTGCGTTGGCGCTTGTGACCGCCACCTTGGTTGCCGGCAAACCCGTGGTCACCGCGAACAAAGCGCTGATTGCGTTGCACGGGACTGCGCTTGCCGCGCTTGCGGAAAAAAGCGGCGTCGCTCTTTCTTTCGAGGCGGCCGTCGCCGGCGGCATACCGATTATCAAAGCCTTGCGCGAGAGCTTCGCGGCCAACCGCACCAGTCGTGTCTATGGGATATTGAACGGCACCTGCAACTACATTCTCACGACCATGGAATCGACGGGCGCTGAGTTCGACGATGTGCTGGCCGAAGCGCAGGCGTTAGGGTACGCCGAAGCCGACCCGTCGTTCGATGTCGACGGAATCGATACCGCGCACAAGTTGGCGATCCTGTCGAGCGTCGCCTTCGGCGCCCCCGTAGATTTTGCCGCGGTCTATACTGCCGGTATTCGCAACGTAACAGCGACCGATATCCGCCACGCCAGCGAACTCGGTTTTCGCATCAAACTGCTGGGTATCGCGACGATCGGCGAAGAGGGTATCGCGCAGCGAGTTCACCCCTGCATGGTACCCGTCTCATCGCCGATGGCGCACGTCGACGGCGCGTTCAACGCCGTATTGGTGGACGGCGATTTTGTCGGCCGTACGATTTTTGAAGGACCTGGCGCGGGCGCCGGGCCGACAGCGTCGGCCGTTGTCGCCGATCTCGTCGATATTGCACGGGAATGGCGGGTGCCGCCGTTCGGCGTCGCGTCGTCGGCCTTGGTGGCGCGCCCGTCCATTCCGATTGAAGATCGCTACGGCGCCTATTACCTGCGTCTTAATGTCCTGGATCAGTCGGGCGTGCTGGCGGATATCGCGGCGCATCTGCGCGATCACGACGTCTCGATCGAATCGGTGTTGCAACGTGGCCGTGATCCTGGGGAACGCGTTTCCGTCATCATGACGACTCACGAAACCTATGAGGCGGGCCTTGCGCAAGCGCTGGCGGGTATTTCGGAATCCGGCGCTGTTGTGGATCCGCCGTGTATGATCAGAATAGAAAACCTTTAGAAGGGGTAGCGCATGAGTGAGCAGGTGAGCCTTGATCGCAGTTTGGTTTTGGGAGCGGTTCGGACAACCGAAGCGGCCGCCATCGCTGCCTCGCGGCTTATCGGGCTGGGCGACGAAAAGGCGGCCGATCAGGCCGCCGTTGACGCGATGCGCACGATGCTCAACGACCTCAACTTTGATGCGACCGTAGTCATTGGCGAGGGCGAGCGCGATGAGGCGCCGATGCTCTATATCGGCGAGAAAGTTGGCAGCGGTACGGGTGCAAAAATTGATATTGCCCTGGACCCGCTTGAGGGCACAACGCTTACCGCGACCGGCGGCGGGAATGCCTTGGCAGTGATCGCGATGGCCGAGGCTGGCGGCTTTCTTCACGCGCCCGATGTCTATATGGAAAAAATTGCGGTCGGTGGCGGCTTGCCACCCGGCGTGATCGACCTGGACCGGACCACCGCCCAAAACATGCAGGCTTTGGCCGACGCTAAGGGCGTGCCGCCGTCTGACCTGATGGCGTGTGTTCTCGACCGGCCACGGCATGCCAAAATCATCGAAGACATTCGCAGCACCGGCGCCCGGATCAAACTGATCCCAGATGGCGACGTCGCGGGCGTGATCGCAACCGCAGAGCAGGGCACGGGCATCGACATCTACATGGGCACCGGTGGCGCCCCAGAAGGCGTGCTCGCGGCCGCCGCCTTGACATGCATCGGTGGCCAGATGGAGTGCCGCCTGGTGTTTCGCAACGATGACGAACGGGGACGGGCCGCCAAGGCCGGCATCGAAGACCTTCAACGCAAGTACGCGCTAAGCGATCTGGCGCACGGGGATGTCTTGTTCGCCGCTACGGGCGTGACCGACGGGTCGATGCTGCAAGGCGTCAAACGCTATCCCGGCTATGTCACGACCGAGTCCATTGTCATGCGCGCGCGAACCGGCACCGTGCGCTGGATCCGCGCCAACCACGACGTGGACCGGGCGCTCAAAGGGACGATTCAACGCTAACCGGTGTGGATGAGACACCCGACGATCCGGCATTCCTTGGTGTTACCGACTCCCTAACCAACCGGCGGTGGCGCGCCCGACCGCACGATCCGCGCCAGGCCCTCGCAATCTCCGAAACGCTCGGCTTGCCGGATATTCTCGGTCGCGTACTCGCCGCGCGGGGGGTCACCTTTGAGACATGCGAGGGATATCTCAACCCGACTATGCGCGATGACATGCCCGACCCGTCGATCCTCAACGATATGGATGCGGCGGCGCGCCGTCTCGCCGCGGCGATTACCGCAGGCGAGCGCGTGACGGTCTTTGGCGATTACGACGTCGACGGCGCGACCTCGGCGGCGGTCCTCAAGCGCTTTTTTGACATGGTGGGTGGCAGTCTCGAAATTTACGTGCCTGATCGAATCCGCGAGGGCTACGGGCCAAACGCGGCGGCGCTGCGGCAGATCGCCGAGAATGGAACAAGAGTAGTTGTCACCGTGGACTGCGGCATCGTCGCCCACGAGGCGCTGGCCGCCGGGGCGCAGGCCGGGCTTGAAACGATTGTCGTCGATCATCACGCGGCTGAGCCGCAGCTGCCCGAAGCGCTCGCGGTGGTGAACCCCAATCGGCTCGATCAGACACCGGGGTTGGGTCATCTTGCCGCGGTGGGCGTTGCGTTTCTTCTAGCTGTCGCGCTGAACCGCGCGCTGCGTGATTCCGGGTGGTTCAAGAATGGCCGCGACGAACCGTCGCTCTTGGCGCTGCTGGATCTGGTCGCGCTGGGAACGGTTTGCGATGTGGTGCCTATTCGAGGGTTCAATCGTTCCCTCGTGGCGCAAGGACTCAAGGTGGCGCGTCATTTGCGCAATCCCGGCATCGCGGCGCTGGCCGCGGTCGCCGGTGTCCGCGAACGCATCGACGCCTATCACCTCGGGTTCGTGTTGGGTCCTCGGGTCAACGCGGGTGGCCGCGTCGGTCAGGCTGATCTCGGCGCGCGTCTGCTCTCCACCAACGATTCTAACGAGGCCCGGCAAATCGCCGAACAATTGGACCGGCACAATCTAGAGCGGCGTGCGATCGAGGATACGCTCACCATCGATGCGTTGAATCAGGCGGAGTCGGTGAGGGCGGCGGACCCGATAATTATTGTCGATGGCGAGGGTTGGCATCCCGGCGTGATCGGCATTGTCGCCAGCCGCCTGAAGGACCGCTTTGACCGGCCGGCTTTGGTCATCGGTACCGACGGTGCATTCGGCAAAGGCTCGGCCCGTTCTGTGCCGGGCTTCGATATCGGCGCCGCGGTGATCGCCGCCCGCCAAGCGGGCCTGCTAACCAACGGCGGCGGGCATCCGATGGCGGCGGGCCTGACGGTGGCGACCGAACGCATCGGTGCGTTGCGCGATTTCTTATGCGGGCGCGCGGCCCGGACGATTGAGAACCGCCAAGTGCAACCGGTGATGAACATCGACGGCGCGCTAGCGGTCGAGGGCGCGACGACAGCCCTGGTCACGCTGTTAGAGCGAGCCGGACCGTATGGCGCCGGAAATCGTGAACCACGTTTTGCCCTCACCGGCGCACGAATCATCAAGCCGCAGATCGTCGGCGACAAACACGTACGGTGTCTGTTGGCCGGTGAAGTCGGGCGGCGGGTCAAGGCGATCGCGTTCCGCTGCCACGACCAACCTCTGGGGCTTAGTCTGCTCAGCGCGCGCGACGGGCGCTATCACGTCGCCGGTCACCTGCGCGCCGATACCTGGGGCGGGCGCGATGAGGTCCAGTTCACGATTGAGGACGCGGCGCTGGCCTAAGGCCGGGGCGGCAGGGTGTTTTTGACGGTTATTTGTGCAATTATCCGGTGTCGCGCAAACGTGCGCGCCGGGTCGCCGGGGTGCTGATGCAGAAGATAGAATGGCTCCAGTTCATCGTTCATATTTCGTTCGGTCCGCACCCGTGGTCGACCGAATTTCATGACGGTGTGGCGCAATTGCGCAAGATCGAATCCTGGTTGCGCGATCACCACATCGGGTATGCCATGTTCGATGCGTGGGGCTTTCCCAAATTTCCCGGTGGCTACGTGCCGGTGACATTTCTGTCGACCGACGCGGAAAAGGCGATGGCGTATCGGGTGTTCTGCAACGAAATCGGACTCGGTCAATCGATGATGATGATGCGCATCGTCAACATGCCGGAGCCACGCCTCACGCCTCCCCCCGAACAAGTCGCCTACTTCTAACTTGGCATAGGTCACACCGTGCTGCTGAACCGACCGCGAGCGGTCGAGGTGATGGAACGCCACGACTTGGTCGGTCTGATCGCGCGCGAGCACGTCAATATCTATTACCTGACGGACTACTGGGACACCCAGGCCGATGGGCGCTGGCCCTATTTGGTCTACGGTGTCTTGCCCCGCGATCAAGACATGCCGGCCGGGCTGGTGCTGCCTACGGTGAAACTTGAGCGCCTATCGGTGTGGCCGACGTGGGTGCCCAATATTATTGCGTTCTCCGATTACTCGGGGCGCGAGCGCCGCGACGACGACTCGCCGAACCCGGACCAAGGCGAGCCCCCGGCGATCGCGTGGCCGGGTTGGCCGGTGCGTGAAGGGGCGACGCTGACCCCGCTGGAACAGGAATGGGCGGCGCGCGCCGCCGCGCATGCCGACCGACTGGCGGCGACCCCGGCGTGGGGTCTTAAGCGTGCCCTGGTCGACGCAGGTATGACACGGGGCCGGATCGGCAGCGACGATCCACGGGTCATCGGCTGGCTCCAGGACATGGGTTTGCCCGGTATCGAGGCGGTGGATGCGACGAACATTTTTCGTGAAATCCGCATGGTCAAATCGGCGACTGAGATTGAGACATTGGGACAAGCCGCGCGGGTAAATGAAGCCGCCGGAATGGCTGCCGCGCACGCTGCCGTCGCAGGGGCGACCTGGCCTGAAATCGAGACCGTCTATCATGTGGAAATGTCTCTGCGGGGCGGGCGCAACGGACACATCATTTCAGGATTGGGTGGTCTACCGCATGGCAAGGTGGTACCGGGCGAGCCGTTCCTCATCGATGCGCTGGGTGAGTACCGCAACTACTTCGGCGATTTTGGCCGCACGGTCATCGTCGGTGAACCGAGCGCTGAACTAAGCCGGCGCGCCGATGCGATGTGGGCTGGGTTCGAGCGGGCCTGCGAAATCATTCGGCCCGGGCTCAAGCGCAGCACGCTGATCGCCGAGGTCATCGCCGCTGTGCAAAAGGCGGGCTTCAAGGATTTCTTCTACGTATCGCCGCACAGCTTAGGCTTGGAGCATACCGATCATCCGATTCCGATGGGGCCGACGCTGCACGGCGAATGGAACGATTACGCACTGGCCGCCGATATGGTGATCAATGTCGACATGCCGTTCTTTGAATGGGGCTGGGGCACGATGCATCTAGAGGACACGGTCGTGGTCACGGCCGACGGCTTTCGGCCGCTAACGTCGACGAGCCCGGCGCTGATCGTAAATCCGTCGTAAGGTTCTGGCGTTGGGTTAGAATGACCGGGGTCGGCGGACCGCGCCGATAAAGGGAGTATCTCTATGCTGTTGAACAAACCACGCGCCTATGCGGTGATGGACAAATACGGCCTCGACGGGCTCCTCGCGGCGACCCAGATCAATATTTACTACATGACGGATTTTTGGGGCGCGTTGATGCGCATGCGCCGAAGTTTTTTCAACTATGCCGTTCTGCCGCGCGATGAGAACGCGCCGGCGGCGCTGGTGATGACGGCGACCGAAGCCCAGCGTCTGACTGAAATGCCGACCTGGGTGCCAAACGTGGTGACCTATACCCACCCGGTGCACGCCCATTCACGCGACTACGATACCGCGACCGAGGAACCAGACGCGGGCCCAGGATACCGGTGGCCGGTGCGCAACGCCGACCGGTTGCCGCCGAAAGAGCGTCAGTGGGAAGCGATGCGGGCGGACCTTGCTGAAAAGAACCGCGCCACGCCGACTTATGCGTTACGGCAGGCGTTGCGCGATGCCGGTCTCGAAAAAGGCACGATCGGCACCGATGATCCGCGCCCGGTCGAATGGATGAATCAACTCGGGTTCGACAAACTCAAAGGTGTCGAAGCGACCAATATTTTTCGCGAGATCCGCATGGTCAAGTCGACTGACGAACTCACGATCATGCGCGAAGCGGCCAGGATTAACGAAGATGGGGTCAATGCCGCGATCAAGGTTTTGCACGTCGGCACCACGTTTCCCGAAATCGAACGCGCGTTCAATGTCGAGGTCGCGCAACAGGGCGGGCGCGCTGTCTATATAACCACCGGTAGCGGTGGTTTGCCGCACGACAAGGTGACCGCGGGCGAACCCGTCATGTTCGATGCGTTGTGCGAATATCGCCACTATCACGGCGACATCGGCCGCACCGCCGTCGTCGGCGAGCCGAGTGCCGAGATCGTGCTGCGCAACAAGGCCATGTCGGTCGGTTGGCAGACGGCGTATGAGACCATCAAACCGGGGGTCACGGGACGCCAAATGACCGAAAAAGTTCTCGCCGCGATCGAGCGGGAAGGGTTTCCCGGCTTTCTCGTGGCAACGCCGCATTCGGTCGGTTTGGAGCACACCGACCATCCGATCCCGATCGGGTTGGAACTGCCCGGCTCGCGCGGCGACCTCGTGTTCGAGGAGAACATGGTGATCAACGTCGATCTGCCTTATCACGAATTGGGTTTCGGCGGCATGCATCTGGAGGACGTGATCCGGGTCACCAAAGACGGCTGCGAGCCGCTGACCTCGATGAAGACCGACCTGATCGTGATCCCGGCGTAGGCGGCCGGTGCTCACGCCGGTCCGCCTGGCCGTGCGAAGCGCCGATTTAGGGCGGAAACGGCCCCGGCTCCCTTGATTCCGGGCGGTCCAACCTTTAAGCAGGGGCCGCGCTGCGACCCCATCGTCTAGCGGTTAGGACACGACCCTTTCAAGGTTGAGACACGGGTTCGATTCCCGTTGGGGTCACCAACGCCATTGTCGGTACGGTCCACCGCTTTATACGGCGGTTGGGGCCTAATTGGGACCAGACGCCTCAGGATTGGGTGGCTTCAACTTCCGGTGGGCATGGGCATCGGGCCATGCCTGCGGTCAGGGGGGGTAGGGGCGCCAGTTCCGGGATTTGGACGGCTTGTTGGCAGGGCTGGCGG
>JAQBYN010000079.1 GCA_027622715.1 Pseudomonadota bacterium | reverse complement strand
CAACACATCTGGGAATACCGGACCAAAAGGGATAAGCCGCTTCACCCGATTGCCCTGACATGTTGGGCTACCGAGATTGCGTCTTTTCAGTTCGAATGCTATGTTTCGTTATCTATTATCGCTGACTCTAATTCGGGGTCGGCTCGCCGTTCGAGAGGAGACAGAAAATGCGATGGTTGCTTATCTCACTCATGGTCGTTTTCGCGTCTCCAGCGATCGCGCAGACACAATCCGCACCCGCGAAAGACCCGGTAACTCAGGAGCAGCTTCAAGAAACCCTGGCCGAGATCAAAGGCATGATGGCCCGACTCAGGGAAGAGTTGAAAGATGACCTCGGCGAAGCCAGGGATGACGCCGTGGATGCCATGAAGTCCACCATACAGGACACGAAAGCCAAATACGGCGTAACGGATGAGCAAATCTTGGCGATCGTATCGGGTGCGGTAGTTGGCGCGATTGTAATTGATCTGGCTGGCGGCGGCGGTATCGCGACCTTCATCGGCGGCATTCTCGGTGGCGCGATTGGCAATTGGGTCGTCACGACACCGACCTCGGGCGCTAGCGTTGTAGAGAAAATCCCCGGCAAAGCGAGCTTGCGAACAGCTCGCCTGACGGCGCCGCGTATTATGAAGGCGTCGGCCGAGCGGTTTTGATTAACGCACGCCCATCACTGAGTTCGTGGGCACTGTCACGTCTTTAGAACGAGCGCGAGGCAAAGCCAGTGAACCGATCGGTTCACTGGACGTTGGCGACGATATGGTTGCGGCCTTCTCGTCGCGACGCCACTGAACGAGTATTTCCGGCACGGCGCCTTCCGCATGGACCGCACGCCACGTATACGTGCGACGACCACGGATCAAAACGAACAATTCACCCAAATACCACCGGTAGTCCCATCTGGGTCCCGGGCGCTTTGCGTAAGAGGTCCCGAACCGATCAGCCCAACGGCGGATCGTCTCGTATCCGACGTCCACGCCTCGCTCCGCCGTCAGGTCTTCAACGTCACGGAGGCTCGGATTGCCCCCCGGATGGAGCCAAACAGCGTGTTGATGATCGGCGGTGAAAATTAGTAACCGTCGTATGAGATCGACTGCACAGGATTATGCCAACGCCCCGCGCCCGCGGAGACCAAGTGCATGTGACCGCACAAGGTAAAGGGTTGTTTTCGCGCCACTGACACCCGGTGTACTGCATCCCGGTTATGAGACAAGCGGCTGCAATGCTTTTCATGCGGCCAGATCGTGTGGTTTCATCTGATTTTCCCTGACCTGGTCTGGGGTTTTGTATCGGTGGCGGGCGACCAGCCAGTAGTTGTTATACCAGCGAGCGAAGTCGATCAGCGCCAGTCGGAGTTCCTCGATGGTCTCGAAGTCGCGAACCCACAGCAGGTTTTCCTTGAGGGTGCGGATGAAGCGCTCGGCGACGCCATTACCCTCGGGCTCACGCACGAAGGATGGAGAAGCCTCGATGCCGAGAAAGGCGATCTCCTTTTGGAAGTCGTTGGACATGTAGTTCGAGCCATGGTCGTGACGCAGCTTCAATCCGGTGGCGATGTCCTCGGCGACGGCGCCGAAGTGTCTGGTCACGCCCTGGCGGATCGGCTCCAGGGCCTGGAAACGGTTGGCGCTCCGGTCGGCGTGGATGCCAATGCATTCGCTGTTGCAATGATCGACGGCGATGAACACATGCGCGCGCCCTTCGGCCACGGTGACGGTCTGGGTCATGTCGGTGCCCCACATCACGTCCACGGCCTGGGTGGTGATGGTGCCGTCATGCAGCTTGCCCGGCCTTGTGCCCCGACGGTGCGGAGCGAGCAGACCGTATGTGCCCATCAGGCGCCGGGTGCGCCCGGGCGAGGTTCGGATGCCGGCGAAGCGCAACCGTGCCCAGATCTTGCGATAACCTTCGCCGGTGAACCGGCTCCCGTCGATCGCTCGCTTGATATGCGCGAGCAACGTAGCGTCGTCGCAGGGACCGAGAGGGCCGGGGCGGCGTTTGGTCACCGTCGACGCGTCGCGTCGGCGATAAAGCGTCGCCCGGGAAATCTTCCAGCAACGGGCAACCAGAGCCAGGCCATAGGGCCGCTTCACGCAGGGCGAGTGCGCCTGGCTCATCGTCTCGACCTCCGCCGTGCCAAAGGGGAGCCGCCCTCCAGGCGATCAATCTTCTCGTACAGCAGTTCGTTCTCCATCGTCATCTCGCCGACCTTGCCCTTCAGCCGGGAAATCTCGTCGTCGCGGTGGTCGCGGCTTCGTTCCTTGAGCGCGGTTTCAGCCGCGCGCTCGACACGGTCACGCCAATCCGAGAGCCGGGCGGCCGTCACGTTCAGCTCCCGTGACAACAATTCCAAGGCCTCCCCTCGTTGCAAACGCTTCACGGCCGCCAGTTTGCGCTTCGCCGAGACGCGCCGCGTCGGCGGCCCGCCGACGGACCCGCCTCCGCCAGCTTCTTGCGAGCGCTGCGCCGAGCCCGGCGGCTCCGTCACGTCCTTCTTCGATAATCCGTCCATGTTGATGTCCTCCAGTTGCGGTTTGTTTAACCGCAGCCGGATGTCTCAAAAAACCCTGATGCACCCCACGAGGCGCATCGCTGCGAGTCCTCGGGTTTTCCGGCGCCGGGCTATGAGGTTCGCGTCGTCGATCCGGAATCCAACGCCGATCAACCGGTCGGGACGCCGGGGGAACTGCAGGTCCGCGGCGACGCCATGATGCTCGGTTATTACAAGAAGCCGGTCGAAACCGCCGACAGCTACACCGTCGACGGTTGGTTCAAGACCGGCGACACGGTGATCTGGCTTGCCGACGGCTATATCCGTTTGCTGGGGCGGCACAACGACATGCTCAAAGTCGGCGGCGAGAATGTCGATCCGATGGAGACCGAGGGTTTGCTGTTGGAGCACCCGGCGGTGCATCAGGTTGCGGTGGTCGGCTTGGCCGACGAACAGATGAGTGAGGTGCCGGTCGCCTTTGTCGAGCGGGCGCCGGGGGCTCAGCTTGAGGCCGAGGATGTGATGGGCTTTTGCCGCAACCAAGTCGCAAGTTTCAAAATTCCACGACATGTGGTCTTCGTGGACGGGTTTCCGATGACCGCCTCCGGCAAGATCCGCAAAGCCGACCTTCGGGAACAGGCGAAACAGCGGTTTGCCGCCGCGCAGGAGAGTAAAACATGAAATTCGGCGCCATGGTTGTCCCACGAATATCGGACTGGCAGCTGTATCGGGAACTGGAAGAGATGGGCTACGACAGCGCCTGGGCCCCGGACTCGCAGATGATCTATTCCGATACCTACGCCGTCTTGGCCCTGGCAGCGGCGAATACGTCGCGAATCAGACTTGGGACCGGGGTGGCGATCGCACCGACCCGGTTGGCCCCGGTCACCGCCCATTCGATCGCCACGATCAATCAACTGGCTCCGGGCCGCACCTTTTTGGCGCTTGGCACCGGCCATACGGCGATGCGGGTGATGGGCATGGACCCGATGAAGGCCGGCAAGTTCCGTGAATATCTGCGGGTAGTGCGGGCGCTACTGCACGGCGAAGAGGTTGATTTCACCGTCGATGGCGAAACCCGGGACATTCGCTTTCTGCATCCCGATGACGGCTTTATCGATGTGGCGAACCCGGTGCCGATCCTTGTCGCCGCCGATGGTCCGCTGGCCTTGAAGGCGGTCGGGGCCTATGGCGACGGTCGGGTATGCTCACACAATCAATCCAAGGCGCTGTTGCAGCAAAGCCTGGCGAAGATCCAGGAAGGCGCCGATGCGGTCAACCGCCGCTTGCCGGATCCGTTCCATACCACCGCGCTGACCTATGCCTGTGTGCTGCAGCCGGGTGAGAGCATGACCTCGGAGCGGGTGATCGACGAGATCGGCTCGATGGCGCTCGCCACCCTGCATTACTGGGGGGGGCTGTATCAGATGAACGGCGACACCAGCACCATCGCCCGGCGCTGTCACGGGCTTTGGGAGGAGTATCTCGACTATACCGAGAAGATGGATTTGCCGTTGCACAAGCGTTACCAGAAAATCCATCTCGGCCATTGCGCCTGGACGGTGCCGGAAGAGCGCCGCTTTGTGACCGAGAACCTGATCCGCTCGACCGGCGGTCTGGTCGGCGAACCGGATGAGATCATTGAGATGCTGCGCGAGCGCGAGG
>JAQBYN010000078.1 GCA_027622715.1 Pseudomonadota bacterium | reverse complement strand
TTTCACCGCCACGTTCGCGGCCAGCGAGACCGGCCTGTACCACTTCGCTGACGGCAACCACACAACGGTTGCCGCCGTCGGCGCCATCAACCCGCGAGAGTTCGCCGACGTGCGGGCAACAGATGAATTGCTGCAACCGATTGTCGCGGAAAGTGGCGGCCGGATCGCTTGGCTCAACGAGATCGGTACGCCCGACATTCGACGGGTTCGTCCCGGCAATACCGCCGGGGGACGTGACTGGATCGGGATGCTTCGCAACGAGAGTTATTTCGTCACCGGCGTGCGTCAAGTATCGCTATTGCCGGCTATCGCGGTCCTACTCCTCCTCATCGGCGGGCTCATGTTCGCTTGGTACCGCGAAGGTCGCTGACCGGTTAAGTCGAGTTGGCGCAAGTTGGTGCCGACAATTCCGATCGCTTCACAGAACAGCCGTCCGAGGACTGGCAGTCGGCGCTTACGCCGCGACCTCCGGCAGTGCCGGAAGAATCGGTCCGGTGACCCCGATGATTTGTCCACGCGGAATTTTACGGATGAGAAGACGGTCTTGATCGACTGGCCCCGGCATTTCGAGTTTGAACCGGCCGGCCCGAATAAAACCAAACCGCTTGTAGTAGGCGTGATCGCCGACAAGAATGACGAGGTCATGCCCAAGGCGCCGCGCGCGGCGCAATCCGTTGCGCACGAGCGCGATGCCAACCGCTTGCCCGCGCCCGGCTGGGTCGACCGCGAGCGGGCCGAGCAACAGCGGCGCCCGTGCACCCTGCACGACGATGGGCCAGAAGCTGAGGCTACCCTGGAAGGCGCCATCAATTAGCGCGACGTAAGAAAGTGCCCGCACCGGCAAGACGCCGTCGCGTAGCCGGTAGGCCGTCCGGTTATGCCGGTCGGTACCAAAGGCGATATCCAGCAGAGCTTCCCGAGGCGCCGCGTCTTGCGGCCGCTCCGGCACTATCTCAAACATGCAAAATCTCCGACGACGAAGGCTGTCGGCCGCAATAAGGCACGGTCCTGGCAGCCACATTTCTTAGGAATTGCGCCCGAAAGCGCACACGGGGACGCATCGCGCGCGCAGCGTGCAAGTATTATCGTCGTCGGTCCTGCCGCGTTTTCATAGTGGTCCAAATATCACCCCCCCGTTCCAGGTGCAAGACCGGAAGACGCTAGCGAAAACGCGATTCGAGGGGCGTCCGGAGCGCTGCTACGGTGCTGGTGCCGACTTCGCTAGGCAGTACCAACAACAAGATTGAGGGCGCAATTCGTGGGTCAATTGGTCGAGGGAAAATGGACCGCAGACGGGCAAGTCCCGCGCGGCAAGAGCGGTGAATTTGTCCGCGGTGACAGCGGCATCCGCAACTGGATCACGGCAGACGCGGGCTCGAACTTTCCTGCCGAGCCCGGACGCTACCTGCTTTATGTGTCCTATGCTTGCCCGTGGGCGCATCGAACCCTGCTGGTGCGCGCGCTCAAAGGGTTGACCCATGCCATCGACGTGGCCGTGGTCGACTGGCACATGACCGAAGACGGTTGGCACTTCTCGGACCGTGACGGTGCGACACCGGACCCGGTAGCCGCCCGACCGTTCCTGCGCGACGTTTACACCGCGTCGAATCCCACATACAGCGGCCGGGTCACGGTGCCGGTCCTGTGGGACAAAAAGTCCGCGCAGATCGTCAGCAATGAATCGGCCGAGATCATCCGGATGCTCAACAGCGCCTTTGACGAGGAGGCCCAGAATCCGATCGACCTCTACCCGAGCGACCTGCGGCCGGAGATCGACCAGATCAACGATAGGATTTACGCCACGGTCAATAACGGCGTGTACAAGTGCGGGTTCGCTGGGACGCAGGCCGCCTACGAGGCAGCCTTTGAGGCGCTGTTTGAGACGCTCGATCTTCTTGAGGACCGCTTAGACGGGCACCGCTATCTGATCGGCAATCGCCTCACAGAAGCGGACATTCGTTTGTTCCCGACACTGGTTCGGTTCGACGCGGTCTATGTCAATCACTTCAAATGCAACCGCCAGCGGATTGTCGATTATCCCAATCTTTGGAACTATCTGCGCGATCTATACCAGCACCCCGGAATCGCCGAGACGGTCGATTTTCACCACATCAAGCAGCATTACTTCCGTAGCCACGGGTCGATCAATCCGCTGGGGATCGTACCCAAAGGACCCGATTTGGATTTCGCCGCGCCCCACGACCGCGAACGCTTCACCGCTTAGCGCCGAGATAGCGGCCGCCGCGCCGGCGGCCGCAACAAACAGATCACTTTGGCTACCGAGAAGTCGCGCCGAAGATCGTCACCGAAGGCGGTTAACCGACTTGCGCTGGGGGCTGCCCTGCGGCCGGTCTCATCCGGACCAAGATTGACACCGGCCTGCCGGATCACCTCGCGCAGCGACACCGGCGCCGCGGTGATGACCGTGCCGCGACGCGGCGAACTGCCGACGGTGACCCCGACCACCCGGCCTTCCAGATCGAGCGCCGGGCCGCCGCTAATGCCGCCAAGCCGTTCAAGTTGAGGTGGAAAGCGTCGCCGCTCTGCCCATGCCACCGCAGGCTCGACTCTGTTGGTCGCGCCACTCACCCGAATGCGCGCCCGACCGACGAGTGTGCTCAGGACATCGCCGGGCGCGCCCGACGGAAACCCGTGGTGGAACCCGGTCTGTCCGGCATCAAGGCGATCCGATAACGGCAAATGCGGCCCCGAGCGACGCGTACGAAAGACCGCGACGTCTGCACTGGGATGTTCAACAAGATCGAACACCGGCATCAGCCGGCCGTCAGCCTCCAAAAACAACGAACCGCAGGATTCGGTGACGTGTTCCGCGGTCATCCAAACGCCGGCGCCAATCGCAAACGCCGTCCCAGAAACATCGCTCTCCTTCGGCGTCGATTCGATCTCGAAACCGACGTCGCGATCTGACGGCGGTGACAAGGTGCCGGGGCGATCGGCTGGCGGCGGCTCTGACGGCAATGTCGCGGCGGGCGGTCGTTGAGGTGGCGGTCGCCGCGGCTGCGGCGATCGCAAATCACCGATCGTCGAAAACGCGACCCCGACCAACAACAGGAAAACCAGAGCGACGTCGAGGCGACGCACAGGCCGCGGCCTAAGTCAGCGCGGCGGCGGTGATAATGGCGACGGTCAGCTTTGATCCCGCAAGAAAGACCGCCGACGCCACCTGCCCCTCTTCGATCCGCTTGGGGAGTCCGCGCAACAGGAAATCAATGGCGAAAAAAGTGCCGAGCTGGAGCGCCAATGAGACCACCCCCCAGATCAAGATATCGAACACCGTGACGCTGTTGGCCATGCTGACGGCAAGCGGCAGTCCAAGACCGAGCACGACGCCGCCGAGCGAGATCGCCGCCGCCGTATTGCCCTCGCGAACCAACCGCATTTCCTGGTGTGGGGTAATCGTGACGTAGACGGCGACCCCGGCGACCAGCAGCGAGACCGTGAGCGCAAAATGCGCGATGAACACGGGAAACCCGGCGAGGAAACTTTGGAATACGATTTCCACTTATCCTCCTCTCACCAGCATATGGCGGCCGATACGGTACGAAAACTGGCTGGGGCGGCAGGATTCGAACCTGCGATCACGGGACCAAAACCCGATGCCTTACCACTTGGCCACGCCCCAACGTATCGGCGGCGCACGATATGGGGATTGTCTTGAGGCCGCAATACCGGCGCCTCACGGCTGCCGGGCCGCCAAGACGTCGGAAACAATTCGCCCGACTTCTTCGCGCTCTAAGGGCTTCATAACGAACGCGTCGATCCCCATTTCCTTAGCCTTTTCCGCGTCCATTACCTGGCTGTAGCCGGTGCACAGCACCACTGGTAGGTCCGGCCGGATCAGCCGGACCGCGCTGATAAGCGCATCGCCGGTTAGCCCCGGCATCGTTTGATCGGTCATCAGCAGGTCAAAGGCATTGGGATCGGCGCGGAAAGTCTCCAGCGCTTCTTCTGGATCGGTGGCGCCCACCACGGTGTAGCCCAGGCGATTGAGGATTTTTTGGCCCATCCGGACAATCAGGGTTTCATCGTCGACCAGAAGTATCCGCCCCTGGCCGGCGGGGGATGCCGATGCTGTCGCGACCTCTAGCGCAACGGCGCCGTCGCCCGAAAGCAGCGGCAACAGAACGTGGAAGGTCGCGCCCTGTCCGGGCCTGCTCTCGGCTCGGACCACGCCGCGATGGTCGGTCACGATACCGTGG
>JAQBYN010000036.1 GCA_027622715.1 Pseudomonadota bacterium | reverse complement strand
GACGTTTATGGCACCCACACCGGCGGGTCGATCAGCATGGAATTGGCGATCCAACAGCCCAAACGCGTCCGCCGTGTCATCATCGATGGGGTCGGCCTCTACTCCGAAGAAGACAAAGCGGACATGCTCGCCAACTACACACCAGAGATCACGCCGGACTATGAAGGCAGCCAGTTCAACTGGGCCTGGCATTTCGTCCGCGACCAGAACTTTTTCTTTCCCTGGTACAAGCGCGACGTTGCACACCAACGCAAAGCGGGCGTCACCAACCCGGACGCACTGCACGATGTGGTCGTTGAGGTGCTAAAATCAGTCACCAGCTATCACCACGCCTACCGCGCGGCTTTCCGTTATCCTAAGAAAGAACGGCTCGCCCTCATCACCCAACCAGTGCTGATGATCTACGAGACCACCGACCCGCTCTATAAATACAAGGACGAAGCGTTGGCGGCGGTGAAGAACTGCACCGACGGTGCGCTACCCGAAGGTTCGCGGGTCGGCGACAAGGCCAAACTGATTTCAGATTGGCTCGATAGCTAGGCTCGATCACACCCACCTACTCTGGAGATTAGATCGTGAACACCATCGTCCCGCTCATGCCAAGTCAACCCGTGCCCGACCTCGAAGTGGCGCTGGCCGGCGGCGGCAACTGGCGCCTATCCGACCAGACGCCCAAGAATTTCACCTTCATAGTCGTCTACCGTGGGCTGCATTGCCCGATCTGCAAGAATTACCTGCTTCAGATCCAGGACGAACGCGGCGCCTTCGCCGAGCGCGGCGTCGGTATCCTGGCCCTTTCAAGCGACGACCGCGCGCGTGCAGAACGCTCGGTCGCGGACTGGGGTCTAAGTGCGCTCGACGTGGGGTACGGCATGACGTTGGACGAGGCCCGGCGCTGGGGTCTCTACATTTCCCATGGGCGCCCCAAGACGGACCCCAACAAAGTGGGCGAGCCCGCGCTATTCGTTGAGCCCGGCCACTTCCTGATCCGCCCCGACCGCACCTTGTTCTTTGGATCGGTCCAAACCATGCCGTTCACGCGCCCAGCGGTGGCCGAACTCCTCAAGGGCATCGACTACGTGCTGGAGAACGGCTACCCGCCGCGCGGCACCGTCGTCGATTACACAAAGGCGGCCTAGGCCTACTCAGCGGCCTCAGCAGGGGTTTCAAGGGTCCAGCGGAGCCGCGGGTTGCGCGCCGCCTTAGTCTCATCCAACCGCCGCCGCGGCGCCAAATAGGGCGCCCCGGCAAAACGCGCGGCATTGCCCGCCTTAGCATCGGCCGCCAACGCCCGCAGCGTATCGATGAACACGTCCATTGATTCTTTGGATTCCGACTCGGTCGGCTCGGTCAACATCGCGCCGTGGACGATCAAGGGGAAGTAGACTGTCATAGGATGGAAACCCTCGTCGATCATCGCCTTGGCAAAGTCGAGCGTGGTTACCCCGGTGTCCTTGAGGAAGGTGTCGTCGAACAGCACCTCGTGCATACACGGGCCGGGATAAGCCGGGGTCATCACATCCTTAAGGCGCGCCAGCACATAGTTGGCGTTGAGCACGGCGTCCTCGGCGACCTGGCGCAACCCATCGGCGCCGTGGCTCATCATGTAGGCCAGCGCGCGGACGAACATGCCCATCTGGCCATGGAACGACTTCATCCGGCCATAGGCGTGGCCACCGTCGCCTGCGGCCACTTGATCAGCCGGCGTCTCAATCAGTCGAAAACCGTCAGGGCCCGCCACCACATAAGGCAACGGCGCGTAGGGGGCTAGTTCGGCTGTCATCACCACCGGCCCTGACCCTGGGCCACCGCCGCCATGCGGTGTGGAAAACGTCTTGTGTAGGTTTAGATGCATGATGTCGATGCCGAGATCCCCGGGCCGTACTTTGCCGACAATCGCGTTGAAGTTGGCGCCGTCGCAGTAGAAGTAGGCGCCAACGGCATGTACCGCTTCGGCCACTTCGATAATCTCATTCTCGAACAGCCCGCACGTGTTTGGGTTGGTCAGCATGATTCCGGCAACGTCGTCGTCGAGTTTGGCCTTCAACGCCGCCAGGTCGATGCGGCCATTTGGCAAACTAGGCACCGGATCCACCGCGTAACCGCACAACACCGCCGTCGCCGGATTGGTGCCGTGCGCCGAATCGGGAACCAGGATGCGCTTGCGCGCATTACCCCGCGCCTCGTGGGCCGAGCGGATCGTCATCATCCCGCACAGCTCGCCGTGCGCCCCCGCCGCGGGCGACATCGCGATCGCGGGTAAACCAGTGAGCGTCTTGAGCCAATGCGCCACTGTGTCGATCAGCTCTAAGGCACCTTGCACCGTCGATTGCGGTTGCAATGGGTGGACGTCGCTGAACCCGGGCAGCCGGGCGATCTTTTCGTTGAGACGCGGATTATGTTTCATCGTGCACGAGCCCAACGGGTAAAGCCCCGAATCGATCGCGTAGTTCTTTTGCGATAGGCGCACGTAATGGCGCACGACCTGCGGTTCGGACAGCGCCGGCAGCCCGATCTCGCCGCGGCGCGGCAGACCCCCCAGTTTGTCGGTGGTCGTCGTAACCGGCGGCAAATCGACACCGGTTCGGCCGGGCGATCCCATTTCGAAGATCAGCGGCTCTTCCATCTGCAAGCCGCGGTGACCCGAATGGGTCTGAACTTCCTCCCGCGCGCCGCTGTCGCCACCCCGACCTGCGGAATGGGCCTGCGAACGCGCGCTCATCGCAGCACCTCCGCCAGCGCATCGCCCAAGGCCGCGACGTCCTCGTCGGTGGTCGTCTCGGTCGCCGCCACCAGCATGAGATCGTCCAGCCCGGCAGCCGGCAGCAGGCGCGACACCGGAATGCCGGCGAGAACCCCGCGCTCGGCCAGCGTATCCACAACCCCGGCGGCGGCGCGCGGCAGCCGGACGGTGAACTCGTTAAAGAAGCTATTGTTTAGAACGCTCACGCCAGGAATCTGGGCCAACCGCGCGGCTGCCTCGCAGGCCCGCGCATGGTTCAGCGCTGCCAGTTGCCTAAACCCGTCCTCGCCCAGCAACGACAGGTGGATCGTGAACGCCAGCGAACACAGGCCCGAATTGGTGCAAATATTGCTCGTCGCCTTTTCGCGCCGGATATGCTGTTCGCGCGTCGACAGCGTCAAAACGAATCCACGGCGGCCATCGGCATCGACGGTTTCGCCGCACAGGCGCCCCGGCATCTGACGCACGAACTTTTCGCGCGTCGCGAACAAACCCAAATAGGGCCCACCAAAGTTGAGGGCGTTACCAAGCGACTGCCCCTCGCCAACCACAATGTCCGCGCCCATCGCGCCGGGCGACGTGACCGCGCCCAGTGAAACCGTCTCGGTGACCGCCACCACCAAAAGCGCGCCTTTGGCGTGGCAAACCTCGGCCAATTTTCTCAAGTCGTGAAGATGGCCAAAGAACGTCGGGTTCTGCACCACCACGCACGCGGTCTCGTCGTCAATCAAGGCCAGCAGATATTCTTCGCCGGTCGCGTCGGGCGCCGCCGCCACGATCTCGCCGTCGAGGAACCGCGACTGGGTCTCGACCACCGCGCGGTACTGCGGGTGCAGACCGCCGGAGAGTACGGCGCGCCGCCGCCGCGTTAGCCGGTTGGCCATCAACACGGCCTCAGCGCAGGCCGTCGCGCCGTCATACATCGAGGCGTTCGCGACTTCCATCCCGGTCAACAACGCGACCTGGGTCTGGAATTCAAACAAGACTTGCAGCGTGCCCTGACTGATCTCGGGCTGGTAGGGCGTGTAGGCCGTCAGGAATTCGCTGCGCTGAATTAGATGGTCAACCGCCGCCGGCACATGGTGGCGATAGGCACCACCACCGACAAAGAACGGCACCGTACCGGCGGCCACGTTGCGCGCCGCCATCTTGCTGAGCGTGCGCTCAACCGCGAGTTCCCCGGCATGGTCCGGCAGGTCCACCGGTTTGGCGAGCACCGCAGATCGGGGGACATCGACGAACAAATCATCAATCGAATCAACGCCGATCGTTTGCAACATGGCGCGGCGGTCTTGCGCCGTGTGCGGCAGGTAACGCATCAGTCGAGTCCTTCCAGGAATGCTTTGTAGTCCTTGGCGGTCATCAACTCCTCGAGTTCGTCGGGGTCGGACAATTCCATGCGCCAAAACCAACCCTCGTCCTCGGCGCTCTCATTGACCAGCCCCGGGGTCGCTTCGAGATCGTCGTTGACCTCGATGATTCGACCCGACACCGGTGAATAAACCTCGCTCGCCGCCTTAACCGATTCGACAACCGCGGCGTCACCACCGGCCTCAACATCGGCGCCGACGGTGGGTAGTTCGATGAACACGACATCGCCGAGTTGCTCCTGCGCGTACTCTGAAATGCCGATAGTCGCGGTGTCGCCCTCGAGGCGCACCCATTCATGATCTTTAGTAAAACGAACGTCGCTCATTGGTCCCTCGGGTCGTTATTTCGCGTAGCGATGCGGCGTGAAGGGAAGTTTGACAACGGCTGCCGCGTGCCGTTTTCCCCGGATATCGAGTTCGATTTCTGTACCGGCTTTGGCACAGCCGCGCGTGACGTAACCCATCGCGACCGGTCCGTCGACACTGGGCCCAAATCCACCGCTGGTGATCTCGCCGACCACGGCACCGTCTGGGCCGACCACGGCGGTATGCGCCCGTGCTGGCGCGCGGCCCGCAGGTTTGATGCCGACCCGCCGCCGCGACGGGCCGTCGGCGATTTGCGCCTTGATGATCGCGTCGCCCCGAAACCCGCCGGCTTCCCGGCGGCGCTTGGAGATGGTCCAGGTCAGACCGGCCTCGATCGGCGTGATGTCAGGCGTCAGATCATTGCCATACAGGCATAGCCCGGCTTCGAGCCGCAGAGAATCGCGCGCACCCAGACCAACCGCCGCCACTTCGGGCTCGCCCAGCAGCAACCGCGCGACCGCCTCGGCCGCATCGCCCGGCAGCGAAATTTCGAAACCGTCCTCGCCGGTGTAACCCGAGCGGCTGACCCAAGCCTCGGTCCCGCCAATCGCAACGGTGGCGGCTTTCATAAAACCCAAACCGGCAATCCCCGGCGCGTGACGGGCCAACGCCGCCGCGGCGCCCGGTCCCTGTAGGGCCAACAGCGCGCGATCCTCGTCGTATTCGACATGGGCGTCACCCAGCGCCGCGCGCAGCAGCACCAGGTCTTCGGTCTTGCAGCCCGCATTGACGACCATAAAGATGTCGCCCGCACGCCGGGTCACCATCAGATCGTCCAGCACCCCGCCCCGGTCGTTGGTGAACATCGTGTAGCGCATCTCACCGGGCGACAACGCCGCAATGTCCCCCGGCACCAGCCGTTCGAGCGCGGCATCCGCACCCGGCGCAGTCAGGCGCACCTGCCCCATGTGTGAGACATCGAACAGCCCGGCGCCCGCGCGCGTTTGTATATGTTCTTTGAGGATCCCCGCCGGATACTGCACCGGCATGTCGTAGCCAGCGAAGGGCACGAACTTCGCGCCCAATTCGGCGTGCAGCGCATGGAGTGGGGTCTGTTTTAACTCTTGGCTCACGGGCACTCCAGACAAACACGGGCGCAAGGCCAAAACATGGCCTACTGCCCCCTCTGTCTTGGAACCTGAAGAGATTTGACCGGTCGCGTACCGGCTTGCCCCTTCGGTGGAACCAGCGGCTAGTGCTGCCGCGTGCTCGCTTTCCAGAGTTTCATCACGCTGCGGTCCGTTTGCCTGAGAGTTTCCGGGGCGGTTGCTCCTTCGGCGCCGAATGTCCTCCCGACACCCGATCTCTCCCGCAGCGATCACATGATTCCCGCCGCACCAAGGTACGACGGCTTCGGCATGATAGGGGGGGGTCGGGACGAGTCAACAAAGACCACGCCAATCGGCTGTGGATAACACGGGTGCCGGAAGGGGTCCCTTGAGCGACGCGATTAGCCCGACGGCGCTGGCAGCTAGCGGCCAGTCACCCGCGGCTGGCCGGTGCGGCGCTGGCGCTCCTGCCGGTTGAACTCAAGCTGTGCCGGCGTCAGCTCAAAGCCCACAAGAACCTCATAATCGAGGCCGCGCAGACCAGACTTGATCGGGATGATTTGCTCGATTTCCTCAATCGCCGCAGCTTGGCGCTGGTTAGGCTGAAACGAAAAAGCCGATTCAAAACGCTCCCGCGCCAAGATGTTTTGTTCTTTGTCGACCACGGCGACGAAGAACACGAAGCTGCCCTCATCGACCTGTGCCGCAGGCCCACGTGTCGCGACCAACCGGACCGATATCGTGCTGGTGACCGAATCGCCCGCTCGCGCGTAGTCGCAATTCCGTCCGATCTGGTCGATCGACGCACGGTAGGCAATATCGGTGAGATCTTCACCCCGGTCGGCGGCAAACAGCGTGATGTCCTCCGCGTCGCCCAGAATCGAAACTGGCGGGCACGGCAAAGGCGGGGTGCGCGTGCAGGCCGCAACGAGACCTACGATTACCAGCGCCCCGATGATGGGCAGGCCAAGCCGAACGCGCATCGTCCGCTAGACGTTTTTGTGGGTACCGTCGCACATGGGCACGTTGCCCGTGTGCTTACACCCGCAGAAATAGACTTTGGTGGTGGTCTCGGCGGTGAATTTGTGTGGCGTGAAGTCGGTGGCGGCGTGACTGCCGTCGCAAAACGGCTGGTTGTTGCTACGACCACAGCGGCACCAGTAGTAGTCTTTCCCGGCCTCAACATCGGCGACGTAGGGCCCTCGTTGAGCGATGACAGCCTCTGACATGTGGTCTCCTGACCGGTTGATCGTCTGGTCGGCACTGTATCGAACGCCCCTGGCTCGGACAAGCCGAGGCCGCCAAGACCCAAGCTCTACCGCGACATTTCGTCTCACCGGCGAAACGCACTCGGACCGCGTCGCGGTCGCCGCGCGGGTCGGCTATACCTACAATGCAATGTCTCTCACGCCCCTCACCGTCCTCATGGCCAGCCCGCGCGGTTTTTGCGCGGGCGTGGATCGGGCCATTTTGATTGTCGAACGGGCTTTGGAACGCTTCGGTCCACCTGTCTATGTCCGTCACCACATCGTCCACAACGCTCGGGTTGTCGCCGATTTGGAGCGTGCGGGCGCGATCTTCGTGAGTGAATTGGACGAAGTCCCCAAGGACGCCCCGGTGATTTTCTCCGCGCACGGCGTCGCCCGCGCCGTCGTCGATGAGGCGCAGGACCGCCATATGACGTTCATCGATGCGACCTGCCCGCTGGTCCACAAGGTGCATAACGAAGCGAAACGCCAGCACGACAACGGGCGACACGTTGTGCTCATCGGCCATGCCGGGCACCCCGAGGTCATTGGCACCATGGGTCAACTCCCAGACGGCGCGATGACCCTCGTCGAAACCGTGGCCGAGGCGCAAACCGCCACAATTCCAGCACACGCACCGCTCGCCTATGCAACTCAAACAACCCTATCGGTGGACGAAACCGCCGAGATCATTGCCGCATTGCGCGTCCGCTTTCCTGACATCGCCGGCCCACCGCGCGAAGACATCTGTTACGCGACCACCAACCGCCAAGAGGCCGTCCGTAGCATGGCGCCTGACTGTGACTACTTCCTCGTGCTCGGCGCACCATCGTCTTCGAACTCCCGCCGGCTGGTCGAAACTGCCCAGCGGGCCGGTTGCTCTAATGCAAAACTGATCGAGGATGCCGGCGAAATCGACTGGGACGCGCTGATCGATGTAAAATGCCTAGGCATCAGCGCCGGTGCGTCGGCGCCGGAAATTCTTGTCACCGAAGTCCTCCATACCTTGGAACGGCGCTTCGACCTCACGGTCCGAAATGTTTCCGGCGTTTCGGAAAACGTAACCTTCAACCTGCCCCGCATGCTCGAGGCGTGACCTGGGCCAAAGCGCATCATGGCCGTCTACACTGAGATCACTGACGACGAACTCGCGGCATTCGTATCGGCCTACGACATAGGACGTATCGTCTCGTTCAAGGGCATCGCCGAGGGCGTTGAAAACTCGAACTACCTGCTGCAGACCGACCGCGCCAACTACATTCTGACGATCTACGAAAAGCGCGTTGCCGAAAGAGACCTCCCGTTCTTTCTCGGCTTGATGGATCACCTGGCCGACCGATCATTCCCCTGCCCGACACCGATTCATGACCGCGACGGCGACGCGCTGCGCAGGCTGGCTGGGAAACCCGCGGCCGTGGTCAGCTTTCTCGAGGGCATCTCCATCCGGCGGCCCACCGCGGACCACTGCGCCCAACTCGGCGCCACCCTGGCCCAGCTGCATCTCGCGGGCAGCGACTTTACGTTGAAGCGCGACAATGCGCTGTCCGTCCACAGCTGGCGCCCGCTCTTCGAAGGGTCGCACAAAGAGGCCGATTCCTTGGAGCCGGGGCTCGGCGCCCATGTCGCCCAGGAATTGACCGACATTGAACAGCATTGGCCGACGGACCTGCCGCACGGCGTCATCCATGCCGACCTTTTTCCCGACAACGTGTTGTTCCTCGAAAACCGCCTGTCAGGCTTTATCGATTTCTATTTCGCCTGCAACGATTTCTACGTCTATGACCTCGCGGTTTGCCTGAACGCGTGGTGTTTTGAGCCAGACGGATCGTTCAACATCACCAAGGCTCGCGCTATGCTGACCGCCTACCGGCGGCAACGGGCTATCACCCCGGCTGAACTCGCCGCGCTACCATTACTTGCGCGTGGCGCGGCGCTACGGTTTCTGCTCACCCGGTTGCATGACTGGCTGAACCAAGTCCCGGGCGCACTAGTGCGGCCGAAAGACCCGCTCGAGTACTGGCGCAAGCTGCAGTTTCACCGCGGCGTTACTGGGCCCAGCGCCTACGGATTGGAATGATCGAATGATCGTCGATGCGTATACCGACGGGGCGTGCTCGGGCAATCCGGGCCCCGGCGGGTGGGGTGTTTTGCTGGTCGCGGCGGGCAAAGAAAAAGAGCTTTGCGGTGGCGAGCCGGCCACGACCAACAACCGCATGGAATTGACCGCGGCAATTGAAGCGCTGGCCGCGGTCAAGGCCGCCGACACGGTCCGGATTCACACCGACAGCACCTATGTGCGCGACGGCATTACGCAATGGATCGACCGCTGGAAGAAAAACGGGTGGCGCACCGCGGCGCGCAAGCCGGTCAAGAACGAGGATTTGTGGCGCCTGCTCGACGATACCCGCGCGCGCCATACCGTTGAATGGCATTGGGTGCGCGGTCACAACGGCCACCCCGAAAACGAACGGGCCGACGCCCTAGCGCGGTTGGGCATGACGTCGCACAAATAGAAAAGGCGGGACCGGGTCCCGCCTTTTCACCGTCTATGCTGCTAAGACTTAGCCGAGCTGTTGGAGAATGACCTCAGCTTTGCTCTTTTCAAAGGCGCCGCCTTCTTCAACGTTGAGGTTCTTTACCACGCCGTTGTCGACGATCATCGAAAAGCGCTGACCGCGCGTTCCCAGACCAAAACCGCTGGCGTCGAGTTCGAGACCGAGCTTCTTGGTCAGATCTGCGTTGCCGTCGCCCAGCATCAGAATCTTGTCACCGACGTCACGGTCCTTGCCCCAGGCCGACATCACAAACGCATCGTTAACAGCGATGCAAGCAATGGTGTCGATACCTTTTGCTTTAAGCTTGTCAGCGTTGGCAACGAAACCCGGCAGGTGTTGGGCCGAGCAGGTCGGGGTAAAAGCACCCGGCACCGAGAACAGCGCGACCTTCTTGCCGCCAAACAGTTCCTTGGTCGTCATCGGCTTGGGTCCGGTGTCGGTCATGGTCATCAGGGTAGCTTCTGGAATCTTGTCGCCTTCTTTGATCGTCATTGCGTCCTCCGCAAAAAATAAAGGGGATCGCAAGCCGCGAGCCCTCTGAAATGTCTCTTCTTTTTGAAGCCGGCGCCGGCTAACCGGCAGGCATGGCCTAATCTAGGGGCGCATCCGCGCGCATTCAAGCGGCGCTTGCCGGTCGGCTCAGCGCGCCGCCGAGATCACGCGACGGCGCTCAATCGCCCGCGCGCCATCCATCACCGTTAGCACCAAATCCGCCCTGGCCGGCCGCTCTGACCCCACGAAATCAAAGGCTATTTCCAGCACGGCGGTACGGCGGCCTGCCCCATAGGTCACCGCCGGCAGACCGAAGGTAAAGCCGGGCGGGCCCTCGATCGCGGCGTCAACCGCGCCGAGCGGCGTGGTTGACGTCACTTCCACCGTGACCCGGTCGGCCGCCGTGGCGATCCGCGCCACATTGAGAGAACCGTCGCCCATAGGGGTCGGCACCCGCGCCTCATACTTCTCGATCAAGGCGGCGTAGGCAGTCGGGGTGGCTGGACCGGACGGGAGGTCGAGCACGAATGTCTCGTTGTGATAGGTGCAAATGTCCTTACAGATCGCATAAACGGCGGCGGCCTCGATGCGCACGGCTTTGCCCGCTTCAGTGGCGGCGACGGTCATCGGCAGGACGACTTCGTCTTCGTAAACCCACGCGTTGAATCCGAGCAACGACGCGCGGGTTGGCGCCGGCCATTTGATCGCAACGGCGGCGACGTTCTGGGAGGCCGAAAAATCGAATTGCGTCGGTACGCCGGTTTCCCCGGGCGTACGCCAATAAAGGTGCCAGCCCGGATCGAGGCGGGCGTGAAAACCTATTCTGACCGAGGCGTCGTCCCCTGCACCGCTGGTCGCCGCGATCATCCGCACCTGGCTGAAATGGGTCACGGCCCACTCGGAAGCGGCCACGCCGTCTTGCGCCAGCGCGCCCCCGGCGCACAGCGAGAACCCCAGCGCAGCGCCCAAAACGCCCCGCCAATCGGCGAACCGCGCCCTAATAGATTTGACCGCGCTCATTCGGCATTCTGCGAGCAGGCGACCATTGTTTTGCTTTGACGCATACCTACAGTATAGGGATCGCACCGCGTCCAATGGGTCATAACCTCGTGACCCCCGGACGCACACGAAGACTTGTGCAAGGAGCCGTCGCACGTGAAAACCGCGGGAACATATCTGACAGGGCAGTTGCTATTGGCGATGCCGGCGATGTCAGACCCCCGCTTCGACCGCACCGTGATCTATTTGTGTGCGCATTCACCTGAGGGCGCGTTGGGCCTCGTCGTGAACCGCTTGGTCGACCACATCAACTTCCCCGACTTGCTGGACCAGCTGAATATCGAAACCGACACGCCGGCCCGCCAGATCCGCGTCCATTTCGGCGGTCCGGTCGAAACCGGCCGCGGCTTCGTGCTGCATTCCGCCGACTACACGCAAGACAGCACGCTCCAGGTCAACGACCAGATCGGCTTGACCGCATCGGTCGGTATATTGGAGGCCATCGCCCAGGGCGACGAGACGCCGCGCCACAGCCTGCTTGCACTGGGCTACGCCGGATGGGGCCCAGGACAGCTCGACCATGAGGTCCATGCCAACGTGTGGCTTCAGGCCCCGGCGGACGACGCGATCCTGTTCGATGCGAACATCGACTCGAAGTGGGACCGGGCGGTGGCATCGCTCGGGATTGATATTTCGTTCCTGTCGTCAGACGCCGGTCACGCCTAGATCGTGATGCGCTCCCGCGCCAATCGCAGCGGCGCCGTGTGTTGACGCCAGGGATCGGTCGCGACCATCGCAAACAACTTGTGGTCCTGCCACACGCCATTGATGCACAAATACTCGCGGGCAAGGCCCTCTTCGCGAAAGCCGCACTTCTTGAGCACGCCTTGGCTCGGCCGGTTTGATGGGATGCAGGCGGCTTCAAGGCGGTGCAATCGAAGGCCTTCAAAGACGAATCGCACGGTAACTTTGAGCGCGTCCGACATATAGCCCTGTCGGGCATACGGACGTCCAACCCAGTAGCCCACCGACGTCGACTGAGTCACGCCACGCCGGATCTGGCTGAGCGTAATACCGCCGAGCAGCTGGTCGTCGTCCTTGCGAAAGATAAAAAAGGCAATGCCCTGATCCTCACGCACTTCGCGCGCGTAACGCCGGAGGCGGCGTCGAAACGCTGTGCGCGTCAATGCGTCGGCTGACCAGGTCGGCTCCCAAGGCTCGAGGAACGCACGCGACTCCTGGCGAACGGTCGCCCAATCGACATAATCCACAAGTTGCGGCAGGCGCAAACACACCCGCTCGCCAATCAGCTCGGGCAGTGCCGTTCCGGTCGTGAAGCTTCGAAGGAGTGCGCTCATCGCCCCCGCCCTGTTTCAGACTCCGAATCTTGCCGCAAAGGCATCGTAGCCTTCAAGTCGGCTGGCTGGGCCCATTACCGCGACCGTGGGCCGAGAGCCGGAAAAGGTCCGCTCAGCAAAGCGTTGCAGCCCCGCGGCGTCGACCTCATCGACCCGGGCGATGATCTCTTCGGTCGACAGGGGCCGCCCAAAGAGCAGCGTCTGGCGGGCAAATTGCTCGCACCGCGCGGAGGAACTCTCAAGCGACATCATGAGGCCAGCCTTCAGTTGGGTCCGCGCCCGCGCCACTTCGCTTTCCGGTGGCCGCGCCGTCGACTTATGCATTTCGTCGACCATTGCCGGAATTAGCTCTTCCACGTCGTTCTCGCCGGTGCCGGCATAAATCCCGAACATCCCGCCGTCAATGTAGGACGACGTGAAAGAATAGATCGAATAGCACAGGCCCCGGTTCTCCCGGATCTCTTGAAATAGCCGAGACGACATCCCGCCGCCGAGCAGCGTCGAATAAACCTGCGCGGTGTAATAGTCCGGATCGTCGTAAGGAATGCTGTCAAAGCCGACCAGAAAGTGCACCTGTTCGAGATCGCGGATTTCGCGAAATTCGCCGCCTTGATAGCGCGCCGTCTCTTCCAGCTGCGGTCCGTTCGGGCGCAAGCCGCCGAACTTTTCCGTCGCCATCGCAACGAGCGCGTCGTGATCGACCCGGCCCGCCGCGGCGAGAACCATCCGCCCTGCGTAATACTGTTCACCCAAATATCCGGTGAGATCGTCGCGCTGGAAGCCCGACACCCCATCCGGCGTTCCCAAGATGGCCCGGCCGATCGCCTGATCGGGATAGGCCGCCTCTTGGAAATGATCGAACACGATGTCATCAGGCGTGTCGTTGGCCTGCCCAATCTCCTGGATCACGACGGACTTTTCGCGCTCAAGCTCGGCCGGATCGAAGGTCGAGTTCTGCAAGATGTCGCCGATGACATCCACCGCCAGCGGTACGTCGTCCTGCAACACCCGGGCAAAGAACGCCGTTTGCTCGCGCGAGGTATAGGCATTCAGATGGCCACCGACGGCCTCGATTTCCTCGGCGATATCGCGGGCGGTGCGCCGCGCGGTGCCCTTGAACACCATGTGCTCTATCAGGTGGGAAATGCCGTTGTGCGATTTGCGCTCGTTGCGCGCACCAGTGTCGACCCAGACGCCGACTGCCGATGTCGCCAGATGCGGCGAGTCCTCGCTCACGATGCGCAACCCGTTGGGCAGGGTCGTCAGATGTGGCTGCCGCATGGCTCAGGCCGCCCGTGCGCGGTCGCTGACATAGGCCTCGACCGCGCCGAGGTCATTGGCCAAGACGTCAAAGCGTTCCGCGCGCGTCGTCAAATCGGCAAGGCGTGCCGGCAATGCCGGTCGCACCCCCGTCGCGCGCTCCACCGCCTCGGGAAATTTCGCCGGATGCGCCGTCGCCAGATGCACCAGGGGGACGCCGTCCTGACGGTGGCGCCGGCCCGCACCGATGCCGACTGCGGTATGTGGATCGACCAACACACCGGTCTCGCGCCATTCTTGTGCAATCACCGCCAAGGTCTCCTCTTCGCCAACCGTCCCTGTCGAAAACAGACCGCGCGCCTGGGTCAGAACGTTTTCGCTGACCGAAAACCGGCCACTCGTCCTGAGATCGCTCATGAGCGCCGTTACTGCCGCCCCATCGCGGCCCATCAAATCGAACAGCAAGCGTTCGAAATTGCTCGATACCTGAATATCCATGCTCGGGCTCACCGTCGGCATCACCTCATGGACCTGATACACGCCGTCGGCCATGAACCGGGCCAGAATGTCGTTGCGGTTGGTGGCGATACACAACGACGCAATCGGCAAACCCATCTTCGCCGCGACATAGCCCGCAAAAATGTCGCCAAAATTGCCCGTCGGCACCGAGAACGCCACCGCGCGACCTGGCGCACCTAGCGCCAACGCTGCGTGAAAGTAATACACGACTTGCGCCATGATCCGGGTCCAGTTGATCGAATTCACCGCCGACAGACGGTGGCGATCGCGGAACGCGGTGTCGTCGAACATCGCCTTCACCAACGCCTGGCAATCATCGAACGTGCCCGCCACCGCAAGGCAATGAACATTGGTGGACTCGACCGTTGTCATCTGGCGGCGCTGAATCTCCGAGACCCGGCCATGCGGGTAGAGGATGAAGATGTCCAATGCATCGCGGTCGCGGCACGCTTCAATGGCCGCCGACCCGGTATCGCCCGAGGTCGCGCCAACAATCGTCACCCGCGACCCGTCGCGTTGCAGCAAATGATCGAATAACGGCCCCAGCAATTGCAGCGCGCAATCTTTGAACGCCAGCGTCGGCCCGTGAAACAGTTCCAGCACCCATTCGTCGGGGCCGCTCTGGCGCAGCGGGGTTACCGCGCGGTGATCGAAACTCGCATAGGCGCTGCGAACCAGCCCGCTAAAATCGTCCCGCGCAATGGTATCGCCGACGAACGGCATCATGACTTCAACTGCCAGATCGGCGTAAGACAGGCCGGCCATCGCGGTGATTTGCGCCGATGAAAAAACCGGCCATTCCGCTGGGACGTAAAGGCCGCCGTCGCGCGCAAGGCCGGCCAGCGTCACGTCGGCAAGATCGAGGGCCGGCGCGGCGCCGCGTGTACTGACAAACTTCAGGGCCGTTACTCCCAACCAAATAGCGCCACCGGGCGGCACAGACTAAACAGCAGGTCCTATGCAGGCAACCACGTCGCCCTGTGTGCAAAATTGTGGACGATTCGACAAATCCATTGAATTCCGGCCCGCGGCCTGTGGGTAATAGGTCGGGAAATAGCGTCCGGTTGGGGATAATTCTCCGACATTGTCGCCCCTCAGCGGGTCTGTTACCAAGGCCCGGCATGGAAGCGCAGACGGACGAACTTTTCCCAAAAACTCAGGACGCTGCGGAATCGGGCCGGCGTTACAACACCGGAATTCTGCCGTCGCAGGAAATCCATGCCCTGATCGACTCAGGTGCGCTGCGCGCCGATCCACCGATCCTCGCCGAACAGGTCCAGCCGGCCAGCATCGATCTGCGGTTGGGCGCCGTCGCTTACCGGGTGCGCGCCAGCTTTCTGCCGGGCAAGACCCGCACCGTCCACCACAAGATCGACGCGCTTGGCACCCACGAAATTGATCTCACCAAAGAAGCGGTCCTCGAGCGCGGCGGCGTCTACATCGTACCGCTGCTCGAATCGGTCAAGCTGCGCCGCGGCCTCTCCGGGGTCGCCAATCCAAAAAGCTCCACCGGGCGGCTCGATGTCTTCACCCGTCTGATCACCGACTACGCCACGGAATTCGACCGCATCCCAGAAGGCTACGCCGGACCGCTCTATGTCGAGGTCTCGCCGCGCACCTTCAGTATCAAAGTGCGCCAGGGCTCGCGGCTCTTACAGGCAAGGTTGCGGCGCGGCACCCCGTCGCCGAGCGCCGCCGCGACCCAGCGCCTGCACAACCGCGTCGGCCTGTTGACCGCGCCCGAAGGCGAAGTGATTGCGCCCAACACCATACACCGCGACGTCCCGGTCTCGGTCGACCTGCGCGGTCGCGGCGACGACGGCCTGGTTGGCTACAAGGCCCGCGCCCATACCGACTTGATCGACGTTGACCGCGTCGGCGGTTACCGGGTCACCGATTTCTGGGAGCCGGTCTACGCCCCCAATGAGTCGCTGATCCTCGACCCCAACGCGTTTTACATCTTGGTCAGCCGCGAAGAGGTCCGGGTGCCGCCCGACTACGCCGCCGAGATGCTGCCGTTCAATCCGCTCAAGGGCGAGTTTCGGGTCCACTATGCGGGATTCTTCGATCCGGGCTTTGGCTATTCCGAGGATGACAGTGCGGGTTCCCGCGCGGTGCTTGAGGTGCGCTCCTTCGAAGTCCCGTTCCTGCTCGAGCACGGCCAAACCGTCGGCCAACTCGTCTACGAACCCCTCACCCGCGTCCCCGACCGCGTCTACGGCCAGGGCATCGGTTCAAACTATCAGCGCCAGGGCCTCAAACTCTCCAAGCACTTTCACGACTGAGCCTGTCCACGCGGCTCATCAATAATAGGTGCTGGTCAGCCCGGTGAAAAAGGCCTGCGCGCCTTGGCGCAGGTTCCACACCGAATAGCCGCCTTCCTGCACCACCAACGTGGGCAGGCCCATCCGGCCGATCATCTCGCCGATGCTGCGCATGCCCGGCGCGTCGAGCAGAAACGATCCGGTCGGGTCGCCGCTCATGATGTCGTAGCCCAGCGACACCACGAACCACTTCGGGGCAAACCGGCGCACTTGCTTGAGCGCGTCTTCGAGTACCTCCAGATAGCGCTCGGTCGTGACCCCGCGCGGCAGTGGGTAGTTTTTGTTGAAGCCCTTGCCTTCGCCCTCACCGCGTTCGTCAACAAAACCGGCAAAATGCGGATAGGAGTTGTAGGGCGTGCCGTGGATCGACGCGGTATACACGTCGCGCCGCGTATAGAAAATTTCCTGCGTACCGTTGCCATGGTGATAGTCGATGTCGAGGACCGCGACCTTGCCGTTATACGACAGCCAGTGAGCAGCCACGGCCGCGTTGTTGAAATAGCAAAACCCACCATAGAGCGCCGGTTCGGCGTGATGCCCGGGCGGGCGGCACAGCGCGTAGGCCATGCGCTCGCCTTCCAGCACCAAATCCGCCGCCGTCAGCGCACAGTCCACCGCCGCCTTGGCCGCGCGGAAGACGTTGCGGGTCAGCGGCGTGAACGTGTCCATACAGTAATAGCCGGCACGGCTCTTGAGCTCCTTGGGCCGCCGGTCGGGACGCCGCACCGGGAACACCTCCGGGTAAAGCAGTTCCTTAGGCCCCAGCTTTTCCGACATCGACGCCAGATAGGCGACAAAGCGCGGGTCGTGAACCTGCCGTATGGGTTCGTCGCCAAAACGTCGCAGCGGATAGCGCGTGTACGGTACGCTCTCTAACCCGCGCAACACCGCGTCGATCCGCACCGGGCGCTCGACATAGCCTTTCTCACGCAGGTGATGGATGCGGTGCCGTTCCGACACCACCAACGCCAGCGGCCGCAGCCGGGGCAGCTTGGTGCGCGGTGTGGCCGGCGGCTCGGCCTTCAAATACCGCGCGGGGCGCAGTTTGACCGGATCGTCGTGAAACGAATTGACGATTTGGCGGACATACGGATGGCTCGCCGCCTGCCCGTACTGAACCTTGAACATCGATTGCAGGAATTTGCGGGCATCGGCGCGCCGCACCGACTTGCGCCGCCCCAAACTGTCCAACAGCAGGAAGACGCGATAGCCTTCGTTGGCCGGGTTCCCAACCTGTTCGTACAGCGTTCCCTCCACCGGAAACGCGCCGTAGCGTTCGTAAAACCGCAAGCGCTGCCGGTTCTGCGCCAGGCCGGCGCGATCTTTAAGGAGCGCCGGATCGTCGGGCCCGGCATCGAGGAACAAGCCTTTGGCGCCGCGCGCGATCAGCAGTTCCCGCATCGCTTCGTAGACCGCGCCGCCGATCCCGCGCGACGCACGGTCGGGGTCGCTGGCGATGTAAAAGAGATACGCCAGCCGCAGGTCCGGAAAAAAGTACGTCGCCGAAAAGCCCATGAGATGGCCCTGGTCGTCCTCGGCCACCAGAACGATGAACTCGGCGCCGGCGCCGGGCGACTGGCGCAAATGCGCCTCAATGCGATCCGCCGCCTCGCGCTCGGCGGGAAACGCGCGATCGAATATCTCACGGATTTGGGTGAACCGGCGCTCGTCGGCGCCCGTGGTCGGATCGAAAATGCGGCGGAACCGGATCATGCACGGACCGCCGCCGGCGCCGGTCGCCTCATCTGGCTAAGGGTCGTCGCGTGCATCCGATTAGCCAAGATAGCGGCGTTCGACATGGGCCCTGAACGCCGCGGCGCCAAGCGGCGCACCGGTTGCCGAGGCAAGCAATTCATTGGTGCTCAACAACGACCCCTTGCTATGTACATGCGCGCGCAGCCACGTCAGCAGCGGCGCGAAATTGCCCCGACCGATTCCCGCCATGACGCCGGGATCGGACGCACTCGCGGCATGAAACAACTGCGCCGCGGCCATCGCCCCCAACGTGTAAGTCGGAAAATAGCCGAAGCTGCCGCCGTACCAATGAATGTCCTGCATGCAGCCGTCTTTGTCGTCGGACACGTCGACGCCGAGCAGCGCATGCAGGCCGTCGCGCCACGCGCCCGGCAGGTCGGCCACGCGCAGGTCGCCCGCCACCATCGCGCTCTCCAGATCGTAGCGCAGCAGGATGTGCGCCGGGTAGGTCACCTCGTCCGCCTCAACCCGGATCAACGAGCGCGCCACCTTGTGGTACAGCCGCAAAAGATTGTCGGTCTCCCAAGACGGCCCAGCGCCACCAAAGGTTTCGCGCATAATCGGCGCGGCAAAGGCGACAAATGCCGGACTGCGGCAGGCCTGCATTTCCATCAACAGCGATTGCGATTCGTGCATCGTCATGCCGCGCGCGACGCCGACTGGCTGCCACCGCCAGTCCGCCGGCAGGCCGCGCTCGTACAACGCATGACCGGTTTCGTGAATGACGCCCATCAACGATTCGGTAAACGCGTCGGCTTTGTAACGCGTGGTGATGCGCACATCGTCGGGCACGCCAGAACTGAAAGGGTGGTGGCTGACGTCCAAGCGCCCGAAATCCGTGTCAAATCCGAGCGCCGTCATGATGCGCTCGCCCAACGCGCGTTGCGCTGCGACGGTGGTCTTGCCGGTCACCGGCAGCAGTGCCGGTCCGGCCGCTTGGCGATCGATCACGCGCCCGATCAGGTCCGGCAGGAACAACCGCAATTCACTAAATATGCCGTCGATTTCAGCCCGCCGCATGCCGGGATCGTAGGCGTCCAACAAGGCATCGTAGGGCGACAAACCGAGCGCGTCGGCTTTGGCCTGCGCCATTTGGCGCACCAGGTTGACCACGTCCTCCAGGGCCGGCACGACGGCTGCGAAATCGTCGCGTTCGCGGGCCGTGCGCCATAGCATCTCGCAGGTCGAATTGGCGTGCGACATGGCGCTGACCAGATCGCCCGGCACCGCCGTCGCATGGTGCCAAAGGCGGCGCATCTCGCGCAGATTGGCGCTTTGCCAATCGCTCAGCGCGCCACCTTCTTGATCGGCCGCCGCCAACAGATCGCCCATATCGGGCGCGGTAATCATTTCGTGCTGAAGCAGGCTGAGTTCGGCCAACTGGTCGGCGCGCGAGGTCGCGCCGCCCGGCGGCATCATCACGGCGCGGTCCCAATGCAAAACCTGCCCGACGCCGTCGAGGACGCCGAGGCGGCGTAATCGTGCTTCAAGCTGTTGATAGGCTGTCATGGGCGGCGGACTGTAGGGCCCGGCGGCCCGGTGGGCCAGCGCGATCTTACGGTGCGGCGATCTCGCGCATGCGTTTGCGGTTCCACACGACGTAGACCACGACCAAGGCCAGCGCCAACAGGTACCAGGTCAGGGCGTATTGCAGATGGTCGTTGGGAATATTGAGTCGGGTTTGGGCGCCAATGGGAAAGCCGCCCGGATTGGGCGTCGCATCGGCGTCGATGATAACCGGTTGCAGCTCACGCCCCACCGCGCCGCCCATTTGCGCAAAATCGACCGACAGCCAGAAATTCGACGCAGGGTCGTTATCAGGGGTGAATATGTTGCGGCCAGCCCCCGGCGTCACGAGGCCGCGCACCGACACGACGTCGTCGATTTGCGCTGCCGCACGCGTTGCCGGATCTTTCTTGTCGTCGGGCACCCAACCGCGATTGACCAGCACCGTCGGGCCCTCGTTGCGCACCAACGGGGTCAGTACGTGCGCGCCGACGTTGCCGCGATGCGAGCGCGCCGCAAGATGGATCTCTTTGTCGTGCAGGAAGCGGCCGGTCAGAACCACCGGCACCCACATCATCGCCTCAAGTGCCGCGTTGTCCGTCGGTAAGGCGACGGGCGCGGCATTCAGATACGCCGTGCGTTCCGCGATAAGGTCGACTTTCCACGACAGGCGGTAGATCTGCCAGCTGCCCAGCGACAACAGAAACGCCAGCCCGATAATGACTGCAATAGTGGAGCCGATCGTCGGGCGAAAATCGCGCCACGGCACGGGGGGGCCGCTGCTTTCGTCGGCCGTCATCGCAGGTCCGGCCGGCGGCTATAGTTGACCGCGTAGAACAACGCCTTAAGCGGCCGCAACAGCCCGAGCGAGAGAATCAAAATCATCGGAATCCACAACACAGCGTGCAACCAAAATGGTGGTTGATAAGTGACCTCGACGATCAACGCCGCGGCCACGACCAGCGCGCCCACCAACAGCACGACGAAAACCGCCGGACCGTCGCCAGTGTCGCGCGCCTTGAGTGCGAGCCCGCACGAGGTGCAGGTCTCCGCGACCTCAAGCAGCCCGTCAAACAACTTTCCCTTGCCGCAGCGCGGGCACCGACCGGCGAGGCCGGCCCGCAACGGGGAGACGGTGGTGTGGCCCTCGGGATTCGTCACCCCTGGGGCCACAGATCAACCGTGGACGACGCTACCGGCGCCCCACCAATAGATCGACACGAACAGGAATATCCAAACCACGTCGACAAAATGCCAATACCAAGCTGCGGCCTCGAGGCCGAAGTGTTGGTCGGGTTTGAAATGCCCCTTGTGGGCGCGAACCAAGCAGACGATCAGAAATATCGTGCCGATGATCACATGGGCGCCGTGGAACCCGGTCGCCATGAAGAAGGTCGACCCGTAAATGCCACCCTTGAACGAGAATGCGGCTTCTGAGTACTCCAGTGCCTGGATACCCGAGAAGGTCAGGCCCAGCAGAACCGTAATCCACAGGCCAATCTTGAGGCCGCGATAGTCGCCGTGCCGCAAGGCATGGTGCGCCCACGTCACCGTCGTCGATGACGTCAGCAAAATGAGGGTGTTGAGGAACGGCAAATCCCAAGGGTTAAACGTGACGATGCCTTCCGGGGGCCACGCGCCGCCGATCGCCTCGGTGGGGAACAAGGAGGCGTTGTAATAGGCCCAGAACCACGCGACGAAGAACATCACTTCGGAGGCGATGAACAACAGCATGCCGTAGCGCAGGCCAAGTTGGACGATCGCGGAGTGGTGCCCCTCGTGCTCGGCCTCGCGCGTTACGTCGCGCCACCACATCATCATGGTGTAGCCGGTCAACGCCAGACCGGCGACCAAGACCCACACCGTCACCTCGCGCATGAAGAGCACCAGACCGACTGTCAGGACTAGTGCGGCAATCGCACCGACGATCGGCCACGGGCTCGGATCGACGAGATGGTAGCTGTGTCCTTTTGCGTGTGCTTCGGCCATTAGGCTCGCTCCTGTCTCAAAACCGCGTTCGGTCTAGTTGATCTTGTTGGACTTGGTTTCCGGTGCGCCGTCAGTCCGCGACACGCGAAATTTGCGAATCTCTTCTTCGCTCATATCTTGCCGAAAAAACGTGTAGGACAGCGTGATCGTGCTGACGTCGTCCATGTTGGGATCGTCGACGATCGCCGGATCGATAAAGAATGTCACCGGCATGTTCGCGCTTTCGCCCGGCTGCAAGACCTGCTCGTTGAAGCAAAAGCACTGAATCTTGTTAAAGTATTGGCCGGCCTTGGCGGGCGAGACGTTGAACGCCGCCTGCCCCATCACAACCGCATTGCTCAGATTGGCTGCCTCGTAAAAAGCGAGCCCCTCGGCGCCGACCCGCACCGCAACCTCACGCTGTTTGGGCCGGAAGCGCCACGGCAGCGCGGGGTCGGTGTTGGCATCGAATTGCACCGTAATCATCCGCTCGCCGACAACGCTCGGCAACGCATGGGCGCGCCGCGTCGTACCGCCAAATCCAGTGACCTGACAAAACAACCGGTAGGCCGGAACCGCGGCATAAGCCGCACCACCCATGCCGACAACCACGCCGCCCAACAACAGACCGGTAAAGCGCCGACGGCTTTGGTCAACCACGGTCAGCCCCCCTTGATCTGGGCGATCGCGCCAAGAAACACCAAGATCACAAACGCAATCAGCGCGCCGGCAAGCGCATAGTTCTTGCCCCGCTTCTTCTTGTGTTCCTCAGTGATCGGCATATCCAGCACGCTAGGACCCGGGCGCCCAACCGAGCACGTGGTCCACCAGTAAGAGAGAAAAAATCAGAAACAAATAGAGAATCGAAAACCCGAACAGCTGTTTGGCCGCGCGGTGCCCGTCTGCCTCGGCCTGTTCTAACCCGCGGCGCCAAACACGAAAGGCCAGCGCCAGGAACGCCACGCCAAGCGCGCCGGCGGTCGCGCCATAAAACGCGCTGGCACCGCCCAACAACCACGGCGTCACCGCGAGCGGTGCCAACAACAGGCTGTAGAGCATGATCTGACGCCGGGTCTCACGGTCGCCGTGCACGACCGGCAGCATCGGTACCCCGGCCTTGGCGTAATCGCCGCTGCGATACAGCGCAAGCGCCCAGAAATGCGGCGGCGTCCAGAAAAAGATAATCGCGAACATCATGAACGGGAGCAACGAGACATCGCCCGTCACCGCCGCCCAACCAATCACCGGCGGCAGCGCACCGGCGGCCCCACCGATCACGATGTTCTGCGGGGTGCGGCGCTTCAACCACATCGTATAGACGAACACGTAAAAGCCGATGGTGAGCGCCAAGAGCACACTCGCGACCCAGTTGACCAGCGAGCCCATAATCAGAACCGACAGCACCGCGATCACCACGCCAAACGTCAGCGCCTCGGCGCGTTGCACGCGGCCCGCCGGAATGGGCCGGTTTGCCGTACGTGTCATCACGGCATCGATATCGGCGTCGTACCACATGTTGATTGCACCGGATGCGCCAGCGCCAAGCGCGATGGCGATCAGCGCGATTACTGCGGTGATCGGGTTTATCTGCCCCGGGGCGACAACCAGTCCGACCAACCCTGTAAAAACAACCAGCGACATCACCCGCGGCTTGAGCAGCGCAATGTAATCGCGGACGCTCGCCGTCGCGGGAACCGCGCCCACCAACGAAGCGGGAACCGCGCCCACCGATGCAGTGGGGACGGCGTGGGCCGATGGAGAGATGCTGATGTCGGTCAACGGACTGGCTCTGATCTACTTGATGTGCGGCAGTTCCGCATAGGTGTGAAACGGCGGCGGCGAGGTATGCGTCCACTCCAAGGTGTCCGCGCCTTCACCCCAATAGTTGCCTTCCGCCTTCTTGCCACGCACCAGCATGTCGACGATCAGCCACAAGAACACCAGGGTGGCGACGCCCGAAATATACGAGCCGATCGACGAGACCATGTTCCAACCGGCAAAGGCGTCCGGATAGTCTGGAATACGCCGCGGCATGCCCGCCAAACCCGAAAAGTGCATCGGGAAGAAGGTCAGGTTGACGCCGATGAACGTCAGCCAGAAATGCAGTTTGGCCAGCGTGTCATTGTAGATGTGGCCCCACATCTTCGGCGACCAGTAGTAAAACGCCGCGAAGATGCCGAACAGCGCGCCCAGCGACATCACGTAATGGAAATGGGCCACGACGTAATAAGTATCGTGCAGCGCCACATCCATGCCGGCGTTGGCCAACACCACGCCGGTCACGCCGCCAACCGTGAATAGGAAGATGAAGGCGAGCGCGAACAGCATCGGCACCGTGTACTTGATCGAGCCGCCCCACATCGTCGCCAGCCATGAGAAGATCTTGATGCCGGTCGGCACCGCGATCACCATCGTTGCGGCGACAAAATATGCCCGCGTGTCGACGTCCAACCCGACGGTGTACATGTGGTGGGCCCAAACAATGAACCCGACGCCGCCGATCGCCACCATCGCGTAAGCCATGCCGAGGTAGCCGAAGATCGGCTTGCGCGAAAAGGTCGAGATGATGTGACTGACCACGCCGAAACCCGGCAAAATCAGAATGTAGACTTCGGGATGCCCAAAGAACCAAAACAGATGCTGGTACAGGATCGGATCGCCGCCCTGAGATGCATCAAAGAACGCAGTGCCGAAGTTGCGGTCGGTCAGCAACATCGTGATCGCCCCGGCCAAAACCGGCAACGACAGCAACAATAGGAAGGTCGTCACCAGGATCGACCACACGAACAGCGGCATTTTATGCAACGTCATGCCCGGCGCGCGCATGTTGAAGATCGTGGTGATGAAATTGACCGCGCCCAAGATCGACGAGGCACCCGCAAGATGGAGCGCGAAGATCACCAAATCGACCGACGCACTCGGATGGCCCGATGTCGACAACGGCGCATAGACCGTCCAACCGGTGCCCGGCCCCTCGCCCACGAACAATGACGCGACGATCAGAATCCCGGCCGGGATCAGCAGCCAGAACGAAATGTTGTTGAGCCGCGGGAACGCCATGTCGGGCGCGCCGATCATCAGCGGCACGAACCAGTTGCCGAAGCCGCCGATAAACGCCGGCATGATCATGAAGAACACCATGATCAACCCGTGCGCCGAGACCACCGCGTTGAAGAACTGATAGTCAGTCCCGAAGATCTGCATCCCCGGTGCGGCAAGTTCCATCCGCATCAGCAGCGATAGGATGCCCCCGACCACGCCGAAAAAGATGGCGTAGATCAGATACATCGTCCCGATGTCTTTATGGTTGGTCGAATAGGCCCAGCGGCGCCAACCTGTCGGGCGGTGATCGTCGTGGGCGGCGGCGGATCCGTAACTCATAACTCGACCTCTTGATGCATTGTCGCGGTTGTCGCGGGCGTTGTCTTAGTTGGCTTGCGGCGGGCGAGCGTCGGCGGTTTCCTCGAAGCGCGCCGCAATCTGGCGGGCTTTCTCGGCCCGTGCCGCGACGGCGTCTCTTGGCGCGCCGGGCTTGCCGTCATAGGCGTAGCGCTCCTTGGCTTCCTCGACCCACTTGGCATAATCCGCTTTGCTGAGCGCACGAAGCATGATCGGCATGAAGCCGTGGCCGCTGCCGCACAATTCTGAGCACATCCCGTAGTAGACGCCCTCGCGTTCAATTCGCACCCAGGTTTCGTTGATCCGGCCCGGCACGGCGTCGAGCTTGAGACCAAGATTAGGGAGCGCGAAGGCGTGAATGACGTCTGTCGCCGTCGTCAGAATGCGAATGTTGGTGTCGACCGGCAACACGAGATCGACATCGGTCGTCAGCAACCGGACTTGCCCCTCTTCGAGGTCCGCATCCTCCACGAATACGGCATCGAAGGTCAGGTTGTCGTGATCGGGATACTCGTAGCTCCAGAACCACTGGTTGCCGATGGTCTTGAGCGTCATCTCGGCCTCGGCCGTCCGGTCCACAAAATAGAGTAGCCGGAACGACGGTACTGCGATCACAACCAGAATGATGATCGGCACCACCGTCCACAGCACTTCAAGCAGCGTGTTGTGGGTGTTGTGGCTGGGGTTCGGGTTCTTGGACGCGCGGAACCGGATCATGATGTAGGCCATCAGCGCCGTCACGATCAGCGTAATGACCGTGATGATCACCAATAAGAAGTCATGGAACCCGTCGATGCGGCTCATCGTCGGCGAGGCCGCTTCGCGCAAGCCCATCTGCCAGGGCGTTGAGCCGCCCTCGAAACCCTGCGCCGCCGCAAAACCTGCAAGCGCCATGACCGAGGCCGCCACCGCGACCACCCCTACCAAAATGCGTGAATTCCACATGCCGTTAGACCCGTTTCCTGGTCGTTCCCAAAAAAAGCCGCGCTCAGCCCCTCGCGGCGCCGACTCGCTCGCGAAAGTATTACTAATCCCGTGCCTCCGGCGCCAGCGCCGCCGCAACGGCCAATTGACGCACCACGCCGTCCACCCCCGCCGATCACCACCAGAATCGCCGCCTGGGATTATAACGCGTTGATTTATCTTAGTTTTCTCTAGGTTCGCGCCCCAGCCGCCTGATCCCACCGGCGCCGCCGTGATTCCGCGTCATTATGTCGCGGGCGATCTTGCAGGTGGTTCGCCCCCGGCCGCCGGAGTCCCTATATTCCAGCACCACCCCAACGCGGAGCCATGCATGAGCCAGCCATCGCCACAAGAACTCTTCTTTACCCGCTCGGGCCTCGACGAAAAACGTGTCGAACGACTCGTCGGCGAGGCTCTAAACGGCATGGACGACGGCGAGATTTTTCTCGAGTACCGCCAATCGGAGAGTTTTTCCTTCGATGACGGTCGGCTCAAGGCGGCCAGCTACGACACCGATCAGGGATTTGGCCTGCGCGCGGTCTCCGAAGAATCGACCGGCTATGCCCACGCCGCCGAACTTTCCGAAGAAGCCATCAAACGCGCCGTCACCACTGTCCAGGCCGTCCGCACCGGCACCAGCGGCACGGTCGCAGCCGGCCCGGCGCGTACCAACAACACGCTGTATGTCGACGACAACCCGCTCAACGAGGTCCCGTTCGAAGACAAGATCAAGCTGATGCAGGACATCGACGCCTATGCCCGAGCCAAAGATCCGCGCGTGCGCCAAGTCTCGGCTTCGCTCGGCGGCTCATGGCAGGTCGTCCATCTGATCCGCGCCGACGGTCATGCGGTCGGCGACATCCGCCCGATGGTGCGGCTCAACGTGTCGGTTGTCGTCGGCGACGGCGACCGTCAGGAAACCGGCTCGCACGGGGTCGGCGGCCGGGCGATCTACGATCAGTGGATATCCCCGGAAAACTGGCACGCACAGGTCGATGAAGCCCTGCGACAGGCCCTGGTGAACCTCGATTCCGTGCCCGCGCCGGCCGGCGAAATGCCGGTGGTTCTCGGCCCCGGCTGGCCCGGCGTCCTGCTCCACGAGGCCATCGGTCACGGCCTCGAGGGAGACTTCAACAGGAAGAAGACCTCGGCTTTCTCATCGCTGCTCGGCGAACGGGTCGCGGCGCCGGGGGTCACGGTGGTGGATGACGGCACGCTTGCGGACCGCCGCGGCTCGATCACCATCGATGATGAGGGCACGCCGAGCGCCTACAACGTGTTGATCGAGGACGGCATCCTGAAGAACTACATGCAGGACCGGATGAACGCGCGCCTGATGGGCATGGCGCCGACCGGCAATGGACGGCGCCAATCTTTCGCCCACAGCCCGATGCCCCGGATGACCAACACCTACATGCTCGATGGCGAGGCCGATCCCGAGGAATGTATCAAGGCGGCAAAAACCGGGATCTACGCCGTGAATTTCGGCGGCGGCCAGGTCGACATCACGAATGGCAAATTCGTGTTCAGCTGCA
>JAQBYN010000035.1 GCA_027622715.1 Pseudomonadota bacterium | reverse complement strand
ACCATTTCCAAACTCCTTCGTGAGCCAAAATAACAAAGATTCTGGACCACTCAGAAGGGGGCAGATCATTGGCAGGCGAATCATTTCTGCGACCCACGGTTGAGAAACCTGAGTAGTTTCAATCCACTGCGGGCAAGAAAAAAGGACGGAGCGCAGGCGCCCCGTCCCGAGTTCTGGGAGGCATCGTCCCAAGTAGAGGGGCACGATAAGGCCAGTGTGGCGAAAACTGGTTGATGAAGCGTTAACGCTGCTCGATAACGTCATGGACTTTGGCCGGACATCGGGCTGGCGTCGGACCTAGGGTGGGCGCGTGACATACCGACTTTTGACCAGCCTGCGCCGCCGTCTGGCGGCATGGCGCCACCCGTCGGGTTACCGGGTGGCGCAGCGCGGCGGCGCGCTGTGGCTGCTCAACCACCGCCATTACATCGACCGGCACATGCTGTTCGACGGCGACTATGAGGCGGCGCAACGCGCCCGGCTGTTTGCCCTCGCCCAAGAGGTCGGCTGTGCCACTTTTTTCGATATTGGGGCAAATTTCGGTCTCTACAGTGTCCATGCGGCCCGCAACGGCCAATTCGCCGCCGTGTACGCATTCGAGCCGGATCCACGGAATTTGGCCTGTTTGCGGGCCAATTTGCACCTAAATGGCCTTCTGGAAGCGGTTCATGTTCATGAGACGGCATTGTCAGACCACGACGGGAAAGTGTTGTTTTCCCGCGCTGGAGCCAATTTCACCGGCCAGAATCGCGTAATTGAGGATATTTCGGCTGATTCCGTGGAAATACGGGCGCAACGGCTGGACACGGTTTTTCAGCCCGATCGGGGGTTTTGCCTAAAAATCGACGTCGAAGGACACGAAATGGCGGTTCTGGAGGGCGCAAAGGGACTTCTGGAGGCCGAATCGTGGGTTGTGCAGATCGAATGTCTGGATGCGGCGGATGACCGGGTCGCGACGTTCCTGCGCGGGCTGGGTGCTGAGGCCGCCGGGCAGATCGGCCAGGATCGCTATTTCGTCCGGCGCCGCGGCTGATTGGTCGCGCGCCGCGCCCAGGATTGGCGGCGCGCTGATGCCTATGACCTGTGCTAACGTTTGGCTCAGATCGTGATCTGACCGGCCCCGGAGGCCCACCATGTCGAACATCACAAACATCGATGACCTTGTTGAGCCGACCCATGACGAGCACGCGCGCCAGCGCTTCGTGTCGGTTCTGCGCAAGCACGTGACGGCGGACTTTGCGCAAGACATGCGTACTGTCTACGACGACCGCGTCGCGCCGGCATTCGAGAAAACCCATGGACGTAAGCCTGCGACCGGCATGGAAATCCGCAAGGCAATGAAGAACGAGCCGATCTTCCAGGAATGGACCGCGCTGAGCTACAACGCGCAGCAAATGACGTGGTGGTCGGTGCAGCCGTCGATCGAACGACGTCTTCCCGAGCTGGTGCAATCGGCCAAGGACGCGGCGCGCGCGACACCGGCCGGCGGCACATTGCGGCTCAACCCCGACGTGGTGATGCCCAAGAGTGTGAGCGACATCGATATTCATTTGATGCCGGGATCGTTTGCCGCCGAACATGGCGCCGACGATGTCGCGCAAGGCGCGCTCTACCATCACGGCACCGGCGTGTTTGCCGGTGGTATCGCGCATCGCACCAAAGGCGGCTGGGGCGCGACGACGGCGCGTTATTTCAAACTGCGCTACCCTGAGTTTGCACCAAAGGCTTATCTCGATATCGGGTGCACCGTCGGGCGCGAATTATTTTCGGTGATGGATGTTTATCCGGATGCGCAAACCTATGCGGTTGATGTCGGCGCGCCGGTGTTGCGCTACGCGCATGCCCGCGCCGAAGCGATGGGCAAGACGGTGCATTTCAGCCAGCAGAACGCCGAGACCCTCGACTTTGACGACGCGACGTTCGATCTGATCACGACGAGCTTTTTCTTTCACGAGATCAGCGTGCCGTCGGCGCGTAAGATTTTGCGCGAGGCCTACCGCGTGCTCAAGCCGGGTGGGTTGATGATCAATCAGGAAATGCCGCCGTCGTCGTTTGTGAAGGACCCGTATTACGACTTTGCCACCGACACCTGGAACGAGTTGTTCAACAACGAGCCGCACGTGCGCAACTTTCGCCAGCAGGACTTGCCCAAGCTGTTTGCCGAGGCGGGCTTTGCCAAGAAGAACTATGTCGAGATCAGTGTGCCCAACTATGGCACCTGGCCCGACGCGCTATTCGAGGCTTGCGTGCGCGGCGACGCGGTGCCGCCCGAGGTCGAGAACGGCCAGGCCTGGTACTCGTTCGGCGCCTGGAAATAATCGCCGCAGGGGTGATTCTATGAGTACGCCCGTCCGCCTGCCGCGCCGTGCGCGGGGTCGCAAACTTCAAGCCTTCAGCGATCCGGTGCACGATCATCTGATGTCGATGATCGTCTCGTTGACGGCCGAACTGTCGGTCGCGCGCGAGCGCCAGGACACGGTGGAGCGACTGCTGGAACGCCACGGCATTGTTCAACGCGCCGAGATCGAAGCCTACCGCGCCGACGAACAGGTCGAGGCCGCGCGCACGACCATGCGGGACGAGCTAATCGCCCAGGTCTTTCACATCTTGCACGAGCAGGCCGAGGTTGCCGCCGACAAGGCGCAGCGGGTGGAGACCAAGGCGGTGCGGCGGGGGGCTGCGGACGAGTAAGTCGCGGCGACACACAAAAAAAGGGGGAGCGGATGCTCCCCCTGTTTCTTAGCGAGCCGTTCTTAGTTCGAAGAGACGACCATCGGTCCCTCGACATCGTAGGAAACCAGGACGCGGCGATTGCGCGCCTCCCGAACGCCGTCGCCGAGGCTCACTGCTGAGTCGGTTTCACCGACGGCTTCGACTCGCACTTTGCTGGCGCTAACGCCGTTGCGAACGAGTTCGTCGCGAACGGCTATGGCCCGACCGAGTGACAGGCCATAGTTGTAGTCGGTGGCGCCCGACGTATCGGTATGGCCGACGATTCTTACGTTATCGTACGGTTTCGCCCTCAGCGCGCGCGCCATTGCGGCTACCAGCTCATTGCCGGTAGAGCTGAGGCGAGCACTGTCCCAGTCGAAGAAAATGTAGTTGTCGCTGAGGAGGCGCGGTCCGGCGACCATTTTCGGCGCGGCGGCGACAACGACTGGTGCAGCAGCGGGGGCAGGTGTCGCGGCCTGTTCTGCGGGTTTCGGTGCGAGCGCAGCGCTCAACGCGTTTTGCGCGTTGGCCATGGCTGTTTCAAAGCGGCTTTTGCAGGCGGCCTGACTGTTCCGGTCTCGCTCGGCCACTTCCATCCAGCAATCGAAGGCGACCTGGGCCTTCGAGGCTTCGTTCGGGACGAGGTCGCGTCCGCCGCCTTCAAGCATTTTCATCAATCCGGTCCGAGCGGTTTGCAGCGGTCGATTGACGCTGACATCGAGGGAGCGGGCGTTCATTGGCTCGGGAATAACGAGATACCCTTCGCGGGCAGCGGCGCCCTTGCCAAGAAAATACAACCAGTCTTCGTCATGAATGCCGATCTGAGTCCGATCTTCGGCCAGGTCGTAATAATCGCGCAGAAGGGCCGTCCCGAAGGTCGTTTGGGCCTTGCCTGTACCCTGAACGGCGATATCGTCGGCAGAATCCTCGGCAGTAGCGGGCAACGCCATCACGGCCAAACTGGCAATTATGGCGGTCGCGGTCAGAAAGCGTTTCATGATCAAGAATCCCCTTTTCAAGAGATGTCGTGGTGAACCGGCAGGCGGCATGTGCGCGCCGGGCGGCTGTTACTTCCGTGCGTATGGAATGCGTCCGAAAAACTGACTTTCGTCAGGCATTGTTGTGTCAGCAGTCCAGACCAGGACCTGCTCGCGACGAGCTTGGGTGGCTGCTATCTGCGGGCACTAGGCCCGCCACTGCGATTTGCATGTGCACTTCTGCACACTTGGAATCGCATTAAGCGGGGATCGTATTGATCGGGACGGTATCGGCCTTAGTGGCCCGTTTCTATTGATACCGGGAGCAATCCCGTGCCGAGTCCTTTGCCCCTGCCGTGCATGGGTTGTTGCGGGGTCTTGTCACCCAATGATACGGTCAGGTGGCCGTTGCCGCCTGCGTGGCTCTGAAAGGTGCGGCCCAGGGTTTCCATGACCGGCGAGGTTTGTTGGCATTTCTGGAACATGGAGACGATCATCACAAGTACAACGGCTATGCCGCAGTTTATTTTTCCCGGACATGATCGAATTGTTCAATAATGAACCGCGCGCGCAACTTTCGCCAACAGGATTTGCCCAAGCCGTTCGCCGGGGCAGGCTTTGCCGAGAAGAGCTATGTCGAGATCAGGGTGCCCAACTACGGCGCCTGGCCGGGCGCGCTGTTCGAGGTTTGCGGGCGCGGCGAGGCGGTGCCGTCGGAGCGCTGAGATCGAAGCCTACCGCGCCGATGAAATGGTCGAGGCCGAGCGCACGGCCCTGCGCGACGAGGTAATCGCTCAAGTTTTTCACATCCTGCACGAGCAAGCCGAAGTGGCCGCCGACAAGGCGCAGCGGCGCGGGGCTGCTGAGGGGGATTAGTGGCACGGCCGTTTGCTGACTCTTAGAAGGCTAAGAACTGCCGCATCCAACCCCGGTCTTGAGCGGGGAGATACCGCAAACGGGATAACGGGTCCCCGCGAGGGGCGGCAGCGGCGCGACGCTACATCGAGAGTCTTTGTTGAAACAAGGCCCAGAAATGGTCCCGCCCCAAGGAGCGATCCCGCGTCCGATGCATCAGACGAAGGTTCTCCAAGGGGCGTTGATGCAGATATATGCCTACCCCACGGTAGGGTCAACGATTGGTGCAGCGGCCCTGCAAACGTCTGTTGCCCCGTTGCGACCGGGACCGACGACCTACGGCGCTACCGCTTTTGGGGAACCGCTGCCTGCCCTATATAGGAAACTGGGTGTACCGGAGCAACACGGGCGACGCCCTAATTAGGCCGCGTCGGCGACGTCAATCACGAGCTTTTTTCCGACGGCGCCCAGCGCTTCTTCCAAGGCGTCCAATCGGCTTGCATGACGAACGTCCAAGATGCGATCCACTAAACACAACATATTTGTTGTGTTTAGTGTCTCAGCAAAAGCGGCGGGTCGCTATACCCCTTGGGCCTCCGAACCACCTTTTTCCCATTTCCGCTCGGATTGACGGTGCCTCTCTGGCGACACCGCCGTCTGGCCGGTCTACAACACTGGAACCAGCACAGAATTCTTCAAGCCCTTAAACCAAGCGCCCCATTGCGCAATTGCTTCGCCTCTGCGCGAAAAGCGATGCGCGATTTCATCGTCATAGGAGTCATCAGTTGAACATAACGTATATCTACACCGACCTGCCGTTTTGGCGGGCCGAGATCGGTCGTATTGCGTTGCACGTTGGTGGCGTCGCGTTTGAGGATCGCCGCATTAGCCGCGAAGAATTTGGGCGGGTAAAAGCGAACGGCACGCTCGACGACGGGACGGTTGTGCCCTTCCGGCAGATCCCGAGTCTTGTGGTCGATGGGACGAGCATTGCGCAAACCGGTGGGATCTCGCGGGTATGCGGCAAGCTCAGCGGGCTCTACCCGACCGACGATATCATTCAGTGTGCCCTGGTCGATCAGGTTATCGACATGATGACCGACATCACCGTCTTGCTCGGGCCATCAAACGCCGAAAGTGATCCGGAAAAGAAGAAGCAGATGCGGCTCGACTTGGTCGGCGGCGCGCTTGCGAAAAAGATCGGCTACTTAGAAGAGCAGATCGTGCGGGACGGCGATGGCTGGTCGGTCGGCGATCGCATGACCATCGCGGACATTGCCGCGTGGCGTCTTTTCGGTTGGCTCACCGCGGGCACTATCGATCATCTGCCGACCGACCTAATCGCGCCATTTCCGAACCTGAGACGCGTTTGCGCAAAGGTGGGACAGCACCCAAAAGTCTTGGCGTGGATAAAGATGAACTATCCCAAGGACTACCCGCTTGGGAATTTTTGAGGTTCGCGCCAAACGAGCCGCGACGACTCAATAAAGCGCGGCGCTGTCGGCGGGGTTCGCTAGGAGGTCGCGAAACTCTTTTGGCAACGCGGGGCGATAGGGCGCATCGAAGGTGTATCGAATCTTTTCGTCCGACCAATCGATCGTGATCGGTCCACCTTTGAAGCGAAAAAAGCAGAAATTGCCGAGTCGCGTTTCGTAGGGCCCATGCAGGATGCCGGGCGGGCGCCAAAAATATGCGCCCGGCGTCATGCGACCGGTGTTGCCGCGAAGCTCGCCCGCCAGCATGAACATTTCCTCGACATAGGGATGGGTTTCCATCGGGCTTTCGAACCCTTCGTGCCGATAGCCCGGCGGCGCGCATGAAATCCAGGTTTGCTCGCCGTTGTCGGGATCTTCGCGCAACCATTTGTACTGGACGGTTGAACGCAGCAGCGGATCGACAAGGGATTCGCCCCATGGCGCTGTGTAGGTGTCGATGTGCCGGATGAGTTTCCTGTCGTCAAGCGCACCTGCCGGCGGCTTCCCTTGATGGGTGAGCGGTTCGCCTTCGAAGAAGGTCAATACGACGGCGCCGTTTGCCGATGTCGCTGAAGAACGCGGAAACCCGGCCGGCAAATAGGCGTAGGCGTGGGTGCCGTATTCGGTGCCTGATATTTCAAGCCCACCCTCGATGACGAAGAATTCCTCGTCAGCCGCGAGGTATTCCTCACCACGGGTCCAGCCTGCGGGGTATCGAATAATCGCGGTGCAGGCGCCCGTTTCAGGATCATGACTGAGGACTTTGGACTCGACGCCGAGGCGACCGGCGGTTCCCAACGTCTTTTGCCACGGCACAATCTGCGACTGAACGAATTCGACGTGAGCGCGTCCCATTTGAGTGCCTCTCCGTAGGTTTCCGGTTCATCAGCGCTAGACTTCGGCGGCGCACGATGCGGGCCACTGAAGGTAAAACTTCGTGATTAGGCGGTCGAGGGTACCACGGCTTCGGCCTCGATTTCGACACGGTGATCGCCGACCAACCCGGCGACACGGACGAGCGTGTTGGCGGGTTTGATGTCGCCAAAGACCCGGCCATGGGCGCGGGCCACGGCCTCTACATCATTGTCGTCGATGACATAGATTCGGGTGCGCACGATGTCTTCGGGTTTACCGCCCAGGGCGGCGACGGCCGTCAGGATGCGATCGAGAATGTAGGTTGTTTGCGCGCCGGCATTGCTCGGTGCGACGGGTCGGGCTTCGCCGGAAACGGCGGTGGTGCCGGAAACCAAAATCCGATCGCCGATCCGCTGCGCGCGGCAATAGCCTGCGATGTCTTCCCAGATCGATCCGGTGCGCACCCGCGTCGCGCCGTCGCGGGTGGCGATCGGTTCGGGCGTGAAGGCATTGGCAATTGACGTGAGATGGTGGGACAGATCGCCGGTGGCGGTCAGGAACGGCGGCTTGCGGTACTCGTCGCCGCAGTCGCCCGGCAGCGGACGGGTCGTGGCAAAGGCGTGGTCGAGCGCCGCATGGTCTTCTTTATCAAGCGCGAAGGAGAAGAGTTTCAGATTGTCGTCGGTATGGACGTTCTCGCCCAAGCGCGCGCCGATGATAACGCCGGCGACGCGGGGCTGTTCCAGGACCCAGCGCGTTGCGACATTCGATAACGACACATCATGCTTGCGCGCGATGTCTGCCGCGGTGCGCAACACGGTCTGATAGACGGACCAGCCGCCGACCTCGTCGATGAAGCGCTTGTATTTCATCTTGGACCAGTCGGCGATGTCGCTGGGCTCGGGTTGGTCAAGCCAACGGTCGGAGAGAAAGCCGCCGCACAACGCGCCGTAGGCCAGAATGAAGGCGCCGTGGGCAGTGCACGTTTCTGCAAGAGGTCCGGCGGCGCGGCGGTCGAGCAGCGACAGGCTCACCTGGTTGGTGCGCAGCGGAATGCCATCGGCGAGCGCCAGGTTGAAGTGGGCGGCGTCAAAATTGGTGACGCCCAGTTCGGCGATTAGGCCTTCGTCTTTGAGGCGGACCAGTTCGTGTAGCGCGTCGAGCCATGCCGGATGGGCGAAGGTCCACCAATGGAACTGTAGTAGGTCGATGCGCGCCACATCCAATCGTTCGAGGCGTTTGAGGACACCGGCGCGTACGACATCGGCGGTCATCGGACCGGGCGCGGGGCACCACTTTGTCAGCACGACCGGGCGCGGTGGGTTGTCGCGTTTGAGGAGGCGACCCGCGATGATTTCAGCGCTGCCGTAATGGTCGGCCATATCGAAGGTATCGAAGCCCGCGCGGACGTATTCTTGCAGATTGGTTGCGCCTTGCTCGGGGTCGATCAGCGTGCCGTCTTTTTCGATGTCGGCAACTTGCCACAGCCCGGTGAGGGCGCGGCTGATCTCGGTGCCGGGCGCGATCTGAATGCGCTCAGGGCGCAACGGCGCGGCGCTCATGCGGTTGGCGCCTGTTTATCGAGCCCGTGCGCTTGGGCGATGAGTTCGAAGGAACGCAGGCGGGCGGCAAAGTCGTGTACGTCGGACACGATCATCAGCTCGTCGGCGCTGGTCTCGGCAATGAGGGCGTCGATCCCGGCGCGTATCGTTGCGACGTCGCCGACGATCGAGCGGGCGAGCCAGCGTCGCGCTTGTTCCTTTTCCATCGGCGACCAGTAGGAGTCGATGTCGTCGATCGGCGGCCGGCTGAGGCCGCGGGTGCCGCGAAAAATGCTGACCACCGACATTTGCTGCGTGGTCGCCAGGCAGTGCGCTTCGGCGTCGGTATCGGCGGCGATGATGTTGACCCCGACCATCGCGTAAGGTTTGGACAACTGGGGCGAAGGTTTGAAACGCTCGCGGTAGATCGCCAGTGCCGGCAACAGAAAGTCGGGCGCGAAGTGCGAGGCGAAGGCGTAGGGCAGGCCGAACTCGCCCGCGAGCATCGCGCCAAAGTTGCTCGAGCCGAGAATCCACAGCGGTACATCGGTGCCTGCGGCAGGTACCGCCTGGATGCGCTGGTCGGGTTGCGGCGGCGCGAAGAAGTACTGCAGTTCCCGGACGTCCTGCGGGAAATGCTCGGCCGCCTCGGGCGCCCGGCGCAGCGCCTGCAGCGTGAGCTGGTCGGTGCCCGGCGCGCGGCCGAGGCCGAGGTCGATACGACCGGGGTAGAGCTGCGCCAAGGTGCCGAACTGCTCGGCGATCACCAGCGGCGAATGGTTGGGCAACATGATGCCGCCGGCGCCGACCCGGATCGTCTTGGTGCCGCCCGCGACAAAGCCGATGACGACCGAGGTCGCGGCGCTGGCGATGCCCGGCATGTTGTGATGCTCGGCGACCCAAAAGCGGGTGTACCCGCAAGTCTCGGCATGCGCCGCCACATCGCGCGCCTGTTCCAGCGCGCCGCGGGCGTCGCCGCCTTCGCGCACGCGGGCAAGATCGAGGATGGAAAGCGCGGCCACAGGTGGCTCCTTGGGTCATGTAGGGAGGTCGTAGAAAGCACACCGGTGGCGGGGGCGTCTAGCGCGTTCGGGCTTTTCGCATCGGGCGCGAACCAACTTGGGTCGTCGCTGACGAGCCGCAGCCGCCGTTTGCCGCAGCGGCCCGGCGGCGCCCTAAGGGTTTCTCAACCGTCGCGGGCCGGGGACTCCGTCAGGCGCCGGCTGCCGCCCGCTCTCGATCCGGCACCACGGGGTATTCGGGCTGGCCGTCCATGAACCGGGGCGGGCGGCCCGGCGCATGGGCGCGAACATCGAGGCTGATCCGCAGATCCGGCATTGTCTCGGTCACATAGGTGCCGTGAATCGTGTGCGCATCGAACAGAAAAAGATCGCCGACCGCGAACGCCGGGCGCCACAACGACTGGCGGATCGCGCCGAGCTGCCGATCGTCAACAAACCAGCGCGTGCGTTTGACCGGCAGGAGATCGGTCATTCGTTGCGGATAGGCCTGTAGGCCGGGCGCGGTCACGCCGCAGTTGCATAACGGAATCCACGCGGTGACCACATGGCGGAGCCCGTAGTCGGCTGACGACGCATCTTGATGGAGGTGCAGACGCTGGGTGGCGGCCAACCCTGAATGGCGGCGCAGGCGCGAGGCATTGAACGAAAAGGCGAAATCGCCGCCGAGCACCGCCGCCAGAATAGGCGTCAAGGCGGTCCCTTCGAGGAACGTGAAGACGCTATGGTCAAAAACCTCGATGTGGTCGGCGTAGAAGCCGGGCGCGCAGGCCGACCAAACGGCAGCGGGCAACGTCATGTTGTCGCGGTTGGCGACGGAAACGGTTCGTTTCGTCGCATCGACAAAGCCGACATCGACGTCGTTGACCCATTCTTCTTCGCGCAGCCCGAGCGTATCGAGCTGTGCAAAGTTGGCCGCAGCGCGGTGGAAAAAGTCGCGGAGCGGCGCGGCGGGAAGAATCGCCCTCACCAAGGCGCAGCCGTAGTCCTGCAGTGCGCGCGCGACCCGATCGGGTGGCGCATCGGCAGCGAATTCCGCCGGAGGCGGGGGGGAAATGGGCATGGCGTAAGTTTTCCCGCGAAGCAGTGATCGCCCATGAGAGCGAAAAACAGTTGAGAAGTCGTTACTTCCCGCGTTTCGCATGCGGGGCGCCATAAGAGTTTCTTAACCATCGCGCGCCATGCTGGGGCGTTCGGAACTGGAGCAGCCCAGCGATGATTATTTGGATTACCGGTCTGTCGGGGGCGGGTAAGACGACCTTGTGCGATGCGCTTTATGCGCGCCTTTTGCCGGTGCGCCCGCGCCTGATCAAGCTCGACGGCGATGCGGTGCGCACCGCCGTGAGCGGCGACCTGTCGTTCAGCGAAGCCGACCGCATTCAACAGATTGGTCGTGTCCAAGGCCTGTGCCGTTTGTTGTCGGCGCAGGACGCCGACGTAGTGGTGTCGGTGCTGTATGCGAGCCCGGCGCTACTGGCTTGGAACCGCGCGCATCTGACCGACTATGTCGAGGTTTACCTGGAAGCGGGGGTGGATTTCCTCGCGACGCGCGACACCAAGGATCTTTATCAGCGGGCCCGCGACGGGTTGGCGCACGATGTCGTCGGGATCGATATCGCGTGGCAGGCGCCGCGCCAGCCCGACATTGTTTTCGATGCCGAACGCAGCCCGCCGGTCACGGGCATGGTCGATGCCGTGCTGGCGCACCTGACCTCCGAGGTTTTGGCGGCCTAATGACCACGCTGGCCCTCGATGCGGCGCAATACCGCGAGCTTGAGAAGATCGCCGAAGGCGCGTTTTGTCCGCTCGACGGCTTTTGCACCGAGGCGCAATTTGCGTCGATCGTTGATTCGCTGACCCTGCCGGACGGCGCGGTCTTTCCGTTGCCGGTGCTGCTGGACGTTGGCGAAGACACGGCGAAACACGCGGGATCGCAGCTCACCCTGACATTCGCGGGCGTCCCGGTCGGCATGGTCGATGTCTGCAGTGTTTTCACCATCGACAAGGCTGCGACCGCGCGCCGGTTGTTCGGCACCGACGATTGCGCGCACCCCGGCGTGCAGCGCTTAAGCGCGAGCGGCGATTGGTTTGTCGGCGGTCCGGTGCGCGATTTCACGCCAGTGCCCGGCGTCCGTCCGGATTGGGAAATGTCACCGCAAGAAACGCGCGCGGCGTTTGACCAGCGAGGCTGGCGCACCGTCGCCGGCTTTCAAACCCGCAACGTGCCGCACCGGGCACACGAGTATCTGCTGCGCGTCGCGCTCGAAACCGTCGACGGGCTGTTGGTTCATCCCCTGGTGGGGTGGAAAAAAACCGGCGATTACACGGCACAAGCCATTCGCCACGGTTACCGCACCTTGCTCGACGATTTTTTCGTGCGCGAGCGGGTACTGCTCAGCGCGTTCTCCGCCAACATGCGCTATGCCGGGCCGCGCGAGGCGTTGTTCCACGCGCTGGTGCGCCGCAACTATGGCTGCACCCATTTCATCATCGGGCGCGATCATGCCGGCGTCGGCGGCTACTACGGACGCTACGACGCACACGATTTGGTCCGGCGTTACGAGGACCGCCTTGGAATTTCGATCCTGTATCTCCACGGGCCTTTTTACTGCGAGATTTGCGACGGGATCGTTACCGACAAGACCTGTCCCCATCGCGCCACGGTGCCGGACCGCATTCTTGATATCAGCGGTACGCAGGTGCGCGATTCCCTACGCAACGCCGGGGTGATGGATGCGCGGCTGATCCGCCCCGAAATTATTAACAGCATCCGGGATGTCCCGGTCTTCATGGAGTGACACCATGCACGCCCTAACAAGAATTGTGGCCACGATCGGGCCGGCGACGGCGACGGCAGACGCGGTTCGGCGTTTGGTAGCGAGCGGTATGAACGTCGCGCGGCTGAACGGCTCGCACAACACGCTGGCGTGGCACGCGGCCACGATCCAAACCATTCGTCAGGCGGCGCCGCAGGTGCCGATATTGCTCGACGTGCCGGGTAAGAAAATACGGACCGCGATGTTGGATCACGAACCGCAGTTCGACGCCGGCGATACCATCGTGTTGACCACCGATGCCACCTACCAGGGCAGCGATAAGGTCGTGGTCAAACACCCGACGCTGCATGAGCTGGTCGCGCCGGGACAGCGGCTATTCGCCGACGACGGGACGCTCGAGTTCGAGGTTACCGCGGTCCAGGGGAAAGATATTTTCTGTCGCGCCGGCAACGCCGGTACGCTGCGCAGCCGCAAGGGGATCAACTTGCCGGGGCTCGACTTCGGCGCCGTGAGCCTGACGGCCGACGATCACGCGATGATGGCGTTCGCGCGCGATCAGGGCGTCGATTTCGTCGGCATCAGCTTTGTCGAATCGGCCTGCCATGTGGCGATGATTCGGAAGGCGGCTGGCCCGAAGGGCCCGCGGATCGTGGCCAAGATCGAAAGCGCGCGCGGGATCGAAAATCTTGAGGATGTCGTCGCGGCGTGCGACGCCGTGATGATCGACCGCGGCGATCTTGCGGTGGAGACCGATCTTGCGAGCGTGACGTTGCAGCAAAAACGAATCCTGGAAGCGGCCATCCGCGCCGCCAAGCCGGTCATCGTGGCGACCGAAATGCTGCATTCGATGATTGAAAACCCCTACCCGACCAAGGCCGAAGTGGCCGATATTACCAATGCGATTCTGGACGGCTGCGCGGCGATGATGCTGTCGGGCGAAACGGCCGTGGGGAAATTTCCCGACAAGGCGGTCGGCCTGATGCGGCGGGTTGCCGCCGAAGTCGAGCCTGTTCTGGAGCCGGCGCGAATGCCGCAGCCGCAAGGCGATTCGACGTTTTCGGTCGGCGAGGCGATCAACCTGCTGTGCCGCACCATGCCCATCACCAAGATCGTCGCGGTCACCCGCACTGGACACGCGGCACGGGTCATCTCGGCGTACTATCCGCGCCAGCCGATCTTGGCGGTCAGTGACGACCCCGGCGCAGCGCGGCGCATTGCGCTGTACCGCGGCGTTGAAGGGGTGACGCTGCCGTTTCGGTTTACTCGGCAGAGCGCCGACCATATCGCCGACGCCATCGAATACCTTTGGCAAACTGATCGCGTCAGCGACGCGGATCTTATTCTTGCGGCCGCGGTCAGTTACCCGCGGCAGGGCAACCGGCTCAATTCCATCCAGATCCACAAAATCGGCGATCTGGTCGAGGTGTTGGGTTGGGTGCGTTGGTCCGATGCCTCGGCACCCAAGGGCATCCTGAAGGCTATCGCGCGACCGCAATCGGCTGAGACCGCGCATGCTTGACCGGGTCATGGCGGCGGCGCCACCGCCGGCCGTCAAAGGCCCGCAAGTCGATGCCGTGGGACTGGGCATTGCGTTCGATCCGCAACAGCCGTTTTCGACCGATGCCTGCGCCCATATCTTGATGGGCCTTGAGGCACTCGACGGCAGCAAACCGATTTGCCTGCTCGACCTCAACGGGGAAGCGGCCTTGCTCGGTCAAGCGGCGCAACGTCTATCGGGCCGCACGGTCAGCTATATCGCGGTGGGTCTGGAGGGGATCAAGCGGCGCACCAACGGCCCAGAGCGCAATTTCAGCGACGCCGCGTACAGTGCCGTCGTGGCGCTGTGCCGGCCGTCCGAGGCTTACCGGATGGCGCGTTTTATTGCCGATCATTTTCGCGACCCCGGGCCGATCGTCCTGCCGTTCTTGGCCCAAGCCCAGGGCGGCGCCTTCGCGACTAGCATCGCGCTTGGCGCCAACGACGCGATCATTACCGCAACCGTGCCCGGCGCCGGATCGAAACGGTTCATCCCGGTCTTTCAAGCACTGATGTGGATGTACGGCTACGACCAGCATCATTTCCCGCAACCCTGTTTCAACACGCGCTACATCGATAGCGTCGTCGATCCGGGCCGCCGGATCGATGGGATCAATCTCGACCCTGCGCAATGCGTGATTCCGGAAACCATCGGCGAAGACTATTTTGCGGCCGTCGCGTCGCGGCTCGACCGCGGCGAATGGGTCGAGTTTCATCACCCCGTACGCACCCGTTTCCTCGCGGACCTCGGCGGCACGAAAAGCGTTTATTTGTACCGCGACCCGCGCGACATCATCACGACGCATTATCACCGGATCAAATACGACACCGGCGCGGGCGGCTTCGATGCGATGAAGCGGCTGTCGGACGAGGATCTCTTTATCCAGATCATGCGCGGCTACGAATACATCCAACCGCAACGCGACTATTACGCGCGAGGCATGGCGCTGGACACGTTCGTGGCCCAATTCGTTGACATCGCGGCGTGCGACACGGTCTACGGATTGCGTTTCGAGGATATTCGCTACCAGCCGCGCGCGGCGTACCGGGCGCTCATCGACTGGCTCGGCCTGAGCGGTGCCGATCTGGTGCCGACCAACGATGATGCGTTGGACCGGCTCATCCACCTCGGCAGCTTCGCCCATCAATCGGGCGGCAAGATCGAGGAAGGGCGCGACGCGACCCACATCTACAACGACGGCTCGCCCGCGATTGCCCGCGGCCTACGCCGCGGCATCGCCGGTGACTGGCAGAACCACTTCACCCCTAAAGTCAGCCGCGTGTTCAAGGACATGGCTGGCGACGCCCTGGTCGCGCTGGGCTATGAGGCCGATCTCGACTGGTAGCGCGCATCGGCTAGCGGCAGCTGGTGCCCACAGAAAGATTCGAACTTTCGACCTCTCCCTTACCAAGGGAGTGCTCTACCCCTGAGCTATGTGGGCTTCGCAGGGCGGGCGCAACATGCCATAGTGACCGCACCCGGGCAAGCGTCCCTGGTGGTCTGTAAGGCGTTGAAATCAAAAGGATTCGAGGTCCGGTTTCCGGCCCGATGGCAGCTCAGGAAGACACCGAACCGCCGCCAAGCCCGGCTGTTGCCAGCCACCGCGCCGCGCGCGAGGCGCGCCGAGCCGAAGCGCTGCGCGCCAACCTGAAGCGGCGCAAGGCGCAGGCCCAAGGCCGCGCGGCGCCCGACGATCCGCCACTGGACGATGAGGCATGATGCCCGTACGCGCCACGCTGTTGCCGTATTTCCTGGGCATTGATGCCCGGCGGGCGCGACGGGGTATCTCGGGTTTGCCGGCCAAGACGCAATAAGAGAGAGCGGCGATGGAACGCATTAGGGTCCGCGGCGGACGGCGGCTGAACGGGACAATCCAAATATCGGGCGCGAAGAACGCCGCGTTGCCGCTGATGGCGGCCAGTCTGCTGACGCCCGAAGCGCTGGTGCTGTCCAACGTGCCCAAGCTGGCCGACATTGCGACGCTGGCGGCGCTGTTGGCGCAGCACGGTGCGGATATCGATTTGAGCCAAGGCGACGGCGCGGGCGGGCAGACGATGACGCTGCGCGCGGCCACGATCACCAGCACCACAGCGCCCTACGACTTGGTGCGCAAGATGCGTGCGTCGGTGCTGGTGTTGGGGCCCTTGCTGGCGCGCTGCCATCAGGCACGCGTGTCGCTGCCCGGCGGTTGCGCGATCGGCACCCGGCCGGTGGATCTGCACCTCAAGGCACTGGAGCAATTGGGTGCGCGGATCGAATTGGAAGAGGGCTACGTCAACGCCAGCGCGCCGGGCGGACTAAAAGGCGGGCACGTGCGCTTTCCCACCGTGTCGGTCGGCGCCACGGAGAACGTCATGATGGCGGCCACGTTGGCGGCGGGCGAAACCGTGCTGGAAAACGTCGCGCGTGAGCCTGAGATCGGCGATCTTGCGGCGTGTTTGATCGCGATGGGCGCGCGCATCAGCGGCGCCGGCACCGAGCGCATCGTCATTCAAGGGGTCGCCGAACTGGGCGGCGCGCATCACCGGGTGATGGCCGATCGTATTGAAACCGGCACCTATATGGCCGCCGCGGCGATCACCGGCGGGGCGCTGACGTTAACCCATACCAACGCGGATACGTTGGGCGCAGTGGTCGACGCGCTGGCGGCCTGCGGCGTTGGGGTAGCGCGGCAAAACGGTACGCTGACAGTGTCGCCACGCTCCGACGCGATTTCGCCCACCGATATTTCAACCCAGCCCTATCCCGGTTTTCCAACCGATATGCAGGCGCAGTTCATGGCGCTGCTGACCACGGCGGATGGCGCGTCGACGATCAACGAAACGATCTTTGAAAATCGTTTTATGCACGTGCCTGAATTGATGCGCATGGGTGCCAATATTTCGTTGCAGGGTCACACCGCGGTGGTGCGCGGGGTCAAGCAATTGCGCGGTGCGCCGGTGATGGCGACCGACCTGCGCGCGTCGGTGTCGTTGGTGTTGGCCGGGTTGGCCGCCGAGGGCGAGACCACGGTAAGCCGGGTTTACCACCTTGACCGGGGCTATGAGCATCTGGTTGAGAAACTGGCGGCCTGCGGGGCCGACATTGAGCGGGTCGCCGATTGACGGTCATGGCACGGTCCATCGAGATATGAGTACCCCGCCGGCTCCCCTTCGCCTGACGCCCACGATGCCGATGACCTCACGGTGATCTCGGCGCTGCTGCAGGATGCGCTGGTGCGCCACGGCGACATGACGTTCGATCCGCGGCGGCGGCGCTTTGTGATGGCGGTCAGCCGGTTTCGCTGGGAGGCCGGCAAGGCGCGCGAGCGGGTCCGCACGGGGGTGCATTTCAATCATGTGATGAAGGTGCAACATCAAGGCATCGCCCTGCACGTGCGCGATACGGTGGGCGAGTTGTTGGCGGTGCGCGTCGAGTCGGCTGACGATGCCGGCGCGGCCCTGGTGCTGGATTTCGCCGGGGGCGGGACGATCCGGCTAGAGGCCGAATGCGTCGATGCCGAGGTGCGCGACCTGAGCGCGGCGTGGCCGGTACGGCGCGCGCCGGATCATTCCGGGGCCTAGTAGTAGCGCCCAACCTTGTCGCGGCCCGCGGCATCGCTTAGGAATGGCCGCAATCCGCCCTCTAATAGAGAAGCAAGCCCCGTGACCACCGGCGACAAGATCATCTTTGCCCTGCCCAAGGGTCGCGTTCTCGATGACGGCGTGGCGATGCTGGCGCAGGTCGGTATCGCGCCGGAGGCGGCGTTCTTTGACAAGGACTCGCGCCAACTGCGCTTTACGACCAACCGCGCGGATGTCGACTTGATTCGCGTGCGCAGTTTCGACGTGGCGACGTTTGTCGCCTTTGGCGCGGCACACGCGGGGATCGCCGGTAGCGACGTGCTGTTGGAATTCGAATATGCCGAACTCTACGCGCCGCTCGACCTGGGGATCGGCGTGTGCCGCCTGGTAGTGGCCGAACCCGAATCGGTCAAGGCGACGGACGATCCGCTGCGCTGGAGCCATGTGCGCGTTGCGACGAAGTATCCCAACCTGACGCGGCGCCATTTCGCGGCGCGCGGCGTCCAGGCCGAATGCATCAAACTGCACGGCGCGATGGAGCTGGCGCCGGCGCTGGGGTTGTGCCGGCGGATTGTCGATTTGGTCGAGACCGGATCGACCTTGCGCGCCAACGGTCTGGTCGAGGTCGAGACGATTGCCGAGGTGTCCTCGCGTCTGGTGGTCAACCGCGTGGCGTTAAAAACGCGGCCGGTTGAGATCGGCGCGCTGGTCGACAGTTTTACCGAGGTGGTGCGTGGCCAGGCGGCTTAACGCAAGCGAGGCGAATTTCGCGGCGGCCTTCGCCGGGCTGCTCGACGACAAGCGCGAAACATCGGCAGATGTCGGCGCGGTGGTCGCGGCGATCCTTGCCGATGTGCGCGCCCGTGGCGACGTGGCGTTGGCCGAGTATACCGCGCGGTTCGACCGGCTGACGCTGACGCCTGAGCGGTTTCGTTTGTCGGCAGACGACATTGCTGCCCAGGCCGCGCTGGCCTCACCTGAGTCAGTGGCGGCGCTGGAGGTTGCGGCGGCGCGCATCGGTGCCTTTCACGAAAAGCAAAAACCGGTCGACCTGCGCTACGTCGACGAAGCCGGGGTTGAGTTAGGCGCGCGCTGGACGCCGGTGACGGCGGCCGGACTATATGTGCCGGGCGGGCTGGCGGCGTATCCGAGCTCGCTGCTGATGAACGCGATCCCGGCGCAGGTCGCCGGGGTGACGCGCATCGCAATGACGGTGCCGACGCCGGACGGGGTGATCAATCCGTTGGTGATGGCGGCGGTGCAGATTTTGGGGATCGATGAGGTCTACCGGTTGGGCGGGGCGCAGGCGATCGCGGCGCTAGCGTTTGGCACCGCCACCATCGCGCCGGTCGACGTCATCGTCGGGCCGGGCAATGCCTATGTCGCGGCGGCCAAACGGCAGGTCTTTGGCAGCGTCGGGATCGACATGATTGCCGGACCGTCCGAGATATTGGTGGTAGCCGACGGCGCCAACGACCCGGCGTGGATCGCCGCCGATTTGCTGTCGCAAGCCGAGCATGACCCGGCGGCGCAGTCGATCTTGATGACCGACGATGCGGCGTTCGCCGACCGTGTTGCTGCCGCTGTCGAGTCGCAACTGGCGACGCTGACCCGGCGCGATATCGCACGCGCGAGTTGGGCCGATCACGGCGCGATCATCGTGCTGGCCAGCCTGGACGACGCGCCCGCACTGATCGACCGGTTGGCGCCCGAACATCTCGAACTTGCCGTGGACGACCCGGAAGCGTTGTTTGCCCGGGTTCGCCATGCCGGCGCGGTGTTCATGGGTCGTCACACGCCGGAGGCCATCGGCGACTATGTTGCGGGGCCTAATCACGTGTTGCCGACGGCGCGCAGTGCGCGCTTTGCCTCGGGGCTGTCGGTGCTGGACTTTATGAAGCGGACCTCGGTGATCCGCTGCGACCTGGCCAGCCTGGCGCGCATCGGTCCGGCGGCGGCAACGCTGGCCGATGCTGAAGGGTTGCCGGCGCACGCGCGCTCGGTGCGGTTGCGGCTGGAGCCCGGGGCCGGCGGTACGGAATGACTCGCGGCGGCCTTCACCCGGCCGCGGCTTGCGCGGTAGCGACCCTCTCGCCACGGGACGGCGGATTGAAGTGCCCCTCGATCTTGTTCCTCCCCCTCGTCGAGGGGGAGGGTAGGGAGGGGGTCGTTGGTATAGCGGTCACGTTGGCGGCTAAAACGGAGTCGCGCCACGAAGCAATCCCGCCCTTTCTCGAAAAAACCCCCTCCCTTCCCTCCCCCTGCAGGCAGGGGGAGGAGGGTCTTGGGTGCGGCTTTGTGGGTCTGCCGGTTGGCGGGCTGTTCGCCTGCCGCCGGCTGAGGGCACGGTGAGCGACACGGATCGCATCGCTGCGGTGACGCTGGACGACCGCACCGTGGCGCGGCGTGGGCCCGACATCGAGCGCGAACGCAAAGTGGCGATCTTCGATCTTATTGAGGACAACACGTTTGTCCTGGACGGGCGCGAGTCGCGTGGGCCCTACGCGCTGCATCTATCAATCGAAGACAACCGGCTGGTCTTCGACGTGCGCAGCGAGGACGACACGGCCGTGGTGGCAATCGGGTTGTCGTTGTCGCCGTTTCGCAAGGTCGTGAAAGACTATTGGCATATTTGCGAGAGCTATTACGAGGCCATCAAACACGCGACGCCGTCGCGCATTGAGGCGATCGATATGGCGCGGCGGGGTTTACACAACGAAGGATCGGACCTGCTGCGCGAGCGCTTGAACGGCAAGGTCGCACTTGACGACAATACGGCACGGCGGCTGTTCACGCTGCTTTGCGTTTTGCACCTGCGTTAGGCGCGATGACTGAATTGCCGGGATCGGTTTTGTTCGCCTGCACGATGAATGCGGTGCGCTCGCCCATGGCCGAGGGGTTGATGAAGCACTATTTCGGCAACCGCGTGTATGTCGATTCGGTAGGGGTGCGCGGCGAAGAGGTCGATCCGTTTGCGGTGATTGTGATGGCCGAGATCGGCATCGACATTTCGAAACACAAATCCAAGCTGTTCGACGAGTTGGAAGATTCGTCGTTCGATGTGGTGGTGTCGTTATCGCCCGAAGCCCAGCATTCGGCGGTCGAGATGACCCGCACGATGGCCTGCGAGTTGGAGTTTTGGCACACTTTCGATGCGACCTACATCCAGGGCAAACGCGAGCAAATGATGGCCGCCTACCGCGAGGTGCGGGACTTTTTGGAGGCAAAGATATTGGCGCGCTTCGGCGCACCGACCTCGGCGGCGGGGAGCGGGTAACGCTGCCCCTCACCCGGCGGACGCCTCGCGACCGCCACCCACTCCTAGAGGGCCGGGGTTTGTCGGCTTGCGGGGACTAGGCCAAGGCCGACGCGCGACTCGGGGTTTTTGCCGGTGCGTTTTGCGTGGCAGGCAGCACCTCTTGCAGGCAGTCGGCGAGCGGGGTCGGGCGGAAATCAGGTAAAGCCGATTGCAACCTGGTGCCGTCGAGGGCGTGGGGGACCTGCCACAGATAACGCATCTCGAGGATCTCGCGGATCATTGGGGCGAACAGGGCGATAAGACGCATCATGCCCCACGGCACGCCGCGCACCTTGAGCGGTTTGCCGGTGGCGGTCTCGAGCGCGGCGATGAGCTGGGCGCCGGTGACGTTGTAGCTCTCAAAGTTGAAGGTTTCGAAACCGCTTGGCGCCTCGGCGCGTTCGGCCAGTGCGACCATCGCGCGCGCCATATCGGGCAGATAGGCCCAGGCGTGGACGCGGTCGCGCGGGCCGGGATAGACCGCGATGCCGCGATCGACCTTGGCGGCGATGAAGCGGTCGAACCAGTTGCCGGTCTGGGCGGCTTCGATGAAATCGCCGGCGCGCAGCACGACCGTGTGGACGCCGTGCGCGGCGGCGTCGTGAAAGCTTTGCTCCATGGTTTCGCGCAAATGCCCCTTGTGGGTGGTGGGGCGGTGCGCGGTGTCCTCGCGCAGCACGGCCGGCATGCCGGCACCGTAGTTATAGACGTTGCCTGGGATCATCACGCCGGCCCCGCTGGCACGGGCGGCGGCGAGCACGTTGGCGGCGAGGCGGGGCAGGTCGGTGCGCCATTTGGTGTAGGGCGGGTTGAGCGCATGGACGATGACGTCGGCGCCCTGAGCGGCGGCCGCGACATCGGCGGCCTGGAACGCGTCGCCTTCAATGCGGACAACGTCGCTGGGCAGCGTGCGGCCCGGCCGGACGAAGGCGCGAACCTGCCAGCCCGCGGCGCGGAAGGCGCCCACGGCGGCGCGGCCGAAACGGCCGTTGGCGCCGAGGATTAGGACGGTCCGGGGGGTCTGGTGCGGTGCGGTGGTGGTCATGCTGTCCTCCGTGGGTGCGTTGTCAGGGGCATACTCAGCTATTCAGTTGTGAAAGAAAATCCTCTAATATTGCAGGAATGATATTCATTATTGAATGACTGGCGATGCTGGACTGGGCGCAATTGCGGGTTTTTGTGGGGGCGGCCGAGCTCGGGTCGCTGTCGGCGGCGGGCCGGGCCTTGGGCCTGAGCCAACCCACCGTCGGGCGCCACATTCAGGCGCTGGAAGCAGATCTCGGGGTGCGCTTGTTCCAGCGCCGCCCGCACGGCTTAGAGCTAACCGAGACCGGCGCCGAATTGCTGGAACACGGACAGATGATGGCGCGGGCCGCCGACCAACTCGCATTGTCGGCGGCCGGCCGCGCCGACGCCTTGGCCGGCACGGTGCGGGTGACGGCGAGCGCGTTTGTCGCCACGTTTACCTTGCCCGACATGATTGCCGACTTGCGGGTGCAATATCCCGAAATCGAAATTGAGTTGGTCGCCTCGGACGCGACCGAGAACCTTCTGCAGCGCGAGGCCGATATCGCGGTGCGGATGTACCGGCCCGAGCAAGTCGATGTGATCACCCGCAAAGTCGGGGATCTCGGCATCGGGGTTTATGCCGCGACGGCGTATTTGGATCGGAAAGGCGTGCCGCGCACGATCGACGATTTGCTGGCGCACGATATCGTTGGATACGACCGTTCCGACCAAATCATTCGCGGCTTTCGCGCCGCCGGCGCGACCGCGGACCGGCACTTTTTCGCGGTGCGCTGCGACGACCAGGTCGCCTATTGGCGCCTTGTCGTGGCGGGCGCCGGCATTGGCTTTAGCCAAGTGCGGGTCGGCGACGCCGAGCCCAAAGTGGCGCGCGTGCTCCCAGCGTTTGCCATCCCGTCGTTACCAGTGTGGCTGACGGCGCATGCGGGCTTGCGCACCAACCCGCGGGTGCGCCGGGTTTATGACTTCTTGGGCGAACGGTTGGGGGCGGCGCTGCGCGACTCGCTGTAGCGCCGGCAGCCTTCACTTAGAGCCCACACGACGACAAGGGTGCCTGTTGTGGCCAGGATCGAATGGGTTTCGATGGGTTTCGCTAAATTTGCTTGATTTTGAGGGGCCCGCACGACTTTATGGGGCACCGAACCCCCGAAATGGAGACTTATGGCCAAGGAAGAAATGCTCGAGATGAATGGCACGGTGGATGAAATCCTCCCCAATGCCATGTTCCGTGTGAAGCTGGAGAACGACCATGAAGTTCTCGCGCACACCTCGGGCAAGATGCGCAAAAACCGAATCCGTGTGCTTGCTGGCGATAAGGTCCTGGTCGAGATGACCCCGTACGATCTGACCAAGGGCCGCATCACGTTCCGCTACAAATAGGATTGAGTGTCGTGACCGCGGCCGTGGCCCGGCGGCAAGAATCGGCGCCGGTGCTGGTTCTGGCCTCTGCCTCGCCGCGCCGACTCGATCTTTTGACGCAGATTGGGCTGGTACCGCAGCTCATCCGGGCACCCGACATCGATGAAACGCCTTTGAAAAACGAACTGCCGCGCGACTTGGCCCAACGCCTGGCCCGCGCCAAGGCGCAAGCGATTGCGGTTGACGCGCCGGGCGATTTCGTGCTCGCGGCCGATACCGTGGTGGCGCGCGGCCGCCGCATTTTGCCCAAGGCCGAAAGTGAAGCCGAGGCCCGCGATTGTCTGCGCCTGCTGTCGGGCGTGGCGCACCGGGTGCTGACCGCCGTGGTTGGTGTTGCCCCGGGGGGACGCAGCGCGGCGCGACTGGTAGAAACCCGCGTCCGGTTCAAGCGTTTGAGCGCGGACGATATTACGACCTATTTGGCGTCGGACGAATGGCGCGGCAAGGCTGGCGGCTATGCCGTGCAGGGGCTGGCCGGCCGTTTTGTCATTGCCGTCCACGGCAGCTATTCGGCCGTGGTCGGCCTACCGCTTTATGAAACCGCTAGTTTGTTGGAGGGGCTGGGTTACCGGCCACAAAGCCATGGCTGAAACCATTTTGGTCAACGTCGGGATCGGCGAAGTGCGTATCGCCATTGCCGACGAACGCGGCCTGTCGCATCTGGTCATCGACCGCGACCACGGCGCCAGCGAGACCGGTGTCGGCGCGATCTACCTCGGCCGCGTCACCTCTGTGGTGCCCGGCATGGAGGCCGCGTTTGTCGAACTCGGCACTGAGCGCAGCGGGTTTTTGTCGGCCTGGGATGCACGACCCCATGACTGGGTCGACGAAACCGGTGAGCGCCGCGCCCCGCCCATCGCCGAGCTGGTGCACGAAGGCCAAGCGATCGTTGTGCAGGCAACCAAAGAGCCGTTGGCAGACAAAGGCGCGCGGCTGTCGACCCGAGTGTCGCTGCCGGGGCGCTATTTGGTGTTGGTGCCGAATGCCGACGGGGTGTTTATTTCACGCCGTATCGAAGACGAAGCCGAGCGGGCGCGGTTGACCGAGATGGTCACCAAAATTGCCGAGGACCTTAAGCTGAGCGCGAGTTTTATTGTGCGCACGGCGGCCTCGGGCGCCGATGCCGAGGATCTCGAGGCTGACATCGCCGGGCTATGGGCGCTGTGGACCGATGTGGCCGACGAGGCCAAGCGCGCCGAAGCGCCGGCGGCGCTGTATGCCGATCTCGGGCCGGTCGAGCGCTTTCTGCGCGACCATGTCAACGCGGCAACGCAGGCCGTGCTGATCGACGATGAGACCGCTTGCCAGGCGGCGCGCGCCTTCGTTACCGATCACCTGCCGGATTTTGCCGGCGCGGTTGAGCGGTACACCGATCACGAGGACATCTTCGAGGCGCACCGGATCGCCGAACAAATGGACGCGTTGCTGGAGCCCAAGGTCGGGTTGCCGTCGGGCGGCCATGTCGTGATTGAGGGCACCGAGGCGCTGACCTCGGTCGACGTCAATTCGGGCCGCTACACCCAGGCCGGTAACCACCGCGACACGGCGCTGGCGACCAACCTGGAAGCCGCCGCCGAAATTGCCCGGCAGTTGCGCGTGCGCGATATCGGCGGGCTGATCGTGATCGACTTTATTCACATGGACGATCCGGACGACCAAACTCAAGTGATTGCCAAGTTGCAGGAAAACTTGGTCGGCGACAAAGCCCCGGTGCGGCTGGGCACCATTTCCGAATTTGGGTTGCTGGAAATGACCCGCAAGCGCACCCGTGATTCGGTGCACAAGCGGTTCACCGAAACCTGTTTGGTGTGCGATGGTCAGGCGCGGGTGCCCACGGTCGAGACGGTTGCATTGGCGTTGCTGTGGCGCGCCGAACGCGAGGGCCGCGTGGTGCGCAGCGATGTCGGTAAGCGCCTTGAGTTGCACGCCGCGGACGCCGTGATCGATTACCTCGAAGAAGCCGAACCGCTGTTGCTGGCGCTGGAACAGCGCACCGGGTGTTCGGTGGAACTGGTCGCCGCCGAAGATTTCGCGCGCCGCGATTTTGAGGTTGTGCGGGTTTAGGTTTTCGCGCGCAGGGAGAGGCCCACGCGGTGCGGCAAACCAGCGCACACTGCGCAGTGCCCCTTGTATGCGACTTGAGCACGGCGCACGGTCTGCCCAGCCGCGCACGGCGATGACGCGGCATTTGATCTCTTATTGGCGAGGTCACGCCGATGACCCGACCTGCAGCACTGCCCCAACGCCCTAGGCTCGGCCTCGCTGTGCGGCGCGCGTTGCGCGGGCGCTGCCCGAATTGCGGCGCGGGGCGGCTGATGCGCGCCTATCTCAAACCGGTCGAACAGTGCGCGGCTTGCTGCGAGCGCTATGGCCACATTCGCGCCGACGATGCCGGGCCGTGGCTGACGATCTTGCTGGTCGGACATTTGATTGTCCCGGCGGCACTCGTGGTCGAGCAAAACACCGCGTGGCCGAGTTGGCTGGCGATGACGGTGTGGCCCGTGGCTGCGTTGGCGTTAGCGTTGCTGGTGCTGCCACGCGCTAAGACTCTTTTTATCGGCATCATTTGGGCGACCGGCGCGCCGGGATCGGAAAGCGCGTAAAGCGACACGCGGTGCGATTGCCGTGCGGTCCCGCGGCGCGTTAGGCTTGGCCCGCAACGCAACAAGACGGTAAGCCAATGGCAAAAGCGCAAAATCAGGGAGCGTGCCCGATTTGCCGTAAACCGAGCGCGCCCGTGTACCGCCCGTTTTGTTCCAAGCGTTGCGCCGACGTGGATCTGGGGCGCTGGCTGGGTGGCACCTATGCGATCCCCGCCGAGGAACCCCTGAGCGAAGGCGAGCTCGAGGCGATTATCTCCAACGACAACGCGCCCGAGGGTTGAGCCGGGCATACCGTACAGTGCGGGCGCGCGCGGTGCAGTGCCGGCGGCTGGACACCCCCCAGGGCTTCTTTTATAAGGCGGCTGCCTTGTTGCGCGCCGCGATGGCGCGCGGCGGACCGGTCATATGTATAAGATGACCGGCATCATGGGCCCAGGTAGCTCAGTTGGTAGAGCAGCGGACTGAAAATCCGCGTGTCGCTGGTTCGATCCCGGCCCTGGGCACCATTATTTCAAGGAATTTGCACGACCCATTGAGGTCGTGTGTGTAATTCCTGTGTAAATGATCCCGGATTGTCGATGTTGGCAGATGGCCGTGTTCGAATTTTGTTCCCGGTCAAATATGCTCAGGAAGCGCGAAAGCCCAACCTCGAAATCCTAGACATCGCATCGAGTGCGTCGTCGATCTTCTGATCGACCGGGTGCATGTATCGGGCAAGCGCCTGAATGCTCAAATGGCCGGAAAAGGCTTGTAGCGTTTTGAAATCAACGTTCTGAGACGCGAGCCGGGTAATTGCCGTGTGTCGAAGCGTGTGCGGCGAGACCCGCTCGGGGTCCAAGCCCGCCGCAACGGCGGCCCGCCTGAATGCGCTACGCATGCTGCCCACATGGCCGCTGGCTGTTGTGGAAGAAGGAAAAACCCAGCCTGTCGGCGCGGCTGACATTTGTTGCTCTTTCAGAAGCAAATCGACGGTTTCTTGTGGGAGCGGCTGCTGACGCAAACGTCCGCCCTTCACTTTGGTCTTGAGCCGACGCCTACTTGCGTCCAGCGAATCAAAACTCATCCGAAGGATTTCTTGGTGTCGCATGCTTGTAGTGAGCGCGATCTTGATGAATAGCCACAAGTGGGTGTTCGAGTCGGCCAGGGTGGCCCTCAACAGGTCCCCTTCTTGTTCAAGCGTTAAAACGTATTCGCGCTGATTGTCTTCACGCTGCCCAGTCATCAGCGGCAGTGGTTCTGAGACGAACTTCCATTCGTGGAGGCGGCGGGCCATGTGGTTATAGGTGGCTCGAATTCGGTTGATCGTTGCGACGCTCAATTCCCTATCAACGCATTGCTTCCGAAAACGCTCCAAGGTGAACGTCGAGAGTCGATCCAATCTGACGGTTCCAACGCAGGGTTTGATGTGAAGCGACAGGTGCTGCCGCTTGGCCACCAAGTTTTTGCCCCCCGCGTCCTGCAATCGCTCCATGTAGATATCAGCGGCGGCGGAAAGGGTCAGAGCGAGCTTACGTTTTGCGGGAAGACCAAGCCGACCACGCCGTGCGTCGGTTCTTGCGCGGGCGATGAACTCTTCGCATTGCGTTCGTGTGACGCCGTCGCTTTCCTTGCCTAGAACTCGATGTATGCGCTGGCCGTCTACCATGATGTTGACGGAGTAACGACAATCGCCATCCGGCAAGTGCTTCGCAGCAATCCCGTTTTCAGAGACCGAACTCCCGACCGGCAGTCTCCGAATGTTCGCGCGAGTGAGTCGACTAAACCGCTTGCTCATCCATTATTTCTCCCCGTCCCAACGCGACTTCCACCGATAACTCTCGAACTGCGCTATTAGCCCTTCCATCAGATCGTGGCCTCGTGCCTTTGCATCTGTATCGGTCGCGCCAAAAGATCCGTCTTTGGCGGCAGAAAAAGCCCCTTCCCAGCCATACGTATCGAAAGCTGTGCTGACCGCCGCCTTAACGGCCTCTCTGGTTTTGTCATCTTTGCGCCAGTTTTTGCCTGTCTGTCTTTCCACCAAACGGATTCCCAAGGAGAGGAAGCGCATGAACTCGTAACTTGATCTGCCCCCTTCTGAGTGGTCCAGAATCTTTGTTATTTTGGCTCACGAAGGAGTTTGGAAATGGTCAAGAGACACAAGCC
>JAQBYN010000077.1 GCA_027622715.1 Pseudomonadota bacterium | reverse complement strand
GGTGAAAGGACCGCTACAGACTTGACACACCGGCTCATTCGCCTTTTTCGCTTGCGACCTATCGCCATTTGCCAAACATGACCAATCTAGACAAGTGCGTCCTATTCCTCAGCGGGGCATTCAGCCGCTTCGATCCGTTCGCGTCGTCTAAGGAAGCCCGATCAGGATGCGAGCCTTTGCCGCCCGGACGCAAGAAATGACGCGTCGCGCGACCAATGTCGCACGCGTCGAACACCGGGTTACCGAACAAGAACGGACCACTCGCTCGCGCCACCGTGGCGGTGTGATCTGGTTCACTGGACTTTCCGGCTCGGGCAAATCGACTTTGGCTCTCGAACTCGAACGCCGCCTCTTCGAGCGCGGCTACCAAGTTTACGTTCTGGACGGGGATAATTTGCGGCACGGCCTTAATGCTGATCTCGGTTTTTCGCCGGAGGAGCGGACCGAGAACATTCGCCGCGTTGGCGAAGTGGGCGCTCTATTTGCGCGTGCAGGTTTTATCGCCCTCAGCGCGTTTATCTCTCCCTACAGGAGCGATCGGACGTGCGCCCGGCAGGCCGCCGTGCAGGGCATGTTCCACGAGGTATTTGTCAAAGCGAATTTAGCGACGTGCGAGGCACGCGATCCAAAGGGCCTTTACAAAAAAGCCCGGGCTGGCGAAATCACCGACTTCACCGGCATCGACGCGCCCTACGAGGAACCCGAGACTCCCGATTTTGTGATCGACACGAGCCGCGCGACAATCGACGAGAGTGTCGACCAGTTGATCGACTATGTGGCCCGCAATTTTGCGCTGGCCGCCCGGTAATCGTCCTCAAATCTGGTCACGCTCTCGCGGCAAAATCCCACAAACGACCCATTCTCGCGGCTTCTGGAACCGCAGCCGCAAGCCTCCTTAGCGTCGATCCGTATACGGCGATCGTGACCATCACTTTCTGATGACGGGCGATTGCCTGTCGCTGGTTCCCGCCCATATTAAAGGGGAATATTCACGCCCTTAGGGAGTGCACCATGAAGGTCAATCGCCGCGGCGCGCTTGCCGTGCTTGCCGCCGTCCCGTTCGCAATCGCGTTGCCGCACGCCGGAGAGGCGCAGGAAATCACCGTGCGTGGGGTCACAATGCGCCTGTCCGATCGCGACCGCGCTTGGCTGAAACGCCACTGCGAAAAGAAGGGGTTCGCCGAGGGCTCGCCGCAGTACCAGACGTGTTTTGACGACAAGGCGAGGGAAATCCTCGAGCAACGCGCGCGCGACGCCGTCCACCGGCCAAGCGTCCCCTAGGCGCGACCGCGCCACAGCGCCAGATCATCGGCGTCGTCGACATCGCGCAACGTCGCCGCGTAGGCCAGCGTGCGCGGGTGCCGCACGTTTTGAACCGTGTCCTCCAATGCGCTCGCCGTCGACCATCGAACGCCGTCAAAGAGATGCGCCAGGACCGTCGCGGGTAGCCCTTGGCGGACGCCGATGAGCCAATAGCCACCGTCCACCGCCGGGCCAAAAACAACGTCGTGGCGTGCCAACAAGTCGAACGCGTCTCGCACATGCTGGCGCGTCATTGCCGGAATATCGCTACCCACGATGATTGCCGGACCGCGCGCAGACGCCGCCGTCAGGGCCGCCGCCATGCGCTGCCCAAGATCGCCGTGGGCTTGCGGTTCGCTGACCGAACGGGCGGCCCAGAATCGGGCGCGCCGCGCAAAGGCCGGCGGCGTCACCGCCAACCGGCTCTGCCATAGCGGCACACCAGCGACCTCGCGCAGCACCGTCGCCGTCATATCTTGGTAAGAACGCCAAGCCGCACCGGCGCCGATCTGCCGCGCCAGACGCGTTTTCACCGCCCCGTACTGCGGCGCACGCGCAAACACGATCAACTGACGCCGCGTGGTCGGACTCACGGTCCGTAGATCCGACGAATCAGGGACATATCGGCGCCTAAGAAATAGAGCGCGAGACAGACCAGGTTGCGCATCGGGCGGCGCAAATACCCGCCCCGGCGGTAGCGCGCCGCCGAGGTCACGGCGGTCGTCTGGAGATGCACCAGACCAGCGCGCCCAATTCGCCGCACGATATCGACATCCTCCATCAGGGGCAGTGTCCGGTACCCCCCGACCGAGTCGTAGAGGCTGCGATGGATGATCAATCCTTGATCGCCGTAGGGGAGACTCAAGACGCGGTTGCGCAGCGTGACCCCGAAGCCAATCAGCGCCGGCCAGAACCCGGTCGCATCGAGACGAAAGCGAAAGACTGCGGCCTTGGATCGGTGCGCCGGATCGGCAATGAACCGACCAACTTCTTCGCGCCACCCCGCGCCAAGTCGCGTATCGCCGTGCAGGAACATGAGCCACTCGCTTGGTGCCGCCGTCGCGCCGTAAGCCAACTGACTGCCGCGACCACGGGCACTCTGAACCACGGTCGCCCCCGCCGCTTCGGCGATTTGCACGGTGGCGTCCTGCGAACCGCCATCGACCACGATGATCCGCAGGGCCCGCAGAACCGCGAGCACCGGTGCCAAGGTTGCGGCTGCATCGAGGACCGGGATGACAACCGTCAGCGTTCCAAGGTCCGCAACACCGTGGTCCGTTTTGGTGGCCGTGACCGGCGCGGGATCATCCATCGCGCCGGACTATGGCCAGGGCAGGAGGACCAAACAAGATTATGGCCGTAGCCCGCAAAATGCGGTCACCATTGTTCTTGCTTTGTTCCTCCCGGGCCGTAGAGTCCAGTCATGGCGCCGCGACCCTTCCAACACACTGGTCCCCAGACCAACCCGCCCACCGTCCACCCCGACGCGCGGCGTGGGCGCGGCGCCATCACCAATGAGTCAGGCCGTTTCGAGGCCCAAGTCCGGGTAACTCAAGACGACGATTTCACCTTCGACGACGGTTGGGGCGGGGCCGAGGTCGCCGAGCCGACGCGGACAACCGTGGAGATTGACACCAGCCGCACAATCATTGCGCGTAACCAGTCGCCCGACGTCGGGTTCGATCGCTCGATCAATCCGTATCGCGGTTGCGAGCACGGATGCTTTTATTGCTTTGCCCGCCCAACGCACGCCTATCTCGGGTTGTCGCCCGGCCTCGATTTCGAGACCCGGCTGTTCGCCAAACCGGATGCACCGGCCCTGCTCGCCGACGCCCTGAGAAAACCGAGCTACAAATGCCGGATGATCGCGATGGGCACCAACACCGATCCGTATCAGCCGATCGAAGAGCGCTATGCGATCACCCGCGACATCTTGAAAGTCCTATCGGCCTTCGGTCATCCCGTCGGCATCGTAACAAAGGCAGCGCGGGTCACCCGCGATGTGAATTTGTTGGCCGACATGGCGGCGCGCGGGCTGGCCCATGTGATGCTGTCGGTGACCACGCTCGACCACCGCTTGGCGCGCAAGATGGAACCGCGCGCATCGACCCCACAACGCAGGCTCGAGGCCATCCGCCTCCTCAGCAGCGCCGGCATTCCAACCGGCGTGATGGTGGCGCCGATCATCCCGGGGCTGACCGATCACGAGATCGAACCGATCCTAGAGGCCGCCGCGGCTGCCGGGGCGCGAACGGCCGGCTACGTGATGTTACGCCTGCCGCATGAGATCAAAGATTTGGCGCGTGACTGGTTGCAAGAGAACGTCCCGGACCGCGCGGCCAAAGTCATCAGCCATGTACGCGACACACGCGGCGGCAAAGACTATGACGCGACGTTCGGTACACGCATGCGCGGGACCGGCCCTTACGCCGACCTGATCGACCAGCGTTTCAGAAAGGCCGCGCGCCGCTTTGGCATCGATCGCAAGCTCGCGCCACTACGCACCGATCTCTTCCAACGGCCGGAAGTACCGAGCCCACAACTCTCTTTGATTTAGGACGCCAGCATCTCGAACTAGGACGCTGGCGTCGCGAGCTGGCGCGCGGTCATCCGGCAGGCGCGCAGCACCGCCTCGCCGTCGTCACCACCTAGTGCGCGTGCAACGGCGAGGCCGCCCACCATCAGTGCCAGCAGCGCGTCGGCAGTCGGCTGGTCAGGCGCCACGGCGGCAAGCGCGTCTCGGTATCGCTGCACGGTGCGCCGACGCGCGGCGTCGCTGGACTCGTCAAGCGCGCCGCCGCAGGTCGCGGGCAAAGGGCAGCCGGTGTCCGCCTCCAGGTGCGCGCGCCCGAGATAGCGACCGATCACGTCGCGCAGCGCGAGTTGCGCCACATCAGCTGGGGCGCCGAATAGGGCGCTCAAGGTGCGCTCCGCGGCAGCGGTCAACGCCGCCTCAAGCAGCGCCTCGCGCGACTCAAAATGGGCATAGAAGCCGCCATGGCTGAGATCGGCGGCGCGCATCACGCCGTGCACGGTGACCGCACCCGCGCCACCACGCGCGAGCAAAATCATCGCCGCATCGAGGATGCGGGCCCGCGTCGCCTGTTTATGGTCGGCGCCATATCTCATAGTATTACTAATATCATTTAATAACCTATGCAGCCAACCGTGCACCCGCACACTGATGCGATGGGCAGCCCTTCGCACCCAAATCGTCACCCATTCGTCTCTTTAGTATTACATATATAATTCTATGAAACGCTAG
>JAQBYN010000034.1 GCA_027622715.1 Pseudomonadota bacterium | reverse complement strand
ACCAGCGTATTTATCGCCAACCAAATATATAAATTCCGCACCGATGTTCCGTTTGCAAACCTGCCATTGCGAACCGGTCTTTTCTTTTCGCCTCTCATCATCGCCGCCGCCCACTGCGCCAGTACTTTGGGCATTAGTCTGCCTGTTTCAAGATATTCGGCAGAGACAACAGCTAAGAAATCAAAACTGTCCGCGCAATTATCCGCACCATTTATCATCTGACTGATTGCAATGATCGGGCTGATCGAAATCCTCGAGCTCGAAGATTTTAGATCGGACCTCTCTTCTGTTGCGTTTTCGTCTCGGCACTTTTCGTGCTCTCTTAGCTCGCTGATGTTTTTTACGTCGTCACTTCCAGTGTCGGCTTCCTTGATGGCGTCGAAAAACGCCATGGCTTGAAAATTTACAGTGTTTTTCCGCGTAACCGCTGAGTCGAAAGCACCCCGCTCTCTAGCTATTGAGAGGTCCGTACGAGCGATTGCGACTGCCTCTGCACACGATGGGGGAGCGTTCATGCACTCACCCCCAGCCTAACGACCTTGCCCGATTCCTCGGCTAGGTATCCGGCCCAGCTTTTCATCAGCATGCGACGTCTTTCAAACAAGTCAGAGCGCGCATACGCGGCTTCCGCCTTATCTCGAATAGTATGAGCAAGTGCCGCCTCCGCGACCTCTCTGGGAGCGCTGTTGCGCTCCTGAGCCCACATGCGGAATGACGTTCGGAAACCGTGAACATCGGCATCAAAGCCTAATTCCTTTACCAGCTTACTAAGTGTCGCATCGGACAGGGGCTTGCCGTGTCGCGCGCTTGGAAAGATCAGTCCAGAGCCGTCTGCTAGCGTTTCGGCCTCTCGAAGGATTTCAACCGCGCGTGCTGTTAAAGGCACGCGATGTTCGCGCTTGGTCTTCATACGACTGCCTGGGATTACCCATGTCGCAGATGTCGCAGATGTCGCGGGTGTCGCAGGGGCCTCCCACTCAATTTCGTCCCACCTGGCCAACCGTGTTTCGCCGGAACGAGTTGCGGTCAATACCAAGAACTCAAGCGCTAGTTTTGTCGATACTCCTGCACCGGATGACTGAACTACTCCTATGCAGCCTGCGACTTGGGCATAGGGAAGGAATTTGCGGCGCTTCTTCTTGCTCTTGTCTTGTTTTGGGAGGGCCTCCGCAACGTACTCCGCCGGATTGTCCTGTCTCCACTGTTGTGCGATCGCCCATTTCATCACCGTGCCAATGCGTTGCCGCACACGGACTGCCGTCTCAGGCTTTTCGGTCCAGATTGGTGAAAGAACGGCCAACACATCCGCCGTTGTCACATCGGACACCCTCAGCTTCCCCATGCGCGGGAAAGTGTAGGTTTCGAGAGTGCTGATGAATTGGGCGCCATGTTTCACGTTGCGCCATGTTGGCAAGTGGAGGGCGTGAACCTTGCGCGCTGCTTCCTCAAACGTCAGTACGGCATTAGCCTCGCGCTTTGCCTGTAGCGGATTGCCCCCTGCTCGAGCCAGTTTGATGTTGGCGAGAGCCTGTTCCCGAGCCTCTGCCAATGAGACGAGCGACGGATTGCCCAGTCCTAGTTCACACCGCTTGCGGCGAATAACGATCCGCTGAACCCATTGCCGCCCGCCGTTGGGTCGTACCCGCAGATAAAGACCGTGTCCGTCAAAATACCTTCCGGGTTTAGCCACCTGTCGAACGAAGGCTGCGCTAAGAGCCTTTTCAGGTCGCCTCGTGGAAGCTGTTGCCTTCACATGTCCGACTTCTATTAGGCGTCTCAGGATGTTTTCGGTCATTACAGTTCCTTCCAAGCGTGTTTAGGGGGGCCTTGGAAAGTGCACAGCATTTAGCACCGCTGCATGGGGCAGATTACCGAGTTGTTATCTGCACCACAGAGAACGCCGGGGACGCGTGTTTCGCGTTGCGGCTCAGACGCTACTGTGAATCTTCTCGAAAATTACTTGTCCTGTTCGCTAAAACGTATCCCCCATTCTATCCCCCTTCTTATGGGGGATGCCTTAGGAATACGGCGGAACAGACCGGAAGCAGTGGCCGCTTAGGATGTTGATTTAGTTGTGTATTTAGGCGGCTTAGGAAACAATCGGTAATGGGAGAGGCGGACACCCCATCCGCCAGCGTGTTGAGCCGCTTGAACCAAGCCATTCGGAAGGAGCCTGCGTGATCTCCATTGTCGTTGGCGCGTTTCGTTTTCGCGCCCGGTGGGAGGAGGAAAACGCCCCCCTCACCTGCTCGGCGTTTCGGCGCGTTCTTCCGTTCGAGAATAGCTTGATCCAGGCGCGCTGGAGTGGCGAGGCCGGCTGGATTCCGATGGGCGACTACGACCTTGGGATTGGCCGGGAAAACGTGACGACCCATCCGTCAAAGGGCGAGGTTCTATTCTATCCGGCCGGTATCAGCGAGACGGAAATACTCTTCGTCTACGGCCACGCGATGTTTGCCAGCACGGCTGGACCGCTGGCAGGCAATCATTTCCTGACGATTACCGAGGGGGTCGATCAACTCGCCGCATTGGGCGAGAAAGTTCTTTGGGAAGGCGCCCAGCCGATTCGGATCGAAGCCGCGGGTTAGTTCAGCTCTGCTACTTTCGCCCGCCAAATGTAAACCACACACGACCTAAACCGTGCTCTCGCTTGAGTGTGCCTTCGCCGCGCGCGACGGCGGTGAATTCCTCGCGTGGGGTCGAACCGTAATTGGGAATGCGGATCATTTCCGTTTTGTCTTCGGCAAAACCAGCCCCTACTAGGGTCTTCGTAAAGTCGAGGTTGCGAAACTTTTGATAGTGCGGCTCGTTGTTGTAAAAGCCGTCCCAGTCGAGCACGAAATTGTAATAGGTGTCCGTCGCTTCGGTCGGCGGCAGCTCCATGTGGAGCATGATCCCGCCCGGCTTCAGCATCCGGTAGCATTCTTTCAGCACACGCTTGGTCGTCGGCACCGCGAGTTCGTGAAAGAAGAAGCTTGAGGTGATGATGTCGAAATGGTTGTCGGGAAAGCCCGGCGTTTCGGCGTTGCGCTGGTGATAGTGCATCTGGATGCCCTCGGCCTCGGCCCAGGCATGGCCAAACCGCAAGACTGGCGCGCCGACATCGATGCCGTGAACTTCCGCATCGGGATAGACCTGCTTGTAGGGAAATGTATTCGCCCCCGCGGTACAGCCCAGATCGAGAATGCGCTGCGGTTTGAGGTCGGGATAGGCCAGCTTGAGGTAGTTGGCGATAGACATCGCGACATCGCCCTTGGGCTTCACGTCTTTCCCAAACCCGCCGTAGAAAACTTGCGTGCCATAGTGATAGACGGCGCCCTGCGCGACGTCGTCGGCGGCATACTCGGTATGAAAACAACCCGGCATGTGATGCACGTCAAGGTCGGTCACCTCGCGCGGAATGACCACGTTGGGGTCGAGCTCAAGCGTGCCACCGGCTGGATTTGCGTCGCGCGCATCGCGCGCCGCCTGGATGAGTTCGTTGAGCTGGCGCTCGACGGCGGGTTGGACCGACCACCACGTCATGATCTGCGCGTTGTAGCGCATTGAGCTCCAACCCTCGAAGACCGGCTCACGGCGCATCGCAGCGCGAACCTCTAAGGCGTCCTTGGGCTTGCGACCGTGTTTCTTAACGAATTTGGGTTCGACCTTCTTGTCGTAAACCGTCTTCATGTCGGTCGCGACGTCCATCAGGATTCTCTTGCGAAACGCCGATACAAAGGACTGCCGGCTCCGCTCGTCGTGGGCATGATCCAGCAAATCACCCACATTTCGAATATTCGACATCGCTCACCCTCCGTTCGCGTTAGCTGTCCAGTAGCGCTTCTGCTTCTTGGTGCAAAATATTGAAAACGCGGCCGATGTAGTCGTCCCGGCGCGTGGTACGCTCGCCCTCTTCCTCATCGTCGGGCTTGTACTTTTCGATGTCGGCACGCTTGATGACGCCGCTCTTGTCCAATAGTCGTTCGACGGTTTCAATCCGGTCGAACGCCACCGACAGTTCCTGAGTCAGCATGGTGATGATCGCAAAGAGCTGATCGACCGCTGGGTCCTTGTAGAACGTCGCGCGTTTGCCCTTTGAGCGCAGCGGCAGGTGAACGGGTTTGTCAGACATGGTTTTCTCCATCGCTCAAGCAAAGGGCCGAACAATCATGCCCGGCCCCCTAATTCATACCCTTGATCTAGATCACGCGCGGTTCGGTTACTTCCATCCGCCGAACGTAAACCACACCGCGCCGTTGCCGTGATCGCGCCGCAGGGTCTCGGTGCCGGTCGCTACCGCCGCGAACTCGTCTGGAGGCGTGGAAGCGAAGTTGGGAATCCGCACCATCATTTGTTTTTCTGTTTCGAAACCGCATTCCGCGAGCGTCTTGGGAAAATCTAGCCCACGGAATTTTTCGTAATGCGGTTCGTTGTTATAAAACGCATCCCAATCGAGATAGAAGTTGTAATACGGGTTGGTGAACGCGGCAGGCGGTAGCTCCATGTGCAGCATCAGTCCGCCCGGCTTCAACATCCGATGGCATTCCTTTAAAATCTTTTTCGTGTCTTTCACCGACACTTCGTGGAAAAAGAAGCTCGACGTGATGATGTCGAAATGATTGTCGGGAAAGCCGGTATCGGTCGCGTTGCTTTGATGGAAATGGAGCGCAACACCTTCTGCCTCAGCGCGGGCATGGCCAAACCGCAACAGCGGTGCGCCGACATCGATGCCGTGCACTTCCGCATCCGGAAAGACTTCTTTGTAAGGCGTGGTGTTGGCGCCGGCTGTACACCCCATGTCCAGAATGCGTTGCGGCTTGAAATCGGGATAGGCGAGTTTCACGTAATTTGCGATAGAGCTGGCAACCCCGCCTTTGGTAATCTTGCGATGCGGCAGGCCGCCTGAAAATACCGTCGTGCCGTAGTGGTAGACCGCGCCCTGCGCGACGTCATCGGCAGTGTATTCGGTGTGAAAGCACCCGGGCATCAAATGAACGTCGAGCTGGGTGATTTCCTTGGGCACATCCACATTGGGGTTCAGTTCCAGCGAGCCACCGGCCGGATTCGCGGCGTGCGCGTCCTTGGCCATTTGGATCAACTCATCGAGGCTGCGTTCGATCGCCGGTTGAACGGACCACCACGTCATCATCTGCGCGTTGTAGCGCAGCGAACTCCAGCCTTCGAAAACTGGCTCGTGCAGCATTGCCGTGCGGACTTCGCGACTATCCTTGGGCTTGCGCCCATGTTTCTTTTCGAAATTCGGTTCCACTTTTTTTTCGTAAATCGTCTTCATATCGCCCGCGAAGTCCATCAGGACTTTCTTACGCAGGACGGAGACGAACCGCTGGCGGCTGTATTCGTCGTGGTTGGACTCGACCATCTCGCCGACGTTGCGGATATTAGACATCTGGTGGCCTCCACTAAGCGGGCGTGCGGAACCCGCTATGATTTGATGCGCCCACGTTACAGGAAATTGGGCGTTCAGGGGTGACCACCTCGAACCTTGCCCGAACAGCGATCAAATCAAGGCGTGCGGCTTCCGCTCAGTCGCCGGTTTCCATCGGTAGGCTCTCATCGGGGCCCCATTCGGTCATCGAGGCGTCATAGAGCTGCACACCGTCGTGGCCGAGGAGCACCAAGGCAAAAAGGTCCGTCATCGCCGATATCCCCCCGCCGCAGTAGGTCACGACATTTTTGGATGCCATGGCGCCGCTCGGCGCGAACGCAGCCGCGAGCTCGGTCGCGGGTTTGAACGCGTAGGTATTGTCCTCAAGCAGGGACCGGGCCGGTACGTTGACGCTTCCTTTGATGTGGCCCGGCCTGCCGTACTGGATGCGCTCACCACGGTGGAGTTCGGGGGCCAGGGCATTGATGATGACGGTGTCGGGATCGTCAATCGCCGCCAACACGTCGTTCTTGCCGACAATCAATGCGGCGCGCGGTCGCGACACAAATGGGGTCGGCGCGTAGGTGTTGGCGCCAGTCTCAACCCGACGCCCCTCCCCGACCCATTTCTCATAGCCGCCATTCAGGACCATCGCATTGTCAAACCCGTGCGCCCGAAGGTTCCACCACATACGGGTCGCCCACCATGTTGGCCCGGCGTTATAGAGGACCACTTTTCGGCCATCGCCGATGCCGTATTGCGAGGCAAGGTCGATGAATCGGTCCGGCGGCGGGAGCATGAAATTGAGGGCGTGGTCGAGGTCTTTGAACTCATCCATCAGATCGATGAATGCGGCTCCCGGAATGTGCCCAGCCTGGTATTTCTCCCGGCCATTCCTAATCGAATAGCCGGTGTCCGCGTCGTACGCCATCTCTACCGTACAATCGAATATCCGAAGGTCGGGGTCGTCGAGGTGGCCGGCGACCCAATCGGTTTCGGCCAAATACTCGGGATGCGCATAGCGATCGTTCATCAACGGCCTCATCAACATTCGTCGGGAAGTGATTCGCCGCCATGATGCCAGCAGTTCGCAGCCGCTTGCAAAGGCCTCGTCCTGCGCACATCTTGTCGTGCCGCCAGACGCGGTTGGGAGGATGAAAAAGACATGATCACACTATATGGAGGGCTGCGCTCGCGCGCCTCACGGTGCGCTTGGGCGCTCAACGAACTGGGTGTCGACTACCAGCGCGACCTATTGCCCGACGGCGGACACAAGAAGCCGGAATACCTCAAAATCAATCCGGCGGGCAAAGCCCCCGCATTGAAAGATGGCGACGTCGTGATGTCCGAGTCGTTGGCGATCAATCTCTATCTTGCGCGCAAATACGATAACGGTTTATGGCCCTCGTCCGAGGCCGATCAGGCGGCAGTACAGCAGTGGACCATTTGGGCCGCCTGCGAAGCCGAGCCGAGTGCTTTGACAATTGCGGTGGAACGCTTTTTTAAACCGGAAGATCAACGCGACGAAGCCAAGGCCAAAGAGGCCGAAGAGACGTTGAAACCGCGCCTGGCCTATGTCGACAGTCAGTTGAAGGGCAAGAAGCATCTTGTCGGCGGATCGTTCTCGATTGCCGACATTAACGTCGCCTGCGTTCTTGCCTCGACGATGATCACCAACGTCGATTTGAGTCCCTACCCGGATTTGAAGCGGTGGCTAACCGAAACTGCCGGTCGCGCGGCCTACACGAAGGCCCGTGAGGGTTAGGCGGACGCTTAGCACTCCTTGACTTGGACCTCGATACCACTGACCGCAATGATTTCGACGAGACGGCCGCTCGCGATCGGGCGGCAGTCCGCCGCGCGCGCCGGCCACCACGTATCGTCCAACTGAAGCCGGCCTGATCCGTCTCGAAAATCTTCCGACAAGGTGATTCGGCGGCCGACATATTGCTGGCCGCGCCGATTGAGATTGGGTTCGATATCCGCGCCGCGATAGCGCTGCCAAGGGACTTGGGGTAAATGCTTGAACGGCATCCATGGTCGGAACCTCCTGCTGCCCCGGTTATGCATGTCCCAGGCGCATTTGACCCAAGTGGGTACCCGCCGTGAGGCACCACTGTCCCGCCCTGCGCGTGAACAGCACCGGAATACACATCATTTGATTAAACATTAATAATCAAATGGTTAAGAGGTAGTTCTTACATATTAGATTAGGGTTGCACTAGGTGACCGACAGCCCGTCGAGTTCTTGGCGCAGGACTTTCATTCCCTTCAACTCGAAGCTGAGGTCCTTGACCTTGCCCTCTTTGCGCGAAATTAGGTCGCCCAACCGTTTGATGACGCGGTCCACGGTAAGCGCCACTTCGTCGATCTGGGCGCGGTTGCGGCATTCCACAACTACTTCTTGATCCATCATTAGCGCCGCGTAGGCTCGGGCGTTCCGCTTCCCAAGGTCGGTCAGTTTGGCGTCCAATTCGTCCCAGGCCTCGCGCCAGTCATGGTAGACCGACCCGGATGGCGCTTCCCGTCTCCCTGGTTTGCGTCGTGCGGATTCGGTTTCCAGCTGCACCATGATCCGGACGAATTGCCACACGACGACGCGGAGTTCTGTCATTGGCGCGCCCTACTGCCGCGTCTTGCGTTTGCTGATATCGGGATCCCAGACCGTTTTCTTCAGGTCGAGCGGATAACCGTACGTGTAATCATAGGGCGGTTTGATGACATATTTCCGGTCAAATGGGGTCCAGTTGAAGGGCTCGCCGGACCGGATTATGTGCGGCCAATCCGGGTGGGCGAATAGCGGCCGTCCGACGGCGACAAGATCGCCAGCACCCGACGCGATCACCTCTTCCACATCCGCACCCTCGGCGACCCCGCCGTTGACGATCATCGGCTTGCCGCTGGCTTCCCGGATCACCTTGGGCATGGGGACATCCGAATTCGGGTCACGGTTGTCCTTCCAATCAAAACTCGACCAATGCAGCGCGTCCACCGGCGCATTCGCCAACGCTTTTCCGACGGCCGCAGCGTAGCGCACGCCGTCAGGCCAAGCGCCGCCAAAAGCGTCCACGCCGTCCTGTGACAGCCGCAGGATGATCAATTTATCGGGCCCAATGGCGTCGCGAACGAGTTGGCATGCCTCGATCGCCGCGCGCACGTTGTTCTCCGGCGAACCGCCGTATTCGTCGGTCCTGAGGTTCTGCGTAGGGTCGATGAACTGATAGTACAGGTAGCCGTTAGCGCCGTGGATCTCGAATCCGTCAAACCCTGCCTCAACGCCCCGTACGGCTGCTTCCGCAAATCCTTCCGCGATCCGCCTGATATCAGCCTTAGTCGCCTCGCGAGCGGGCGGAAACGTGACTTTGGGCCACGGCGGTTGAAGTCCGCGATTATGCATTTCCTCGTCGGTATCCGAATACAGCACGGCGCCGCCACTTTGGGTTGCGCTGGCGCTCACCGGCGCTTCGCCCTCGTATAGACAACGCGGGTCCGAGACCCTGCCGCCGTGCATCAACTGGAGGATGGCCGGAATGCCATGATCGTGTACCGCGCCAACGCTCTTCTTCCACCCCGCCACATGACCCGGCGTTCCGCAGCCGGGTTGGTTCAGGTAGGCGACGGAGCCCAGTTCGTCGTTGGTGTAGGTTCCCTCGGTAATGACCATCGCCACACCGCCGCGCGCACGGCGGCCATAGTAGGCCGCCATTTCATCGGTTGGTGTCCCATCGTCTTCGGAGGCTTGCCGGGTCAATGGCGCCATGGCGATGCGGTTTTTGAGGGTAAACGCGCCCAACTTGAGCGGCGAGAATGCGAGCGGGAACCGTTCTGACATGCGGGATTCACTTTGTTGCAGTTAACTGGGTCGACCGCTGGCGAACCGGCGCGGCGGCGTACATTACCCATGGCGTCCGGCGCTGAATAGGCCGAACAAGCGACCAACGGACATCTCCACCAAATGTCCGCACATTCTCTTGTTTTCGCACAGGGACGGGGTAGTCTAGCCGCCGTTTCAGATCGCCTCGAATGGGGCAGCCGTGCTCGGGAGGCACAAACAAATATGGCTAGAATCGGCGTTGACGTTGGCGGCACTTTTACGGACCTCGTGCTCGAGAAAGGGCCCCGGGACGTTTATGTCCACAAAGTGCCGAGCACGCCCGAGGATCAGTCCATCGGCGTGGTCCGAGGCATTCGCGAAATTTGCGAGATCGGCAAGGTCCGCCCCAAGGACGTCGACCTCATTGTCCATGGCACCACGGTCGCGACCAACATCACGCTCGAGCACAACGGCTCTGAAGTGGGCATGCTGACCAGCCGTGGGTTTCGCGACATCCTTCATATCGCCCGCCACAAGCGTCCGTTCAATTTTTCCCTGCAATTCGACGCGCCTTGGCAAAGCCTTCCGCTCGTCAAGCGGCGCAACAGAATTTCTATTTCCGAGCGGGTGATGCCGCCCACCGGGGAGATTGAAACACCACTAAACGAGCAAGAAGTCCGCGACGCCTGCAAATTGTTCGCCGAGCGCGGCGTCGAGGCCGTGATCATTTGCTTCATGTTCTCGTTCCTCAACCCAAAGAACGAGCTCGCGGCCAAGAAGATCGTTCAAAAAGAACTGCCAAATGTGTTCCTTTCGACGTCATGCGAAGTGATCGACGTTATCCGCGAATATGAGCGGTTCTCGACGACGGCCATGAACGCGTATGTCGGCCCGAAGACGTCCACCTATATCCGTAACCTCGACAAGATGCTGAAGGCCGACGGGATCTCTGCCGAACTTCGCATCATGCAGTCGAATGGCGGGGTTGCGACCGTCGACATGGCATCGGAACGCCCGGTCACAATTCTTATGTCAGGCCCCGCTGGCGGCGTGATCGGCGGGCGATGGGCCGGCGGCCTGTCCAAGGAAAAGAATCTCATCACGGTCGATATTGGCGGGACCTCGGCCGACATCTCGACCATTCCCAATGGCGAAATTCGAATCATGAATCCCCGCGACACCTACGTGGGCGACTACCCGGTGTTGGCGCCCATGATCGACCTCACCACGATTGGTGCGGGCGGCGGATCGATTGCCTTCATCGACCAAGGCGGCGCCTTCCGTGTCGGCCCCAAATCCGCCGGCGCCGATCCCGGACCGGCGTGTTATTCACGCGGCGGTACCGAGCCGACCGTAACCGACGCCCAGGTCGCACTCGGGCGGCTGGATGTCGATAAATTCCTTGGTGGCGACATGACGATCGACCCCGAGCTCTCTGTGAAGGTGATCGCCGACCGAATCGCCAAGCCCCTAGGTATGAGCGTCAAGGACGCCGCGCTGGGCATCATCAAGGTGATCAACTCCAATATGGCCCTGGCAATTCGCTCGAATTCGGTGGCCCGCGGGTTTGATCCACGTAAGTTTGCGCTGATGCCTTTTGGCGGCGCCGGTCCCCTGCATGGGGTCGCCTTGGCCAAGGAAGTCTCTGCGAAAGAGGTCATCGTGCCGCCCGCGCCGGGTATCAACGCGGCGATCGGTCTGCTAGAGACCGATATGCAGTACGAGTTCACGCGCTCAGCGCCGCTCATTCTCGCTGGGGCGACGACGAAGGACTTCGAGCGGATCAACACCGCGCTGGGTAAACTCGAGAAACTTTGCCGCGAACGGTTGAGTGCCGACGGCATCGCGAAGTCGAAACAGAAACTGACCCGGATCGCTGAATGCCGTTATCACGGCCAGGGGTTTGAGTTGCGTGCCGATCTGCCCGTCGGCAAACTTTCTGCTAAGAACAAAGACGTCGTGATCGACAATTTCCACAAACAACACCAACTCGACTACGGCTATACGTTTGGTTCAGATCAGGTCGAGATCATGACCCTGCGGGTCATCGGGATCGCTTCGGTCGAGCCGCTGACCTGGCCAAAGCTCAAAAAGGCGCCCGCCGGTGCGGCCAAGACGAAAGCGTTGAAGGCCGCGTTCATGTATTCGCGCAAAACGACCTTTGACGACGGCAAGACAGTCGAAACCCCGCGCTATGACCGCGGCATGCTGATGGCCGGACACGAGATATCCGGCCCGGCGATCATTCTCCAGCACAATTCCACGACGCTCATTCCACCCGGCTATCGGGCGCGCGTCAGCGATTTCGGTAACATTCACATCAAAAATGTCTAAAATCCCGTCAAATCAGGAGTAACCCCATGGCTCGCAAGACCACGGCAAAATCATCCAAGACCGGCGCGGCCCGTAAGGCACCACGCGCGACGGCAAAGCGGTCGGCGAAAAGCGCCACCAAACGCACCCCTGCCCGCGCCGCAAAGCGTCCGGCAAAGAAGGCAACCACGGCAAAGGGCAAGAAGATAAAGGTCGATCCAATCACCTTGCAGGTGATCGGCGGCGCGCTGCACACCGCAGCGCGGGAAATGGGCCACGTCCTTTATCGGATGTCGTTCTCGTCGATCATTCGCGAGTCCGAAGATTTGGGCGCCGGGCTATTTGATGCCGACTATCAAACCCTGAGTGAATCAGATTCGACCCCCCTCCACATCGGATCGATCCCCGGTTACCTGCGCGGCATGGCCAAGACGCTAGAGGACGGCGAGTGGTGCGAGGACGATGTCGTCATCCACAACCACCCCTACTACGGCGCGTCGCACTCGCCCGATATTGCGGTGGCGATCCCGATTTTTTGGGAAGGTAAGCTCGTTGGATTCTCGGCCAATACGGCGCATCACATTGACATCGGGGCGGCGACCCCGGGACTGATTATTGATATCCCCGATGTCTTTGCCGAAGGAATGCTGTTCGCCGGCATCAAGCTGTACAAGAAGGGCGTTCGCAACGAAGGCCTGTGGCACTTCCTTCAATACAACAGCCGCACCGCGAAGATGCTGATGGACGATATCGAAGCGCAGGTCGCTTCGGCCCGTCTCGGCGTTGAACGGTACAAGGACCTCATTCGGCAATACGGCTACGACACGTTCAAGGCCGCATGCGACGAGTTGATGGACTACACCGAACGGATGATGCGCCAGGAGATTCGTAAGATTCCGAACGGCACCTATCGTGCCGACGGTTGGATGGACGATGACGGCCGCAATCGCGGCGTTCGCCTGCCCATCAAGGTCGCTGTGACGATCAAGGACGATTCGGTGTCGGTCGATTTGACTGGCTCGTCGGATCAAGTGCCGACCGGGTTTAACGTGCCCTTCGATGGCTCGACAAAGGTCGCCGTTTATTGCGCCTTCCGGTCGCTATTACTCGACCAGGCTTTGGCCGAGGTCTACATCCCCTCTAACGAGGGCTCGTTTCGTCCGATCGAGATCATTGCGCCACTTGGCTCAATCTTCAACCCGAAGTTCCCGGCCGCTGCCGAAGCCCGATTTACCCAATGCAACCGCGTGATCGATTGCATCCTAAAAGCGCTGGCACCGGTTATCCCGACGAAAGTCATTGCCGGTAGTTCGGCGAGCCTTTCTTTCATCTCCTATGCCGGGTTGAAGCCATCGGGAGATTACTGGGTATTCCTCGAAGTTAACGAGGGATCCTACGGCGCCCGAGCGACAAAAGATGGACCCGATTCGATCGACAACTTGATGTGCAACACGCGCAATAACCCGCTCGAAGATCTCGGGATGCATTTGCCGATGGTGTGCGACCGGTACGAGTTGCGCGACGACGTGATGCCGGGTGCTGGCCGGATGCGCGGCGGGATCGGTGTCGTCAAATCGCAACGAGTTCTGACCGCCGGGGTTATCACGCACGAAAATGACCGACATACCGATGTGCCGTGGGGCGCGTTCGGCGGCCATGAAGGTGCCGTCGGCAAAGTCCTGCGTTACAACACCGAACGGCCCGACTCAATCGAGGAAATGCCGGCGAAGGTCTCGGGCATAGGAATCGATGCCAATGACGTCATTTCCTTTTACGGGCCATGCGGCGGCGGCTATGGAGATCCTCTGGAACGGCCTGCCGAGCAGGTGCTCGACGACGTGTTGGACGACTTCTGCACGATCGACCACGCGAACAAAGCCTATGGCGTGGTCGTTTCGAAAAACCTAAAACTCGATGTCAAAGCAACCGACAAGCGGCGCGCGCAAATGCGCCGGACCTCAAAAATTGCCGCAGCGTAACGTCATTTCCTTAATGCAGCGCCCGTCCCACAGCGGACGGGTGCCGATGGGGTCGTATGCGTCTTTTCGCGCCTAAACCAGAGAAGCCCACCGGACGCGGCCCAAACAGGTCGGCAAAACCAGAAGCCCCTGCCAGCGGTCCCGAAGTCCCCATGACGCCGGCCGAACTCGTACGCATTGGGACGAAGTTGCATGGTCGGGAATGGCATTCGGCGCTCGCCGAAGATATCGGCTGCAAGTACGCAGACGTGCACTTTTGGGCAAAGGGCGAGCAGCCAATTCCGCGCACCATCGCGCGGTTCGTTCGGGTCCTGCACTTACTCCCGGCCGGCGACCGCAACCGCATCGTCAAGCAAGCGCGCTCGGCGGCGGCTTAGCGGCAACGCGAAAAGCCCCCTCCGGGGCAGGAGAGGGCTTTTCCAGCTCGGCGCCCAACCAAACAAAAACCAAAATAGGCGCCAGCCGTAAATGAGATCGCCCAAAAGCAGGCCGCGACGAGGAGGGAGGATCGGCCATGACCCAGTTTGGGGAGGCATCGGGTCGGTGACCGTGTCTCAGTCTGCTCAAGTGATCTTGAGCCTATAAATAGGCCTCTCCGGCCTGCCGTTCTATTCGGACGAATCCGTAGTCCGGTACGCATTTGTGCGAATGTCGAGCTAGACCATTTGGGTTCCTGGCAAAAAAAAGCCGGCAAAGCCGGCTCTTGTGGGAGTGGAGAGAAGATCAGCCGCAGCCCGGGAACAACGACAACAGCGCCTTCGGCCCCGCATTCGCGATCGCCAAGGAACGCGCACCAATCTCTTCTTTAACCCGGGACGCCGCCAAACCAGCAGCCTCCGACCCGAGATCGGCATCGATAAGATTGCCGACACCCTCACGCAAAACATTGTCGAGACGGGTCGTGAACTCGCCCTGATCGGCAATCCGCGCCGCCGAACTGCCGAGGTTGGCGAGCGAGGAACTAGCCTGCGTGATCGCGTTATCGACCGCTGCCAGGGCAGATGCAGCATCGCCCGTCGTCGCGACGGACAGACTGTCGATACCAAGACCTTGGGCACTAAAGTCCTGGGCGCTCACTGTGAACGTACTACCGTCCTGGCTGGTCAATACGGCAAAGTCCTGCGCGCCTGTTTCGATGAGGTTCGTGCCGCCGAACGACGCTGAGGAGGCCACTGTGTTGACCTGATCCACCAACTGTTGCACTTCGGCCCCAATCGCGTCGCGACTGGACTGATCGAGCGACGGATCGTTGGCCTGAACGATCTTTCCTTTGATTTCGGTGAGCAGGTCGCCAACGACTTGCCCCGCCGAAACCGCGGTGCCGACCACAGACTCGGCGCTGTTGAGCGTCGTCTTCACGGCTGCCGCGCCAGCGGACTGACCCTGGAGCACCTGAGCAATCGCAAAAATCGCTGCGTTATCTTTTGGCCCGTTGATCTTTAGGCCGGTCGAAATGCGATTCTGCGTCTTGTTCAGACTGTTGAGAGTCTTGTTGAATTGCTGGATTCCCAGCGCAGAATTTGAACTGATAGGATCTACCATCGGGTTGGCTTTCTCATATCCGGTTTGTCGTCCAACGACATTCTATCGCGCGCGCGTCCTGCGCTCTGCGCTCAAACCGGTACGTGCATGTCCTGACCAAACTGGGTTCATGCGGTCAGGAACCCTCCAGAGGTGGTACTTGGATGCACAATCGTCAAGAGAAACAAACGTCGTCATTTTGATAAAATTTCCCCTAAATTGTATCGATTGTGGTGGCCGGGCAGTCCAGTTAGAAACATGGCGTAGAGGAGAACCGAACAAATGCTGAAAATCTGGGGACGTGATACGTCATCGAACGTACAAAAGCCGCTTTGGGCAGCCGAAGAGCTGGGGTTGAGCTATGAGCGTGTCGACGTCGGCGGCCCCTTCGCGGGGCTCGACAAGTCCGAGTTCGTTGCACTGAACCCCAACCGAAAGATTCCTGTGATCGACCACGACGGATTCATTTTGTGGGAATCCAATGCGGTGACCCGTTACCTCGCGGGCCTGGACAGCACCGGCAAACTTTGGCCTAAAGCCGCGCATGAACGGGCCCTCGCCGACCAATGGATGGACTGGTGCAACAGCCACCTTTGGCCCGTCTTCCCAATCGTGATCGTTGGTTTGCTCCGGACGCCGCCCGAAAAACGCGACAACGCCGCGATCGAAAAAGCGAACGAGATACTTGAATCCGAATGGACGGTGCTCGACAAGCACCTTGCGAAAACACCCTACGTAGCCGGCGAATCGTTCAGTGCAGGTGATATCCCGGCCGGCGTGTTTGCTTGGCGCCGTTACGAACTACCCGTCAAACGCACTGCGCTGCCGAATCTCGACGCATGGTATGCGCGTCTCAAGGAACGTCCTGCGTACCAAAAGACGGTCATGACACCACTCAGTTAGGCGCCGGTCAGAACCCTTTTAGGGTCTGTCCGTCATCTAATGTAATGACCGACCCTGTTATGAAGTTCGAGTCCGACGCGACCAGAAGGCGCAGCGCCCCGTCAAGATCGCGCGGGTGCCCGACGCGCTTGCGCAGTAGTTTTTCGATCTGCTTCTTGCCGGCCTCCGAATTGAAGTGGCCGGTATTGATTTCGGTTTCGATGTAACCCGGCGCCAGCGCATTAACTTGAATATCGAACCGCGCCCATTCGAGCGCCATTGAGCGCGTCATTTGCACGATGGCCGCCTTCGACATGCTGTAGAGCGACAGTCCGGTCAGGACGCTGCTCGCCAGGACCGACGCAATGTTGACGATTTTTCCACCCTGGCCGCGGGCAATCATCCCCTGCCCTACCGCCTGGGCCACCAACCAAGCGCCGCGCTGATTCGTTCCCATCAGTCGATCGTAGTCATCGAGGGTGAAGTCGGTAATGCGCTTCTCGATCGATATCCCGGCATTGTTGACCAAGATATCCACGCCGCCATCGCCAAATGCCGCCGCTACGCTGGCCGAAACGCTACCGGGATCGGTAACGTCCAGTTCAAGCGGGATCGCCTTGCCGCCGCCCGCCGTGATCGACGCGACGAGGCTGGTCAGCCGGTCCACCCGCCGCGCCGCCAACAAAACTTCCGCACCATCTGCGGCCAGTATTTCGGCGAACCGCGCACCCAATCCGCTGGACGCCCCGGTTACCAAGGCTCTCTTGCCCGTCAATAATTTGTCGGTCATCTGCACCTCTCCCTGTCTGGTTACGACGCGTTGAGCGTTGGCATGCTCGCGCGCGCTTCAGTTTTTGATCTATACTGTCGATACCATGAAAATAGACATCATATCGGACACCATTTGTCCTTGGTGCTTCGTCGGCAAGCGCCGGCTTGAAGCGGCACTCGCCGAGCGGCCCGAACTCGACGTCGAAATCGTTTGGCATCCCTATCAACTCAATCCGACCACACCCAAAGAGGGCGTCGATCGCAAGGATTACCTGCGCGAGAAGTTCGGCTCAGAAACGTATCCCGATGGGATGCTGGGCGCGCTTGGTGAGGCCGGACATTCGACCGGTATCGGATTCAAGTTCAACGAGATGAACCGGGTTCCCAACACGATTAATTCGCACCGGGTTCTCCACTGGGCGCGCGAATCTGGTTGCCAAGACGCCCTCGCCGAAATCCTATTTCGCCGCTACTTCATCGATAACGAGGACATCGGCGACCCGGACACGTTAGTGGCTGCCGCAGAAGAGGCGGGCTTGGATCCGACGGTGATCCGCGAACGCTTGGCCGACGATACAGATGATGAGTTAGTGCGGGCCGAGGCACAGCACGCTTCGAAGATGGGCATCACTGGGGTGCCGACTTTCATTGTCGACGGTCGCTACGCCGTGCAAGGCGCGCAAACTTCAGACGTTTTCCTTCAAGTCTTCGACAAGATCGCTGAAGAGCTTCAGGCAGCCGACGCCGAACCAGCGGCGGCCGCCGGCGACTGAGCCGCGATGGCGGCGAGATTGCTGACCAGGTGATCGACGCCGCGAATTCGTTCCCGCTCCTCCGCCCAATCGCGGCCATACACCAACGTATGATCCGGGCGCAATTTGGCGGTGGTAGCGTGCCGGCTAATAAATTCCACTAGTCCGGCCGGGTTAGAAAAACGATTCTTACGAAACACGACGGACGCGCCGCGCGGCCCGGCGTCCAGCTTTTCGATTCCGGCGACCCGGCACTTGGCCTTTACTTTCACTATGTCGAGCAGATGTTCAACTTCGGTCGGTAGTTCACCAAACCGATCGATCAGTTCCGCGCCGAATGCGTCGATCTCGCTCGAGGTTTCTAGACGGCTCAAACGCCGGTAGAGCCCGAGCCGCGTATCAAGGTCTTCGACAAAGCGTTCCGGAATCAAAACCGAGGTTCCAAGATTAATCTGCGGCGACCAGTGGGCATCGTCTTCGGCCTGATCCGTACCGTGGCGCGCTGTCGCTACAGCTTCCTCCAACATTTCTTGAAATAGCTCTATGCCGACTTCGCGAATATGCCCGGACTGCTCCTCGCCGAGGAGATTACCGGCGCCGCGAATATCCAGATCGTGGCTTGCCAAGGTGAAGCCAGCGCCAAGCTGATCGAGGGTCTGCATCACCTCTAGGCGTTTTTGTGCCTGGGCCGTCGGCACCACTCCGGGAACAACAGTCAAATAAGCGTACGCCCGCACCTTGGAGCGCCCGATTCGGCCGCGAAGTTGGTACAGCTGCGCCAGGCCGAACATGTCTGCACGGTGGATGATCATCGTGTTGGCCGAGGGTACGTCGAGGCCGGACTCAACGATGTTCGTTGAAATCAAGACGTCGTATCCGCCATCATAGAACGTTTGCATAACCTCATCGAGATCGCGCGCGTTCATCTGCCCGTGCGCGACGGCAAACTTCACCTCCGGCACCTGCTCGCGAAGGAACGCCTGAGCTTCGCCAAGATCTGCGATCCGCGGACACACGTAGAAGGACTGGCCGCCGCGAAAGTGTTCGCGCAAAAGCGCTTCGCGCACGGTCACCGGGTCAAACGGCATGATAAATGTGCGTACGGCGAGCCGGTCGACCGGCGGTGTCGCGATCAGGCTAAGCTCGCGCAACCCCGACATCGCCATTTGAAGGGTCCGCGGGATCGGCGTCGCCGTCATGGTCAAGACATGGACTTCGTTGCGCAACCGTTTCAAGCGTTCCTTGTGAACCACGCCGAAGTGCTGTTCTTCGTCGACGATCAGCAGACCGAGATCGCGCAGCTTTACGTCCTTCGCCAACAAGGCATGGGTGCCGATCACAATGTCGACTTGGCCGTTCACCAACCCTTGTTTGGTCTCGGCGGCTTGTTTCCCGGTCACCATCCGCGACAGTTGCCCGATCTTGACCGGTAGACCGGAAAAACGCGTGCGAAACGTCTCGTAATGCTGTCGCGCGAGGAGCGTTGTCGGGACCACGACCGCGACCTGATGGCCCGAAATCGCTGCGACAAACGTTGAACGAAGGGCAACCTCGGTCTTTCCGAACCCGACGTCGCCGCAAATCAGGCGGTCCATTGGTCGGCCCGACCCCAGGTCAGCGATCACGTCGGACATGGCCGTTTGCTGATCTTCGGTCAACTCATAGGGAAAGCGACCACAAAATTCTTCGTAGGCCCCGTGCGGTGGCGTGATCGGTAGACCGCGCCGGGCGACACGCGCGGCAGCGACTTTGATGAGTTCCTCCGCCATGTCTTTCAGGCGTTTCTTGAGCTTGGCCCGACGGGACTGCCAGCCGGTACCACCGAGGCGATCCAACGTCGCGCTCGACTCGGCGCCACCATAGCGAGACAGGACTTCGATATTTTCGACCGGTACGAACAGGCGCGCATTGTCGGCATAGGTCAGCGCCACACAGTCGTGCGGCTTGCCGGTAACCTCAAGTGTCTGCAGCCCTTCGTAGCGGCCGATCCCGTGATCCACGTGAACGACAAAATCGCCAGGCCCGAGGCTGGATACCTCGCTGAGGAACGTTTCGGCCTTGCGCGATGACCGCCGCGACCGCCTGGTCAGGGTATCGCCCAAAATGTCTTGCTCGGTCAGAACGGCGAGTCCATCGGCGACAAACCCGTGCTCGAGCGGTAGCACCGCAAGGGCGATGGCTTTGGCGCCTAGTCCAAGAACTGCTTGCCAGTTCTCAACCCGCGCCACCGCACCCGCCTCCTGGGTCTCCAGAAGCCTTTCGGTGCGGTCCAAGGTGCCGGCGGTGTAGTTGGCGATAACGACCCGTCGACCCTGCCCTTGCAGGGCTCGGATATGCCCCAATAGAGCAGAGAACAAATCGACATCGGGCTGTGCGCGCTCGGGCGCGAAATCTCGCCCCACCGCGCCGCCGACTTCGAGGGTCTGGTGTTTGCCTTGGGGCGCACGAAACTGGCTGAAGGATAGCGTGGCGCGGTCGCTTTTGGCCGCGTGCCATTCGTCCGGCGTCAAATAGAGGGATTCGGGCGGCAGCGCGCGGTACACCGTCGCGGCATCGACGCGCTTGGTGAGTGCCTCCTGGCGCGCGTTATAGGCATCAGCAATCGTATCGAAGCGCGCCTGCGCCGCGTCGTCTGCGAGATGATCGAGCGCCACCGCCGCACCGGGAACGTAGTCGAACAACGTACTCAGGCAGTCGTGGAACAACGGTAGCCAATGTTCCATACCGGCGTGGCGTCGCCCCTCGGACACTGCTTGATACAATTGGTCGCCGTCGACGGCGTTGCCAAACCGTTGCCGGTATTCGTTGCGAAAGCGGGCGATGGCCTCTTGATCGAACGGAAACTCACCGACCGCCTCGAGGCGCAATTCCTTGAGCTTGGTCCGGGAAACTTGGGTCAGCGGATCGAAGGTCCGTACTGCTTCAAGATCGTCGCCAAATAGATCCAGACGGACCGGCTCCAGAGCCCCGGGGGAGAACACGTCGATGATGCCACCACGCACCGCAAACTCGCCGGGCTCGCGCACGGTGCCGACCCGCGCGTACCCGTGCCGAACCAGATAATCGGTGAAATCGGCGATCCGGAGAGGTTCACCCGGCCGCACCACGTATGACGCCTCGAGGACGCTCACCCGTGGCGGCACCCGCAGGAGCACCGCATTGACCGTTGCGATGACGACCACCGGTGCGTCGGGCGCCAACTTGGCCAGCCCGGTCAGCGCCGCCATGCGCGCCGCAACTACTTCTTGATTGGGCGAAACGCGGTCATAGGGAAGGCAGTCCCATGCCGGGAAGACGATGACCGGCAACTCCGGCGCAAAGAACCGCATCGCATCGGCGAGCGCGGCTTGGCGCTCGCCGTCGCGCGCCACAAACACGACCTGGGTGACCTTTTCAGCGCGCACCAAATCCGCGAGAACCTGTGCATCGAGACCGGGCGGCGCGCCGGCAATAGAGAGCACTGACTTCTTACTTATAGATATATTTTTCAATAGGTTATTCATATATCTTAAAGTTTAGAATGAGATCAAGAATTGGACTTCGGGCCGGCCCGGGAACCGACTCCTGACCAAGATACCAGGCCAATATGTCCGGTTCCGGGACTTCAAGAACGGCCTCAAACTGATCCAGTGCGTCGCGGTCCATGGTCGGCAAATAGCGATCCGCGAAGCGGCCAAGCAGCAGGTCGGCCTCTTGAGTACCGCGATGCCAGCTTCGGAAGTGAATCCGTTTACGGCGGGACGCGGTCGCTTCATCATCGTCTTGCATGGTCACAACACAAACAGCCACAACCCGGGGCCAGAATGACACCGGGTGTGGCAAAGGTCAGACGCCTAAGCTAAGGTCGCGCCTTCCCCCGAACAAGAGCCCCTGAACGGTGGCCCAGCGTCCGGAAATACTCTTCCCACTTTTCAAGCCGGTTACGACGCTTTCAGGCGTGGGCCCCAAGATTGGCGCGCTCATGGCCAAGGTGACCGGTGAGCGAATCATCGACTTGTGTTGGCATCTGCCAGCCGGTCTGATTGATCGACGGTTCGCACCAAAGGTCGCCGAGGCGCCAGAAGGCTCAATCGCGACCCTCACCGTTCATGTTGATGCACACGCGCCATCCCCGAACCGGCGATTGCCCTACAAAGTGCGCTGTTCGGACGAGACCGGCTTTATCACTCTGACGTTTTTCAATGCGCGCGCCGACTACCTGAAGGCCCAATTGCCCGAGGGCGAAACGCGGATCGTGAGCGGGCGGATCGAGCGCTACGGGGCGGAGCGCCAAATGCCCCACCCGGACTGGATCGCCAAACCGGAAGATGCCCACGAGGTTATCGGCGTCGAACCGACCTACCCTCTTACAGCCGGTCTAACCTCGAAACCCCTCTTGAAGGCGATCCATGCCGCCTTGCGCCAAGTCCCCGACTTGCCCGAATGGCAAGACGAGGCGATGCGGGCGCACCACAACTGGCCGCTGTGGCGCGAGGCGCTGTTCGCGGCCCACAAGCCGGAGGAACTGGTTGATCTCGACCCAAACGCCGTGGCGCGCCAGCGGCTGGCCTATGACGAATTGCTGTCCAATCAGCTCGCGTTAGCGCTCGTGCGTCAGCGGACCCATCGCACTCGCGGGGAACCGCTGGAAGGGACCGGCGTGCTTCGTGACGCAGTTACCCAGGAACTTCCGTTCAGCCTGACAAACGCCCAGGAACTAGCGCTCGGTGAGATCGCAGCCGACCTTGCATCGCCCCATCGCATGTTGCGGTTGCTGCAAGGCGATGTCGGCAGTGGAAAGACCGTCGTCGCGCTGATGGCAATGCTGATCGCGGTTGAAAGCGGGCGGCAGGCCGCCCTTATGGCGCCCACCGAACTGCTGGCGCGGCAGCACCTGCGGGTCTTGGAGGCGTTGGCCGCGCCGAGCGGCGTCCGAATCGCCCTGCTCACCGGCCGCGAAAAAGGAAAGGCGCGCGACCAGCTTCTCGCCGATCTCGCGGACGGTACGACCCAGATCGCGATCGGGACCCATGCACTTTTTCAAGAAGGCGTGACGTTCAAGAACCTTGGATTGGCAATTATCGACGAACAGCACCGTTTCGGGGTGCATCAAAGACTGGCGTTGGCTTCTAAGGCCACGGCCAGTTCAGGCGACACCAACACCCTGCTGATGACAGCAACGCCGATCCCCCGCACGCTAGCGCTCACGGCCTACGGTGACATGGATGTTTCACGGCTACTGGAAAAGCCCCCGGGTCGCCAACCGGTCGATACCCGAACAATTCCCCTCGCACGGCTGACGGAGGTTATCGAATCGATGCGCCGGGCAATCGAAACCGGCGCCCGGATCTACTGGGTCTGCCCGTTGGTCGCAGAGTCCGAACTGATCGACGTGGCCGCGGCGGAAGACCGTGCGGCGGATCTGCGCCGGCGTTTCGGCGACCGCGTTGGCCTAGCGCACGGTCAGATGAAAGGGGCCGAGCGCGATGATGTTATGGCCCAGTTCGCGGCAGGCGACCTAGACATCCTCGTCGCGACAACAGTGATCGAGGTTGGCGTCGATGTGCCGGAAGCCACCGTCATGGTGATCGAGCATGCCGAGCGCTTCGGTTTGGCCCAGCTGCATCAGTTGCGTGGTCGTGTCGGCCGCGGCACCGGTCAATCGACCTGCCTGTTGCTTTATGCACAACCCCTTGGCGAGACGGCGCAGGCACGGCTCGCGATCATGCGCGAAACCGACGACGGATTTCGAATCGCCGAAGAAGACCTGCGGTTGCGCGGCGCCGGCGAGGTCCTCGGAACGCGGCAAAGTGGTTTGCCCGACTTCCGCCTCGCCGATATCGAGGTGCATCAGGACCTACTACAGGCCGCTTCGGACGACGCCCAATCGATCCTCGAAACCGACCCCGAACTGAAGGGCCCGCGTGGCGCAGCCCTCCGTATTTTGTTGTATTTGTTCGAACGAGACGCGGCGGTGCGTTATTTGCGGTCTGGCTGAGCCACGATTTGGCCTTGCGGTTCCAAGACCGCAGGCTGATCCATCCGAGAACTGATGACCATCTTGGTTTGAGCGGAAACCGCTCGGGGGTCTTTGGGCGTCACCAACCCCCCGGAAATGACCAGCTTGATCCCCTCCTCCACCGACATGTGCAACGTCACCAAGTCACGGCGCGGCACAAACAGGAGAAAACCCGATGTCGGATTCGGCGTCGTCGGAAGGAACACGTTGACGACGTCGTCCTCGGTGAGGTTCTGAACCTCGCCTCTGGTTGAGCTCGTGACAAACCCGACTGCCCAAATGCCGCGGCGCGGGTATTCGACCAGAACGACCTCGCGAAAGGATGACGAAGACTGCTGAATCACGGCGTCGAATATTTGCTTCAAGGCCCCGTAGATTGAGCGAATCACCGGCATGCGGTCGACCAGCCGCTCGCCATAGGCGAGAAAGGCCCGGCCCAAGTAATTGCGGGTGAGGAAGCCAATAACCGTGAGGAGCACGATCACAATTACGACACCGGAACCCGGTAGACCGTACTGGGTGTAGGCCTCGGTGTAGCGCGCAGGAATAAAGCCCGCGACGGAGTCATCGACAAACCCGATGACCTGCACGGCTAACCAGATCGTGATGCCGATCGGGGCCGCGACCACCAGCCCGGTCAGGAAATTGGCCCGCAAGCGGCGGAACCTACCTGGTTTTGGCACGTCCTGGATCAAAGGTTTCGTACCAGGTCCGCCATCAGAAAGGGGAGATTCGTTCGAAATATCGTCCATGGACTCTTTTGGGTATGCGTTGGAGCGTGGGCCCCTATATGGAAGTCTGTATCCTAATTGTCCAGTTGCGCGGAGCTGGCGAAGCGGACATGTCATTCGGAAGGAACAAATGGACACGCCTGCCCAGCCTCGCATCCTCTCTTTGACGACGGCTGTGCCGCCGCACCGACTACTGCAGGACCAGGTCTTGCCGGCTGCCCAATCCCACTTCGCACCGAACAACCCAAACTTTTCGCGTCTGATGTCGGTGTACCAAAACGCCGCCGTTGAGACGCGGTACTCTTGCGTGCCTCTAAGTTGGTACACGTCGGACCACACTTTTCCCGAACGCAATCAACTCTACATCGACAATGCCACCGACCTTCTCGTCGATGCCGCGCGCCGGGCCATCGAAGAAGCCGGTTTGGACATCGCCGACATCGGCGGAATTGTTACCGTGTCCAGCACCGGCGTCGCGACACCGAGTTTGGACGCCCTAGTCATGGAACGGATGCAGTTGCCGCGCGACATCATTCGTTTGCCGATCTTTGGGCTGGGCTGCGCCGGTGGCGTCGTCGGCCTGTCGCGCGCCGCCGCGCTTGCCCGCGCCGAACCCAGCCGCCCCATCTTGTTCCTGGTCGTCGAACTATGCGGCCTGACATTTCGGCACAATGATTTTTCGAAAAGCAACATTGTCGCGACCGCGCTGTTCGGCGACGGCGCAGCGGGCGCGGTCATCGGATGCAACGGCGACGGACCGGCGATCGAACACTGGGGTGAGTATACCTGGCCTAACACGCTCGGCATGATGGGTTGGGACGTCCAAGAAGATGGGCTGGCCGTCGTGTTTTCGCGCGACATCCCGTCATTTGTGCGGCGAGAAATGAAGCAGGCTCTAACTGGATTTCTCGCTTCAAACGCAATCCCGAAAGAAAGCATCGACACTTTTGTCAGCCATCCCGGTGGCGCCAAGGTGATCGACGCTCTGGAAGATATTTTTGAGATTGCCCCCGGCGCCCTCACCGAATCGCGCGATATCTTGCGCGACTTTGGCAACATGTCGGCGGCCACAGTCTTGTTTGCCTTGAGGCGCGCGATGGACACCCACAAGAAGCCAGGAAGAATGCTGCTTACCACGCTTGGCCCCGGGTTCACCGCGGGTTTTCTCACGCTACGGGCTTGATCATGGGGTGGCTCTATCCGGTCCTGGCGCTTGTCGCGCTGCAGCGTCTTGTCGAACTCTGGGTCGCACGCCGAAACACCGAGCGGCTGCGGGCAGCCGGCGCGGTGGAACATGGCGCCGCACACTACCCCTTGTTCGTTTTGCTCCATGCCGCCTGGCTCGTCGCCCTCGCGCTGTTTGTTTCGGCGGATCAAGCCCCGAACATCAGCCTTCTGATCGTTTTCGCCCTTTTACAGGTCGGACGCATTTGGGTGATCGCAGCGCTGGGCCGATTTTGGTCGACCCGCATACTGACCATTGCCAATGCGCCGCTGGTTCGGCGTGGGCCCTATCGCCTCACCCGCCATCCCAACTATCTGATTGTCATCGCGGAAATTGCGGTACTTCCGCTTGCCTTCGATGCTTGGGCTGTTGCCGGCGTGTTTTCCGTCCTAAACTTGGTCCTCGTCGGTTGGCGCATACGCATTGAGGACGCCTGTCTGGATGAGCGCAGAACGCTATCGATTGATCCTGAAGCGACTTAGCCGCGTCGCCCTAGGCGCGTTCTTGGGCATCGCCGCTATCCCAATTGACGCGCGCGCCGATTTCTCTGACGGCGAGCAGGCCTACTCCCTGCGCCAGTTCGTCCGCGCGATCGACGAATTCCGGCCTTTGCTTGAGCAAGGCCACCGGGGCGCGGAAATGATGACCGGCCTGATGTATCTACAAGGCGATGGTTACCCACTTGATCCGGGCAAGGCCGCGGTGTGGCTCTACAAGGCGGCGACAAAAGGTGACCACAGCGCCCAACTGGTGTTGGGTTCGCAACGGCTTTATGGGCACGGCGTCGGCCTTGACCTTGTCGAGGCGTTCATGTGGCTCACCCTCGCCGGGCAGAGCGAAAGCGCCGGAGTCGTCCAACAAGCCCAGGTTTTTCGCGACGCTGCCCAAGCGGCAATGACCGCCAAAGAAATCGAAACCGCAAACAAGCGCGCTGCGCGGTTCCGACCCTGGCGCGACGGATTTGTCGACGACGACTAGCGGGTAAATATCTCCGGCGTTAGATCAGCGCCGGCGCGGTCCCAGAACGCCAACCACCGTCCACGAAACGGCTGCACGTAGATTGCCGCGCCATCGGCGATGTCGCTTTCGCGACGGTGCAAATAGACGGCGACACCATCCGGGTGCGCCGCGAACCAAGCACCGACATCGGCGCCATCGATGATCTCAAGAGTCGCTTCCAAACGACCCAGATAGTGAAACTGTCCGTGATATTTGCCGACATGCGCGACGGGACGGCCAGCGTCGACGAAAGCATGGATGCGCTGGGCCGGTTCACGGAGATCATAAAGGTGCGCTAGGCCCGCACCGGCGAACACATGGAGTGCGACGACGGCCGCGGCTAACTGGACCGCCAGTATCTGGACTTGCCGCTGGAGGTTGCGACGGACGATACCGAGCCCCATCACAACAAACACCAAAATCGCGGCGCCGGCGATGATCGTATCGCGCTCGCCCGGCAGGCTTGCCAACCCAGTTAGGTCGGCGACGAGGTCCGGCCGCAGACCGACCACGACGAACACAATTCCAACCAACGCAACAGGCGCGAGCGGAAGAGCCATCGTCCAACTGGGCGCTTCGAAATGACTGATTGTGGTGAGGGCGCGAGCGGCAAGCAACGCGAAGGCTGGCAGAGCCGGCAGGAAGTAGTGTGGCTGCTTGTCGGTGAACAAGGAAAGGATCAAAAGCGCGGCGACGAACCATACGCCGGCCAACCTAACCCCGGGGTCGCGGCGCCAATCGGCAATCCACAGGCCGCGCCATATCGTTGGCCACACGACCCACGGAAACAAGAGTGCCAACAGCATAGGCAGGTACCACCAGAACGGCCTGCCATGCGAAAACCCAGCGATCCTCTCCGTGGTTTGCCCGAGAAAAATTGCCCTGGCGAATTCATCGCCGCCCGTCAGTGCTGCGGGCACTGCCCAAGCGAGGGCGACTCCGGTACCAGCTATTACGGCCAAGGCAAGGAACACGTACCAGTTCAACGCGCCGACACGCACCCGCCGTTCCGCCGGTGCCCACCAGATCGGCGCGAGGAGCGCCGTGGGAAGCGTGAACACCAGCACGACGGGTCCCTTCGCGAGCACGCCAAAACCGACACCGATGGCAAAAAGGATCCAGCCTCGAACAAATTTCCGCAAATCAAGTGCGTCCCCGGTGGATCGGGCCGACGCGGCGACGGCGATCCCCACCAAGGCCAGTAACACGCAGAACATCACCATGGTGTCGAACATGCTAAGCGTGGTGGTAACCAGCCAAAGCAGCGAGCCGCACAGAATCCACGGCGCCGCCAATTGTGCGGTACGCGAACCCGGCCACAACTGAATCGCGAGCCGATGGGTCAGAAAGACCGAAGCCAGACCAAACCCCGGCGCTACCAAACGGCCCCAGATTTCCGAGGGCCCGAAGACTCGCCATCCCGCGTTGATGAACCAGAACAACAACGGTGGCTTGTGGCTGTAAAACGCGCCATTCAGTTCAGGTACGAGCAGATCCCCGCTTCGCCACATTTCCCACGCCACGGCGAGATAACGGGTCTCGTCCAACGGTAGCAGCGGACGGAAAATCAGCGCCGCGACGACCACGCTCGCCCACAGAGCGATCCAAGCCAAAAAGTGTCCGATGTTCTCGTTCATACGGCGGCGGCGTCTGGCGGTAGGCGCCTAAGAGTCGGATGCGGCGGGGTCACGGCGCTCGCGGAATATCAGGTAGAGATTGCGCGAATAGATCAATAGCCCGGCGGCCTGGCCAACAATGAAAACTGGATCTTCGCGATAAATTGCGTAGCCCAATAGGGTCACCCCGCCCGCCAGGCTGAAATACCAAAATGCGACGGGGATTACGCTCCGCCGTCGCCACTCGCTGGCGATCCATTGCGCGATGAACCGCGCGCTGAAGAGCGCCTGCCCAACAAATCCAACGATCGTCCAGGTCAGTGCTGTGCTCATCGTCTAGTGAACTCCACGTCCGCTATCTTGCTCTTGCGCATCGGCAACGACCCGACGCCGCTGCAACCACATTACGCCAAACAAGTCGACCAGCCCCACCGCCAGCCGCCCCCACATCCCATAGTGAGAACGACCGCCGCTTCGTGGCCGGTGACCGACATTCTCTGAAACCACGCGACCGCCGAGCCAAATGAACAGCGCCGGTAGAAAGCGGTGAAAGTGATTGAAGTGCGGTATCGCCATAAATGCGTCCCGCGGGAACAGCTTTAGACCGCAACCGGTATCAGGCGTGTCGTCCCCCAACAAGCGGGATCGAACGCCATTGGCTATTCGCGATTGGATCTTTTTGCGCAACGTATCGCGCCGCTTGTGCCGACGACCCGCGATCAGCAGAGGTGTCCCAACGTCTGCCGCATCACGGACGGCGAGGAGTTTGAGAATATCGGCGGGGGAGTTTT
>JAQBYN010000010.1 GCA_027622715.1 Pseudomonadota bacterium | reverse complement strand
CCTTCGCCTATCCGAACCTCACCTGCCGCAAGGCGCCGTTCGCATCGCACTGCGATGCGGCGGAAGAAGCAAAGTTGACCGAGGCCGAACAGGAGTTCGACGTCGAGAAGCGGCGTAAGCTGATCCAAGAACTGATGGTTATGAATCACGATAACGCGCCGAATCTGTTCTTTGTTGAATTGGTCGACATAACGGGCCTCAACAAGCGCGTCGGCGGTTTCTCCAACGTTCTTCAGCGCTACAACTTCCATTCGTTGACGCTGAACTAGGCGCGGTTCACCGCGTACACATCGGGCCGCACGGTTAGCCGTGCGGCCCTTTCTTTTTGTTATCCGGGCCGCAGGCCGTCGCGAATCAAATCGCCGATCCCCGATACCTCGGCCGCGGTGTGCCAATGACGGTCGGGCAAGATCGCCGGCCGGCGCGTTTGCGGCGCAACGAGGCTTGTCAACGCGGCCCCCGGTTCCTATTTGGCTGGGCCGCTACCGGTGCCGACTCCGCCGCGTGGCCGGATCGAAAACCTGAGGGATTCCGCGGGAGTTGGCTTTGTTTCGGCTAAACTGCTCCACGGACAAGGTCGTTCGTCACGACCGCCGGCCACCGGCAGCGACCGCGGTCGCAGGGTCGACCGATGCCGCGCAGGGCCCGCAGGGTCTCGCCGGTGTTGGTGGCCGAAACCGTTGGAATCCGCCACAGTTGGCTTTGTTTCGACAAAAAAGTGAGGTCAATGAGATGAGACGATGCCAGTGGTTGCTTGGCGCCCATCGCGCCCTCGGATTTGGCCTCGTTGGCGCCTTGTTCGTGGTCGCGTTGGCGGCTGATATGGGGCAAGCAGCGCCGGTCATTCATAGCGACCGCGTCGCCGACAGCGGACTGGTCCGGCTGATCCAGATCGCGCCGAGCGGTCCTGAACTCGCTGTGTATGACGGTCTCCATGCGGCGGCCGCGTCCGGCGATATCGCCAAAATCAGGTCGCTCGCCGCTAGTGGCGCCGACCTCAATGGTCGCGACGGCCGCGGCCGCACAGCGCTGATGGTCGCGGCGTACGGCCGTCACCATGATGCCATCGCGGCGCTGACCGAACTCGGAGCCGACGTTGAAGCACTCGACGATCAGCGTTACGACGTGATCACCATCGCCGGGGTGATCGACGATGTCGCCACCGTCCGCATGATGATCCAAGCCGGTGCCAATCCCGGTCTGATTACCAGTCCCTATGAAGGCACTGCCCTCATCGCCTCGGCGCATCTCGGGCGCGTCGCGGTCGTGCGTGAACTCGTGACGGCGGGCGCGCCGTTAGATCACGTCAACAACCTCGGTTGGACAGCGCTGATCGAAGCGATCGTTCTCGGCGACGGTGGCGCCGCCCATACCGCCATTGTCCGTGATCTGATCGATGCCGGGGCCGACGTCAATTTGCCCGACCGCAGCGGCACGACGCCGCTAGCGCTTGCGCAGACGCGGGGCTACAGCGCGATGGTTCAGTTGTTGGCGGCCGCAAGCGCCCGCGAGTAGGGCCTAGCCCTCAGACCATTCCGCCAATTCGTAGGTCGAGTCATAGATCGGGTAACCGATCTTGATCGGTAGAATGTCGGGTCCCACGCACCACAGTTCCTCGTTCGCCGGATGGGGGTCGCCAAGGACGAACGCGAAATGATCGGCCTCAAAGGTGCCGGCCGGGACAGTCACCGTCTCGACACCGTAATACTCGATCGTCAGATCGTGGCAGGCGAGCATCGGCCCGGTGCCGCCGTCGGGTTGCGGCGAAGACAGCATGATGTTTTTCACGGTTTGGCGCTTGGGGCCCGCGCGGTCGAACTGCGACAGGTGCCACATATCGCAAATGATCGGATGGGCGCCGAAGGAGGGCGGCCGATGACCAACGTCGATACGCTGGCGTAGCCGGCCTTCGTTGACCGTAAAGCCTTCGCATTCGCCGCCTTGGCTGTCGAAGCGGAACCACGACGAGCCGACAAACTTGTCCGCCGCCGTCAACCGGACAAAGCAATCCAACGGCTCCCAAGCCGGACCCACGTTATAGGTGACGTCACGTAGCAGGTCGTGGTCGTCCATCTCGCACATCGCCCGAAAGCCGCGGCTGCCATCTTGATGCTTGGTCACCGTGAACCATTCACGGCCGGTCTCGGCGCCGTTGCGCAGGTAGAGAATCTTGCCGCGCGTTGTCTGATGTTTCATAGCGCCCTCACAAAATCCGCATTTCGGTATTAAGACTGGTCATCGGCTCGAAACCGTCCGGCGTGACCCGCAGCGTATCTTCGATGTGCATCGACCCCCAGCCGTACTCCTGGTACGGCATGTCGACATTCAGCACCATGTTCTCCTCGATTGTGAAATCGGGCGTGGCGCCGAGGCCGTCCGGCCCAATCGGGATCGGGTGATCGGTGTGCTCCAACCCCACGGTATGCGCCACACAATGATTGAACGAGGGAAACCCTTCCTTACGCATCACATCCATAACCTTCTTGACGATGTCCGAACCCTTGAGGCCAGGCTTCATCATGTCGCACGCGGTCTGCCAGCCGATTTGCATGGCGCGGTTGCGCTTCTTGGTTTCTGCGTCAGGCTCGCCGACAAAGATCGTGCGCCCCAAATCGCCGTGGTAGCCCTTGTAGGTGCCCAGCGCGTCAACCAGGAAGGGTTCTCCCTTGACCACCTTGCCGTGTCGCATGCCCGGCACCATGCCAAACAAGATGTAGAGCCCGACGCCGTCCTGGCGCGCGAGATCAACCTTGTAGGCGCGCCCCAAATCGTCCGGTGATGCGCCGTCCTTGATCGCCGCAATCGCGGTCTCCACCGCGGTCTCGTTGCGCCGTGCGGCTTCACCAAGCAGGATTATTTCGTCGGCGCTCTTCACCATGCGGATTTCGCGGAAGATGTTCGTGGCATCAATGCCGCTCAAACCGTCCAGTCCCATCGCGTTGGCCCAAGCGATCAATCGCGGGTCGTCGGTACCGACGTGGGCGTTTTGCAGACCGGCATCAATCAATGCCCGCTTGAGGCCAAGCGCAGGGGTGCGTTCCAAGTGATCGGTGCGGGCGCGCGCGGCGGCAATCCAGCCCCGTTCGCGCACGGTGAGCCCGCCGTCGTCGCCAATCAGGTAAACGCTCAGGGGGTCCAGCTTCTCCGTGCCGCCGGCACCGACATTGGCCGCCGTCGGCGATGCCCGGCCGGTAACGCCGACCACGTTGTCGATCCAGCTGCCTTCCTCGGCAAGCCGCCCGTTTTCGGTCATGCCCATGACCAGCGCCGCCGGCGCATCCTCGCGGCGCGGCAGAACCGCAAACGAGGTAAAGCTGCGCTCGACCATCAAGATGTGTGACCAGAAGTCCGAAAGGTAATAGATGTTCTGCCGGGTCGCGGCGATCAGCCCGTCCAGGCCGTGGCGGTCCATCACGTCGTAGGCGCGAGGTTTGTTCAACAACATGTCGCATCTCCCGTCCGGCGGGGCGCTGGAATTGAATGGCCCTGAAAGGAAGTGTCCACTTATGCCGGGGTCTTCGCAATATTTGCCATGATGATGCCTCTTGGTCTGCAAGATGATTGCGTTCTCGAGGAGTGGTGACCGTGCGCACAGGCGGTGTTAGTGAAATTGGGTAGAACGGGCTTTTGAACCGGCGCGCCGCCGACAAGCGAAGGAGTTCAGAAATGCCGACTGTCGATGCTCGGGGACATCTCCTGACCAATGCCTCCACTGCCGAATGTGCGGTGTTCGAGGAAGCCCTCGCGGAATTCCAGACCTATACGGGGGATCCCGTGGCAACAATCGAACGCGCGATCGAAGCGCGTCCCGACTTTCTCATGGCCCACGTCATGCGCGCCCAATTGATGCTCACGGGAACAGAAAAGGTCCTTGAGGCAGAGGTCGTGAGGAGCCTGGACGCCGCCGATCGCTTGGCGAAGGACGCGACCGATCGGGAACGCAGGCATTTGGGCGCTGCGCGCGCCTGGGCGGACGGCGATTTTGAACTGGCGTCGCGGCGATTGTTCGACCTGACAATCGACCACCCGCGCGACGCTCTGGCGCTGCAGGTGGGGCACCTGTGCGACTTCTACACAGGTAACGCCGGGTTGCTCCGCGACCGGATTGCCGGTGCGCTGCCCGCTTGGGACGAAGGCGTACCTGGCTATCACGCCCTCCTGGGGATGCACGCATTTGGTCTAGAGGAGAACGGCGATTATCGTCGGGCCGAGGAGTCCGGGCGGCAAGCCGTCGACCTCAACCCTAAGGATGCCTGGGCGATTCATGCGGTGGCGCACGTCCTCGAGATGGAGGGCCGGCAACAGGATGGCATCGACTGGATGGCAACCCGGGTTGCCGATTGGTCAGAGAATAGTTTTTTCGCGGTCCACAATTGGTGGCATTGGGCGCTCTACCACCTCGACTTGGGCGAGGCCGACAAGGTGTTGCAGTTTTATGACGACCGAATTCGCACGGCCCGCTCGGCGGTCGTCCTCGACATGGTCGATGCCTCGGCGATGCTGTGGCGGCTGAATCTGCTCGGGTTAGACCTGGGCGGGCGCTGGGAGGAATTGGCTGAGGCCTGGGCACCACACGTCGAGGACGGGTACTACGCGTTCAACGATGCCCACGCGATGATGGCCTTCGTCGGCGCCCGGCGTGACGATCTCGTCACGGCGTTGTTAGTGCGCCTAGAAGTCGCCGCGGCTGGAACGGGCACGAATGCGATGATGTCTCGCGATGTCGGTCTCCCGCTGGCCCGCGCTCTAAGTTCATTTGGGGCGGGGCGCTACGAAGACGCGGTCGACGGCCTTCTTGGTCTGCGCTACGTCGCCAACCGCTTTGGTGGCAGCAATGCGCAACGCGACCTCCTCGGCTGGACGCTGGTCGAAGCCGCTTTACGGGCCGAAATGTTCGCGCTCGCGGAAACGTTGACCAATCAACGAGTCGCGCAGAAATCGTCCAGCCTGCAGAACTGGCAGCTGGTCGCGAGGGCCAGCATAGGGCGTGGCAACGACCGCGCGGCTGCGACAGCCCAAGACCGCGCCAAAGGTATTTAACTCATGAACGCGTGACGCGGGGACGGGCGGGCGATTTCGGTTTGCTACCGGTCCAAATTTCGCAAGCTGGTCTGTTCTTTGTGGGCGCAACCCCTATATTCCGGTTCGTGAAACATTTCCTATTGGCGCTTTCTTTGTCGCTGGTTCTTTTGTCCCCACCAGCGCTCGCCCAAAGTTTTGTCGGCCCTGCATTTGTCCAGCCGGATGCCTCTTTAATCGTCAATGGACGCCGGTTCGTTTTGGCCGACATCGAGATAATGCCTGCTGGCCGCACCTGCGATACCAAACTGTCGCCGCCCGCGTGCGGTGCTCCGGCCGCGATCGCGCTTCGCGCAGAGGTTCAGCATTTTGTTTCCTGCAGCAGACGGATTGATCTCCCCGATCCCGATGCCGCCACCTGTCGGCTCACGCCGCCATATCCGGCGGGGTCCGAAGATCTCGGCGCATTTCTGATAAGGCAGGGGTGGGCCAAAGCGCTCCCGGCGGCCCGTCCGCTCTACCACACGCTGGAGACGATCGCGCGATCTCAGGGGCGCGGTGCTTGGGGAACGCGGCTCGAGGAGCGCATCAATCCCCAGCCGCGGTAGCCCTTGCCCGGTGCATTGGGGCATGCGAGGAAGGGGTTTAGGCAGGGAGCAACGCAATGGATATGTCTTATCGCCGCCTCGGGGCGAGCGGGTTGAGTGTATCGCCGCTGTGCCTCGGCACGATGATGTTCGGTGCGCAGACCGATGTTGACGAAGCTGGTCGGATCATCGCCGCGGCACGGGATGCCGGGGTCAATTTCATCGATACCGCCAACGTCTATAACAAGGGTGAGTCAGAGCGCGTCACCGGCCAACTGATCGCCAATGATCGCGATTCGTGGGTCGTCGCAACGAAACTCGCCAACCCATTCGGTCGTGGGCCCAATCAACGAGGGTCGGGTCGCAAAGCGATCATTCAGGCGGTGGATGCCAGTCTGGCGCGGCTCGGTACATCTTACGTCGATATCATTTATCTCCATGTCGATGACTATGACACGCCGCTTGATGAGACGGTCGGCGCACTCGCGCATGTCATTTCTCAGGGGAAAGTGCATTACCTCGGTGTCTCGAATTACCCGTCGTGGCGGATTGCCGAGATTGTTCATTTGTGTGGCGACGTTGGTATTCAACCGCCGATCGTGTGCCAACCCAATTACAACGCGGTCAGCCGCCTGGCCGAGATGGACGTCATACCGGCCTGCGCGCACTTTGGCTTGGGGATCGCCAACTATTCGCCGTTGGCGCGCGGCATCTTGACCGGCAAGTACAAAGAGGGCGCGGCGCCGGATCCAGCCACCCGGGCCGGGCGGAACGATCCGCGCATGATGGAATCCGAATGGCGGCCCGAATCATTGGCGATCGCAGCGCAAATCTCCATGCGCGCCACGGAGCGCGGCATGACGCCCGCGCAATTTGCCGTGCTGTGGTGCCTCAACAACGAACTTGTGACGTCGGTGATTGCCGGACCGCGGACTCTTGAGCAATGGCAGGACTACCTGGGCATTGCCGCCTTGGATTGGCACGAAGAGGACGAGACCTTCGTCGATTCGCTGGTGCCACCAGGTTCGATGTCCACGCACGGTTTTGTCGATCCGAAGTATCCCGTTGCCGGCCGCATTCCGGTCATCGACTAATTCGTCAGCAGGACAGCGCGCCCCTCAACACAGTGACCGCCTTGCCGCCAAGTTTGACCCGATCGCCATTTGTCGCGACCCGCAACACGCCGCCGCGCCGCGACGCCTGAAACGCTAACATCTGTTTCTTCTTCAGTCGGGCACCCCAAAACGGGGTCAAAATGCAGTGCGTCGAGCCCGTCACCGGGTCCTCGTCGATCCGGTGTACCGGTGCGAAAAACCGTGAAACGAAATCGTACCCGTCGTCGCCCGGGGCGGTGACAAGAACGCCGCGTTCCGCAAATGGCAGCAACGCACGAAAGTCCGGGGCCAGCCGGCGAACTGCTTGAGCATCGGCGAATTCGGCCACGAGGTCCCAGGTGCTACGCCACGTTGCGACCGGCTGTGCACCGAGCGCGGCGGCAAGGCCGGCCGGTTCCTCGGCGGGTTCAATCGGCAACGCGGGGAAGTCCATCACGATCCAATCGTCTTCGCGCACGCAGGTCAAAAGACCCGAGCGTGTGTGAAAGCGTGCTGCCTTTGCGCGATCGAGTAATTCCTGGTCCCAAAGAAAATGGGCGCTGGCCAGCGTCGCGTGCCCACATAGGTCGACCTCGGCGCCGGGCGTGAACCAGCGCAGCGACCAGTCGCCGTCGTCCTGTCGAAAAAGGAAGGCGGTTTCCGAGAGGTTCATTTCCTGGGCAACGTCCTGCATCCAGTCTTTCTCGGCGGCCGAATCGAGCAGGCAAACCGCCGCTGGATTCCCTTGGAACGCGGTATCCGTAAAGGCGTCGATTTGATGCAAGACATGATTCACGGGGCGGTTTGCCGATCAGCCGCGTGGAGTTGCTCAATCAAACCTTCAACTGTCACCAATCCACGAATGAGGCGGCTGCCGATGAGAAAGGTGGGCACAGCGGTGATCGCAACTTCTTCGTACGCCAGCCGCAACAGCATCTGATGGGTATCTGCATAGGTGCCAACGTCGAGCGCTTGGCGAAACGCCACCCCGTCCAGGCCGATCTCTTCCGCCAATGCCGTCAAAACGCCGATATCGCCGATATCGCGGCTCTCTTGAAAGAAGGCGGCAAACATTCGGTGGGTGTACTCGGCGCTCTTACCGTTTTCCTCGGCGTACAAATGGCCCTCGAATGCAAGGCGTGAGTAAGGTTGCGGCGAAACGTCCGGCAGCCGAATCTCGATGCCCATTTGGGCTGCCATCGGATAGACCGAACGGGTCCAACCGGTCTGTAGGTAATCGTCTTCAGGTCGGAGCGTCGGGGTTGGTTCGGGTCGCAACTCGAACGGCATCCACTGCACCTTGGTCTCAATGCCGCACTGCGCGATTGCCTCCGCCAGCGGCTGCTCGGCGAGAAAGCAATAAGGACAGACATAGTCGGACCAAACACGGACGGGAACGGTCATGGGGTCTCCTCATCGACCAGGTGATCAGGGTAGATGCGCCGCTCAGTCTTGCAAGGGATCTTCTTCCAGCGACTCCGGACTGTCCGCGTCGATCACGCGGCGTGCGGTCTCGTAGTCAAAGCCGGCCCGTGCAATCGCGGCGAGGTCACGCACGCGATACTCCTCCCGCAGTTTTAACCTGAACGGGCCAAGACGGCGTCGTTGGGCATAGCGGATCGCCGCCTTGCGGTCGGGCGCGGCATTTTCGAGCGAGAGCGATTCCAAAGCCGCATCCACGATCTCTGGCGCAACGCCCTTGTGCCGAAGTTCGAGCATCATCATCCGCCGCGACCGCCCTTGGCGGAACATACTCTGGATGCGCGCGTCGGCGTAGGTGCGGTCGTCGATCAAACCGCTGGACTCGAAACTGCTCACGATCGTGTCGATCCAGCCCGACGCGGTATCGGTATCGATTTCCTGGACGCCCTCGGCGCGGCGCACGCGGCGTGTCAGAACCTCGCGCAAATTCGCGGCAGAGCTGGCGTAACGCTGCAGGTAGTACAACGCGGCATTGCGCAAGGATTGCTGCGTAACCTTGCGGGGCTGGCGGCGCGCTGACCGCTTTGCTGGTTTATCGTCAGTCATCAAAAGAAAAAGGCCCGGCGCATCGGCGCCGGGCCCAGAGTCCCTGAGAATCGGTCGAGAGTCTACGTGCCGCGTTTGGTGTAGAGGTACAAGATGATTGCTAAGGCGATCAGTCCCACCAAGCCGTTCGACCCAAGACTCGCGATTAGGTTGGTGAGGTTGCCAATAATGTCGCCCGGCAAGAACGGCACCGGCCCGTCGAAAATAATCTGAACCACGATCCCGAGCGCAATCAAACCGATGCCGAGTTCGGTCAGCCGGTAGACCCAGTTCTTTACGTTGTCGAATATGTTAGACATTTGCCCCCCTGTGGGCCGCGTCCAGGTAAGTAGAAAGCCGCCGGTTACTTACCAAATACTGTGGCTATGTTTGCCCAACCAAGAAAATGGGCCGAATAGCAGGAGAATGTTAGTCAGTGGCCGCTTGATGAGTCAATCGGCGCGGCACCACATATAGTGGCGGGGAGGGCATACGGCGCAAAATGATGTGGATAACTCACCAAATCCCATCGTTACGCCGGAGACGATACGCGTCATTATCCGCAGCAGAACGATTGGGTTGGGACACATGACAGCCACCGACGATGCAGCCGTGCTGGCGGCAAACGAAGCGTTCTACCGGGCGTTCGAGACCGGTGATGGAGACGCGATGAACGCCTTGTGGTCGCACCGTGCAACCGTGGCATGCACCCATCCGGGGTGGACGGCGATCAACGGACGGACTCGCGTTCTAGAGAGTTGGTCTGGCATTCTTGAGGGATCGCGCGGGCGCGTAGCGTGTCTCGAGCCGGTCGCGCACGTGCTCGGCGACGTTGCCTTCGTCACGTGCAACGAGGCGCTTGGCAACAATTTGCTGGCGGCGACCAACGTCTTCGTGCGCGAGACCGACGGCTGGCACATGGTCCACCATCATGCGTCTCCGGTCGCGCGCGCTTACGTCAAGGACGGACCGCAGGACGGCGATGCGGTGCACTAACCTCAGGCGGCGCGAATCTTAGCTGAGGTCTCGTCCAATTCGGGCAATCCGAGCACGGCGTTGGTTTCTTCGAGCGACGCCATGCGATCGAGCCAGGTGCGCGAGTCGCCGGTCTCCTTGAGCATCCCCATGAATTGCGAAAGCTGCCGCACCATCACGCGGATCATGCTGGACGGGAAGATAACAATCTTGAACCCCAGGGCTTCTAACTCTTTGGCCGACATCAACGGCGTCTTGCCGGTCTCAGACATATTCACCATGTGCGGTCCGGGAAGCTCGCCGACTTGGCGCTTCATTTCTTCGGTTGATTCGATTGCGTCCATAAAGAGAATGTCGGCACCGGCTTCTTTGTAGATCTTGAGGCGGCGCATCGCCTCCTCCATGCCCAACGGCGAGCGCGCGTCGGTGCGCGCGATGATCTTGAAGTCCGGCGAGGACCGGCCGGCGACGGCGGCCCGAATCCGCTCAGCCGCCCGCTCGACCGGCTCGATGACTTTTCCCTCCATATGGCCGCATTTCTTGGGCCATGTTTGATCTTCGAACTGCGCTGCTGCGGCGCCGAGGCCCTCAAGGCCGCGCACGGTACGCATGACGTTTGCAACGTCGCCGTAGCCGGTATCGCAGTCGACGATCAGCGGAATTGATGTAACCGCACGGATCGCCCGCACGTTGGCTTCGACCTCGTTGAACGCGATGAGCCCAACATCGGGCACGCCGTAAACCGCGGCCGCCGTCGCATAGCCCGAGACATAGCCAGCCTCGAACCCGGCAATCTGCGCGAGCCGCAGTTCAAGGGCGGTACCGCCGCCCGGAACGACGACGATGCCTTTACCAGCCAGCAACTGGGAGAGTGTCTTGGTGCTCATGTTTTACCTTTGCCTTCCTCTAGCCGTCCGACCATGGGGACGGTTGTTTCGGTATTTGCTGACCATCGACGGTGATGGCATCGACCTTCTCGTTGAAAAAGCAATGAAGGTCTTTGATCTTCGGGATTTCTGCGATCGGGTCCGGGTAGTACCACACGATGTCCTCGTAGGTCTTCCCGCCCGCCTCGACATTATGGTAGCGCGCTGTCCCTTTGTAAGGGCAAGCCGTTTCCAACGATGAAGCCGTCAGCTGCGCCGTGATGTCGGTTCGCGGAATGTAGTAGCGGGTGGGCAGCCCGGTCTCGAACAAGAAGACCGCCTCGGTGCTGTCGGCCACAACCTCGCCGCCCAGCGTGACTTGTACCCGGCGGGACGATTTAATGGTGTCGATGCGTTTGTACGGATCCCTTGGGTGGACGAAGATTTCCTCGTCTTCCTCGAACCAGTGATCCATGCGGCCCCAATAGAAAGCGACCAGATCCTTCAGCGCGGGCTGCGCCGGCAGGGGGTCTTCGTAACCCCACACGGCGTTCTCGGCCGCGCGCCCGCCGGCGCGAACCGTCCAATAGGAGGCGTCGCCTTTGTACGGGCAGTGCGTTGTGTGCGACGTCTTCTCCAATAGGTCCATGCGCACATCGTCCATTGGGAAGTAATACATCGGCAAGTGCCCGTCCTCGTGCAACATCCGGGTGTTGCTCGAGTCGGCGATTGTTTCACCGTTGAACATCACCCTCACCCTGCGGGGGCTGGGCTCGATGATCACGGCATGAGAGTCGCCAATGCGGCCTGGGTGCGCAACCTTGAGGCCTTTGAAACGTTTGTTGGCTGGGGATTCTGTGACTGCCATGGCTGATCCTCCGGTGCGGCTCGTTTTGCCCGGTATCATAGGGGAGGCATAAGCGCCGCGCCAAATGGTCCGCCCGCAGGGGCATTGCTCGGCGGAGAGCGCCTCCATATAAGTCGGGAGGATCAACTCAAGGGGACGGGCATGCACGAGTCAATCAAGGGCAAAGTGGTCGTCATTACCGGTGGGGGCCGCGGGCTCGGCCGTGCCATGGCGCTCGGTCTGGCCGCAGCAGGCGCGAAAGTCGCGATTACCGCGGCACGCGAGGGTGCCGAGCTACAGCAAACCGCAGCCGACTGCGTTGCAATTGGCGGCGAAGATTGCGCGCTGGCGATGCAGGCCGACGTAACCAAGGTCGCCGATTGCGAGCGCGTCATGAAAGAGGCCAAGGACAAATGGGGCCATCTGCACGTCGTTGTGAACAACGCGGGTCGCGGCATGACCTACGTCGACAAGAACTTCGTCAAGGAGCGCCCGCCGTTCTGGTCTATTCCGACCGAGACGTGGGGCATGATGATCGACACCAATGTCAACGGTGTTTTCAACATGGCCAAGGCGGCTGTCCCTTATCTCCTGGCCGAAGGATGGGGCCGCATCATCAATGTGTCGACCAGCCTTATAACCATGCAGCGGCGCGGCTACGCGCCCTACGGTTCCTCGAAGTGGGCAGTTGAGGGACTAACAATGATCATGGCGCAGGATCTGGAAGACACCGACATTACGGTCAACGCGCTGCTGCCTGGGGGCGCAACCGACACCGCGATGATCCCAGGAAAGGTCGGCGATAAATCGCGTGCTGGCGCCGACGGCAATCTGTTCGAGCCGGTGATCATGGTGCCGCCGATCCAATACCTAGTTTCGGCTCTCTCTGACGGCAAACGCGGCGACCGCTACGTTGCCAAACTTTGGGACCAATCGCTGCCGCCCGAAGACGCCGCGTCAAAAGTGCGGTTTCCCATCAAACGCGACCGACAGTATTAGAGGCTGCCCGATGGCATCTGATCCTTACGCCAAGATTGTCGATACAGAACCCGCGTTGGTTCGCACCATTGGCGAGCGCCTTGAGGTTCGTGCCGCGCACCCCGATCAACGCGCAATGCTCGACGCGTATCTCGCCGATATCGTGTGGCCGCAGGACGCGCGGGTTGTAGAAATCGGCTGCGGGACCGGGCCGGTCGCACGGGCTCTCGCGTCACGGCCTGAGCCGGGCGCGGTACTCGGCCTCGATCCGTCACCAATCCTGATCGAACGCGCGAAAGAACTCGCGTCCGGACTGCCCAAGCTGACATTCGAAGTCGGCGATGCGCGCAATTTGGCGCAGGCTGACGCGACCTTTGACGTGGTGGTGTTTCACACTGCGCTTTGTCATATCCCGGGTCCCGAGAAGGCGTTGGCCGAGGCGCGCCGTATTCTAAAATCCGGGGGCTGGCTAGCGGTGTTCGACGGCGACTATGCGTCGGCGACAGTCGCGATCGCGGAACACGATCCATTGCAGGCCTGTTCGCGCGCCGTGACCGATCATAACGTGATGGACCGGTGGATCGTTCGGCGGCTACCGGCCATGGCCAACGCGGCGGGATTCAACATCACGCGGTTCCGTAGTCACGGGTATGCCGAAGTGGTCGACCCGGTCTACATGCTGGGCCACGCTGAACGCGGCGCCGAGGTATTGGCGGCGCAGGGGGTCATCGGCGCTGATCTAGCGGAGGCGTTGAAGAGAGAGGCACGTCGGCGTGTCACCGACCACGCGTTCTTCGGTCACATCGCCTATGCCAGTCTCGTCGCGCGTAAGCCCTAAAGGACCTTGGATTTATCCTTGTAGGACTTGAACTCAAGGTAATTGCCGGCGGGGTCGGCGACGAACATGTTGCCGACAGTGCCGATGTACTCGTGATCTTTGACGTTGGGTTCGATGCGAAAGGCCACGCTCTTGGCGCGTAATTCGTCCGCAAGCGCGTTCCAGTCGTCCCAATCCATGATGATCCCAAAGTGTTTGTAGGGTTCCACTGACGGGTCGCCTTTGCTTGGCTCGACTTCGTCCGGTGCATCGATCAACACCATTTGCGCGCCAAAGAAGTTGATGACCGCGTAATCCTTGCCGCTGGTGTCGGCGCGCTCCCGGCACCCGAGCGTATTGACATAGAATTCTCGCGCCTTGGCCAAATCATCGACCGCAAAGGCAACGTGAAAGATTGGATCTTGCATCCGATTTTCCTCCCGGTTCAACGCTAAGCCTACGGTGCGCCAGGGCAACCATCAACGTCCGCCCGATTGACCGCTCGTGTGGTCGGACGTTCTAATGCGTTCATGCCGGGCCCCCATGATCTCGGCGGCGTCGATTTCGGCCCCGTCGATCTCACCGAACATACGCGAAGCGCGTGGGACAATCGCGTCGATGCCATGCAGCGAACGCTGCGGGAGCAGGGGCACTGGAGCGTTGATGAACTGCGGCGGGCGATCGAGTCGCTGTCGCCTGGGGACTACCTGTCTTTCACCTATTACCAGAAATGGCTTTCGGCCATTCATTTGCTTCTCATAGAAAAGGGTCTTCTTGATCGGGAGGAGATCTTGGCCCGGATCGCAAAATACCGCGGTGCCGATCGTTGAAGGTTTGATCGGTTCGTCGCTGGACCGCTCGCCTTAGCGCATCACTCAAATGCCTGGCACGCCAAGCAGGCTTTGTTAGAACGGCTGCACAACCACCATGAATACGATGATGCCGCCAAGCGCCGCGGCGATAAATGAACTCCCGTCATAGGCGAGCGCTGTTCGCCCACCTTTGCCCGCGGCGAGTTGCCTCTGCGCCACTAGATAGGCGCCGTGAAGGGCGAGGAGCGCTGCGACAGCGGCGAGTTTGATCCACAGCCAAGTGGAGGCGAGGTCCGGTTCCCCGGGAATGACAAGGAGGATGGCGCCAAACAACATTGCGAGGATCATCGCCGGTGCGATGACGATTCGGAGCAATCGGCTTTCAGCGCTCGCCAGGGAATCCGATCGCCCGTTTCCCCGCACGTGAGCGGCATAGAGAAGTGGGAGGCAGATCATCCCGCCGATCCAGATTGTGGCGGCGGTGATGTGAATCGCGATGATCCAGGGGCGGAAGGCGGCCCAATCCGAAATCATTTCTATCAACGACTCGTTTGCACCTTTCCACATCATTTGGAGCGCAATGTAGAAGATGACAAGGATGCCGAAATAAGCGATCCACCGGTATTTCTGCAAGATGCGCGCTACTAGCACCGCCGCAGTCCCCATGAACGCCACCGAAAGGATGAGGCCGACGATGAGAACCCATGGGTGCTCATGAGCGGCGCCCGCCACGGCCAGTACGTTGTCGAGCGACATTGAAACGTCGGCAGCGACAATTTGTAGCGCCGCCTGAGCAAATGTCTTCGGTTTGGCCCCTGTTGGGGTGCGCCCCTCCAGGGCTTGCTCGCCCTGCTCCTCGGCCGCGTGTCCACCTGCGCGCAGCTCTTGCCACAACTTCCAAGAGACCCAAAGCAGCAGCACGCCGCCGGCGATTAGAAGGCCGAAGACGTCGAGCAGGAATGTCGTGCCGAGCGCGAAAATTATCCGCAGGACCGTAGCTGCGATGATGCCGATAAGAATGACCTTGCCGCGCTGTTTCGCGGGCAGACCAGCGGCGGCCATGCCCACTGCGATGGCGTTGTCTCCGGCAAGGACCAGGTCGATCAGAATAACTTGGCCGAGGGCGCTCAGTTCGGCGGCGCTCACAAAGTCGAACATTTAGCTCAGGTGTCCTGGTGGCGGGATGTCAATGTAGGGGATAACCGTCCGACGGAATACCAGCGTCGAGCCAATAGTACCGTCCGCTATGGATTGACGCCGGGCGCGTGTCGCTTTGTAATACCGCCATGCCAGGACCACACGATTTGGGCGGTAGGAATTTTGGGCCAGTCAATCGCGCGGAACACGCGCGCAGCGAATGGGACAACCGGGTTGACGCGATTCTCAAGCTGATGCTGGACGGTCGCCGCTTTCGGGTCGATGAGTTGCGCCGTGCCATCGAGTCGTTGCCGGAACGGGACTATATGACCTTTAGCTACTACGAGAAATGGCTCGCCGCGATACGGCTCCTGGTCGTCGAAAAAGGATTGCTCTCGGAGCAGGAAATCGATGGTCGTCTCGCGGCGTTGCGCCACGGAGCGGCGGCATGACCTACGCGTTTCAGGTCGGCCAGACGGTGCGCGTAAAAGGGGGCGACCCGCCGGGTCACATCCGGACCCCTGCTTATCTGCGAGGAAAACTTGGGCTGGTCGAATCGCTACAGGGCGAATTCCGCAACCCTGAGGAACTGGCTTATGGCAAGGACGGGCGCCCCTTGCGGCCGCTCTACCTAGTCCGGTTCCGCCAAACCGATATCTGGTCAGGGTACCAGGGTCCCGCCACGGACACCTTGAGTGCCGACATCTACGAACATTGGCTCGACGCCGAAGAGTGAGGATTCATGTCCGCTGACCACCATGACCATGACCATGATCACGATCACGACGACCACGCCGCAATAGAAGAGGGCGGCCCGCCCACCGAGTTTGAACTCCTCGAGCGTGCCATCCGCGAACTGTTGATTGAGAAAGAGGTGTTCTCTGCCGACGACCTGCGTCGGCAGGTGGATCGCACCGACAGCGTGAGCCCGGCTGACGGCGCGAAGGTCGTGGCCCGTGCCTGGACTGATCCGGCCTTCAAGACGCAACTCCTCGCCGATCCGAAGACCGCCATCGAATCCCTTGGCTATGACGTCGGGCCCGCCCCGAACTTGGTCGTATTGGAAAACACCAGCACCTTGCATCATGTGGTCGTGTGCACCTTGTGCTCTTGCTACCCGCGCGTCCTACTTGGGCCGCCGCCGGATTGGTACAAGAGCAAAGAGTACCGGGGCCGCGTCGTCGTCGATCCGCGTGGCGTCCTTCACGAGTTTGGTACCGAGCTGTCCGACCAGGTCGAGATTAAGGTCGTCGATTCGACTGCCGACATGCGCTACCTCGTGTTGCCGCCGCGACCGGCGGGCTCGGAAAACTTGAGCGAACAGGCACTTGCGGCACTGGTTACGCGCGATTGTATGGTTGGCGTCACTTTTCCCGATCGGCCCGCGCAATAGGACCCGGCCGTTGATTGGCGATGTCTGCATTCGGACCGCCGACGGTGCCGATATGGGGGCTTTGTTTAGCCCCGCATCGGCGGGCCCGGCGCCGGGGATCGTCGTGCTGCATGAGATCTTCGGGCGGACCGATTTCCTCCGCACACGCCTAGATCTGTTCAACGCGCGCGGGTACGCGGCGATGGCGCCCGACCTCTATCACCGGATAAGCCCCGGCGCGGCATTCGACTACTCGGGCGAGGACTGGACTCGCGCGTTCGCGGTGCGCAACAGGCTGGATGACGATCTGGCTGTCGACGATGTCGGCGCATCCATTGCGGCGTTGCGGGGACGGCCCGAATGCAACGGAAAAATCGTCGTCGTTGGTTACTGTCTTGGTGGCCTCTTGGCGTACCTGTCGGCGGCTCGGAACAAAGCAGAGGCCAACGTCTGCGTTCACGGCGTACGCCTCGAGCAGCGGCTCGATGTCGCGAAGGCAATCAACGGCCCCCTCCAAATTCACTTTGCTGGGCGGGACAAATGGGCGCCGCCTGAAATAGTTGGGCGGATCAAGGCCGCGCTCCCTGAGGGCGGCGGCATTGAATATGTCGACCACCCGGGGGCCGATCACGGCTTCACCCGGGAGGGGCAACCGGTCTTCGATCCCATCGCAACCGCGCAAGCGCACACCGCCATGTTCGAGTTCATCCATCGCACATTAAGTTAAGGGGACCGTTTTGAGTTTTGATCCAACCACCATTGATTTCGGGCGCCTGGGGCCCGCTCCACAGGCCAGGGTCGTCGTCGTCGGCGGCTGCGGCGGGATTGGCCGGTCCGTCGTCAAGGCGTGTGTTAAAACTGGGCTGCGCACGACCGTCATGGACCTCGCGGCGTCCTACGAACGCCATCCCAGCCCCAATGAAGCGGACTTCGTCGCGATCGACGCACACGACGAACCATCGATTATCGCGGGCTATGAGAAAATCGGCGAACAGGGCGAAATTGACGCGTTGATCAACCTCGTCGGCTACCGCGACGATCTGATCAATGTCGCTGATCGGGATTCAACATCGTGGGACGACGTGATCTCCGGCAACCTTCGTTCCGCGTTTTTGATCTGCCGGCACGCCCTGCCACGCATGGCGCAGGCGAGCGCGATCGTGAATGTTTCGTCTGGTCTCGCGGTGCGCGTCCTACCTGGTTATGCACCCTATTCGGCGGCCAAGGCGGGCGTGATCGCCCTGACAAAAGGAATTGCGACGGAGAATGCGCCACGCGTCCGCGCGAACGCGGTCGCGCCCGCGGCGGTCAAGACGGCATTTCTTGCCGGCGGAACGGGACGGGTTGACGACGAAGAAGGGGACTGGGACGCGCAGTTCAGTGGCTACATAAAAATGACGCCGATGAATCGACTTGCCGTCGCCGAAGACATCGTGGGGCCGATCCTTTTTCTGGCCGGCCCGGCCTCCTGCTTCATGACCGGGCAAGTCCTGTATGTGAATGGCGGCGGCCTTACGCCATAACGAGCGGCACAATGCATTGATATATATCGATATTTTAGCAACCAAGAAATTCGGGAAGACGAAGTTGCAGTGCCGAGACAAATACGCTGGGCATTTGTTCGATCAGCAAATCAATGCCAGCGCTCGGCAGGTTAGTCGTTCCAAAGCACGTCCGTCGGTGTTGGATCCATGGTCACTTGCAATCGAATCGATGTGCAGGTGAGTGCCGATGTACTCGTCACAAGTCATTCTTATCTTCGTCGCGCATGACTCGATGGGCGGCAAAGGACTCGTGTCTAGTGGTTGCTTAGCGAGTCCTTGGCGGGCGTGTTTTTTTGCAGTGACTATTGAATCGAAATTATGTACTCTCCCCGAGACTTGCACGTTGTTTTGTTAGTCTCGTGTGAAGAAAACTTGTCTTTGTAAGGACCATATTGGAGGGTTCTAATGGCGAAAGTCGCAGCCCTGGCAGCTAAAAGGAAATCCGCTAAGCGGAAACCAGCTGCCAAGAAAAAGCCCGCAGCCCGGAAAAAACCGGCGGCTAAAAAGCCAGCGGCACGGAGGAAGACTCGGAAAGCGGCAGCCAAAAAGACAGCTAAGAAGAAGGTAGCCAAAAAGAAGCCGGCTAAGAAAAAGGCAGCCAAAAAGAAGGCAGCCAAACGGAAGCCAGCTAAAAAGAAGGCCGCCAAAAAGGCAGCGAAGCGGAAGCCTGCTAAGAAGAAAGCAGCGAAGCGGAAGCCTGCTAAGAAGAAGGCGCGCCGCAAGGCAGCAAAAAAGTAGTCAAGTCTACGACGCTGAGCGCGTCGCCCTCGGACATTGTCGTTTACGACAGGTTCGGTCGGCGGCGTGTCGGCGTCTAGATTGTAGCTTAGCTGAGACAAAGGGCGGTCCCAAAAGGACCGCCCTTTGTTCGTTTCGAGCATGTTTGTCTTTGCGCGGCGCGCGGGAATAGTCCGGCGTCACGATGGGTGCGTAACAATTGGTTAGATAAAACACGCGGTGCAGATGTTCGCGTGGCCTCGCCGGGTGGACGCAACCGCCACGCATGACGGACACTCGCGGCGTACAGAGATTGGCGAGGCACGCCCCATGATTCCTGTTGACCTGTTTTGGTCGTTCCGCAGCCCCTACTGCTATTTGGCTTTGGGGCGCATTCAAGAAATTCAAAGGCAATATGCAGTCGAGGTCACTTTGCGGGTGGTGATGCCTCTTGCGGTGCGTGATCCGGACTATTTTGAATCACTGCCGCCGGCGCGCGGCATCTACAACGCGATGGATGCAAAGCGCACTGCCGATCACCTCGGCATTCCGTTCGGGCGTCCCGAACCTGATCCCGTCGTATTCGAGACCGACCGTCGGCGGCCCACCGCGCATCAGCCCTACATCGGTCGGTTGTCCCGCCTGGGCGCGTTTGCCGCCGTGAACGGCAAAGGCATGGCGTTTATTGGCACGGTTGCACCGATGATGTGGGCTGGCGGCGTTGTCGGATGGGATCAAAACGGGCATCTCGCAACTGCTGCCGGCGCAGCGGGACTGGATTTTTCCGAGATGGAGGGTGCCATCGCGGCCCGGCCTGATTTCTATGACGGCCTCATTTCGGATAATGAGCGGCGCCTGGCCACGGCGGGGCATTGGGGGGTGCCGACCCTAGTGGTCGGCGGCGAGCCGTTTTTTGGCCAAGATCGCCTCGACGTCCTCGCCTGGCGGCTAGATCGGCTGGGTGCACGCCGCTGATCACTGCCCGGGGCGGACTGGACCGCCGCTCGGCGCATGAACTAGGGTCAGTGTGATGGAATTGGGAGAGCCCCGTAATGGAAAATAGCGCTGGGACTAGGCAGACATTGCCCGAGATGCCCGATACCCATGTCGTGAGCGGTGCGGTCTACACGGACAAAGCGATCTTCGAGGACGAAAAGCGTCGCGTGTTCGGTCAATGTTGGCATCTCGCTTGCCATGAGAGCGAACTCGGCGAGGCCTACGACTACCGCACCTTCGACTACATCGGGACGCCGTTGATCGCGATCCGAGGCGGCGACGGTGTGGTTCGGACATTCATGAATGTTTGCTCGCATCGCGGCGCGAAGATCATCCAAGAACCCAGCGGCAACGCGAAGCGCCTGACCTGCTTCTATCACCTGTGGAGTTATGACGATCGGGGCAACTGCGTCGATATACCCAGGCCCGAGGCATATGAATCTTCTGGGCTAAAAAAGGACGACTGTGGGCTATTCGAAGTGCGCACCGAAACCCATCTCGGTCTGGTGTTCATCAATCTGGATGATAAGGCGCCGCCGGTTGCCGATTATATCGGCGCGGCGCTCGATCCATTCGCCGACTCCCTAGGGTCCGGTGAATTAGAGGTGTTCCACTACAATCGCGCGATTCTTCATGCCAACTGGAAAGCTTGGCAAGAGACAAATTTGGACCTCTATCATGAATGGATGCATGTCCTGCTGCGTCGGACGCAGGTGGGCGAGGGGAGCATGAACACGCGTGTTGTAAAATCCTTCGAGAATGGCCACACCATGGGAGGCGGGCTCAAGGCGAGTTACGACAAGTATAAAGGCATGGCCGCCCGCGATCCCGGCATGGCGCTTCCAGGATTGGGTCCGGACGACTTTTTCTTCGTCGACCTTTGGCCCAACGCGGCGTTGCTCGCGCGCGGCACCGCCATTCGAATTGACGTGGTGACGCCCATTGATGAGAAAACAATGCTGGTCGAATGGCGTGGCCTTGGTCTCAAAGGGGACTCAGCGGACGTGCGCCGCACGCGAATGCAGCATCACAATCAGTACTGGGGTCCCTTTGGACGGAACGTGCCGGAAGACGCCTTTGCCGCCGAAGCGTGTGAGCTTGGTTTTCGCCACGGCGCGGCGACACGCCAACTGATCGCCCGAGAGGAGGGCGGGAAAGGCCAGGACGACGGCATGTTGCGCGCATGGTATGCAGAATGGGCACGCCGCATGGGTCGCTCCCCAGCCAATCCGACCAACGCGATCGCACCGGACTAATGTCAGCGCGCCGTTACCAAGACCGGGCCAGGCCGCCAAATCTACGGTCAGAAGATTACGTCAGCGGGCAGGTCTACCGCGACGACGGGGTATTCCGCGACGAACTCGATACTGTGCTCGGTAAAGTCTGGCACTTTGCTTGCCATGTGAGCGAGGTGCCCGAGCCCGGCGACTACCGAACCTTTCTGCACGCGCTGCAACCCCTCTTCGTGATCCGTGGCGAAGACGAAAAGTTGCGGTGCTTCTTCAACACGTGTCCACAGTGCGGCGCTCGGCTGCTCGGTGACGGCGCCGGAACGGCGGCGCGCCTGCGCTGCGTCCGCCATCCGGGGCAATTTGACTGGTCCGGGCGTGTGGTCGCTTCCGCGCAGTCGGAAGACAACGCGGAATCCGACGTGCTCTCGGCCGCACCGAGGCTCCGGGAGATTCACGCCGAAACGAAAAACGGTTTGGTTTTTGTCAATCTCGACGACGCCGCGCAGCCCCTCGACGCTTTTCTCGGCCAGGGATTGGAAATATTCGACGGGGTATTTGGCGACGACGGGGTGGAATACGAGGTGTTTCACTTCCACCGCGCCACTGTGAAGGCAAATTGGAAGGCGTGGCAGGAAACGATCGTCGATCTTTATCACGAGTTCATGCACGTCGTGCTACGGACCACTCAAATGACGGCGGCACCGATGAGTGCGCGCGATATGCGGGTTTATCCCAACGGGCACCTTGCGATCGGCGGTCTCAAGGCCGATTACGACAATTACAAGGGGTACAGCGCACGAGACGGGTCAGCGGCGTTTCCCGGTCTGACCGTGGATGACGCCCGCTTCACACCGCTTTTTCCCGACACCACGATCATCACCCGGGGGACGGTGATGCGGATTGATACGGTCACACCGCTCGATCCGCATCGCACAATCGTCGAATCGCGGGGTCTTGGTATCAAAGGTGAGCCCGAAGCCGACCGTCTGATGCGGATGCGGCACCACAATGATTATTGGGGACCCTTCGGGCGCAACGTGCCCGAGGACGCCTTTGCCGCCGAAGCCTGTGAAAAGTCTTTCGGCAAAGGCGCCGGCCGGTATCAGATCATCGCCCGTGACGAAGGCGGGCGCGGACAGGATGACCTCATGCTGCGCGCCTATTATAAAGCTTGGAGCGAAATGACGGGTCGCCTTGCGCATAGCCCGGGCAACACCTAGAGGTCGCTGAATGCCGTCCGATCAAGCCATACGGGAAGTTGTCTATAGGACCAGCATGGCGTTGGACGCGGAGGACTTCACAGCGTTCATAGACCTGTGTTCCACCGAATTCGACTACCGAATCACGGTCTATAGCCCGGAGATTCGCAAGGAGATGATCTGGCTGGATCAAGACTACGAAGGGATGCGGGCGCTGCTCGAGATGGTTCCCCAGCATCTGAAACGGCTGGGCACGCTGAAGCGACATGTATCGGTCTACATCATCGATCACGACGCGACCGCCGCGATTGCGACGGTGACGAGTTCATTCATCGTCACGCATACCGACCCAGATGGCGTTTCGCAGCTGTTTGTCGCGGGGACCTACTACGATGAGGTCGACTGCCGAGGGGATCGCTACTTGCTTAAGAGGCGCCGCGCCCATCTCGAGACCCGCGATTTGGGGATCGGGTCCCACATTCCAATTTGAGCGCCTCGTAACCCATGCGCATTGAGCTTACCGGTCGTGACGGAGCGGTTTCCTTTGACTGTGCCGACGACCAAGAAATCTTGTTCGCCGGTTTGGCCGCCGGTTTTGGCCTGCCGTACGAATGCGGCACCGGCACTTGTGCGACCTGCAAGGCGAGTGTGGTTGAGGGTGATGTCGATCCGGGCTGGACCGATGCGCCGGGGCGCCGTCTTCTAAAGGAAGGCAACAACGAAGTATTGATGTGTCAGGCGCGGCCGCGCGGCGACTGCCGGTTGACGGTGCGCGCGCGATTGCCCGACATAGATGGGTTCCTGCCGACGCCGATTGGCGGCCAAGTCGCGTCGGTCGCGTCGCTCAACCACAACGTATTGCGATTGGCGATACGCCCCGCGCGGCCAGTGCCATACGACGCCGGCCAATTCATGATGGTCGGCATCCCCGGCGTCCCCGGATACCGTGGTTGGTCCATGGCCTCTTATGACAAGGCGGCCGAGACATTGGTTTTTACCGTCAAGCTCATGCCGGGCGGTTCGGCTTCGGCGTGGCTGGCCGACAGCGCCAAAGTTGGTGACGCTGTGACCCTGTTGGGGCCGCTTGGTAAAGCCTCGTTCCGGCCCGACCGGGACGCGGCCGATCTTGTGTGCGTTGCCGGTGGATCGGGGCTGGCGCCAATCCTGGCGATTCTTGAGCGGGCGCATGAGGCGGAGCACTTCTCGCGACACCGGGCGGATGTCTTCTTCGGTGTTCGGGCATTCGAAGACCTCTATGAAACCGATCGCCTTCTCTCCATTGCGGGCCAACACCCGGACCATGTCGCGCTGACGATGGCGTTTTCGGAAACGATGCCCAGTCCTGCAGAACAAGGGCGCCTACCCGGCGTCACCGTTGCGCCGGGTTTCGTTCACGAGGTGATGGGGCAGTCAATGGCGGGTCGATTTGCCGACGCCATGGCTTATCTTGCTGGACCGCCGCCAATGGTTGAAGCCGCGATGCGGGTGCTGGTCATGCAGGGTAAAGTGCCGCCGGCGCGAATTCGCTACGACAAGTTTAGTTAGGGAGATTCGGAACGATGAGCGATTGGAAACGGGTTTGTGCGATCGGCGATCTTGTCGACAAGGATTTGAAGGAGTTCGACATCGACGGCACAAGAATTGTTGTGACGCGATCCGGCGCTGACGTATTCGCCTATCCGTTGCGTTGCCCGCACATGGACGAACCGCTATCGAGCGGAATGTGTGATGGCGCCACGGTGACGTGTTCGTTTCACCTGTGGCAGTGGGATTTGAGAACCGGTGAATCGACCGGCGAAGCGGAAATCGATTTGCTGATCTACCCGACGAAACAAGAGGACGGCGCGCTATTTGTCGATGTTTCCAACGTCCTGAGTTACGACTGATCGGCTAACAGAATTTGAACACGTGCGTTAAGGCGCTTTTCTAGATCGATGAAATTAAGGTCATCCTCGGCAACGCTCTCCCGGACCAAGATGATAAAGTCGGACTGGTCGTCGAGTGGAAAAGGCGTCCAGTGCCAAGTGCCGGGATGCAAATTGATCCCCATGCTACCGTCTAGGACAAAGGCGCGGACTTCATCCAGTTTTGGGAGCGCTTCTGGGTTGTTGCTTTCATAGGGCGGCGCTACGGCGATAACGCTGCGCGCGCCCTTTAGCGGCACGAAAGTTTGGGTACCTTTGAGATGGCGCTCGAACCAAGAAAACGCGAGGTCGCGTTTCTTCGGCCGCAAATAGCCCAGCCGCATCGGTTCTTGCGAGATATTGGCGATGCCACCCCAGTAGTCGAGCACGTCGAAATCGTCGAGCCGCGAATCCGCGACGTCATCTGACATTCGGGCGTAGCCCATGGCGAGCAAATCTCGGTTGTCCAGCCGCGTCTCACGCGGTGCCAAGACATCTCCAAAGGGTGCGAATTGGTCGGCATTGAGTGGTTCGCTGGTAACGTTTCTGACCGAAATCGACATGGTTGCTCCCCGGTACGGTTGCGACATGGGCGGGTTACTCTAGCCCATTGTCCGGTCATTCCTCTTGACTTGACGCGATCTTGTGGGAGAGTCGGGCTCCGTTCGGGAAGGAAGGTGGCAGCATAGCCGCTCGAGCTTAGCCCAACGGAAAACCGGTCCTCGCAGGGCCTGGTCGGGGAATTTTGGGAGGCGAGATGGTCTGGCGCTTCATAGCGAAACGGGTAGTGATTGCCCTGCTGCAGCTGATTGGCATTTCGCTGGTTGTTTTCTTTCTTATTCGCGGATTGGACGCGGATCCGGTCGCGCGCATTGTCGGGCTGAACGCCACAGCAGAGGCGGTTAAGCAGGCCACCGAATCGCTCGGGCTTCACGAGGCCAAACTCCAGCAGCTCGCCAATTACCTCGGGATTTTCTCGTCCTCGGGAAAAGACGGCATCATGCAGGGCACGCTCGGCGAGTCCTGGGTAACCGGGTCGTCGATCCTTGAGGAAGTCGCCCGTTTTCTACCCATAACCCTAGAGCTCATCACCTATAGCCTGATCATCGCGTTTCTAATGGCTATGCCTCTCGGCATGTCGAGCGGCACCCGGCCAGGCGGTTTCGCTGACAGGTTTACGTTCGTGTGGGGTCTATTTGCGGGCTCCCAGCCGGAATTCTGGTGGGGGTTGATGTTCGTTTTCGTGTTTTTCTTCCTCTTCCAGCAGGCAGGTTGGCCATCCGCCCCTGCGCCGCTAGGGCGACTGAATCCGTTCCTGACGGCGCCGGAGTCGATTACCGGTTTTATCCTGATCGATGCGGTCCTGCGGGGGCGCTTCGACGTTTGGCTCGACGCCGCACATCATCTGATGCTGCCGGTGTTCACATTGGTCTTCGTAATTTCAGGGCCAATCGTGAAGATGGTGCGTCAAAACATGCTGCGGGTGCTGCGTTCGGATTACATCCTCTATGCACGCAGTGCCGGGTTGTCGCGCAATAAGGTGGCGCGCTATGCGCTGCGGGCGGCGCTGGCGCCGGCGATGACGCTGACAGCGATCATTTACGGGTTCTTGCTCGGTGGCGCGGTGCCGGTGGAGCTGATCTATTCGCTCGGCGGCATCGGCGAATACTCGATTCGCTCGATCCTCAATCTCGATTTTCCCGCCATCCAGGGAACCGTGCTGATTATCGCGATGGTGTCGCTAGTGATCTATCTCGTGATCGATATTCTCCATGCGTTCCTCGATCCGCGGATCGCGTTCTAGGTCAGGTCAGATGAACGAAACAACCAACCCGCCCGGCCACACTCCGACGCCGGAAGATATCGATCAGCACATCGAGCCGCACATGATGATCGAAACAGTTCCCACGAAGCGGAAAATCGACCTTGTACGAAAATTCAAGGAAGAGAAACTATTCGCCTTTGGCGTAACCATCGTTGCACTCGCTATATTTTTGGCGTTTTTCGGTCCGGTGATTTCGCCCTACGATCCCAACTTCGCAACCGGAAATGTGTCGGTTGGCCCACCGAATATTCTCGACTGGCCCGGCCTGTTCATCGACACGGTTTTCCTCGGGGCGGACCCGCCCCATTGGTTCGGGACCGACAACTCTGGCCTTGATATTTTCTCGCGGACGATTTCGGCACCGCGAACCGATCTCCAGATCGCCCTCATTGCAGCGTTATTGTCGATGGCTGTCGGTACGATTCTTGGTCTACTCGCGGGCTTTTTTAAGAACTTTCTGACCGAAATTCTGATGCGGACGTCGGATTTGCTTCAAGCCTTTCCAGTGTTCATCACCGCAATGATTCTGGTTGCACTTTCGGGTCGCAGCACCGGGAATATCGTGGTTGCCCTGACCATCGTTTATATGCCGATCTTCATCCGCCTCACGCGGGCGGAGGTTTTAGGCCAAATGCCGCGCGGCTATGTCGAGGCGGCGCGGGCTGTCGGCAATTCCGAGTTTGCCGTCGCCTTCCGCCACGTCCTGCCGAACTCCTTGGTGCCGTCGTTGATCCAGTTGTCGACGACCGTCGGGTTCGCCATCTTGCTGACATCTGGCCTGAGTTTCGTCGGTGCGGGTGTTCGGCCACCGACGGCAGAGTGGGGCCTCATGATTGCGTTGGGCGCGCCTCAGATCATCCTTGGTGAGTGGTGGCAGTCAATCTTTCCGGGCGTCGCCATCTCTCTGACCATCTTTGGCTTTGCCGCTGTCGGTCACGGCCTTGAAGAAGATTACCGGTAGGATTGACCATGGTCGCTGAAACGAACGAATCAACGGTCGCGGGTTCCTCGACTGGCAATATCCTTGAAGCGCGCGATCTTTCCGTTCGGTTTCCGATCGTCGATGGACCGGATGTTTATGCGGTCCGGAACTTCAATCTCGCGGTAAAGCCGGGCGAGTTTGTCGGCCTTATGGGTGAGCCCGGCTGCGGAAAATCGACTGCTGCAATGGCGTTTCTTGGGTTGGTGCGACCGCCGGGTGTGATCGAATCAGGCAAGGTCGACTTCTTGGGGAATGACATCTTCAAGATGGAAGAAGAGGCCGCGCGACAAATGCGTGGCCGCGATATCGGCATGATTGTCCAGAATCCGCGGTATTCGCTGCATCCGATGATGCGGGTCGGCGATCAGATCGCGAACGTCTACCGTGCTCACAACGACGTCAGCAAAAAAGACGCATGGAATCATGCCATCGATATGCTGCGCATGGTCGGCATCAATGACCCGGATCGACGGGTCAAAGCCTACGCCCACGAATTATCGAGCGGCATGGCGCAACGCGTTCTTATCGCGATTGCGCTCAGCTCGACACCCAAGTTGCTCATCGCGGACGAACCGACGTCAGGCCTGGACGTTACCATTCAGGCGCAGTTCCTCGATCAAATGTGGGATAGCTGCAGGCAGACGAACTCCGCCGTGGTTTTGGTGACGCAGGATCTCGGGATCGTCGCGAATTATTGCGACCGTGTGGTGATCATGCACGAGGGGACCATCGTCGAAGACGCCGACGTCTACACGTTCTTCAAATCGCCACAGCATGAATATAGTCGCCGCATCCTCAACCTGCAGCGCGAAGCGCAGGAAGCTGGCGAATCGGTGCTTGGCAAGATCGATCGCAACGCGGCGCCAATCGTTGAAGTAAAAGATATGAGCAAGCTGTTTCCGATCCGCGCGTCGGAATCAAAGGTTCACGCCGCCGAACATGTCGATTTTGAACTGCGCCCCGGTGAATGCCTTGGGCTCGTTGGCGAATCAGGGTCGGGAAAGACCACCATCGGTCGCTGCGTCTTGCGTTTGGTCGAACCAACGCAGGGCGAGATTATTTTTCGCGACCGCAACATTGCAGATATTCGGCGCAACGAATTCCGCAAGTTCCGCGGCAACTTGCAGATCGTTTTCCAGGATCCGTTGGATTCGCTCAACCCGCGTTGGACTGTCCATCAGGTTCTCAGCGAACCACTCAAACTTCACACCGAACTATCGGGCCAGGCAAAAGAAGACCGCATCTCTGAATTGCTCGACCTGGTTGGTCTCGAGCCCTCGATGCGGTTCGCTTTGCCGCGTGAAATGAGTGCGGGCCGCCAGCAGCGCGCGTCGATTGCGCGGGCGATAGCGTCGAATCCCGATTTTATCGTTTTGGATGAACCGACCTCCGCGCTGACGCCGGAGACGACGGCAGAAATCATTCGTCTCCTGATGGATCTTTCGGCCAAACTTGGCATCGCCTATTTGTTCATCTCGCACGACCTGACGACGGTCAAATACATTTGTCACCGGGTGGTCGTTCTTTACCTCGGGCAGATCGTCGAGGTCGGCACCAAAGATCAAGTATTTAACCACCCGCGTCATCCGTATTCGCGCGCGCTGTTGGCCTCGCATCTATTTCCCGATACCACCAATCGCCGCGTCGATCGCGCGGTCCGTGAGACGCTAGAGGGCGAGATTCCGAGTCCGATTACGGAAAACCTACCCAAGGGCTGCTATCTCTATGGCCGCTGTCCGTCGCAGGTCGACAAATGCCGCGATATGCCACAAGAACTCGCAGTGCTGGACGATGGCCGCAGCGTCCGGTGCTGGCGCGTCGCCGAGGGCGATCTGCCCGAAGAGCCCGCGGCGCACTAAAAACCTGACGCTTGGGCGGGCTCGATGACGACTTACGACTATATCGTTGTGGGTGCCGGGTCGGCCGGCTGCGTCCTGGCCAACCGTCTTTCAGAAGATCCGCGCCACCGCGTCCTGCTGCTTGAGGCGGGCGGTCGCGACCTCAACCCGATGATTCATATCCCGTTGCTGTGCGGCGTGCTGTACCCGTCCAAGATGAGCAACTGGTTCTACAATTCTGAGCCCGACCCCAATCTCAACAATCGCGAAATCTTCATACCCCGTGGCAAGACGCTGGGTGGCTCGTCGTCGATCAACGGCATGGTCTATATCCGCGGTCACGCCCGCGACTACGACATCTGGCGCCAGACAGGCTGCGAGGGCTGGTCGTACGACGACGTGCTGCCGTATTTCCGACGCTCCGAGGAACATCTCGATCGGACCGACGATTTTCACGGCACGGACGGCGCCGTCCGGGTTGGCCGCGGCACGATGAAGAACCCGCTTTTTGATGCCTTCATCGCAGCCGGGCAGACCGCGGGCTATCCGTTCACTGACGATTTCAACGGCGCGCAGCAGGAAGGTTTCGGCCGCTACGATTTCACCATTGCCAAGGGCCGGCGCCAAAGCACGGCCGTCGCGTTCCTGCGTCCCGCCAAGAAACGACCGAACCTCGACATCGTGACGCACTCGCATACCACGCGTGTACTGTTCGAGGGCCGTCGCGCCGTCGGTGTGGAGTACGAACGCATGGGCGAGCGGATCCAGGTGCATGCCGGTCGCGAAGTTGTCCTTAGTGCAGGGACCATCAACTCACCTGCGATCCTCCAACTCTCAGGCATCGGGCGCGGGGAAGACCTCGCCGCGTTAGGCGTGCCGGTTGTGGCCGAGAGCAAGGGCGTCGGTCAGAACTTGCAAGATCACGTCGCGGTCTATGTCCAGCATTTATGCACCCAGCCGGTGACGTTCCTCAGCATGTTCCGGCCGCAGGTCGCCCCGTTCGCCCTATTGCAGGCAGCCCTATTCGGCACCGGCGTGGCAGCGGCGTTTCCCCTAGAGGCCGGTGGTTTTGTGAAGACCAGGCCCGAACTAGAGATGCCCGACATCCAATTCCACTTTTTGCCGGGCCTTGGACCGGATATGGGTGGCCTGCATACACACGGGTTTTTCTCCAATATCTGTTGTCTGCGCCCCGAAAGCCGCGGCTGGGTTCGCGCGCGTTCGACCGACCCCAAGATTGCGCCGGCGATTCACACGAATTTTCTGTCGGCTCCCAACGACATGCGCACCATCCGCGACGGGGTGAAGATTCTGCGCAACGTATTCGCGCAACAAGCCTTCGACGAACTCCGCGGCGACGAAAAAATGCCGGGGCCTGATGTGGCGACGGACGATCAATTGGATGCCTGGATTCGCGAGACTGCGCAAACAATTTACCACCCCGTGGGAACCTGCAAGATGGGCATGGACGATCTCGCAGTCGTCGATCCTCAGCTTCGGGTACGCGGTGTCGACGGCCTACGGGTCGCGGACGCGTCAATTATGCCGACGCTCGTGGGCGGCAATACCAATGCGCCATCGATCATGATCGGCGAAAAGGCGAGTGACCTGATTTTGGGCCGCGCTGTGCTCGCGGCGTAATGCCGGCCTCTGGTGCAACGGGTAGCCGCACCTATGATCTTAACCGGTCGCAACGCGACCATTATCAATTAGGCGCCCGGCGCGCCTCGGGGAGGGAACGATATGGCCATTAAGAAAAAGACCGCGGCAAAATCCAAGGCGGCCAAGAAGCCGGTCAAGGCAGCGCGCAAGCCTGCGCCAAAAGCGAAAAAGAAAGCCGCACCCAAACGCCCTGCGGCAAAGAAAACGCAGCGTGCGGCGGCCGGCGGTAAAGCGCGGACGCTCATCGTCCTATTCAATTTGCGGCGCGGGGTGAGCGCGGCGGCTTACGAAAAATGGGCCCGCGACACCGATGTCCCGGTGGCCGGGGGATTGAAATCGGTGAAGAGTTTTAAAGTATTCCGCGCTGAGGGGATATTCGGTTCGAAAGCCAAACCGCCCTACCGATACTTTGAGATCCTCCAGGTTTCTGGTCTGGATGCGCTGGTGAGCGATATCGGCAAAGAGCCGCGCATGCAGGCGGTGGCGGCTGCGTTCCAAAAATTTGCCGACAATCCGATATTTGTCGTCACCGAAAATTTCGCTGGCTGACTAGCAATGGCGGAGCGACACGCCGGCAAGACTGCCCTTGTAACGGGCGGCGCCAACGGCATCGGCCGCGGGATCGTCGAACGCCTCCACCGCGATGGCGCCAATGTCGTCGTCGCGGATATCGACATGACGGCGGGCCGGGCGCTGGAAACCGCGCTTGGCTCGCGCGTCGTTGCGCTCGAAACAGATGTGCGTGATGAAGCCGCGATAACGGCCAGCGTCGAACAGGCAGTGACGCGGTTCGGGCGCGTGGACATTATGGTCAACAACGCCGGCTACATCATGTTCTCGCCGGTGGTTGAGACCAGCGCGGACGATTGGCGCCGCATGATGGACGTCAATATCAACGGGATATTCCTCGGCATGAAAGCCGGTGCCAAACAGATGATCGCCCAAGGTACGGGCGGGTCCATCGTCAACGCCTCGTCCGGCGGCGGGCGCAAAGGTGTCCCGAATTTCGCGCACTACTGCGCGACCAAGGCTGCCATTATCATGATGAGTCAGGCTGCGGCGGGCGAGTTGGCGGGCAATCGCATCAGGGTCAATTGCTACACCCCTGGGCATGTTGAAACACCCATGATGAACGGCCTGCTTGATACGATCGCCGGCACGCAGGGGACAACCCGCGAGCAGGTCTATCAAGCGCTCGAAGACGAGGTCCCGTGGGGCCGTTGGGGTAAAGTAGAAGATGTCGCTGCGACCGTATCTTGGTTGTGCAGCGACGATGCCGAATACATCACGGGCCAATGTATCGCCATGAATGGCGGCCAGTTGCCCTGGTAACCACTGTGCGGGGATAAACTATGTACGACCTATCGGGAAAAGTGGCCGTGGTGACTGGTGCCGGGCGGCATCGGGGCTTGGGTGAGGCGATGGCCAAACGGCTTGCCGCCGAGGGCGCCAGCGTCGTCATCACCGATATTGGCGCCGCCAAAGGCACGCAATTCTCGTCCGAACACATCGGCATGACGGCAGAAATGGCTGAGATCGTCGCCGAAATTGAAAAAGCGGGCGGCACCGCAACCGCGCACGTTTGTGACGTCCTGGACGAAGCGCAAGTCGCCGCCGCCGTCAAAAAGGCGGTTGATACCTATGGCCGGCTCGACATCATGATCAACAACGCCGGCATCGGCTATTTGATGAGCGGCATTTTGGACTTGGAACAAAAAGACTGGGATGCGGTGCTGAACGTCAATCTGCGCGGCGTTTTCTTTGGGGTAAAACATGCCGCGCAGCAAATGATCGCGCAAGGCGACGGCGGGTCGATCATCAATACCGCGTCGCAGGCGGCAAAACGCGGGTTCGCCGGTGCGGCGGCCTATGTATCGTCCAAGCATGGCGTCGTTGGGCTCACCCGTACCGCCGCACTTGAGTTTGGTCCACACAACATCCGGGTTAACGCGATCTGTCCGAATCATGTCACCACCGGGTTGGGCGCCTGGCAGAACGAGCACTTCAGCGCGGCCGGTGGTCAGGGCGAAGACGAGTACATGGCCGCCATGCAAGCGCGCATTCCCTTGGGCCGCGTAGGACTGACGAGTGACATCGCGGCGATGGCAGCGTTCCTATGCTCCGATCAGGCGCCTTATGTCACCGGACAGAACCTTGATGTGTCCGGCGGCGAGGAGATGCACTAACGATGTATGACTTGAGCGGGAAAGTCGCCGTCGTTACTGGCGCAGGCCGACACGGCGGGATCGGTGAAGCGATCGCCAGGCGGTTTGTCGCGGCAGGCGCCAAGGCTGTCTTGACCGATATCGGCGCGCCCAAAGGAGAGCGGTTTGGCGCCGAACATATCGGCACCGCCGAAGAACTACAGACCATCGTCGACGACATTAACGCGTCCGGCGGCGAGGTCGTTGCCGCGGTATGCGATGTGCGCGATGAAGGCCATGTGCGCCGGGCTATCGATACCGCGGTCGAGCGTTTTGGCCGGATAGACGTGATGGTCAACAATGCGGGCGTCGGCTACATCATGAATTCGACGCTCAAGCTAACGCAGGACGATTGGGACGCGGTGCTGGAAGTAAACTTGCGCGGCGCCTTTTTCGGTATCAAGCACGCCGCCAAACAAATGATCGCGCAGGGCGCGGGCGGTCGTATCATTTCCATCGCCTCGCAGGCCGCCAAGCGTGGGTTTCCCGATCTCGCGGCCTACGTTGCCTCCAAACACGCGTTGGTCGGGCTAACCCGCACTGCGGCGCTGGAATTCGGGCCGCACAATATTACTGTCAATACGGTTTGCCCCAATCACATCACGACCGGCTTGGGCGCGCGGCAGAACGAGTTTCGCGCCAAGTCGCTCGGGATCACGGTCGAGGAACTTTTGGCGACACGGGCGAAACAGATTCCTTTGGGCCGGGTTGGCCGGACCAGCGACATTGCCGCGATGTGCGCGTTCTTGTGTTCCAGCGAAGCGGACTATGTCACCGGGCAAAATCTCGATGTCTCCGGCGGCCAGGAAATGCACTAAGGGGGCGCCATGAGCGAAATTCTCGAAGTCCGCGAATACATCAAACAGACCGCCCCGCCGCTCGACGCGACGCGCGAGGATATTCGGCGCCTGCGCGAAGAAGCCGCCGCGACGCGTCCCCTAACCGAGGGGGTTGCCGTTGCGCAAGCGGATATGGGCGGTGTTGCCGCCGAAATACTGACACCGGCCGACGCCGACACGTCACGGGCCATCGTGCACCTGCACGGCGGCGGCTTCGTTTTCGGATCGCCGCGGACGCATCGGACGATCGGCGCGTTCCTGGCCAAGGAGTCCGGTGTACCGGTTTACATGGTCGATTACCGGCTGGCACCAGAGCACCCGAGCCCCGCCGCGCTGGATGATTCGGTGGCGGCTTACGACTGGCTAATCGGCCAAGGAATGCACGCCTCCAGCATCGCCGTTAGCGGCGATTCGGCCGGCGGCGGCCTCGCCTTATCGCTGGCGGCAATCCTGGCCCAGCGTGGCCAGCCACAACCCGCGGCGCTGCTCCTCCAGTCGCCTTGGACCGATCTCAGCTGTTCGTTCGACACGTACGATATGCTCGAGGGTATCGACCCGACCGCAACCCGTGACCGTCTGCTCGCGATGGCCAAGCTCTATGTCGGCGACAGCGGCGATCTGCGCGCGCCCATTGTCTCGCCGTGCTTCGCTGAACTCACTGGGTTGCCGCCGATGTTGATCCAAGTCGGCGGGAGCGAGGCGATGATGGGCGATTCCATCGCGCTCTATGGACAGGCCAAACGCCACGGCGTTCAGGCAGATCTCGAGGTTTGGCCCGAGATGATTCACGTCTGGCACCAATACACATTCATGCTGGAGGACGCACGGCGGGCTTTGTCGCGTGCGGCGCAGTATGCCCAGCAACATTGGACGGCGGCCGCACGCGCGGCGGCCGAGTAGGAGTTTTGAGCGTGAGTGAGTCGAGAATCATGCGTTGGCCGGGTGATGCCAAAGTCGCGCTGTCGGTTGTTGTCAACGTCGAAGAAGGTGCCGAAGGCAATATCCTCGACGGCGATAAGGGGATGGAGCCGGTCGACGAACTCGGTGTGTTCGTCAAAGGCCCGCTGCGCAATTTCGGCAACGAGTCGAATTACCAGTACGGTATCAAAGCTGGATTTCCGCGCGTTTCAAAGTTGCTCGACAAATACGATATCAAGGCGACGTGGACCGCTTGCGCAGTGGCGCTGGAGCGCGCGCCGCAAATTGCCGCCTATATTCGCGATCGCGGCCACGAGCCGTGTTCCCACGGGTGGCGTTGGCAGGCCCAGCACCGGATGGATGAGGATCAAGAACGCGATTACATCCGCAAGGCGGTAACCTCGATCGAGAAGACGACGGGAACTCGGCCATACGGCTGGCTATCGCGCTATCTCCACACCGAGAACACGCGTCGGTTGCTTGCCGAAGAAGGCTTCACTTATCACATGGACGATTTTTCTGACGACGTTCCCTTTTGGGGCGACGCCGGCGGCAAACCGTTCGTCATCATGCCCTACGCAGTCGACTCCAATGACATGAAGTTCTGGACCGACCCGGCACTGACGCCGGACCAGTGGTTGAAATACGCCACCGATACTTTTGACTGGTTCTATGACGAGGGCGTCGCCGGCGAACCCAAGATCATGTCGCTCGGGCTGCATTTGCGGATTATCGGCCGGCCCGGCCGGATCGGCGCGTTCGAAGGTTTCTTGAAACACGTACGGGCGCGCCAAGGTGTCTGGGTCGCGACGCGACTGGAAATGGCGCAAGCATTTGCCCAGCAATACCCGGCGTCCGCATGAGCACCGAAACAATTACCACCGCGGCCCAGGCGTGGGACGACTTTGTCCGCGTCATGGCAGACGGCTTGGCGGCACCCGGTCCTGAAGAAGCGGTACGGGTTGTAACCGATTGCGTCGCGACGCTGTTGGGTGACAAGACCGCCCACCTCAAACCGGGCGGCCTCAAAGGCGATGAGGTCCAGTACTCGGTCTCTGCCACCGTGATGATTGCCCCGGGCCGCACCCAAAACGTCTTTGTGGCCCAAAGCGGTTTTCCGCCTGAACAACGCCACATGAAGATCGAGATCGAACGCGGCCACCCCGGACGGGTGGTGCGCGAACAAGAGGCGCTCTTGCTCGCCAACACCGACGACTACGCCGATTTTCAGCAGATTCTCAAAACGTCGCGGATGGGGTCATCCATGTACGTACCGATGTTCTGGCAGGGCACGATGTTCGGCCAGCTGATCGCCGGCTCGCAAGCCCGCTACAGCTACCGGCCGGTGGATTTGGAGTTGATGCGCCGCTTGGCGGATCTGGCGAGCCTCTTGTGGCACAGCCACGGTGGTCCGGAGAAACTGCCGCAGATCATCGAATCTTAGTCTGGGGACGTCCGCTCCCGTCCTCGAACCGTGCTACGGGGTCAGCACCATAAAATAGCGATCCGTCAATCGGCATTCGCGCTCATCGTAGAAGGGCAAGACAGGCGCATTTGTTCGAATAAATCTTGCATTCACGGACCTGATCGGTCAGAAGTCGCCGGGGTCAAAGAACCGTTTCGGGGAGGCATCTATGGTTGTCGTTGCCAAAAAAATCGGCGAAAAGCGATATCGCGAATCCGCAGGCCGGTATCTTGAAGAATTCGAAGTCGGCGCGGTTTACGAACACCGTCCGGGCCGGACGATTACCGAGTCCGATAACACCTGGTTCACCCTCCTGACGATGAACCAGCACCCCCTTCATTTCGACAAGGAATTCGCCAAGGACAGCGAGTTTGGCCGGTGTTTGGTCGCCAGTCCGCTGACCGTCGCGATCGCCGTTGGCCAAAGCGTCTCCGATACGTCCTCGAAAGCGATTGCCAACCTCGGTTGGTCGGACATAAAGCTGACGACGCCGCTATTCGTCGGCGACACGATGTACTCGGAATCCGAGGTTCTCGCCGTTCGCGAGTCGAAGTCCCGGCCCAATCAGGGTATAGTGACCATCAAAACGACCGGCAAGAACCAAGACGGCGCTGTGGTCATCTCCTTCGAACGTTCGATGTTGATCCCCAAACGGGGGCACGCCGTGGATGACCGATCGAAGAACTACTAATACGCCGCAACCATTTCACTGCCGCGATTGCGGAAAGACGGAGGAAAAGACATGAGCGTTGCCGAGCAGCTCGACCAAGAAGGCCTGACCCAAGAAGAAGAGTTCCAAATCTTCGAGACGATCGACAAGTGGTTGGAGCGCGATGTCCGCCCCGTCGTGAAGAAGTTCGATCACGCCGACGAATATCCGCACGAAATCGTCGAGCAAATGAAAGAGTTGGGGCTGTTCGGCGCGATCATCGATCAAAAATACGGCGGCCTCGGCATGTCGGCCTCGACTTACGCGAAGGTGGTGATGCGCATCACTGAGGTCTGGATGGCGCTGACCGGAATTTTCAATTCCCATCTGATCATGGCAACCCTGGTGCAACGTTTCGGCACCGACGAACAAAAGCAGCGTTTCTTGCCGCGCTTCGCCACCGGCGAGTTGCGCGGTGGGCTCGGGCTCACCGAACCCAACGCCGGCACTGATCTGCAAGCGATCCGGACCCGCGCTGTCCTGGACGGAGATCACTACGTCGTCAATGGCACCAAGACCTGGATTTCCAACGGCATCGAGGGCAGCTGCTACGCCCTCATGACCAAGACCGACACACAGGTCAAACCGGCGCACAAAGGCATTAGTTTCTTCATCGTTGAAAAAGGCGAAGGCTTTACGGTATCGAAGCGGTTGGAAAAACTCGGGTACAAATCGATCGATTCGGCCGAATTGGTTTTCGACAACTTCAAAGTGCCGGCCAACAATTTGGTGGGCGGCGTCGAAGGCCAGGGGTTCTATCAAGCAGCCGGCGGCCTCGAAATCGGTCGCATTAACGTCGCCGCACGCGGCGTCGGTCTCGCGAGCGCTGCACTCAAAGACGCCACGCGCTACTCGCAGGAACGTGAGACGTTCGGCAAGCCAATCTGCCAGCATCAAGCAATCCAACTCATGCTCGGCGACATGGCCACCAAGGTCGAAGCGGCTCGCCTCTTGGTCGAGAATGCGGCGCAAACGTATGATCGCGGCGAACGCTGCGACATGGAAGCCGGGATGGCTAAGTATTTCGCTTCCGAGACTGCCGTGCAGGTTTCGCTCGATGCTATGCGCATCCATGGCGGCTACGGTTATTCGAAGGAATTCGACATCGAGCGCTACTACCGCGACGCGCCGCTGATGACCATCGGCGAAGGGACCAACGAAATGCAGCGCATCATTATTGCCAAGCAATTAATCGCTCGGAATCCGGCCTAACCGTCCACTAAACCCGTCACGCGGGTCGATAACGCCTTTCCAAGCCAAAGCGGAGTTTCCTATGGGCCGTCCTCTCGAAGGGGTGCGCATTGTCACGGTCGAGCATTATGGCGCCGGGCCGTTCGGCACCGGTCATCTTGCGGCCTTGGGCGCAGACGTCATCAAGATTGAAAATCCCCATGTGGGTGGCGACTCGTCACGGTCCGTGACGCCGCATCTGCTCGGCAAACACGACAGCCAGTTCTTTCAGACGCTCAACCAGAGCAAACGCAGTCTGACCCTCGACCTCAAACAACCTGAGGGACAGGAGATCATGCGCCGTCTCGTCAAGGACGCCGACGGCATGCTCAACAATCTGCGGGGGGATCAGCCGGCCAAGCTCAAGATCACTTACCAAGATCTGAAGTCGGTCAACCCGGCGATCGTGTGCGCGCATTTGTCCGCTTATGGGCGCGAGGGCTCACGCGCGACTTGGCCGGGTTACGACTATCTGATGCAGGCCGAAACCGGTTTCATGACGATCACGGGCGAACCGGACGGGCCGCCCACACGTATGGGTCTATCGATTGTCGATTGGATGACCGGGACCACCACCGTCCTGGCGCTGATCTCAAGTATTCTCAAAGCGCGGACGACGGGGGAAGGCTGCGACATCGATTGCACGCTGTTCGACACCGCCCTGTATCAAACGACTTACCCCGCGACCTGGTATCTCAACGAGGGCGAAGTCACGCCGCGCTTGCCGCGCTCCGCCCATCCGTCACTGGTGCCGAGCCAGCTTTACACGGCAAAAGACGGTTGGATTTTCTTGATGGGTCTGACACCTAAGTTTTGGAAAATCATTTGCGAAAAGACCGGCCGCATGGATTTGTTCGATCATGCCGATTTTGTTGATTTTCCCGCACGCAAAAAAAATGCCGCAAAGCTCAATCCGATCCTCGACACGGTCTTCGCCGAAAAAGACGTCGGCGAATGGGTTGAGATCTTTGCCGGCCTCGTCCCGATCGGCCCGGTCTACGATCTTGCGGCCGCACTTGAAAACGATTTCGTCAAAGAGCGCGAGATGATCCATACCTTCGATCATCCGGAAAAAGGCAAATTCCGTGTCATCGCTAATCCGATCAAAATAGACGGCAAACGGCTGCCGACGACGAAGGCACCGGGGCTCGGCGAGAACACAAACGAGATCTTGCGGGAAATCGGCTACGCCGACGATGACATCGCCGCCCTTCACGACAAGGGCGTCGTCTAATCAAACGCGCCAACAGGCGATCCAGGGGAGCACTATGAAACTCGACGGCCTCAAAGTTCTCGATCTATCGCTGTTTCTGCCGGGACCGGCGGTCTCTTTGATGATGGCTGACCACGGCGCCGAAGTGATCAAGATTGAAAACCCCAAGGCGCCGGAGCCCACGCGCTTCAAGCAGTTTTTCCCCTGGGTGCAGGGCGACTGGACAGTGATGTTCCGCACGACGCAGCGCGGCAAGAAGGGGCTCACCCTCAATCTCAAGGATCCCGCCGCCAAGGAAATCTTGCTCAAGCTTGTGAAAGAAGCCGACGTCTTTATCGAATCCTTCCGGCCCGGCGTCATGAAGCGTTTGGGCATCGATTACGACACGCTGCGCGCGGTCAATCCTGGCATCGTATATTGCTCGATGTCGGCCTTCGGCCAGGACGGTCCCTGGCGCGACCGCCCGGCCCACGATACGGCCGCCGTTGCCGCCGCAGGCGTTCTTAGCCTAAGCAAGTCGCCCGACGGCGACTCAGGGCCTGCCATCATCGGGGTAGCAATTTCCGACATGCTGTCGTCGCACCTCGCGTTCGGCGGCATCATGATGGCGTTGTACCGTCGGCAGCAGACCGGCGAAGGCGACTACGTCGATATCAGCATGTTCGAATCGGTGCTCAATGCGTCGCCCAATATTGTCGGCCCGGTATTCGCCGGGGGGCAGGCGCCCGAGGCCCTGAAGGAACGCACCCACGGCGGCAACGCCATGCTGAACATCTATCAGGTGAAGGACGGCAGCCACATTGCGTTAGGCGGCGGCGAGCACAAGTTCGTCGAAGAACTATTCAACGGGTTGGGCCGCCCTGAATTCATTGAACCCGTCACCGGCCCGGCCGGCGAAGGCCACTGGCCGGCGGTCGCATTCTTGCGCGAAGAGTTCCGCACAAAATCGCGCGCCGAGTGGGAAGTGTGGTTTGAGGGTCGCGATATTTGTTGGATGCCGGTCATGGATCTCGAGGAGGCCTGGGACACACCGCAGGTTTGGGCACGCGAAATGCGGATCAAAGATCCGCAAGGCAACGATCACATCGGCATACCGATTAAGTTCAAGAACGAGCCCGGCCGGGTTAACTTCGATCTGCCGAGCCACGGTGGTCATACCGCCGAAATTCTCAGAGACCTGGGCTATAGCGAAAAAGAAGTCACGGCGCTGAAGACCGCCGGCGCCGTCTAGCCGGAGGTCGGTGGGACCCATGTCCGCCCGCCCGCCCGCGGTCGGCACCCTCGGTAAGACCACGCTGCTTTTCGCGGCCGTTCTGGCGCCCTTCCAGGCCGCGTCCATTTCCCCGGCGATCCCTGAATTACTCGCTCATTTCGCCGACCACCCCAATGCCGCCTACCTCGCGCGGCTGGTGTTGGTCATGCCGTCGATCGGCATCGCGATCTCCGCACCCCTTGCCGGCGCGGTCATCGACCGGTTCGGCCGCCGACGGTTTCTCCTTTGGGCGATCTTGGCTTACGCGCTGCTCGGTGCCTCGGGCGGGCTTGTCGATAATCTCGAAGTCCTTTTGGTCACGCGCCTTTTCCTTGGCTTCGCTGCGGGTGGGGTGATGACTGCGACGGTGACCCTGATGGGCGATTATTTCGATGGTCCCGAGCGTCAGAAATTCCTTGGCCAACGCACTGCCTTCGTCAATTTCAGCGCGATTGCCATCAATATCAGCGGCGGCTTTTTGGCCGCAATCGACTGGCGGGTGCCGTTCCTAGTGTTTCTCGCCGCGTTGATTCTGCTGCCGATGGGCGCGCGCTCGCTGCCCGAGCCGATTGTTAGCGCCGAGGCCAAGGCAGCGCCGCGCTTGCGGTTTTGCGAGTGGCCGCTGGCGTTTATCGCGCTTGTCTATGTGATGGTATTCCTCGTCAACGTCGCCTTTTTCTTCGTACCGACTCAAATCCCGTTCTATGTCCGAACGTTGGGGTACGAAGGCGCGCAAATCGCCGGGTTCGCGCTGGCGTCTTCCTCACTTGGTATCGCGCTCGGCTCGTTGCTCTACCACCCCGTTCGCTCGCGCGTCCGCCAAGCGGGGAGCACCTTCGTGCCGGCGGCCTTCCTCGTCGTTGCCGGTTTTTCGCTGGTCGCTTCGGCAGACTCGCTGTGGCTGGTGATGCCGGGTCTGTTGCTCGCAGGGTCCGGCTTTGGTGTGATCAATGTCAACGCGATCGTGTGGTCGATGGAAGGGACGCCGGCGCCGATCCGCGGGCGGATGATCGGCGGCCTGACCGCAGCGATGATGCTCGGCCACTTCTGCTCGCCGTTGATCAGCCAACCGATTGCCGCAACGTGGGGTTTGTCCGCGGTCTACATCTTTGGCGTTGGGCTGCTCGGCGTTATCGGCATCATCTTTTCGATCAACGCGGTGCGGCGGCGATCGCCCGTTTAGCTAAGTCGCCACCGCCTTGCGTTTGGCCGCGCTACGCATCTTCGATGCTTCCCGCTTGTCCTTGGCAATCGTGATCGGGCCTTTCAGTTCGACGATATTGCCGTCCGGGTCGATGACGTCCATCGCCTTGCCGCTGCCGTCGGCGCCGTACAGGCGGCGGACTTCACTGGACTTTACTTTGTGTTTGCGCAGGTGCGCTCGGATACGCTTTTCGTTAAACGTCTCCAAGTTCAGCGCAAAGTGATGCATGTTGCGTCCCTTGAGCGCCGCTTCGCGGGCTTTCTTCATGGAGGTCGCCGCCTTGACGGCCCTGCGCCCGGGCGCCAGTTGTAGGTCGACCATGCTGCGGCCTGCGCGCATCTGCAGCAGATTGATACTCTCGACGAAGCGTTCCTCCCACATGCCGAGCACGTCGGCATAGAAACGCTTCGCGCGATCGAGGTTCGATACCAGTAAGACCACATGGTCGATCCGGTTGGTCGCAATTGGATGATTTGCCTTGGCCATCAGTGCCTCCTGAGTGCGGGGACGTCGTTGCGGGCCGCCCGCAGTTCGTCACGAAACTGCGGCGCTGCGGCAACTTCGATCAACAGCTCGGCCCGTTCGGGGAGCGTCTTGTTACGCAAATCGGCGATGCCGTTCTCGGTAATGACATATTCGATATCGGTACGCGCTACCGATACCGACGTTCCCGGCGCCAACGACGGTACAATGCGCGAGGTCTTGCCGTCCGACGTCGTCGAGACCAGCGCGACAATGGCGCGACCACCCTTCGAGCGGCGCGCCCCGCGCAGGAAATCGACAAGACCGCCGGCGGCGCTGACCTGATTGCCTTTGATCATCTCGGCATTCGCCTGCCCCAAAATATCGAGTTCAATTGACGAGTTTATGGCGACCAGATTGTCGATCCCGCCGAGTACTTCGATATCATGGGTAAACGTCGCTGGGTGGAATGCGATATCGGGGTCGCTGCCGACAAAGTCGTAGAGCGCGCGACTGCCGACGGCGACGCCGGTCTGGACCATGGGCCGTGCGCCGCCGCGCGCCATCGCGCCCGATGCCGCCAAAGCCATCAGCGGATCACACACCATACCGCCGTGCATACGCAGGTTCTTCCGGTCGGTCAGCGGCTCCAGCACGGTTGCTTGAATTTTGCCGATACCAATCTGGATCGTATCGCCATCGCGAATCAAACTCGCCACATTGGCGCCGACGGCGCGCAGCGCATCGTTCTCGGCGCCGAGATCGTATTCCAACAACTCGAACGATTCTTCGACCACGTAATCCAGTTTATCGTAGGCGATTTTGGGCGCCCCCGGGGGCGAGGGCATGCGCGGATTAACGTGTGCGATCAAGGTCTTGGCGTGTCCGACGATCGACGGTGGAAAGTCCGCCGCAATGCCAAAGCTGCACTGCCCGTCCTTGTCGGGGGGCGCGACTTGGATCAGGGCGATATCGAGGTCGATACTTTGCAGGTACGGCGTAATGGCCGAATAGTGCATCGGCAAGAAATCAACCTTGCCCGCCGCAAACGATTTGCGCAGCGCCGGCGTGACAAAAAACGATGTGGCGCGGGCGTCCTCGTGCAACGCCGCGTAGTCAATTTGATTGACCCCCGGAATCCAAACGCCCACGAACCGGACACCGGCACAGGCCGCGCTATTTTCCTGAAGGACCTTGGCAAACAACATCGATTCACCGGCGCAATCAGGCATGAACACCGACAGCCCGGGGCGGAGCAGTGTGGGTAAATCGTCGGGCGCAAGTGTTTTGGGCATACAGTCCTTCGGCCAGATTGTCTTTGCGGGCGCCTATGTTACCATTGTGCCGCCCCGCGTCGATTCCGCATCCCGGCCTTTTTCATGAGCGATCAAAGTTTGACCGAGCAACTGATTGCGTTGCTCCATCGACCCATCACGCAGGACGACCGCACCCGTGCGGCGTTGCACGTGCTCGACTGGATTGGTTGCGCCGTTATCGGCGCCACCACCGTGCCGGGCGAGGTGATGAAGGATTACGGGCGCTATGAGCCGGGTGGGTCGAGCAAGGCGATTGGCGTCGGTGACGTGCGGGCCGAGACGGCGGCGTTCGTCAACGGCGCGTTCGGCAACGTTCTTGAAATGGATGACATTCACCGCACTTCGGTGCTGCATCCCGGGCCGGTTGTTATCCCGGCGGCGCTCGCCATCGCACAGGCCACTGGCGCAGAAACGACAGCCTTTCTTGATGCGCTCATTCGTGGCTACGAAGTTGTGATCCGCATCGGCGCGTCGGTCGGGCTCGGTCACTACAAGTATTTTCACAATACGGCGACATGCGGCCCCTTTGGTGCGGCGGCAGCGGCGGGCAGCGTGCTCGGGCTGAACGATGCGCAAATGGCCGACGCACTCGGCAATGCCGGATCGCTGGCCGGCGGCTTGTGGCAGTTGCGCAATGAAGATGTCATGTCCAAGCAGCTCCACAATGCGCATGCCGCGCGAAGCGGTTTGGTTGCCGCGACCCTTGCTCAGCGCGGTCTGACCGGCCCCAAACGGATCCTTGAGGGCCCGCAGGGTTTCTACGCGGCCATGTGCCCCGATGCGACGCCCGAGGTGCTCACGGCTGACCCCGATGCACCGTGGATGATCTATGACACCAGTTTCAAGCCGTGGCCGGCGTGCCGCCACGCCCACCCCACGATCGACGCTACACTGCTGTTGCGTGACCGTGTTGGATCGCCCGACGACATCGAGCGCATTGTCGTGCGGACTTACGCCGACGCCGTCGCCTTCTGCGACCGACCTGATCCGCAAAATGTGATCGATGCGAAGTTTAGTCTGCAGCACGTCGTCGCCGTCGTCCTGCGCGACGGTAAGCCCGTTCTCGGCTCGTTTGACCCCAAGAATTTTCGCCGGGCGGATATGACAGCCATCCGGGAAAAGATCTCCGTCGAGGCGGGTGAAACGTTCAGTGCCGCGTTCCCTCAACATTATGGCGCCGAGGTCGAAATATGGGGGCGCAACGGTCTTCACGAAAAGGCCACCGTCGCCGATGCGCTGGGCGATCCGGGCAACCCGGTGGGCGACGACACGGTCATCACCAAAGCCCGCGAATTGATGGCCGCCGCTGGATTGCCCGATGCCAAGGTAGCGGCCATAGTGCAAAAAACGCTTGCCCTGGGCCGTGGTGGCACGATTGATGACGTCACCGAACTGTTGCCCTAGGCGCCACACGAAAAGAATGGGAGGAAGGCAATATGTCTGCCGCACACGACATTGGCGACGAGGTCAATCCGGTTGAAACGTTGGCGGCGCATGTCGTCAGAACCAGGTTTGAGGATCTGCCACCGGCGGCTGTCAAAGCGGCCAAAACGTTCATCCTCGATTCGATCGGTGTCGGCGTTGCCGGCTCAGACGGCCCGTGGATTCGGGAACTGATCGAAACAGTCAAAATCTGGGGTACCGGCGACGAAGCGCGCGTTCTGGTACACGGCACGCGCCTGCCGGCTTCGTCAGCCGCCATCGTCAACGCCTACCAAATTCACTGTCTCGAATATGATTGCGTCAACGAGGATGCCGTCATTCACCCGATGGCGACGATCCTCGGTGCAGTGTCTGCCGAGGCTGATCGCGCCGGCGGATACAGCGGTAAAGACCTGATTTTAGCGGTCGTACTGGGTGTTGACGCCTCGTGCGTGCTGGGTATTTCATCGCGCGCGCCGATGCGGTTTTTCAGGCCGTCGACCGCCGGCGCATTTGGCGCAACGGCTGCGATCGCCAAGTTACGGGGTCTCGACGAAGCAACGCTGATCAACGCCTTCGGCGCCGTCTATGGGCAGATTTCGGGCACCCTCGCGCCGCACCGCGAGGGCTCGCCGGTGCTCGGCATGCAGATCGGATTTTGTGCCCGCGGCGCCATCGCGGCCTGCGATCTGGCACAGGCGGGCCTGGTTGGTCCGCACGAGGTGATAACCGGCATGTATGGCTATTTGCCGATGTATGAAGGCGATTACGACCACGTCGCGGCATTCGCCTCGCTAGGTAAGGCTTGGCAAATCATGCGTGTTTCGCACAAACCATTTCCCTCCGGGCGGCTAACCCATGGCGTGGTCGACGGTATTCAACAGCTGCAAAAGCGCGAGGGGTTGAAGCCCGAAGATGTGGATCGGATGGTGGCGCTGGTGCCGCCGCTGGCGCACCGCCTGACCGGCCGGCCCGACATCCCCAACCCCGAACCGAACTATGCCAAATTGTGCATCCCGTTCGTTGCGGCGACGGCGCTGCTCGAGGGCACCGTTGATGTCCGGCATTTCAAGGGTGATTGGTTGCGCAATCCGGCGGTGCATGAGATCGCAGCCCGCGTCGAACCGATTGAGGACAACAATCCCAACACCAACGCGGTCGCGCCGCAAAGGCTCGAGGTCTATCTCAAGGACGGGCGGATGCTGGCGGTCGACATGCCGCAGATTTTTGGCCATCCAGATAACCCGCTGTCCTACGAACAGAATGTCGAAAAATTCAAGAATGCTTGGGCGTCCGCTGCGCGACCTCTAAGCGCCGCGCAGGCTGATCGCATGATCGACGCCGTCGACAACCTTGAAAATGTCGATGACGTGCGCTCCCTAATCGACCTGACAATGGCGGGGCCGAATAAACGATGACGAATCCCACCTATTTTGAGGCGCTCGACTACGAGCGCATGGTCCGCGAATACCCGATCGGCGACGAATTTGCCCACCTGATGAAGACAATCAGTCGGGATGAATTGAACGCGTTGCAAGAAAAGCGGCTGCTGAAGCTGATCGACCGGGGCTGGCAGATTCCATTTTACAGACGGCTGTGGTCTGCGGCTGGGATGGCGCCCGTTGATATCAAGAAGCTAGAGGATAGCGCCAAGATTCCGACGTATTCCAAAGCCGACTTGATGAAAAGTATCGAGGAATATCCACCGTTCGGCGATTTCCACGGTATGGAAAGATTCGCCAAAGACAAGCGGCCGCCGGTTGTCTTTCACACGACGTCAGGAACGACGGGCACGCCGCAAAATTTGTTTTTCGGGCCGTGGTCGCGCGAGCTGCAAAACGTGATGCTAGCCCGCGCTTATCACGTCCAAGGAATCGGCCCCGACGATGTCGTTCATTCGGTCTATGGCCACGGGATGATCAACGGCGGTCACTACGTGCGCGAAACGTTCGTGCACTACAGCCCGGCGCTCTATTTGTCGGCCGGCACCGGGAACGAGACGCGATCGGCCCAACAAGTACAGAACATGGCGCGCTTTGGCGTGACCGTTATCGTTGGTTTCGCCGACTACATCGTCAAATTGGCACAGGTCGCCCGCGAAGAGGGCCTAATACCCGGCAAAGATATTCCAGTACGCATGATCGTGGGTCACATGGGCCGCGAAAGCCGCGAGTCGATTTCAGAGGCCTGGGGCGGCGCCGAAATCTATGACCTGTACGGTGTGGGGGATACCGGGATCGTCGCGTTTGAAGCGGGCGACCGCGAAGGCATGTATGTCCACGAAGACGCTTACTTGCTCGATCTGACCGATCCGGACACCGGCGCCATCGTCCCGGAGGGACGCGAGGGCAACATGGTGATTACCGTCTTGTTCAAAGATGACATTTATCCGGTGATCCGCTTTGACACCAAAGACGTCACCGCGTTCGAAACCAAGCCGTCGCCCCTTGGCTACAGCTTTCGCCGGATCCGCGGATTCCTCGGGCGCAGCGACAATATGGTGAAGCTGCGCGGCATCAATCTTTATCCGATCGCCCTTGGTGCGATTACCAACGAGCATCCGGCAACGACCGGCGAGTACATTTGTCGAGCCGAACGTGACGCCGACGGCCGTGACGAAATGACGATCACCGTCGAAGTCAAAGACCCGAGCGATGCAACCGTGCGCGACGAGATTGCGGCCGAGCTCAAGTCCCGATTGGGAATCGCGATCAATGTCGAATTGGCCGCTGGCGGTGCCACCGCCGAATTGACCCAAGTTGAAAAACGACAAAAGGCGGTGCGTCTGATCGACAACCGGTTCAAGTAGGGCCGCGGCACCCAGCGTGGCCAGTCTCGATATTTTCGCGCACGATCTCGCGGGCTGGGCGCGGGCGCTCGCGGCGGGCGATGTACGTGCGAGCGACTTAACCGAGACCTGCCTCGAACGAATTGCGCGTCACGACGGGACGCTCCACGTTTTCACGACGTTGACGGCTGATGCGGCACGTGTCGCTGCATCGGACGCCGACCGGCGTCGGACAAAGGGGGAGACACTAGGCCCTCTGGACGGCATCCCCGTCGCCCTCAAAGACAATATCGATCTTGCCGGAACGCCTGCGAGCGCGGGCATGGCCTCGCGCGCCCACATCGTGTCCACCGATGATGCGGTCGTGACCGCGCGGCTGCGCGCCGCCGGCGCGGTGATCTTGGGCAAGGTCAACATGCACGAAGCGGCGCTCGGCGCGACCAACGAAAATCCGCTGTACGGGCGCACCTACAATCCCCACCGCGCCAGTCATACGCCGGGGGGGTCCAGCGGCGGATCGGGCGCGGCCGTGGCGGCGGGCTTTTGTCTCGCCGCGCTGGGTACCGACACTTTGGGCTCAGTGCGCGTCCCAGCCGCCTATTGCGGTGTAGCGGGAATCAAGGGGACTCGCGGCCTAATATCGCCGCGCGGCGTGGTGCCCTTGTCATGGACGTTCGATCATGTCGGCCCACTCGCGCGATCCACGCGCGACCTCGGACTTCTGCTCGACGTGCTCGCGGGGTTTGATCCAGCCTGCGCAGAATCGACCGCCGCACCGAGCGCCGAACCCTATGATCCCGGCGCGCCCGCCAGCCTCGCCGGTATCCGATTGGGCCGTCTGGACGGTCTGGCCGAAGCCGTGGTTGATTTGGAAGTCGTCGTCGGCTTCAACAGGGCAGCCGAAATCATTGCCGGATTGGGCGCGGAAATCGTGCCGGTCACTTTTGACGGCTACGATTTTGGCCGACTACGCCGCGCCGGCCTGATCATCTCGGAGGTTGAGGGCGCCGTGGTCCACGCCGCTGATCTGGCTGAGCGGCCCGAACAACTTTCCGACGAATTACAGGCGATGCTGGGCTATGGCGCGGCGTTACCCGCCGTGCGTCTGGTGCGTGCACAGCGCGACATTGCCGCTGCGCGTGAGCGGATCATGGCCACGTTTGCCGATCTTGACGCCATTGTTATGCCGACAACGCCACAGACCGCGTTCGACTTTTCGGACCCTGTCCCGGTCAACCAAGCAGACCTGACGGCGATCGCCAATCTCACCGACCGACCGGCCGTCTCGGTCCCAATGGGATTCGCCTCGAACGGCCTGCCGATGGGCTTGCAGGTTTTGGGGCGCGCCTTCGGCGAAGCCGCGATCCTACGAATCGCCCGCGCCTACGAGTTGGCCGCCGATCATGATATGCGGCCGTTACACTTGAGCTAGGCCAGCGCGCTAGGAGTATTTGAAGGCTGGCTTGCGTTTTTCCATAAACGCTGTGCGGCCCTCGACAAAGTCCTCGCCGCGGAAAGCGTCGTCGAACAGCTTGAGCGTTTCATCCGTATCTTCCGCATCGCCGTCCAGAATCATGCGCACGATCTGCTTGGTTGCCCTGACCGAGAACTGACTCGATTGGGCGATCATCTCGCAATAGGACCGGGTTTCGGCCTCGATCGCCGCCGGCGACAACAGGCGGTCGATCAGTCCGATGCGCAGCGCCTCCGCCGCGTCGACGAGACGGCCGGTGTAGAGCATGTCCACGGCGCGGGCCGGCCCGATCTTGTCGACGACAAGTTTGGTGTCGTGCAGGCTGTAAACCAGTCCAAGCTTGGCCGGGGGAATACCAAACCGGGCAGTATCATCGGCGAACCGCAAATCGCACGCGACGGCAATGCCGCACCCGCCGCCGACACAAGGCCCCTGGATCATCGCGATGGTTGGTTTGGCAAAGCGCGACAGCTGTCGCTCGGCGCGTTGAACAATACGGTTGTAGGCCTGTGATGAATCCGGCGAAGTATGGACTTTCTCGAATTCGCTGATGTCGGCACCGGCCGCGAAGGCCTTGTGGTCAACCCCGCGAACGACGACAACGCGGATCGCTTTATCCTGGGCGGCTTGATCGAGCAGCGCCGGAATTGCGTCCCACATTGCCTCGGAAAGCGCATTGCGCTTGGCGGGCTGGTTCAGGACCAACCAGCCAATGGGCCCGTCTTTTTCTAGATAAATTGCCGGATTGCCGCCCATAGTACCTCCTTGTCAGTGGCCGGCATCTACCCATGCGTCCGCGCGCCTTGTCAACGCGGGCGCCATTGGGTGTACTGAGCCGCTCAGGGAGGCATTTATGAACGACCATGTCAGCTTTACCCGTCTCGATCAGGCGACCGCGGACGACTTTAAAATCATGCACCGCCATATGGCGGTGGAACATGCCGGGCTTGCCGATCGCGTGTTGGCCTTGTTGCGAGGGCTAGGTGGTCAGTCCCCTGGTCTCCAGGTGGACCGCCTCGAGCATTCTTTGCAGACGGCGACGCGGGCGCATGCGGATGGCGCCGACGAGGAAAAAGTTGTTTGCGCGCTTCTGCACGACATCGGTGACGAACTTGCACCCGACAATCATGGGGCGTTCGTCAGCGAAATCATGCGGCCCTTCGTCAGCGAAGAGAACTACAGGATCTTGCGCTATCACCCCGAGTTTCAGGGCTACTTCTTTTTCGACAAGGTTGGCGCCGATCCGAACATGCGCGAGCGTCATCGCGGCGAACCCTGGTTCGATGCTGCCCATGAATTCTGCGAACGCTGGGATATGCCGGCGTTCGACCCCGACTATGCGAGCAAGCCGGTCGCGTTCTTCGAGCCAATGGTCAGGCGGGTCTTCGCCAGGGAAGCGAGCCATAACGGCGTAGTAATTCCCTAAAACAATGTGTTTCGATTTGAGATTCTTAGCGGAATCAATGACTTGTTGTAGCCCGCCTGTGCCTCCCCGGCGCTCGATCCTGAGTAACTAAGACTAAGTGCGTACTTGGACAGGGGACAGGTCGCCTCTCTCAGACGATAACCACCGGCCTGGCCAGTATTTTGTGCCCGGCCTGTTCCCTGACGCCGCCAGGCCGGCGCGTTGCCCCCGCCAATACCGTTTCTGCCGCCCGGTTGCATCGTGCGGCAGGCAGCGCTATGCCACACGCCACACGATAGAGAAGGTGGTGTGATGACAGGCCATGAGGGCTACTTCATTGAAGATCTCACCGTCGGTATGACCGACGAAGTGAGCAATGTTGTTACCGAGGCGATGATCGAACAGTTTGCGTCGGTGTCGGGCGACGATAATCCGCTGCACCTCGACGAAGACTACGCTGCGACAACGATCTTCAAAGGCCGGATCGCCCATGGGATGCTCGGGGCGGGTTTCATTTCTGCGGTCGTCGGGACCCGCCTTCCCGGACCGGGGGCCGTCTATATGAGCCAAAGCCTCAAGTTTCGTGCGCCTGTCCGAATCAATGACGTCGTGGTTACGCGGGTAGAAGTTTCCGAGGTCAATACCGAAAAGAAGCGGGTCACGCTGAGGACGGTGTGTCGCGTCGCCGATACGACGGTGATCGAAGGGGAGGCGCTGGTAATGGTGCCCTCGCGGGGCTGAGTACGCTGCTGCGATGAAAGTTGTTCGCGGCTTCGATCAGCTACCGGCCGGCCTCCACGGCGCGGTCCATGCGGTCGGCAATTTCGATGGGCTGCACCTCGGGCACCGGGCGGTCATCGATCGCGCCAAAGACATCGCCAAAGCCGCGGGCCGCGCGTGCGGCGTCATCACGTTCGAACCGCACCCACGGCATTATTTCAGCCCCGACGATCCGCCATTTCGACTGACGCCATTCGCGCGCAAGGAAATCATTCTCGAGGAATGGGGCGTCGATTGCATGGTGGCGGTGCCGTTCGACGCGGCACTGGCCAATACGTCCGCCGAGTCCTTTGTGGGCGATGGTTTGGTCGGCGGGCTGCAGATCGGTCATCTCGTGGTCGGGCACGATTTTGCGTTTGGACACAAACGCCGTGGAAACACGCGCTTCTTAAAAGAGCAGGCCGCGATACTGGGTTTCGGACTCACCATCGTCGAGGCCCATGTGGCGGAGAACGGAGCCCTCTATTCGTCGCGCGCCATTCGCGAGTTGCTGCAAAGCGGGCGCCCGCGCGATGCAGCGGAATCGCTGGGCCGCTGGTGGTGCATCGATGGCGTTGTGCAGCGTGGTGACGCGCGTGGGCGCGATCTCGGTTTTCCAACGGCTAACCTTGAGCTCGGCGCCTACCTACAACCGTCTCTCGGCATCTATGCGGTACGCGCCGCCATCGATGAAGACGGGGCAACAACGTGGCATGACGGCGCCGCGAACCTGGGGCTACGTCCGACTTTCGACGGCCGCACCGTCTTGCTTGAGGTCCACCTCCTCGATTTCTCGGGCGATCTCTACGCCAAACGGCTGGATGTGGCGCTGATCGAATACTTGCGCCCCGAAGAACGCTTTGCCGACTTGGATGGGCTGATCGCCCAAATGGCGACTGACTGCGCCAACTCTAGGCAAATCCTTGCCCGCCCAGAGTCTGCGGCGGGGCGATTCGACACTGGCGCGCCGCTCCCCGCTCGCGACGAGCCTCTGCCGTAAGCCGGAGAGCCTCGACAGGTTGCAGAGCCCCTGATACAAAATCGGCCATGTCCAGGCAAAATCGGCAACAGATTTCGCGAATTATCACCCCGGCTCTCTAACCGAAGCCGGACCGCGTTTGCCGTTTTCTTCTCCCGAACTGGAATCTAAGTTTCTCTGATGTCCAAAGACTATAAATCGACCGTCTTCCTGCCCGAGACGGATTTTCCGATGCGCGCTGGGCTACCCAAGCGCGAACCGGAGTTTCTCGCCCGGTGGGCGCAGATGAAGCTCTACGAGCGATTGCGCGACCAAAGCAAAGGCCGCGAGAAATTTATCCTGCACGACGGGCCGCCATACGCGAACGGCCATCTGCATATCGGCACGGCGCTCAACAAGATTTTGAAAGACGTCGTCAACCGCTCGCAGCAAATGATGGGCAAAGACGCGAATTATGTGCCCGGTTGGGACTGCCACGGTCTACCGATCGAATGGCAGGTCGAGCAGAATTACCGCAAAGCGGGCAAGAACAAGGACGAAGTGCCGGTCGTCCAATTCCGCCAAGAGTGCCGCGACTTTGCCGAAAAATGGATCGGCGTCCAGGGGGACGAATTCAAGCGCCTCGGCGTCGTCGGCGATTGGGACAACTATTATTCGACGATGGCCTTCAAGGCCGAGGCGCAGATTGCCCGCGAGATCTGCAAGTTCTTGATGAACGGCGGGCTCTACAAGGGTTCGAAACCCGTCATGTGGTCGGTCGTCGAAAAGACCGCGCTGGCCGAAGCCGAAGTCGAGTATCACGACCATACATCGACCACCGCCATGGTCCGTTTCCCGCTCGCCGCAAGCGGCAAGGCCGAGTTGAACGGCGCGAGCATTGTGATCTGGACCACGACACCGTGGACATTGCCGGGCAACCGCGCGATCGCCTACGGCGCTGACATCGATTACGTCGTTGGCGACGTCACTGCGGTCGACGAGGGCAGCACCGTCACTCCAGGCGAGCGGGTCGTGATCGCAGCCACACTGGTTGATGCCGTGAAAGCCGAAGCGGGAATTGCTGACTGGACCCTGTCCCAAGCCTTCCCGGGCCGTGAACTCGACGGTGCGATCGCCCGTCATCCGTTTGCCGGCCACGGCTATGATTTTGACGTGCCGCTCCTGGCTGGGAGCTTTGTGGATACCGAGCAGGGCACCGGCTTTGTGCATATCGCGCCGGGCCACGGCGCCGACGACTTTGAGCTCGGCCAGAAACACGGCATTACGATACCCGAGACGGTCGACGCCGCCGGCGTCTACGTCGACACGGTGCCGTTATTCGCGGGTCACAAAGTGCTTCACCCGAGCGGTAAAGAGGGTGATGCGAACAAAGTTGTCATGGACGCATTGCTGACCCATGGCCGGCTCCTCGCGACCGGCACACTGGTTCACCAATACCCCCATTCGTGGCGCTCGAAGGCACCGGTGATTTTCCGCAATACGCCGCAGTGGTTCATCAGTATGTCGGTGAACGACTTGCGGGCCAAAGCGTTGGCCGCAATCGATGAAGTACGCTGGCTTCCTTCCCAAGGTCGCAATCGAATCCATTCGATGATCGAACACCGCCCGGAATGGGTCGTCTCGAGACAGCGGGCTTGGGGCGTCCCGATCACCGTCTTCGTCAACCGAAAAACCGGCGAACCGCTGCGCGATGAACGGGTCAATGAACGCGTGGCCGCGGCTTTCGAGGCGCGCGGCGCGGACGCTTGGTTTGTCGACGAGGACGGTGCGAGTTTCCTTGGCGACGATTACGACCCGGCTGACTACGAGAAAGTTACCGACATCGTCGACGTCTGGTTCGACTCCGGATCGACCCATAGCTTCGTCCTGGAGCAGCGGCCCGACCTCAAATGGCCGGCCTCGCTTTACCTCGAAGGTTCGGATCAACACCGCGGTTGGTTTCATTCTTCACTCCTCGAGTCATGCGGGACTCGTGGGCGCGCACCGTACGAAGCCGTGCTGACGCACGGGTTCGTCATGGCCGGCGATGGACGAAAAATGTCAAAGTCACTGGGCAATGTCGTGAGTCCTCTCGACATCGCCAACCAGAGCGGCGCCGACATCCTAAGACTTTGGGTCGTCGGGTCGGATTACACCGAAGATTTGCGGATCGGCAAAGAGATCGTCGATCGACAAGTCGACGCCTATCGGAAACTGCGTAACACGCTGCGCTTTATGCTCGGCAATCTGACCGGATTTACCGAAGACGAGCGCGTTCCAGTGGCGGAAATGCCTGAACTCGAGCGGTGGGTCCTGCACCGCTTGTGGGTGCTTGATCGTCATGTGCGAAAAAGCTGTGACGACTTCGATTTCCACGACATGTATGTACAGCTCTACAGTTTCTGCACCGGCGATCTATCTGCGTTCTACTTCGACATCCGCAAAGACTCGTTCTATTGCGATAGCGAGGAGGCCCTGGTTCGTCGGGCATCGCGCACGGTATTGGATCAGCTATTCCGTTGCCTAACGATATGGCTTGCACCCTTCATATGCTTCACGGCTGAAGAGGCGTGGCTGACGCGCTTTCCGGGCGAGTCAGAAAGCGTCCATTTGCAGTTGTTCCCCGAGGTCCCCGATTCGTGGCGGGACGACGCGCTCGAGGAAAAGTGGCTCAAAGTGCGCCGTCTTCGCGGCGTCGTGACAGGCGCGCTGGAAATCGAACGGCGTGAAAAACGCATCGGGTCTTCGTTGCAGGCCGCGCCCAGCGTTTTCGCCGACCAGGAAACCGTCGCTGTTTGTGCTGGCTTGGACCTAGCTGAACTGTGTATCACCTCCGGTCTCGACTTGATCGTCGGTGACGGGCCCGCAGAGGCGTACCGCGCTGAAGAGACCCCGGGGATATCTGTCGTGCCCGCAATGGCGACGGGCGGCAAATGCCAACGCTGCTGGAAGGTGCGCCCCGAGGTTGCCGCCGTGCCCGATGAGGGTGCCGACGTCTGCCATCGTTGTGCCGAGGTGGTCGCGCAGTTGGAAGGCCAAGCCGCCTGATGCTTCGCCTTGGCCTACCGGTGGCCTTTGTCGTGCTTGTAGCCGATCAGCTGGCCAAGTTATGGGCGGTCTCGGCGATTGGTCCCGGCAGCCGCGATGCCGTGACCGGCTTCTTCAATATCGTGCTGACCTTCAACCCAGGTATTAGTTTTAGCCTCTTTCAGAACGAGGCATGGGGGCCATGGGTATTCAGCATTCTTGCCCTTGTGGTTGTCGCGGTTCTGATTGTCTGGTTGCGGCGCGCCTCTTCAATTTGGCTCGGCGTCGCCATCGGGGGCATTGTCGGTGGCGCGCTCGGCAATACCGTTGACCGGATGGTCTACGGTGCAGTCGTCGATTTTCTTGATTTTCACGCGATGGGGTATCATTGGCCCGCCTTCAACGTCGCCGACTCGGCAATCGTGACAGGCGTGGTTATGATCCTGACGGAAGGCCTAGTTTTCCGTGGTCGCAAATCGGTTGATGGAGATGACAATTCCTAGTGGTCGTAAAAGGTTTGGCGTCGTGGTCCTTGTGACGGGGGCCCTACTACTTGCGGCCTGCTCCAATGCGAGCCGCACGCTCGGCCTTGATCCTCGACCGCCGGATGAGTTCACCGTGGTCAGCAAAGCGCCACTCATCATTCCGCCTGATTTTAATTTGCGCCCGCCGGAGCCAGGCGCGCGCCGGCCGCAGGAACTCGGTCCGACGGCCCGTGCCCAGGCTGCGTTGGTCGGTGACGCCCAACGACCGGCCGCAGCGGGGTCCACCCCCGGGGAGGCAGCTTTTCTCCAGATCGCCCGCGCCGAGGACGCCGACCCCAATATTCGCCGTGTATTGAATGAAGAGACCACCCAGCTTGCTGAGCGCGAGGGCGGATTTGTCGACCGTCTGCTTGAACGTGTTCGTGGTCCAGCTGATGACCCGAACGTGGTCAATGCGACCGAAGAAGAGCGCCGAATTCGGCAGCAGCAAACATCCGCCAATACCAGTGCAGGCCAGCAGCAGGCACCCACGATCCGCCGGAAAAGTCGGTCCATTCTGTCTGGCGTGTTCTAACGATCTCCTGACCATCATGTGACCGGGCAGCCGCCCGAACCCTCTTGCAACCGCCCTATTGCCGTGACTACCTAGCATAATGGCATACCATCTATTTAGGTCGCGCCGGCGGTCCTCCCAAGGGCTTGGCGTTTTTGTCGTCGCGGCGATTGCGGCGCTCGTCTTGCTCCCAACGTCGGTCGATTCCGCCGGGTTGTTCAATCCGAAATCGTTTGAGTTGGACAACGGGTTGCAAGTTGTTTTGATCGAGGACCACCGCGCCCCGGTCGTCACGCAAATGATTTGGTACCGGGCGGGCTCAGCCGATGAGCCGCGCGGTAAATCCGGGATTGCGCACTTTCTCGAACACCTCATGTTCAAGGGGACACGCGATGTACCCGTGGGCGAATTTTCAGAAACCGTAACCCGGAATGGCGGGCGCGAAAACGCCTTCACGTCGTACGACTACACGGGCTATTTCCAAACCGTTGCGTCGGACCGACTAGAGACGGTGATGCGGCTGGAAGCCGATCGGATGACGAATTTGACGTTGACCGAAGAGCAGGTGGTTTCGGAACGGTTAGTCATTCTCGAAGAACGCCGTTCGCGGGTCGACAATACGCCGACAGGTCTATTCTTCGAGCAAATGAATGCCGCCCAGTATCTCGCCTATCCGTACAGAATTCCGGTGATCGGTTGGGAAAGCGAGATTCGCACGCTGACCCTTGAGGATGCGTTGAGCTGGTATCGCACCTACTACACGCCGAACAACGCCATCCTGGTGGTTGCCGGCGACGTTTCGATCGAACAACTTCGATCGCTCGCTGAAAAATACTATGGCGTGATTCCACGCGGTGATTCGCTTCCTCGCATTCGCGCTGAGGAACCACCCCAGCTCGCGGCTCGACGGCTAGAAATGTTCCATGCCCAGGTCACCCAAGATACGTGGCGTCGCTCCTACATCGCTCCAAGCTACAACTGGGGCGATACAAAACACGCGCTTCCACTACAAATTCTGTCTCAGGTGCTCGGCGGACGCGCGACGAGCCGGATTTACCGCGACATGGTCGTCGAGCGGCAAATAGCGGTTCAGGCGAGCGCGTTCTACTCCGCCACCGATGTTGGACCCAGCCAGTTTTTTCTCTTCGCGATTCCCCGCGGCGAAACCACGCTCGACGATATTGAGGCCCGCATGGACGCGCTGGTCGCCGATGTACTTGTAAATGGCATTACTCAAGACGAACTCGATCGCACCAAACGGTTCTTGCTAGCGCAGTCCGTGTACGCGCGTGACAACGTGCAGGGCGCCGCGCGCATATTCGGTGAGGCGCTAACGAATGGCCGGACGACTGTTGACGTCGAAAGTTGGCCCGACCGGATTCAGCGCGTGACATTGGACGAGGTAAATGCCGCAGCCCGTCATGTCTTCGACAAGAAACTTTCGGTAACCGGCCTCCTGCGCGCTGGAAAGGCGAGTTGATGAGGGCCGGTGTGATCATGAGCGTGGAGCGCCGCGCCGCCCGGTCGCTCGCGCTGGTATTATCGTTGTGGGTTCTGTCCGCGGCGCCATTGCTTGCAGCGGAGATCCAGGAGGTCCGTTCTCCCGGTGGGCTGACGGCCTGGCTGGTAGAAGAGCATTCGATCCCGATGCTGGCGGTTGAAATCCATTTTCGCGGTGGCGCATCGTTGGATCCGTCGGGCAAAGAAGGCTTGGCCAACATGTTGTCTGGCCTGCTCGATGAGGGCGCCGGAGAGTTCGACTCTCAAGCGTTCCAGGGCCACCTCGAAGATCTCGCGATTTCTCTCTCGTTCGACGCCGGCCGCGACGGATTTAGCGGTAGCCTGCGCACGCTGACCGAAAATACAGACGAGGCTTTTCGCTTGCTTCGGTTGTCACTCATGGAGGCGCGCTTCGACGCGGAGCCGGTAGAGCGTATTCGCTCTCAGGTAATCAGCGGTATCCGCTCGAGCGAGCAAAATCCGGGCGCGATCGTTGGACGGACGCTCTTCAAAAAACTCTTTCCGGATCATCCCTATGGGCGTCCGGCTCGTGGTACGCCAGAATCGGTTGCCGCGATCGGCGTCGAAGATCTCCGGGCTTTCGTTGAGCAGCGCTTTGCTAAAGAGAACCTCGTTATTGGCGTGGTTGGCGATATTTCGGCGGCACAACTAGCGGCACTGCTCGATCAGACCTTCGCCGGACTGCCAAGCAATCCGCAGAACGGCGTTGATGTTCCAGAAGCGCAGGCTACAAAGGGCGGTGGCGTCGAGGTCATCCGCCGTCCCATACCGCAAAGCGTGCTGATGTGGGCGATGCCGGGTATCAAACGCAGTGACCCGGATTATTTCGCAGCCGTTCTGATGAACCGCGTGTTGGGCGGTGGCAGTTTTACGTCACGCTTGTATGCAGAAATTCGTGAAAAGCGGGGTTTGGCCTATTCGGTCTATAGCGCCGTTGTGCCCTACGAACATTCCGGCGTCATTCTTGGCGGCGTCGGTACCCAAAATAGCCAGCTCGGCGAGTCACTTTCCTTGATTCGTGCCGAGATCGACAAGGTCGCCCGGGAGGGGATCACCGCTGAGGAATTGGACGCGGCCAAGACCTATACGACCGGCGCGTTCCCGCTCGGTCTCGACACAAACGCGCGGATCGCAAACATTTTGGTAGCGCTTCAGGTCCTTGATCTGGGCATCGACTATCTCGATCGGCGCGCCGACCTCGTCAACCAGGTGACCCTCGACCATGTCAAGCAGGTGGCGGCGCGCTTGCTTGATGTCGATGCCATGTCCGTGGTCGTCGTTGGCGACCCCGCAGGGGTAGACTCCGCGCCCTAGTCTTCGGCGTTGGACGCTCGTTTCGCCTCTGCTAGTTTGGCGCCGAGCCATGAGCCCGCCTTTCACACATAGTGCCCACCATTGCTACGCCGATTCGATCGGTGCTGCGGGCCAAACACCGTCGAGCCTCACGCCCGATATCGAGAAGGCGACCGCCAAGCTGGATGCCATTCGCAGCGCGCTTGGAAAGGACTCCATATACGATTGCGTCGCGGCAGCGTTGTGGCGTGACGACCTTTCAGAATTGGAACGAATTGCGGCCGATTACCGGGCCCGCTTTGACGACGTCATCCTGATCGGGATCGGCGGGTCCGCCCTAAGCGCGCGTGCCCTAGCGGCCATTGCCAAACCCGGCGCCTGCCGACTCCATATTCTGGCCAATCTCCAGCCCGGCCGGTTAGAAAGTTTGCTCGGCGCCATTGACCCCGCCCGCACCGGCATGATCGCGATTTCGAAGTCTGGATCGACCGTCGAAGTGATGGCTCAGCTTGTGATTGTGTTGGCAAATCTGGCGGCCAAGATCGGGCGTGACGCGGTGTCAAAACGGGTAATCGCGATTGCGGTTCCTGGAGACAGCGCGTTGCGTCGTATGGCGCAGACCTGGCGCTTCCCTGTACTGGATCATCCCGTTGCCGTGGCCGGGCGTTACTCTGTTTTGACCCTGGTTGGTATGTTGCCGGCGCTCATTCTAGGTCTTGACGTTGGGGAAATTAGGCGCGGCGCCGCGACTGTCCTGGAGCAGGTTACGGGAACGGTAGCGCACGCGAGCGAAGGTGCTGCGCTGATGACGGCATTTTATCGGGCCGGTATGCCGATCTCGGTGCTGCTGCCCTATGACGAACGCTTGAGTTGGTTTTCGCGGTGGTACGCACAGCTCTGGGCGGAAAGCTTGGGCAAATCCGGCATGGGCATGACCCCGGTGACGGCGTTAGGGCCGATCGACCAGCATAGCCAGCTGCAGCTCTACTTGGACGGCCCGGTCGACAAGGTGTTTACGGTGCTTGTCACTGACTTCGAAGGACAAGGCTTGCGTGTGGCGGCCGATCAGATCGAAGGTATCGATACGCTGTCTTATCTTCGCGACAGGACAATTGGCGACATCGTCAGCGCCTCCGCGCGGGCTACCGTGGAAACCCTGGTGGCGCATCAGCGCCCGGTTCGTGTAATAGCGCTGCCGACCCTCAACGAAGAAGTCATGGGCGGGCTGTTCATGCACTTCATTCTCGAAACCATCCTGACGGCGGATCTGTGGGGCGTGGACCCGTTCGATCAACCAGCCGTTGACGAAGGCAAGGTACGCGCGCGCGACTATCTCCGACACGGCCGCGTCGCGTTCGAGACATGACGATCCGCCGCCTGCCCGAAGGTACCGTCAATCGTATCGCGGCGGGCGAGGTGGTGGAGCGGCCCGCGAGTGTCGTCAAAGAACTGGTCGAAAACGCGATTGATGCCGGCGCCACACGTATCGACATTTCCATGGCCGGTGCCGGGCGCGACTTAATCGTCGTCGCCGACGACGGCGTCGGCATGACCCGCGACGAGCTGGTACTGGCAATCGAGCGTCACGCCACATCCAAACTTCCCGACGACGACCTCGTGCGTATTGAGCATCTTGGGTTTCGCGGTGAGGCGCTGCCGTCGATCGGTTCGGTTAGCCGGATGACGCTGTCGAGCCGCGCACGCGGTTCGGACGCAGCGTGGCAGCTCCAGGTTGAGGGTGGTCGTGTGAGCGGTCCACAGCCGGCCTCGCTACCGGGCGGCACCCGGATTGAGGTGCGCGATTTGTTCTTTGCGACGCCGGCGCGGCTCAAGTTTCTCAAGACCGATCGCTCGGAGGCGGCGTCGATTGCTGAAATCGTCAAGCGGTTGGCGATGGCCAATCCGCTGGTTGGATTCACGTTGCGTGAGGGGGAGCGCGAAGTTTTCGCCTATCTAAGTTCGTCGGGAGCGGATGCGTCGCGCGACCGCCTCGCCGCTGTCATGGGCCGCGATTTCGCCGATAACAGCGTCGCGGTCGCGGTCGAACGCGACGGGGTTCGCCTTGCAGGTTTTGCCGGTTTGCCGACGATGAACCGCGGCAACGCCCAGGCCCAGTATCTTTTCGTCAACCGCCGGCCGGTGCGCGACCGTCTATTCACCGGTGCGATCCGGGGCGCCTACCAGGACCTGATGTCACGGCATCGCCATCCGGTGGTGGCGTTGTTCCTCGACCTCCCGCCTGACGCGGTCGACGTCAACGTCCATCCAGCAAAGGCCGAGGTACGCTTCCGCGACGAACAGCTCGTCCGCGGCCTGATAGTGTCGGCGGTTCGGCGTGCATTGGCGGAGGCCGGTCACCGCGCGTCATCGACCGTGGCGGCAGAGGCGAGTGCGGCGTTCCGGACCGGCAGTCAGGGGGCGTTCTATGGGCCTGCTGGCCGCGCCAACGGTTCGAGCGGCCTCGCCGAGGCAGCCGCGGCGTTCCAGCATCAGGCGCCGCCCGGCGCGCAAACGGGTCAGCACGACCCTGACGGCTTTGCGCCGGCGTCGCGGACCACCGAGGCGACAACTGGCTCGGCTCAACACTACCCGCTGGGCGCGGCGGTCGGGCAACTGCACGAGACCTACATCGTCGCCCAAACTGAAGATGGCTTGATCGTCGTCGATCAGCATGCCGCGCACGAACGTTTGGTTTACGAGCGCATGAAAAAGGCGCTGCTAAGCGGGGTTGCGCGTCAAGGCATGCTGATCCCTGAGGTGGTGGAGATGGACGAGGGCGCGGTAGGGCGGGTACTGGCCCGCGCCGAGGAACTGGCCGAGCTTGGTCTTGTCGTCGAACCGTTCGGCGGTGGCGCGGTGATCGTACGCGAACAGCCGGCATTATTGGGCGAGGTTGATCTTAAGGGGTTGGTACGCGATCTGGCCGACGACCTTGCCGAGTTCGACGATGCGACGACGCTGACCGAACGTCTCAACGACGTATGCAGTACCATGGCGTGCCACGGCTCGGTGCGGGCGGGACGGCGGATGACGGCGGACGAGATGAATGCCCTGTTGCGCGAAATGGAGGCCACGCCAAACTCGGGCCAATGCAACCACGGCCGCCCGACCTACATCGAACTGCAGCTTCCCGACATCGAACGGCTGTTCGGGCGCCGCTGAGTGCTGGCCCGCCTAAGGCGCTGGGCGGCAGTCGCGCGGCGCGAGGTCTTGGTGGTTTGGCTCGGCGCGCGCGATCCACGGGTGCCATGGTTGGCCAAGGTGCTGGGCGCGGTGGCGGCCGGTTATGCGCTTAGCCCGATCGATCTCATCCCCGATTTCATTCCGGTTCTGGGTTACGTCGATGACCTCGTGATCGTGCCACTACTGCTCTATCTCGCGTTGCGCTTGATTCCACCGGCAGTACGCCAAGAGCTTCGGGCCGAGGCGGCTCGGCGTGTCGCGGACCGGCCCAGCAGCCGTTGGGCCGCGGTGATTGTTGTGGTGATCTGGCTGGTTGCTGGCGGTTGGGCGGCGTGGTGGCTGTGGGCTGCGCTGCGACCCGCGCCTTAGGTTTGGCAGCGCAAGAAGTAGACCCGCGCCGCGCCGTAGCGCCGGTCGTCGATTACCGCAAAGCCATCAGGTGGGGCGAGCTCCTCGTCGCGGCCGACTTCGACCACGGCCACCGCGTCGTCCGTCAGCCACCCGCCCTCACGTAAAACGCTCAATGTTGCGGCCGACAGGCCGGAGCGATAGGGCGCGTCCATCAAGACGAGGCCGGCTTTTGCGCGGGCCGGTCCGGGATGGGTCGCGTCGCGCCGCAATACGGCGACCGAATCCCCGGCTTCAAGGCGTTCGGCGTTTCGTTTGATCAACTGTGCGGCTGGCGCGTCGTTCTCAAAGAACGTGACGTGATCGGCACCGCGCGACAACGCTTCAAAACCCAGCGCGCCGGTGCCGGCAAAAACATCGAGAACGCGAATGCCGGTAAGCGCCGCGCCGCTGGTGCTGACCAGACCGTGGGTGAGCCGATTAAAGATGGCTTCGCGCGCCCGCTCCGCGGTGGGGCGTATGGCGTCGCCCGGCGCGGTTTCCATCTTGCGGCCGCGGTGATGGCCCGCAATGATCCGCAGCACTAGCCGCCCTGGCCGAGTTGTTCGCGTAACACCTTGTGGGGTACCGACACGACCTCACCGGGCTTGAGATTGCCAAGTTGGAATGGCCCATAGGCAAGACGGATCAGGCGCGATACCGGCCAACCGAGATGGTCCATGACGCGTCTGATCTCGCGGTTCTTGCCTTCGCGCAATGACACGGTGAGCCAGGCGTTCGCACCTTGCTGCTTGTCGACGGTCGCGATAATGGCGTCATAGCCAACGCCCTCGATGGTGACGCCGCGCTTCAATGGCTCGAGCGTAGCCTGGTCAATCCGGCCGTAAACCCGTACTCGGTAGCGCCGGGTCCAGCCGGTGGCGGGCAATTCGAGCTTGCGGGCGAGGTCGCCGTCGTTGGTCAACAACAACAGACCCTCCGAGCTGAGATCGAGCCGGCCCACAGTGACGACGCGCGGCAGGCTCTTGGGCAGATGGTCAAAAATCGTGTCGCGCCCCAGCTCGTCACTGTTGGTTGTCACAAGGCCCGGCGGCTTGTGATAGCGCCACAGCCGGGTTTCCTGCGCCGCCGGCAGAAGCTTGCCGTCAACCTCAACGCGGCTTGCCGCGGTCACGGTGAAGGCCGGGGTCGTCAGCACGGTACCATCGACCTTGACGCGGCCATCGGCGATCCAGCGTTCGGCTTCGCGGCGCGAGCACAGGCCGGCGCGGGCGATGCGCTTGGCGATCCGTTCGCTGGGGGCGCCCTCCGCCGGTGCGTTCATCGCGGGCCGGCTGCGGAGACAAAGGCGCGAAAGATTTTCGCATCGCCGTCGCTGATGTCGTATTCGGGGTGCCACTGCACCCCCAGGCAAAACCGGTAGGCCACCGACTCGATGCCCTCGACCACGCCATCGGGCGCGGTCGCGTTGATGACAATACCGTCGCCGTCGTGGGCGGCGGCCTGATGGTGCGCGCTGTTCACCGGCAGCGCGTCGGTGCCGACAATGGCGTGCAACAGGGTGCCTGGCGCGACGGCAACCGTATGGCCGGGCTCGTCGCGCGAGTTGGGTTGCTCGTGGGCCAGCGCGTCCGGGACCGCGTCCGGGATATGCTGCACCAACGTGCCGCCCAAGATCACGTGCAGCAACTGTTGACCGCCGCAGATGCCTAAGACGGCCTTGTCGCGGGCCAGCATCGCGCGGGTCACGGCGGCCTCGAACGCGGTGCGTTGATCCTTGGTCTTGACCGTCGCGTGGCGCTGGGTCGCGCCGAACAGCGCCGGGTCGACGTCGAAATTACCGCCCGACACCACCAGCCCGTCCAGCACGTCGGCATAGCGCTCGGCCGCCGCAAGGTCGTGCGGCAGCATCAGCACCGTGCCGCCGGCTTTGGCGACCGCGCTGCAGTAGTTCTGGCGCAGAGCGAACCACGGCTTGTTGGAATAGGCGCCGGGCTCTTCGGAATCGACCGTTATGCCGATCAGGGGCGATGTCGTCATGGCGCGGACTGTATGGCGGGGCTTCGCGCTGCGCAATTCGGACCTGGCGCTTGACCCTCCCAGTTGCCCGGCCCAAGGTCGCGGGCATGAACGTGCCCGGCGAATCCCCGATGGCCCAGGCTTTGGCGCAAGCCGAAGCGGCGGCGCGCTGCGGCGAGGTGCCGGTGGGGGCGGTCCTGGTCGATGCGACCGGCACGGTGATCGCGGCGGCCGGCAACCGCACCCGCACCGACAACGACCCCACCGCGCATGCCGAGATGGTGGTGATCCGCGCCGCGGCGGCGGCGCGCGGGGCCGAGCGGCTGAATGACTGCGATCTCTACGTAACCCTGGAGCCGTGCCCGATGTGCGCCCAGGCGATCAGCTTCGCCCGGCTGCGCCGGCTCTACTATGGGGCGGCCGACCCCAAGGGCGGCGGGGTCGAGAACGGCGCGCGCATCTTCGCCCAAAGCACCTGCCACCATGCGCCCGAGATTTACGGTGGGCTGGAGGAATCTCGCGCTGGCGCGCTCCTGAAGCAGTTCTTTAAGGACCGGCGCTAGGCGAAAGCCCGGTTTCTCGCTGGCCACCGGTGTCCGAATGGCGATGAATTCTGATAGAAACGGGTTCAGCGTTTCGCAAAGAGAGTGTCCATGGTTGTCGAACATCCGGAAAAAACCAAGAAACTGATGCCCAAACTGCTCGCCTTTATGGACGAGCATGTCTATCCGGCCGAAAGCGTCTACGCGGCGCAACTGGATGAGGAACGCTGGCGCGTGCCGCCGATCATGGAAACCTTGAAGGCCAAGGCCAAGGCGGCTGGTCTGTGGAACTTGTTTTTGCCCGACGACAAACTGGCGTTGGGGCTGACCAATCTGGAATACGCGCCGCTGTGTGAGGTGATGGGCCGGGTGCCGTTCGCGCCCGAGGTGTTCAACTGCAACGCGCCCGACACCGGCAATATGGAATTGCTGTGGCACTACGCCGATGACGCGCAAAAGAAGCAATGGCTGACGCCGCTGCTGGCGGGCGAGATTCGCTCGGCCTTTTGCATGACCGAACCCGACGTCGCGTCGTCCGATGCCACCAATGTCGAAACCTCGATCACCCGCGACGGCGACGATTACGTCATCAACGGGCGCAAGTGGTGGATCACCAACGCGGCGCACCCGGACTGCACGATCTTCATCGTCATGGGCAAGACCGACCCGACCGCGGCGCGCCATCAACAGCAGTCGCAAATCCTGGTCCCGCGCGACACGCCGGGCGTCACCATCGTGCGCAAACTCAGCCTGTTCGGCTTCGATGACGCCCCGCATGGGCATTGCGAGTTGTTGTTCGAGAACGTGCGGGTGCCCGCCACCAACCTGATCCTGGGCGAGGGGCGCGGCTTCGAGATCGCCCAAGGCCGCCTCGGGCCGGGGCGCATCCACCACTGCATGCGCCAGATCGGCGTCGCCGAGCGCGCGTTGGAAACCATGTGCCGCCGCGTCACCAGCCGCGTCGCCTTCGGCAAGCCGTTGGCCGAGCAAGGCGCGATCCGCCAACAAATCGCCCAAAGCCGGATCGAGATCGAACAGGCGCGCCTGCTGGTGCTGAAGACCGCCTGGATGATCGACAAGGTCGGCGCCAAGGAAGCGCGCAGCGAAATCGCCATGATCAAAGTCTCGGTGCCGATGATGACGCAAAATATCCTCGACCGGGCGATGCAGGTTCATGGCGCCGGGGGTTTTTCGGAAGACTACGGGCTGTCCTACGCCTGGGCCTGGGCCCGCGCCCTGCGCATGGCCGACGGCCCCGACGAGGTCCACGCCGAAGGCATCGCCAAACGCGAATTGCGGAAGTACAGCAATCAATCCTCTTAGTTGCCGCTCGTTTGGCGACTCCTCCCTCTGCTTGCAGGGGGAGGATAGAGGAGGGGGTTGATCGGCCGTCAGCATGTCGTTGGGACAGGACCCCCTCCCTGCCCTCCCCCTCGGTGAGGGGGAGGAGGACGGTATTGTCCGCTTGCCCGGTGTAGCGGTTCTTCCGCAGATGGGGTGGCGGCGTGATCATCCGATCTTCTCCGCCTGCGCCCACGCCAACGCGGCGAGGGGCCGCACCAGCGCGCCCATGCGCTGCGCTTCGGGGTTGGCGGCGGTGCCGTCGCGGACGCGGCCCATGATGCCTTGCAGGATGGCGGCCATGCGAAACAGGTTGTAGGCGATATAGAACTCCCAGTCGGGCAACGCGTCGCGGCCGGTGCGCTGGGCGTAGGCGGCGACGTAAGACGCCTCGTCAGGGATGCCGAGGGCGGCGATATCGACATCGCGCAGGCCGCGGAATTCAGCGGGCGAGACCCGCCAGGCCATGACGTGATAGGCGAAGTCGGCCAGCGGGTTGCCCAATGTGGCGATTTCCCAGTCGAGCACGCCGATGACGCGCGGCTCGGTCGGGTGGAACACCAGATTGTCGAGGCGGTAGTCGCCGTGCACCAGGGTGGTTTCGTCGCTCTCGGGCAGATGATCGGGCAGCCACGCCATCAGGCGTTCCATCGCCTCGATGGTCTCGGTCTCGCTCGCCTTGTACTGCTTGGACCAGCGCCCGATTTGGCGCGCGACGTAGCCGCCCTCGCGCCCGAAATCGCCCAAGCCCACCGCTTTGTAGTCCACTGTGTGTAGCGCCGCGATCACCCCGTTCATCGCATCGAACATCGCGCCACGCTCAGCGGCATCCTCAACCTCGGGCAGGCGCGGATCGAAAAAGATGCGCCCGTCGAGAAAATCCATCACGTAGAACATCGTGCCCACGATGGATTCGTCCTCGCACAGCAGATAGGTGCGCGGCACCGGTACGCCGGTGCCGGCCAGCGCGGTCATGATGCGGTATTCGCGGTCGACCGCGTGGGCCGAGGGCAACAGCGTGCCGGGCGGCTTGCGCCGCAGCACGTAGGACGCGCCCGGCGTCGTCAGCCGGTAGGTCGGGTTGGACTGACCGCCTTTGAATTCGGACACCGTCAGCGGGCCGGCGAAGCCCGGTAGGTTGGTGCTAAGCCAGTCCGCCAGGCGCGCCTCGTCGAAGCGGTGGGCGGGCAGGACATCGGGGTTGACGGTCATCGTGCGGGGGCCGCGGGTGTCGGCGCCGCTTCATGGTCCCCGTCCACAAACGAAGCCAAAAAAGCCTTATATATCAATGGTCCACCTGGGGATAAAACGAACGAACCCAAATCTTTGCATACGGTCCAGGGCCGCCGGCGCTGGGCGCAAACCGTTTTGCCGGAACAAAGCCAACGGTCCGGACATTTGGTCGGTGATGCGCGTGTGGGGTGAGGACGTGGGAAAGCATGGCCGGGCGCATTGTACCGCGATACGCGGGGCGCGAGAATTCACGTTCTCTGTCCCCGTCCTTCGGGACGCGCCCTTCGGGCGCTCCTCAGGATGAGCTTGGGGGGTGAGGGGCGCTCCTCGGACACCGTGCGCCCTTCGACACGCACGCCTGCGGCGTGCGGCTCAGGATGACGGTTAAGCGGGCGTTGAGAGCGACTAGCGCTCGACCGCGCGCCAGCCGATGTCGCGGCGGCAGAAGCCGCCGGGCCAGTCGATGACGTCGACCGCCGTATAGGCACGCCGTTGGGCGTCGGCGACGCCTTGGCCGAGCGCGGTGACGCCGAGCACGCGACCGCCGGTGGCAACGGTTTCGGCGTCCTGTGTGGCGGTGCCAGCGTGGAAGACGGTGACGCCGTCTAGCGCATCCGCCGTCGCCAGGCCGCGGATCACGCTGCCTATTTCGTAGGCGCCGGGGTAGCCGTTGGCGGCCATGACGACGCACAGCGCGGCCTCGTCCTTCCAGCGTAAATCGACATGGGCGAGCTGGCCGTCGGCGCAAGCGAGTAGGGCGGGCACCAGGTCCGAGCGCAGGCGTGCCATCAGCACCTGGGTTTCGGGATCGCCGAAGCGGACGTTGTATTCGATCAGTTTGGGACCGTCCGCGCCGATCATCAGCCCGGCGTAGAGCACGCCTTGGAAGCGGCGGCCTTCGGCGGCCATCGCGGCCACGGTGGGGCGGATGATCTCGGCCATCACGCGTTCGGCCATCGCCGCATCGAGGATGGGGGCGGGGGAGTAGGCGCCCATGCCGCCGGTGTTGGGGCCGGTGTCGCCGTCACCGACACGCTTGTGGTCTTGCGCGCCGGCTAGCGGCAAGACCTGTTCGCCGTCGCACAGCGCGAAGAGGCTGGCCTCTTCGCCCTCCAAGAATTCTTCGATGACGAGTTCGGCGCCGGCCGAGCCGAACTGGCCGCCCAGGATATCGTCGACGGCGGTGTTGGCGGCCTCGACGGTGGGCGCGATAACGACGCCCTTGCCGGCGGCCAAGCCGTCGGCCTTGACGACGATCGGCGCACCAGTTTTGGCGCTGAAAGCTTTGGCCTTGGCGGCGTCGGTGAAACGGCCGTAGGCGGCGGTCGGGATGCCGTATTTGGCGCACAGATCCTTCATGAAGCCCTTGGAGCCTTCGAGGATGGCGGCCGCCGCGGTCGGCCCGAAAACCTTGATCCCGGCGGCGATCAGCGCATCGGCAAGGCCGGCGACCAGCGGGCCTTCGGGGCCGATCACGACGAAGTCGATATCCTGGGTGTCGCACGCGGCGACGATCCCTTCGATGTCGCCCGCCGCAATCTCGAGGCAGGTCGCGACCTGGGCGATCCCGGCATTGCCGGGTGCGCAGTACAGCGTGTCGGTCAGCGGCGAGGCGGCGATGGCCCAGCACAGCGCATGTTCGCGCCCACCCGCGCCGACGACGAGGATGTTCATGGCATTACCCTCCGTCCGCCCGAGCGGCGGCGATTAACCGACCCTCCGCGCAGCAGTCGCGGTCTCGGTTCCTCCCACTGCTTGCAGGGAGAGGGTAGGGAGCGGGTTGCCGCCCTAGAGCGCACGCACGTTGGTCGCGGTCCGACCCCCTCCCCCACATCGGCTGCGCCGCCGCGGGACCTCCCCCTGCGTGCAGGGGGAGGGACAAGGTTGGTGCGGGTCGGAAAAATGAGGTTGCTCATGTGCGTGGGCGAAACAGTTTGAGGGGGTAATCGTTTGGTGGATCGGGGCGACCTTTGTACCATGGCGCGGCAAGCATGACAGACCTCCTCGATAGCACGGCAGAGACTGGCGCGACGGCGAATATCCCCGAATATTCGGTGGGTGAAATCGCCGGCGCGCTCAAGCGTCAGATTGAGGATTCGTTTGGACGGGTTCGGGTCAAGGGCGAGATTTCGCGCATCTACCGCGCGGCCTCGGGACATGCCTATCTCACATTGAAGGATGCCGACGCGGTGCTGGAAGGGATTTGCTTCCGCGCGTCGTGGGAGAAATTGCGCTTCCAACCCACCGAAGGGCTCGAGGTCGTTGTGACCGGCAAGCTCACGACCTTTGCCAAGAAATCGCAGTACCAAATCATCATCGATATGGTGGCGCCGGCCGGCGTTGGCGCGCTGATGGCGCTATTGGAAGAACGGCGCAAGAAGCTGCAAGCCGAAGGCCTGTTCGACGCCGCGCGCAAAAAGCCGATCCCTTATTTGCCGCAAGTCATCGGCGTGGTCACGTCGCCGACCGGCGCGGTGATCCGCGACATCCTGCACCGGTTGCGCGACCGCTTTCCGCGCCACGTATTGATCTGGCCGGTGCTGGTCCAAGGCGATACGGCGGCCGAGAAAATTGCCGCGGCCATTCGTGGCTTTAACGCCATCGACGGTAGCGGCACGGTACCGCGACCCGACGTGATCATCGTGGCGCGCGGCGGTGGCTCGATCGAAGACCTGTGGTGCTTCAATGAGGAAGCCGTGGTGCGCGCGGTCGCGGACAGTGTCATTCCGCTGATCTCGGCGGTGGGGCATGAAACCGATACGACCCTGATCGATTACGCCGCCGACATTCGTGCGCCGACACCGACGGCGGCGGCGGAGATGGCGGTGCCGGTGCGCGCCGAACTGATCTACGACGTGGCCAACCTGCAGCAACGCTTGCTGGGCGGATTGAACCGGCGGATGCGCGAGGCGCGCGCTGAACTGCAGTCGGCACGGCGTGGCTTGAGGGACCCGCGCGACATGCTGGGGCTGGCGACGCAGCGGCTGGACGATGTATCGCAGCGGCTGGACCGCGCGCTCGGCACCGGGTTGGAGCGCCGTCAGGCGGCGTTGCGCGAAGCCCAGCAAGGTTTGCGCCCCGGGGTGCTGCGCGATCGCTTGGGTACTGCGCAATCGCGCTCGGCGGTGGCGGCGCGCGGGCTGATGCGGGCGTTGGCGGGCGATGTGCGCCATCACGGCACCCGGTTTGGTCATCTGGCTGGGCGTTTGCAGCCCAGGTTGGTCCGCGATCCGGTTGCCGGTGTACGAGCGCGGTTGGTCCGCGCCGGTGCGGCGCTGAACCGTGACATAAACCAGCGATTGGGTGCGGCCGAGGAATCGCTCGACGCGCAGGCGCGTCTGCTCGATAGCCTGTCCTATCAGAGCGTGCTGGAGCGCGGCTTTGCCTTGGTGCGCGACGCATCGCGCGCCCACCCGATCAAGCGCGTTGCCGAAACCGCGGCGGGCGCGGCTGTCGTGATAGAGTTCGCCGACGGGTCGGTTGGCGCCACGATCGGCGGCACCGCGCCGGCCAAGAAAGCGACCCCCGCCCCGCGCGCCGCGCCGGGGGCAAGCAAAGCGCCGAAAATCGAGCAGGGAGATCTATTCTGATGCACGGACCCAGAGGCGGCGGTGAGGCCAAGCTCAAATACCTGTCGGGTAGTTTCGATATCATCGTGCCGGGCAGCTATGTGATTTGCGCGGTGAGCGGCGAACAAATTTCGCTAGCCGACCTGCGTTACTGGGACTGGGAAGTGCAAGAGGCCTATGCCTCGCCCGAGATTTCCTTTCGGCGGTCCGAAGAATTGCGCAACAAGCGGAAGTAGGGCTATGCGGCCTGGCTTGCTTGCGTGGGCGGCGCCCCCCTCACCAGGTCTCCGTAATGCGCGCCTGCGGCGCCCGAACGTCGACCTCCCCCCCCCCCCCCCCCCCCCGGGGGGGGGGGGGGGGGCGAGGGAGGTTTTTCCATTGCGCGACGCGGGTGCGCTTGGGAATTTCCTCTCCCCCTAGCGGGGGGAGAGGATGGTCGGAGCCCGTGAGCCTAAGGCGAACGGCGCGCAGACCTGGCGAGGGGCGCCTCGGTGCTCTGCTGATCGCCGCGACCGCATGGGCGTTTCTGTGGTCGGTGCCGGCCTACGCCGCCACCCTCATCCTCGACGGCGCGCCGGTGCAAGGCGGGTTGGTGCGCGGGTTGGCCGAACCGGGCGCGCGGGCATTTTTGAATGACCAAGAACTACGGGTGTCGGCCGACGGGCGCTTTGTGTTTGGCTTTGGCCGCGACGATACGGCGCCGGTCGCGTTGCGGGTGCGCTTCGCCGACGGCCAGGAGGAGGCGCGCACGTTGGAAATCGCGCGGCGCACCTACGATGTGCAGCGCATCAACGGTCTACCGCCGCGGCAGGTGACGCCGAACGCCGAGGATCTGGCGCGCATCAGGAAGGACAACGGCGAAATCGGCGCGGCGCGGGCCAACGACTTTGCCGAGACCTGGTTCGCGCAGGATTTCATTTGGCCCGCCCAGGGGCCGATCTCGGGTGTTTACGGCTCGCAACGCGTGCTCAACGGCGAACCGCGGCGACCGCACTTTGGCGTCGATATCGCCGGGCCGGTCGGCACCCCGGTGGTGGCGCCCGCGGCGGGCCGCGTAACGCTTGCCGCGACCGATCACTACTACACCGGCGGCACCATTATTCTGGATCACGGTCACGGCGTGTCGTCGGCCTTTTTGCACATGAACACCGTGACGGTGCGGGTGGGCGACGTGGTCGCGCAAGGCGCGCCATTGGGGACCATCGGCGCCACGGGCCGGGTGACCGGCGCGCATCTCGATTGGCGCATCAACTGGTTCAACGTGCGGATCGACCCACAGACGGTTGTCGGGCCAATGGAGTAGCCAGCCTAATCCACCCAGCGCCGATGCAGCCACATCCAGTGCGGTGGGTTGGCGCGGATGGCGCCTTCGAGGAACGTATTGATCGCGACCATCAGGTCGTGGACGTCCCTCTCGTGGTCGCCCGATTTGGGCAATTCGAGCGGCGGGGCGTAGGTCACGACAAAATGGGCGCCGTGGGTGCGGCGCACCGCGCACGGCACCACCGGCAAATCGTATTTGAGCGCGAGCTGGGCGATGGCCGGGGCGGTCATCGCCGGGTGACCGAAAAACGGCACACTGATTCCGGCGTTGAGTTTTTGATCGACCAGCATACCGAGATGGCCGCCGGCCTTGATGATCTTCAGCATCTGGCGTGCGCCCTGCGCGCCCTTGGGGACATGCGCGTTGGTGATGGCGCCGCGGGCGCGCAGGATCATCCGATCGACATGGGGGTTATTGGCGGCGCGGTAGACCAGCGAGATGTCGCAGCCGCGTTGCGTTACCGACAGCGGCATGATTTCCCAATTGGCGAAGTGCCCCGAGAAAAAAATTCCGGCGCGCCCGTCGTCGCGCAAGGCATCGAGGTGTTCGACCCCGTGGACCGTGACGCGGGTGCCGTTGTAGCAATCGATCTTGGCGAGGTTGGGATATTCGAAAACGGTGCGGCCCAAGTTGTCCCACATGGCCCGCATCGCCGTGGTGATTTGTGCGTCGGAGGCGTCGGGGAACGCCCGGGCGTAGTGGCGCGCGGCGCGGCGGGTTAGGGCGAGGCGGGGCCCGATGGTGCGGGCGAGCGCGCCGCCGATCGCCGACGCGGCGCCGACCGGGAGCGCACGGCACAATGCGGCGAGCAGGTAAACGCCGGCGGCTTCGATGGCGTAGCGCAATGGGCTGCGCGGGCGGTATCCTGGTGCGACTGCGTCAGTCATCCAAAACCGGCGACAGCATTGTCTCGAGCGCTTGCGGGTCTTCGAACTGCAAGGTGACACGCAATACCTCGACCATGTCGCGCGCTTCGGGCGGCAGACGCACGGCGTCTTTCTCGGTGGTGACCACCTTGGCGCCCGCCGCGACCGCATCATCGATCACGGTCATGAGTTCTTCGGGTTGAAAAGCGTGGTGATCGGGAAACGAATAGGTGTCGGTGACGCGGATTCCCATCGCCCGCAGGGTATTGAAAAACTTTGCGGGCCGCCCGATGCCGGCAAACGCGACGACCGGGTGGTCCACGAACACGGCGGCCTCGGCGGTCGGTTCAAGGCGGGCCGGAAACACCGGCACGCGCTCCAGGCCACGCGGCGGCGGGCCTGCGGCGTCGCCGCCGGGATCGACGATGTAGATGACGGCGGTGGCGCGGGCCAATGCGCGGGCCGGACTTTCGCGCAAAGGACCTGCCGGAATCAAGCGCCCGTTGCCTAGGCCAAACCCACCATCGACGACAAGGAACGACAAATCTTGTTTCAGGTGCGGGTTTTGAAAGCCGTCGTCCATCACCACGACATCGGCGCCAGCGGCGACGGCAAATCGCGCGGTCTCAACGCGGTCCGCACCAATCCAAGTCGGTGCGATGCGGGCCAGCAGGATGGCTTCGTCGCCGACCTCGGTCGCGGTGTGGTTGGGATCGACGCGTAACGGCCCGGCTGCACTGCCGCCGTAGCCGCGCGTGAGGATGTGTGGATTGCGGCCGCGTTGTTTGAGAAACCCGGCGACCGCGATCGTCGCAGGCGTCTTGCCGGCACCGCCCACCGTTATGTTGCCTAGGCAAATCACCGGCACCGGCGCGCGGACCGGGGTGGCGGTGGCGCGGCGGGTGCGTTCGGCCAGTCCGTAGAGCCAGCTGAGCGGGCTGAGCAGGGCGGGCAACAACTCATAACCGGGAGACCAGAATCGCGGTGCGCGCATTATTGGGCCGGTGCTTTGACGGTGCCACCGCTTGGCATCTCGGCAGGGCGCACTTGTGCCTGACCGCACGCGTGATCGGCGGCATCGGTGAGGCGGATGAGTTCGGCTTCGAGTGCCGCGCGGGCGGCTTCGCAGGTGTCCGCGTCGGCGTCGCGCGCGACCGTCATCGGCGTGCCCCAGTGGATCGCGCCTTTTGAAAACGGCAGCGGCACGAGAAAGCGATCCCAGGTGCTCAGGATGCGGCCACGGCGGGTCGACAATGAGACCGGTAGGATCGGCAGGCCCGACAGGCGCGCCACATCGATCACACCCTGTGCGGCATGCATGCGCGGGCCGCGCGGCCCATCGGGGGTGAAGCCGATGCATTGACCGGCGCGCGCCACCTTGACCATGCCGCGTACTGCCGCGGCGCCGCCGCGTTTGGGCGAGCCGCGGATCGCCGCGATGCCGATTCGCCCGATAGCCCGGGCGATAAGCTCACCATCGGCGGAGTAGGAAATCAGCATGTTCATGGGCACCTTGCGCCGCCAATAGACCGTCATCACCAGCAAGCGGCCATGCCAGAACGCGAGGATAAACGGCTGTCCCGCGGCCCAGTGCGTGGTCGCGGTATCGGTGCCTTCGGTGTTCCACCGCATGGTGTGGCGCACCAGCAAGATGTACTGCGCGGCGAGCCAGGCCAGCAGCGCCTGGACGCGCGGCTTGCGAGTAAGACGTTTGAGCACGTCAGGCGGCGCGCTTAGGCCTGGGCCCGGGCCGGTGCGGCGTCCGCGTCCGGTTGACCTTGCAGCGTGTACAGCTTGGCGTAGAGGCCGCCGCGGGCGAGCAGTTCGCCGTGGGTGCCGGCGGCGACAATGCGGCCATCGTCCAGCACGACGATCTGGTCGGCGTCGATCACGGTCGACAGCCGGTGGGCGACGACCACGGTCGTGCGGTCCGTGCTGAGGCGTTTGAGCGCGTCTTGCACCTGCCGTTCGGAATCGCTGTCGAGCGCGGAGGTCGCTTCGTCGAGCAGCAAGATGGGCGCGTCCTTGAGCACGGCGCGGGCGATGGCGATGCGTTGGCGCTGGCCGCCCGAGAGTTTGAGCCCCGATTCGCCCACCATGGTGTCGTAGCCCTGCGCGAGGTCGGTAATGAAGTCGTGCGCGGCGGCGGCCTTGGCAGCGCCGACGATCTCGTCGTCGGATGCGCCGGACCGACCGTAGGCGATGTTGGCGCGAATGGTGTCGTTGAACAGCGTCGATTCCTGGCTGACAAAGCCGATGGCGGCGCGCAGCGATGCCTGGGTCACGGTTTTAACGTCTTGGCCGTCGATGGTGACGCTGCCACCTTCGGCATCGTAGAAGCGCGGGATCAAATTCAGCGCCGTGGATTTGCCGGCGCCCGAGGGGCCGACGATGGCGACCGTCTTGCCGGCCGGCACCTCAAAGCTGATGCCGCGTAAGGCGGGCGCGCCCTCGCTGTATGAATGAATAACGTGATCGAAGCACACCGCGCCGCCGGTGATTTTCAGAGGTGCCGCGTCCGGCGCGTCCTTGATCAGCGGTTCTGAATCCAGCATGGCGAAGATGCGTTGCGCCGCGGCCAGCCCTTCTTGCAAGGCGGTGTTGAGATTGGCGATGGAGCGTAGCGGTTGGTAGGCCAAGCCCAACGCCGTGATGAAGGTAAAGAATTCGCCTGGGGTCATGCGACCCTGCACATCGCCAAAACCGGCGGCGTAATAGACCACCGCCGCCGCTGCCAACCCGCCTAAAATCTCGATGGCCGGGGTGGCCGCCGCGCGGGCGCGGATCACCTTAAACATGGCGGCCAACCGATGTTCGTTGGATTGGCGGGCGCGCTCGGTTTCGTGCGCTTCCATCCCGTAAGCCTTGATGTGGCGCGCGCCAGCAAAGGTCTCGCCTAGCAGCGCGCTGAACACGCCGGTACGTTCTTGGTTTTGCGTCGAGGCCTTGCGCATGCGCTTGCCCAGCGTGCGGATCGGCAGGATGGCGAGCGGGAAGATCACGGTCGCGATGAAGGCGAGCTGCCAATCGGTCCAGAACAGCACGCCGACCAGAAACACTAGGGTGAGTGAATCCTTGGCGATGCCGGCCAAGGCTTTGTTAAGCGCCTCGCGCAGCAAGTTGGCGTCGTTGAGAAAATTGGAGATCAACCCGCCGGTGGCGGTCGAGTGAAAGAATGCGATATCGGCGCGGATGATGTGGGCGAACAGCGCGTTCTGAATGTCGGCGATGATGCGTTGGCCGAACACCCCCAACAAATAGGTTTGGACGTAGGTCGCGATAGCCTTGACCACGGCGATAGCGAGGAAGGCGAGCGGCACCACGATCATCCCGGCGGCGTCGCGGTCGACGAATACGAGGTCGGTCAGCGGCTGCATGATCCGTGCATAGGCCGCGGTCGTGGCAGCAATAATCGCCATCGCGATCATCGCGACCGTCAATTTGCGCCAATGCTTGCCGATATAGCCGCGGAAGAGCCGGGCCACGAGGGCCTTGGTGGTGCCCTTCACCGCGGGGCTGGTGCTGGTCAATGCATATCCCGTTGTCGTTGCGGCGGACCTTAGCATGGCGGCGGAATCCGGGCCAAACCCTGCCATGCCGCCCTGGCGTGACCCGGGGCGCCGCTCAAGATGGTGAGTGCAGCGGCCGCACTGGGATCGCCTTAACCGCGTTCCACACAAAACATTCCTCCCCCTGCTTGCAGGGGGAGGCCAGGAGGAGGTTAGGGTGCGGGCCGGCAATGTGTGGATCAACCCCCTCCCTACCCTCCTCCTCGGTGAGGGGGAGGAATACGAGGCCGCGCAGTGGGAGGTCTAACGGGGCGGTTGTGATCGCCTTGCCGCCCCGGCGCGCCCCAATTAACGTGCCCGCATGGATATGCCCCAGACTGTTTTTTCGACCTGTCCCCACGATTGCCCGAGCCAGTGTGCGCTGGAAATTGAGCGCCTTGATGCGCGGACCATCGGGCGGGTGCGCGGGGCCAAGTCGCAGCGCTATACCGACGGGGTGGTGTGCGCCAAGGTCGCGCGCTATGCCGAGCGGGTGCATCACCCGGACCGGCTGACGACGCCGCTGCTGAAACAACAGGGCGGCGGGTTTGCGCCGATCGAGTGGGACGCGGCGCTGGATCTGGTCGCGGAGAAGTTCGTCCAAGCAACACAGGCGCACGGCGCCGAAGCGGTGTGGCCGTATTACTACGCGGGCACGATGGGGAAGGTGCAGCGCGACGGGATCAACCGGTTGCGCCATGTGATGCGCTATTCGGGCATGAAGAAAACGATTTGCACCGGCACCGTGCATCCAGGCTGGAAGGCCGGGGTCGGCGGTATGGTGGGCGGCTCGCCTTACGAGATGGCCGATGCCGACATGATTATTTTGTGGGGCACCAATGCGGTGGCGACCCAGGTCAACGTGATGACTCTGGTGGCCCGGGCGCGCAAAGAACGCGGCGCCAAGCTGGTGGTGATCGACCCTTATCGTAATGGCAGCGCCGAGGTCGCCGATCAGCATATTTGTTTACGGCCCGGTACCGACGGTGCGTTGGCCGTGGCAATGATGCACGTGCTGTTTGCGGAAGGCTATGCCGACCGCGACTACATGGCGCGCTATACCGACGTGCCGGACCAGCTGGAAGAACACTTGAAGACGCGCACGCCCGAATGGGCCGCGCGGATCACCGGGTTGAAGGCCGAAGAGATCGTTGCCTTTGCCCGTGAATACGGCGCGACGCAGCGCGCGTTCATCCGTGTTGGGTATGGCTTTTCACGCTCGCGCAACGGGTCGGCCAACGTGCATGCGGTGTCGTGCCTGCCCAGCGTCACCGGCAAGTGGCTGGTGCAGGGTGGTGGGGCGTTCTTCAGCAATTCGGATGCCTATCATTTGAAGCAGACGATGATCGAGGGGCTGGACGCGGTCGATCCGTCCGTGCGGGTGCTCGACATGTCGCGCATCGGCGCGGTGCTGACCGGCAACAGGCGCGATTTGGGCGACGGGCCGCCGGTCACCGCGATGCTGGTGCAAAACACCAACCCGCTGGTGGTGGCGCCGGACCACAATTTGGTGCGCCGGGGATTCGCGCGCGCGGACTTGTTCGTGTGCGTGCACGAGCAGTTCATGACCGAAACCGCCGAAGCGGCCGATCTGGTGCTACCGGCAACGACGTTCTTAGAGCATGACGATCTCTATTCCGGCGGCGGGCATTCTTATTTGCAACTTGGCTTGCAGGTAATCGAGCCGCTGGCCGAAGCGCGCTCCAACCACGACGTGATTTGCGGGCTGGCGCGCCGCTTGGGTGCGAAGCATCCGGGGTTCGAGATGAGCGCGCGCGAATTGATCGATGCCACGTTGCGCGATTCGGGGTGGCCCACGAGCGATGCGTGGGACGACAATTGGCTCGATTGTGTGCCCGATTTTGATACCGCGCATTTTGTGAACGGCTTTCCCCATGCGGACGGCAAATTTCACTTCGCGCCGCGCTGGGACGAACTCGGTCCCGATGCGGCGGTGATGCCGCCGCTGCCCGACCATCAAGAAGTGATCGAAGAGATCGACGCGACGCATCCGTTGCGTTTAGTGACGGCGCCGGCGCGCAGCTATCTCAACAGCTCGTTCACCGAGACGCCGACCTCGATCAAGCGCGAGGGCCGGCCGCGGGTGCTGATCCACCCCGACGCGGCGGCGACATTCGGTGTGGTCGAGGATGCGCTGGTCACCCTGGGCAACACGCGCGGTCAGGTGCAGGTTCATGCCCGGGTGTTCGATGGTTTGCAGCCCGATGTTGTCGTGGTCGAGGGCGTATGGCCCAACAAGGCGTTCGTCGGCGGGATCGGGATCAACGCGCTGACCGGCGCGGATTCGCCGCCGCCCAACGGCGGGGCCGCGTTCCATGACACCGCGGTCTGGCTCCGGCCGGTCTGAGGCTTCGGCCGCGATGGCACGGCGCATTGTCATCATTCGTAATCCTACCGCGGGGCGCCGGCGCGCGCGGCTGTTGGACGCGGTCTGCGCCGAGCTCGCGGCGCGCGGTTGCGCGCCCGAGGTGGTGACGACGCAAGGCCCCGATCACGCCGTCGATCTGGCGCGCAGCGCCGACGCCGATTTGGTGGTGGCGGCGGGCGGCGACGGCACCATCAACGAAGTGGTGCACGGGTTGATGACGCGCTCCCACGGCGCGCGGCCCGCCTTCGCCACGGTACCGATGGGCACCATCAACGTGTTGGCGCTGGAACTCGGGCTGCCGCGCGACGCGGCGGGGTTGGCGCAGGTGATCGCGCAAGGGTCGCTGATCGCGGTGACCGTGGGATGTGCCAACGGGCGGCATTTCCTGTTGACGGCGGGCGCTGGGGTTGATGCCGCGGCGGTGCGGTTTCTGTCGCCCGGGATGAAGCGCTGGTTCGGCCAGGGTGCCTATTACTTGGCGCTGGTGCGCGCGCTGATCGCCGAGGGCAATACGGTGTTCACGGTTGAGATCGACGGTGAGACCCACCGTGTCTCCTCGGTCATCGTGACCAATGCCGCCCGCTATGCCGGGGACAAGGTCGTCGCACCCGATGCGTCGTTGACGGGACGCGATGTGCACGTGTTGCTGGGCACCAGACATGGGCGGTGGAATTTGATCCGCTATGGCGCGGCGTATATGCGCGGGGTGTTGCCGACCTTGCCCGATGTGCGGATTGTCCCGGTGCAGGCGCTGCGTATCGCCGAACCGGCGGGCAAGCCGGTGCAACTTGACGGTGACAACCGCCTGGTGACGCCGGTGGATGTTGCGGTGGTTGATGCGCCGTTGATGGTGGCGTCCTTCGGGACGCCGCCCGGCGAGCCGGTCGGCTCCTGAGGATGAGCGTTCTTTGGCCCGGCGCGCCGGGCCGCTCCTGAGGATGAGCGTTCTTTGGCCCGGCGAGCCGGTCGGCTCCTCAGGATGAGCGTTCTTTAGCCCGGTGGCTCCGTAGCCGGGCGGTTCCTCACGATGAGGGTGCTTTAGTTTTCAATCCAGCCACCAACACGTCGTGCAGCTTGGCGCCGGCGGCGATGACGTTGTCGTGGTGGACCTGTTCGCGGTTGTAGGTGATGGGCGTGCCGTCGACGCGGGTGACGCGGCCACCGGCTTCTTCGACGATGAGATGGGCCGCGGCGATGTCCCACTCGCTTTTGTTGGTCGTGGTGATGGTGGCGTCGTAACGGCCGTCGGCGACGACGGCCATTCGGTAGGCCATCGAGTTGACGAAGTGAAACTCGGCGCCGTCGGCGACGGCCAGCCAATCGTGGGTGCGGAAGGTGCGTTTGGAAGCGAGCAGGCGGGCCTTAACCGGGTCGGCGCACTGCGACGCCTTGATCGGGGTGCCGTTGAGCCGCGCGCCGCCGCCTTTCACGGCCTCGAAGAATTCGCCGTTGGCCGGGTTGAAGACGGCGCCCAGCACAGGATCGCCGTCAACCACCAGCGCCACCGAAACGGCGAATTGCGGATGGCCGCGCAAGAAGGCCTTGGTGCCGTCGATCGGATCGACGATCCAGACGTGGCTTTTGGTGCGCCGATCCGGGGTGTCTTCGGTTTCTTCCGACAGCCAGCCGAAGTCGGGCCGCGCCCCCATCAACTGCGCGCGCAGCAACTTGTCGACCGCGAGGTCAGCCTCGCTGACCGGGTTGTCGGGCGACTTGTCCCAAGATTCGACGTCGGTGCGGAAATAGCGCATCGCCAGCGCGCCAGCCTCGCGCACCGCTTCCAACAACAGCAGATGTTCGGGACCGAGTTCGTCTTGGAGCGAGGGGGTGCGCGTCACGCGCCGGCCACGGTCAGACCCTCGATGCGGATCGTCGGTGCGTTGGTGCCGTAGCGGAATTCGAGATCGTTTGCCGGTGTGACGTTGAGGAACATCGTCTTGAGGTTACCGGCGATGGTCAATTCGCTGACGGGAAAGGTCAGGGCGCCGTTCTCGATCCAATAGCCGGCGGCGCCGCGGCTGTAATCGCCGGTCACCCCGTTGACGCCAAAGCCGATCAACTCGGTGACGTAGAAGCCTTCGGCGATATCGGCCATGAGTTCGCTGGGGCTCATCGTGCCTGGCTCCATGTACAAATTTGTGGTGCTGGGCGAAGGCGGCGACGATGCACCGCGGCTGGCATGGCCGGTGGTGGCCATGCCGAGCTGATGCCCGGTCGCGGTGTCGAGCAACCAAGTCGTCAGCACGCCGTCCTCGACGATGTTCATGCGCCGGTTGGCGACGCCTTCGCCGTCGAACGGCCGCGACGCCATGCCTGTTTTGCGGTGAGGGTCATCGACGATAACGATGCCGTCGGCAAAGATTTTTTCATTCAGCTTGTCGCGCAAGAAACTGGTACCGCGCGCTACGGCTGCGCCGTTGATGGCGCTGGCGACGTGGCGCAACAGGCCGTTGGAGACGCGCGGATCGAGAATCACCGGTACCGCGGCGGAGTTGACCTTGCGCGGATTGAGGCGCCTGACGGCGCGCTCGCCGGCCCGCCTGCCGACCAACGTCGGATCGTCGAGATCCTTGGCGAAACGGACCGCAGAATAGTCGTAGTCGCGCTCCATGCCGGTGCCTTCGCCGGCGATCACCGAGGCCGAGACAGAATGCGAGGTGCCGCTATAGGCGGCGGCAAAGCCGCCCGACGTGACGAGCGCCACGGTGCTGCGGCCCCAGCTTGCATCGGCGCCTTCGGAGTTGGTGACACCGGCAACCGCGCGGGCCGCGTCTTCGGCCTTGGCAGTGCGGGCATAGAGTTCGTCGGGGTCGGCCTCATGGGTATCGACCAGATCAAGCTCGGGCCAAGTTTTGGCGATCAAGGCGGGATCGGCGAGACCGATATGCGGATCTTCCGGCGCAATGCGCGCCATTGCGACGGCGCGCGTCACCAATTCCTCGACGGCGGCATCGCTGCGGTCGGTCGAGGACACCATCGCTTGGCGTTTGCCCAGAAGAACGCGCAAACTCAGGTCGACCGCTTCGGAACGCTCCAAATCTTCGTGTTTGCCGAGCCGTTGCGAGACTGCCAGCGAGACGCTTTCGGCGGCAATCGCGTCCGCCGCATGCGCGCCGGCCTTGATCGCGCGGGCGACGAGATCGCTCAGAAAGGCAAGCGTGTGCGCCTCAGCGTCGCTGGATTGGGTCATGGGGGTGATTCTCCTGGGATCGTCAGCCCCGGTTATATAAGTCTGGTGCGCGCGACGCCAATCTAGGCCGGACCGTTGGATTGCCGGACTCTGGTCTAACGTCCGCCCAATCACTATTTAGCCATCTTGATATCTCACTCGCGCCGCATTCGCGCGGCACGCTGGTGCTTCGGCATTGGTTCTCGGAACCTCATCAACAAACCCAAAAGGGAGACAGGCGTGGCAGAAAAGACGCATTTCGGATTCAACGCCCTCCGTGGCCGCGGCCCTCAGGATACTGGCGAACCTGAATCGGGTGTCACGCGGCACACTACCGGCATGCCGGAGAAACCGCGGCCCGGTTGGTGGCCGGATTCGACCCATCCCGGGACCAAGCCGGGCGAAGACGCGAATTTGCATGTCGGCCGCGGGCTGCGCCTGAAAGGCGAGGTTAGCGCGTGCGACCGCTTGATGGTCGAGGGCGATGTCGAGGCGACGATCAGCGCGCGCATCCTTGAGATTTCAGCCACCGGACGGGTCAAGGGCAGTGCCGAAGTCGAGACGGCGGAAATCGACGGCCGGTTCGACGGTCAGCTGACGGTCAGTGGTTGCCTGACGGTGCGCCGTTCGGGCCACGTCTCGGGCACGATCGTTTACGACACGCTTGAAGTCGAAAAGGGCGGCTGCATATCGGGCGATCTCGTGCGCACCGGCGGGGCGCAGACGGAAGCCGCGCCGGTTATCGAGCTGGCGCCGCCTGAGGGTGCCGCGGCGCAAAACTAAGCCGCGATTGGCGCGCGCGGGCGGCGACTGGCATCATGGTCGGCACCCGCTCTCCAGCCCGAAAGGACCGCGGTCATGAGCGACGGCGCGCCGATCACTGTTCCCTATGCTTCGCCCATCTTTGGCTGCGGCCCCTATCACATGCTGGAGGCGCGGCTGTTGATGGTGTCGTGGGCTGTGCCGCGCGACGTTGCCGCGCAGTTTTTGCCGCCGCCGCTGACCTTGCCCGAGGGGCCGATCATCGCCGGCGCCTTCATTGGTGACATGCACCAGCTGCCGTCTTGCGGGAAATTTCACGAAGGCGGCGTCATGTTGCCGGCAGCTTACGGTGACCGCGTCGGCACCTACGCGGCGTATCTGTGGACCTCGGCCGACGAAGCGATTTACGTCGGGCGCGAGGTGTACGGCATGCCCAAAGTGCTGTGCGAGGACACGCCGCATGTTTGGAACGGCAATCAGATCAACGCGACCGTCCGACGCTCAGGCCAAGAGGTTGTGGGCCTCGACCTGGCGGTTGAGGCGTCGGTCGATCCCGGCGAGGTGATGCGCGACGGTCCGCGTCTTAGCGTGCGGTTCATTCCCGATCCCACCGGCGAGACCGGTGGACGGCGTCAGGTTCTGCTGTTCTCGACGCCCGACTTCGCGGCCAAGGATGCTTGGCGCGGCACCGCGACGCTGCGCCTGCCGCCCCACGCGCAATCGCGCGCGTGCGCGTTATTGCCCGAGGCGACGCATCTCACGGGTTATGCCGTTACCGCGTCCTGGGTGCTCGACCGCGCGACGATCCTGTCTGACGAGGTTTACTAGGGCGCGAACGCCTAGGCCGCGCGATGCGCGCTCGCGGCGATCGTCGGTTCGCGATCGCCCGCTGGCTGATAAACGACGCTGATCTCGCCGACTGCGGCGGCGAAGTCTTGCGCCGCATTCGGGTTGGCGATTTCGAAGGCGTCGAAGCCGCAGCGCTGCATAAAGGACAACTGATCGCGCAACACTTGGCCGGTGGCGCGGAGCTCGCCGTCATAGCCGTAGCGTTCGCGCAGCAGGCGGGCGCTGCTGTAGGGACGACCGTCGGTGAAGGCCGGGAAGTCGATGGCAATGAGCGCGAAGCGCCGCGCGTCGTCACCGACGGTTTCGACATCGTCGCTGGGCGCCAGACGCAGGCCAAGCGGCACATTGCGGGCAAGCAGGGTGTCACGTTGTGCGCGCCACTGTTCCAAAGTCACGATCAGGCCGGCGGTGCCGTCGTGCCACGGATCGGCGGTAACGGTGCCATTCTTAAGCAGCGGCATAGAGGGTCTCCTTGAACGGCGCTGGACCGAGACGCCGATAGGCGTCGATGAAGGCTTCACCAGGCGTGCGCAGGGCGCGGTAGGCAACGGTGATTTTTTCGACGGCATCGACAATGCCACCGGCCGAAAACGATTTGCCGATAACCTCGCCAAGGGACGCGTCGGCGCCGGGGTCGCCGCCCAGAGTGAGTTGGTAATATTCCTGGCCGTTCTTTTCCAAACCGAGAATGCCGATGTGGCCGACGTGATGATGGCCGCAGGCGTTGATGCAGCCTGAAATCTTGATGCCGAGGACGCCGAGGTCTTCTTGGGCGTCGAGGTCGGCGAGCCGGGTGCTGATTGCTTGAGCGATGGGAATTGAGCGCGCGGTTGCCAGCGAGCAGTAGTCCATGCCGGGGCATGAAATGATGTCGCTGGCCAATCCAACATTGGGGGTGGCCAAGCCGTGGCGGCCGAGTGCTTGCCACACCGCATGGAGCGCGCCTTCTTCGACGTGCGGCAGCACGAGGTTTTGGGTATGGGTGACTCGGATCTCATCGAAGCTGTATTGCGCGGCGATGTCGGCCAGCGCGTCCATCTGGTCAGCGGTCGCGTCGCCCGGGATGCCGCCGACGGGTTTGAGCGAGACATCGACGATCGCGTAGCCCGGCTGTTTGTGGGCGTGCGTATTGATCCGTAGCCAGCGGGCAAAAGCTGGATCGATGCGGGCCTTAGCAACATGCAGCGAATTGGGGGCGTCGAGGTCACGGAAGGCCGGCGGCTGAAAGTGGTGGCGGATTCGGGCGACCTCGGCCTCCGGCAACCCGAGCGGTCCGTCCTTGATCTCTGCCCATTCGGCTTCGACTTTGGCTGCGAAGGCGGCCGCGCCGAGATCGTGAACCAGAATCTTGATCCGCGCTTTGTATTTGTTGTCGCGCCGGCCCTGGCGGTTGTAGACGCGCAAGATGGCTTCGAGATAGCTGAGCAAATCGTGTTCGGGTAGGAAGTCGCGAATGGTCTTGGCGATCATCGGAGTGCGACCCTGGCCGCCGCCGACCATGACCTCGAATCCCGGTGCGCCGTCGCGTTCATGCAAACGCACGCCGATGTCGTGAACCTTGAGCGCGGCGCGGTCGGTGGCGCTGGCGGTAACGGCAATCTTGAATTTGCGCGGCAGGAACGAAAATTCCGGGTGGAGGGTCGACCACTGGCGAATGATCTCGGCATAGATGCGCGAGTCGTCCAACTCATCGGCAGCCGCCCCGGCATAGTGATCGGCGGTGACATTGCGGATGACGTTGCCGCTGGTCTGGATCGCGTGCATGTCGACTTGGGCGAGGTCATGCAACAGATCGGGTGTCTCTTCCAGTTTGATCCAGTTGAATTGGATGTTCTGGCGCGTCGTGAAATGGCCGTAGTCGCGGTCGTAGCGCCGCGCGATGGCGGCCAACACGCGCATCTGATCGGCTGACACGGTGCCGTAGGGAATGGCGACGCGCAGCATGTAGGCGTGCAATTGCAGATAGAGGCCGTTCATTAGCCGCAGCGGCCGAAACTCTTCCTCGGTCAGGGCGCCTGACAGGCGACGGTCGACTTGGTCGCGGAATTGCGCAACGCGTTCGCGCACGAGCGTACGGTCGGCGTCGTCGTAGTGATAGATCGCCACCATGTTACGCGGCCCGGTCGTGATGCGCGGGTGCGACGGTCGGGCCGGTCGCGCGGATCTGTTCGCGCAAGCGTTCCGCTTGTGGACGGCCGGTCGCCGCGGTGACGCTGATCAAGTACGGGCCGACGATCAGCCGGTCGATGATGGCGGTCGCGGCACGGTGCAGGAGGGACTCGGCGGCGGTGGCGTCGTGGGCGACTTCAGCCTCGCTGAGGGCGCCAATCCATTGGCCGCTCGGCGCCAGGTAGACGACGCGGCCATTATCGAGGCGATTGGCGGAGACGACTTGCGTGGTCATGGTGCTCTCCTTCAGACGGCGGCTTGCAGGGCTTCGGGCGGGCGGTCGGCATCGGCAGCCGACAAGGTGACGGCGCCGATGATGAGGAGGGCCGGGCTTTCGATGGCGTTGCCTGCGACGAGGCGCGCGAGGCCGCGCAACGTGCCGGACACGACGCGCTGTTTGGCGGTGGTGCCGTTTTCGATCACGGCGACCGGCGTTGCCGGATCCCGGCCGGCCTCGATCAAGCGTTCAGCAATCACGGGCGCCTGACCGATGCCCATGTAGACCGCGAGGGTTTGGCCGAAGGACGCGAGGGCGCGCCAGTCGAGGTCGGGTTCGCCGTCGCTGGCATGGCCGGTGACAAAGGTAACGGCTGTCGCATGATCGCGGTGGGTCAGCGGGATTTGGGCCGCCGCGGCGCACCCGGCGGCGGCGGTAATGCCCGGGACGACGACGACATCGAGACCGCGGGCCCGCAAGTATTCAACCTCTTCGCCGCCGCGGCCGAAGATGAACGGATCGCCGCCCTTGAGCCGCACGACGCGTTTGCCGGCTTGGGCGAGGCGGGCGAGGAGCGCGTTGATGTCGTCCTGCGGCAGCGTTGCGTTGCCGGGCGTCTTGCCAACAAAAACACGCTCGGCATCGCGCCGCGCGAAGGCCAGCACCTCGGCGCTGACCAGCCGGTCGTGCACGACGATGTCGGCGCGCTGCAATGCCTGGAGCGCTTTGATGGTAAGGAGTTCGGGGTCGCCCGGTCCGGCGCCGACGATATGGATGATGCCGCGGTGCGGTTCTTGAGGGCGGTTGATTAACGCGATCATCCGCTCGCGCGCACCGGTTTCATCACCGGCAAGGACGGCCTCGCCGATCGGACCGTCGAACACACCGTCCCACAGCAGGCGGCGCGACGGGAAGTCCGTGACGGCCGCTTTGACTGCGGCGCGGAAACTGCCCGCGAAGGCGGCGAGTCGACCGATGCGTTGGGGCAAGTTGCTTTCAAGCCAGACGCGGAGCCGTCGGGTCAGCACCGGCGCGGCGCCGCCGCTGGAAATGGCGATGGTCAGCGGCGCGCGGTCGACGATTGCCGGGGTGATGAAGGTCGAGAGGTCGGGCCGGTCGACGGCGTTGACCGGGACGTTCGCCGCGCGCGCTGCTGCGGAAACGCGGGCGTCCTCGAGGGCATCGCCGGTGGCGCTATAGATCAACGCGTGCCCGGCGCTGTCGGCGGCGCGGAAGCTGCGCTCAATCAGCCGCAGACCAGGATCGGTTTCGGCGAGTGCGGTCATGGCCGGGGCGGCGTGCTCGGCGATGACGGTGACCCGCGCGCCGGCCTCTCTGAGCAGGCGCGCCTTGGCCGCCGCCATCGCGGTGCCCCCGACGACCAGCGTCGGGCGACCCTGCAACGCGAGAAATATCGGGAATTCTTTCATTTTCGCCTTCCGGGAAGCGCAAATTCACATGCCAACCGAAATGTATGAATTAATTCACATTATTCAAATAGAAATATTTTTAATACACATAGTTATTCTGTAATTTAATCGCCGTCTGGCCACCTCGAACCGTTGTCCTTAGGGTCGCCGCCGTGCTGCGCCCCAACTCTCTGACGTTCATTTTGTTTGTCGGTGGCCTGTTGGCCTTTGGGCCCCTGACCCTGGAGATGTACGTCCCCACCCTGCCGCTGGTCTCGGCGGCGTTCGGGGTTGGGCCTGGTGCCACACAGCTGACGGTGAGCGTCTACCTGGCGGGTTTTGCCATTGGCCAATTGGTCTCGGGGCCGTTGGTTGACGTGTTTGGACGGCGACCCTTGCTGCTGGGCGGGATGGTGCTGCTGGCTGGTGCGAGTGCGGTGTGCATCGTCGCGCCGTCGATTGAAACGCTGACCTTGGCGCGCTTTGTCCAAGCGCTCGCGGTTTCGGTCGGCCAAGTGGCGGGCCGGGCGGTGATTCGCGATACCCATGATCCGGTGGGCACCGCGCGCATGCTCGCTTTTACGATGGTCGTCATCGGGCTGACATCGGCCATTACGCCCGTTGCCGGTGGCTTTCTTGCCGTGTGGTTGGGGTGGGAGATTGTTTTCGCGGTGCATGCCGCGATGGCGTTGATCTTTTTCGTGCTGATCTGGCGGCGCTTTGTCGAAACCGTGCCGGTGCGCGAAACGTTGGCGCGTCAGGTCGCGGTAACGCGGCGCGGGATCGCTCGCCTTGTCGCCGACCGCACGTTCTTGTCGTACACGGCCAGCATTTGCTTCATGTTCGGCAGCATCTTCACGTTCATCTCCGCAGGCGCATTCATGTTTGTCGACGTCTTGGGGATGGCGCCGGCGCATTTCGGGTTCGTGTTCACCGCGATTTCAGGGATGCTGGCGATCGGCTCGTTCCTCGCGGGCTCATTGGCGCGCCGCTTCAACCGGCGGCGGATGTTTTTCGCCGCGGCCGTCGCGGTCGCGATCATCAACGTCGCGATGGCGGTGTTGGGCTGGTCGGGGGCGGCGACGATTCCACTGTTGATTGTTCTGTTGGGCGCGATCGGCTTTGCCATGGGGTTTGTCGTCGCCTTAGCGATGGCCGGCGCGCTGGAACCGCACCCGCAGGTCGCCGGCACGGCCTCGGCGCTGATCGGGTTTTCGCAAGGCACGTTTGCGGCGGCGATGAGCGCGGTCGCGGGGCTGCTGTTCGACGGCACGGTTCTGTCGGTGGTTTTGCCGATGGCGGTGTTGGCGCTGGGCGTGCCGCTGTCGTTCGTGCTGTTGGCGCCGCGCCGGATGGCGGCGGACTAAAGCGCGGGCGCGTTCACGCGGTGCTGAACGACCAAAACGCCACTGGTTCCTCGCGGCCGCGCAGCTGAGCCGGTTCGCCCCGCACCAAACCGTCGGCAAGGCCGGGGTCGCGCAAGTGTTGGCACAAGGCGTCGCTGATGACGAGATCCGCGCCGATCTGGCGGGTCAAACGTTCGAGCCGGCTGGCGACATTCACGGTATCGCCGATGACGGTGTATTCGAGCCGCTCGTCGCTGCCGATGTCGCCCAACACCACGTCGCCGTAGTGCAAGCCAATGCCGAGGCGCACCGCGGGGCCGGATTGTTGCGCGTTGAACTGGGCGAGGTCGCGCAGAATGGCCTTGGCGCAGGCCAGCGCGCGGTCGGCATCGTCATCGGCCGTAGTCGGTGTGCCGAAGGTCGCCATGACGCCGTCGCCCAAATATTTGTCGAGCGTGCCGTGATGGGCGAAAACTTGCCGCGCTGCGATGCCGTGGACCTCGCGCAGCAGCGCCAGCACGTCGTCTGGCGAGCGATCCTCGGCCAATTCGGTAAACCCAACGATGTCGGAAAACATAATCGCGATGTCCTGGCGGCGACCGGCGCGCAGCGGTTCGTCGTGCGTAGATAATTCGGCCACGATATTGGGTGAGAAAAAGCGCGCCAAATTGCCGCGCGCCCGTTCTGCCGTGGCGCTGTCGTAGACCAACTTGCGGACCCGCCACACGAAGGCAGCAAGCGCAGCGGCAACGATGACGAAGAGAAATGATGTCTGCGCTTGGATACCCAGATCCACGCGCCGGAAATCAGCCATCACATCGTTGCGCTGGTCGACGGTCATCGCGGTTATCGCCGCAACATCATTGAAGGTGAAGGTCTCGGGGCTCTGGAGAATCCACAGCACGCCGACCCACCAGGCGGCGGCGGCGGCAATCCCGGTCCACACCACCACGCCCGGCGCATAGGTGAACGCCGCCGTGGCAATGAAGATAAACATGTAGGCCGAGCCGCCAAACCACAACTGCGCGCCAGGCGGCAAGAACGGTTCGATGTAGGGCACCGGTACCAGCAGGATCCAGGTGATCAACACGACGTCGAATGTCGCAAACAGGTAGGACCAAGCGATGCTCCGGTTGCCGGCCTTGGTGATGCGATAGTGGAGCCACGCCGACAGGACGAAAAACAGGCTCAGGCCATAGAAGTAGGGCAGGACCTCGGGCGGATTGACGACGAAGGGCAGGAAGGCGAGCACCGCGATCACCAGGATGGTGCGGACCCTTAGAGACAGCCGGCGCGCATAAAGTTCTTCGCGCCCGAAGGCGGTGTCGACGGGATCGTGTTTGGCGACGGGTGTCGCCGGTGCCAGCGCCGGGACCGGCGTATTTACTGTGGTTGTGGTCATGTGTTCCTTCAGTCTAATCCGGCCAGATCGACTTGCCCGACCCGGGCAACCCCAGGCGGGGCCATTTCTCGGTGACGGTGGCGATCACCTCGTCGCTCATGCGGATCTTGGTGCCCCAAGCGCGGTTGGTTTCGGGCGGCCATTTGTTGGTCGCGTCGAGGCCGATTTTTGAGCCCAAGCCCGATTGCGGCGAGGCGAAGTCGAGATAGTCGATCGGCGTGTTTTCGATGACGGTGATGTCGCGCGCCGGGTCCATGCGGGTCGCGATCGCCCACATGACATCCTTCCAATCGCGCGCGTTGATGTCGTCGTCCACCACGATGACCCACTTGGTGTACATGAATTGGCGCAAGTACGACCACACCGCCATCATCACCCGCTTGGCGTGGCCGGGATACGCTTTCTTCATCGAGACCACCGCGATGCGGTAGCTGCAGCCTTCGGGCGGCAGCCAGAAGTCGGTGATCTCGGGGAATTGTTGTTGCAGTAGCGGCACGAAGACTTCGTTGAGCGCTTCGCCGAGCACGCTGGGCTCGTCGGGCGGACGGCCGGTGAAGGTCGACAAATAGATCGGGTCGCGCCGCATGGTGATGGCGCTGACCTTGAAGACGGGAAAGCGCTCAACAGCATTGTAATAGCCGGTGTGATCGCCGTAGGGGCCTTCATCGCGCTCGTCATCCGGGAGCACGTGGCCTTCGATGACGATTTCGGCTTCGGCCGGGACCTTGAGCGGGATCGAGACGCAGTCGATCAACGGCACTTTCTTGCCGCGTAGCAGTCCGGCGAATTGGTACTCGGATAAATTTTCCGGCACCGGGGTGACGGCGGCAATGACGGTGCCGGGATCAGCGCTGATAACGGCGGCGACCGGCATGTGTTCGCCGGGGTGGGCTTTTTTCCAACGCGCGAAATGTTGCGCGCCGCCGCGGTGCGCGAGCCAGCGCATCAACGTGGTGTCGGGCCCCGTCACCTGCATGCGGTAGATGCCGAGGTTGAAGCGTTCGTCGGCATCTTTGGTGACAATGAGCGGCCAGGTGATCAGCGGTGCGGGTTCGCCGGGCCAGCACATTTGCACCGGAAGCTTGCCGAGGTCGATGTCGGCGCCGGTCCACACCACGTCTTGGCAGGGCGCGTGGGTGACGGTGGCGGGTTTCATCGCCATCACGGTCTTGAGCATCGGCAACATGGCGACCGCTTCGCGCCAGCCGCCGGGTGGCTCGGGCTGGCGCAAGAAGGCGAGGGTTTCGCCGACCTCGCGCAGCTGCGCGGGCGCGCGGCCAATGCCGGCGGCAACACGGGTCACCGTGCCAAACAGATTGACCAGGACCGGCATCGCGCACGGCTTGCCGTCGGCGTCGACCGGATTTTCGAACAACACCGCCGGGCCGCCCTCGGCCAGCAGGCGGGTTTGAATTTCGGTCATCTCCAGGTGGGTCGAGACCGGTTCGCGCACACGCACAAGATCGCCCCGGGCTTCGAGGTGCTGGATGAAGTCGCGGAGAGAGGCGAAGGACATAGGGACTTATACAGCAGAGCGGCCGCGCCTGCTGTTCCTTGACACCGTGGAAGCGGTGCTGCGTCATGGCCCGATGAACGACGATGATATCATCGCTCGGGCTCGCGACTACCCCTACGCTCAATCGCCGACGAGCTACGTCTGGGACGGGATTCGTACGGTGCCGTTGGCCGAAACCTCACCGCCGGAGGACTTGGAGGCGCGCACGCTGGTGCTGGCGCTGGGCGGCAACGCTTCGCCATCGGTGTTCGCCCAGGCATTTCCTGGGCAGGTCACACCGGTGCTGCGCGCCACGCTTGCCGAGTTCGATCTGGTTTACATGGCGCGCTTCGAACCCCACGGCGCCATGCCCGCAATGCTGGCGCCATCACCGGGGACCGTGGCCACGGTGTTCGTCGCCTTTCTGACGCCCGACCAGCGCGACTGGCTTACCGATATCGAATTGGGGTTCGAGGATGACCATGGACCGTTCTTCACCTTTGGTGAGTTGCAGGACATCGCGCTCGACATCGAGGGCCTGGGCGCGCGCGACCGCGTCTTCACGTATCGCTCGGCCGTCCCGGCGATGGGCCATGATGGCGCGATATGCGCCTACAGCGAGTTACCGGCAAAGAATCGACGGTTCCCCGACTTCGCCCATCCACGGGTGCTGGAAGCGGTACGCGAGCGGCAGGCGCCGGATCTGACGTTTGATGATTTCTTGGTGGCTCTGGTGAAGGACGATGCCTTGCGGGCACGATGTACCACGGCACTTCGCGCCAATGCGGTGCCGGTTGAGCTGCCTGGCTACACGCAGATACTGCCCAAGACGTAGTGCCACCGCAAATAACGGCCCTCGATTGCCGGGCGCGCCGGTGATGCGCGGCGGGCAGCGCATGGTATATCACCGAAATCGATCAATCGGAGGCCTGCCGTGACCCGTTTTGCCGAAGTGAATCCCGCTGCGCTGACGCCCGCCCAGCGTAAGGTGTACGACGCCATGATCGCCGGCCCGCGCGGCGCAGTGCAGGGGCCGTTCCATGTCTTGTTGCGCAGTCCCGAATTATGCGCCCGCGCGCAGGCGTTGGGGGCTTTCTTGCGGTTCGATTCGGCGTTGCCGCCGCGACTGTCGGAATTGGCAATCTTGGTGACGGCGCGATTCTGGACGGCCCAGTTCGAGTGGTACATGCATGCGCCGTTTGCCGCCCAAGGCGGGCTGAGCGCGGACATCATTGAGGCCATGCGCACCGGCGGCGATCCGCGCGCCCTGATGCAGGCGGACGAAAGAGCGGTCTATGACTTTGCGGTGGCGACGCATGAGCGGCACGGCGTTGAGGACGCGGTTTATGCCGAGGCGCATGCGCAGCTGGGTGAGGCGGGTGTGGTCGATCTGGTCGGGTTGCTGGGGTATTACACGATGATCAGCATGGTGCTGAATTGTTACGAGGTACCGGTGCCGGGCGGGGCGACGCCACTGCCCTGAGCAATCTGGGACGGCTGCGCATGGTTGCGCCAAATCATGTACAAACGCCCGGCGATGACACGACAGAAAGTAGAGTAATGGCTGAACCGACCGACGCTGAACGGCTCGTCCGAGCGAAGAGCTATCCTTACGACGTGCCGAGCACGAGCTATGTACTGTTCCAAGGCGCGCCGGTGCCGCTGAAACGGATGAACCCGCCCGACGACACGGCGCAGCGTATCCCGGTTCTGGCCTACGGTTCGAACGCCTCGCCGCAACAACTGGCGAGCAAGTATGCCGACTTGAGCGAAGAAGAAGGCATCCCGGTGCTCAAGACGGCGCTCACCGGGTACGACGTGGCCTATTCGGCGCGGTTTTCGAGCTACGGCGCGATCCCGGCAATGTTGGTGGCGTCGCCGGGCACGCGGCTGACCACGTTTGTGACGTGGCTGACCGAAGCGCAGCTTGAGGTCATGCACGATACCGAATTGGGGCCGGCGCGTGATGGCTCGGCCTACACCTTCGGCAAGCTGACCGGCATTCTGGCGATGATCGACGCCGTCGGTATGCGCGACGAAGTCTTTATGTATCAAAGTGCTGCGCCGGCGCTGGGGCACGCGGGTGCCATGTGTGCCTACGCCGAAGTGGTTGCCCGCGAGCGCACGCTCGAAAAGTTGCCGCACGACCAGGTGCTCGCGGCCGTGCATCAAGAGATCGCGCCGGACATGACGCTGGACGATTTTGTCCTGAAGACCACGACCGATGCGGCAGCGCGCGATGCCTATACGGCCCAGCTGAAAAAGAACGGCATCAAAGTGAAGAAGCTGAAGGGCTACAATCAGCTGATCCCAACGTTGCAGTAGCCGTTCGGTTCATCGCCTTGCGGCGAGACGGGTTTAGGCCAACACACTCCCCACCACGACGGCGATGAAGACGAGCCAACCGGTGCGGTGGTTGGCGCGGAATTTGGCGAGGCAGTCTTCGGGCGAGTCGATCTTGAGGGCGCGGGCCTGCCAGGCGAGATGCAGCGCGGCCACCCCCAGCAGCGGATAGAACGCCCAATGCAGGCCGGCGGTCGCGCCGGCTGCGGCGAGGATCACGATAGTCATGGCGTAGGTGGCGTAGAGGAAGGGCCGGGTGCGGGCGCCGAGCCAGCGGGCGCTCGACTTCACGCCGACCAACGCGTCGTCCTCGGTGTCCTGGTGGGCGTAGATCGTATCGTAGCCCAGGGTCCAAAAAATGCCGGCGGCGTAGAGCAGCAAGGGCGCGGCGGATAGTTCGCCGATCACCGCGGCCCAGCCCAAAAGCGCGCCGTAATTGAACGTCAGCCCGAGCCACAGTTGGGGCCACCACGTAATGCGTTTCATGAACGGGTAGGCGGCGATCAGGCCGAGCGACGCGACGCCGAGCCAAAACGCGAAGGTATTAAAGCTGGCCAGGACGGCAAAGCCGATCAGCGCTTGGATCACCAGCCAGGCAACGGCGCGCGGCACGCTGACGGCGCCCGACGGGATGGGACGCCCCCGGGTGCGCTCAACCTGCGCATCGTATTTGCGGTCAACGATGTCGTTGTAGGTGCAGCCGGCGCCGCGCATCGCGGTGGCGCCGATGCCGAACAACGCCAATAAGAAGAGGTCGGGCAGGCCGAACCAAGCGCGGGTGTCGGGCGCGCCAGCGCTCAAGGCCGACGCCAGCGCGATCGACCACCAGCCCGGCCACAGCAACAACCAAGTGCCGATCGGGCGGTCGAGCCGCGACAGGCGCAAATAGGGGCGCAAGCGGGCGGGGCTGCGGTCGACCCAATGGCCGCGCACTGAGTCGGGAAGAACCGTGTCGTTGGGTGAAGTCATTGCTATGGTTCTAGCATGACCGCATCCAACGCCGCGCCGTCGATCCGCCTCTACCTCACCCACGATTTGGCCGCGGGTGCGGTTCTGCCGTTGGACGCCAAGCAGGTGCACTACCTCAAGAACGTGATGCGGCTGGCAACGGGCGACGTGTTGCTGGTGTTCAACGGGCGGGAGGGCGAGTGGCGGGCCGAGGTCGCCGATCTTGGCCGCAGTGCCGGTGCGCTCCGCGCGGTGGCCGTGGAACGTGCCCAGGTGAATGAGCCTGATCTTTGGCTGGTGTTCACGCCGATCAAGAAAACCCGGCTGGACGTGTTGGTCGAGAAGGCCGGCGAGCTAGGCGCGTCACGGCTGGTGCCGGTGCTGACCGAACGCTCGAGCGTGCGGGATATCAATGTCGCGCGTGCCGAGGCGCTGCTGGTCGAGGCCGCCGAACAGTGTGGCCGCATGACCATGCCGAGCATCGATCCGGTCGCACCGCTGGCCGGCGTGTTGGACGGATGGGATGTCGGGCGCCGGCTGATGTTTTGCGATGAATCGGGCCGCGCGGCGCCGATCGCCGCGGCCTTAGCCGGACAAGTGCCCGGGCCATGGGCGGTCCTGATTGGCCCAGAAGGCGGTTTCTCACCGGCCGAACGCGACGCCATTGCCGGGCGCTCGTTTGTGGTGCCGGTGGCACTGGGGCCCCGGATATTGCGGGCCGATACGGCGGCCATCGCGGCGTTGTCGCTGGTGCAGGCGCATCTTGGGGATTGGCGCTAGACGCATGGCTGGGGTGCCGGCCAGCGCCTCGCGCACTCGGTGCTTTGCATTCCGAGCCGTCGCGGCAATACTGCGGCCAACAAACCGCAACCATTTTGGGTTTCATTGATGACCGCGTGTAACACGCCCCGCCGGGCGGGTGCCTAGCTTTGTCGGCGCCCCCCGCGAACGATCCCGGTATTCCGGTTGAGAATAAGCAACAGCTTGTCGATTTCATTGCGTCGGGCTGCAAACCGCCCGAAGCGTGGCGGATCGGCACCGAGCACGAGAAATTCGCCTTCGATCTGAAGACGCTGCGCCCGCTGCCTTATGACGGTACGCCGGGTATTCGGGCTTTGTTGGAGGGGATGACCCGGTTCGGCTGGACGCCGCACTTGGAAGACGGCAAGCCAATTGCGCTGACGATGGACGGCCAAAGCGTCACGCTTGAGCCGGGCGGGCAGTTCGAGTTGTCGGGCGCGCCGCTTGAGACGATTCACGAAACCTGTATCGAGGTGAACGATCATCTCAAACAGGTGAAAGAAGTCGGCGCCGAGATCGGGTCGGGCATGCTTGGATTGGGCTTCAATCCGAAGTGGCGGCGGGCCGATGTGCCGATGATGCCAAAGGGCCGCTACGGCATCATGTCGGCTTATATGCCCAAAATGGGGTCGCTCGGCCTCGACATGATGTTGCGCACCTGCACCGTCCAAGTGAACCTCGACTTCGCGTCCGAGGCCGACATGGTGAAGAAATTCCGGGTGAGTCTCGCGTTGCAGCCCATCGCAACGGCGCTGTTCGCCAACTCGCCGTTCACTGAGGGCAAACCGAACGGGTTCATGTCGTACCGCAGCCATGTTTGGACCGACACCGATCCGGATCGCTGCGGGATATTGCCGTTCGTGTTCGAAGACGGGATGTCGTTCGAGCGCTACGCCGATCACGTCCTTGATGTGCCGATGTATTTCATCTACCGCGATGGGACATACCTCGATACGTCGGGCCAAAGTTTTCGCGATTTTCTCGACGGCAAGCTACCGGCGTTGCCGGGCGAAAAGCCGACGTTGCGCGACTGGGAAGATCATATGACGACGCTGTTCCCGGAAGTGCGGATGAAGCGCTTTCTCGAGATGCGCGGCGCCGACGGGGGTCCTTGGGGGCGGCTGTGTGCGTTGCCAGCGTTCTGGGTCGGGCTGCTGTATTCGCAAAGTGCGCTCGATGCGGCGTGGGATCTGGTCAAGGATTTTACCTTGGAAGAGCATCAACAATTGCGCGACGACGTGCCCAAGCTGGCGCTGAAAACGCCCTTCCGTGGCGGCACGGTGGGCGATCTTGCGGGACAGGTGCTCGCCCTCGCGCGGGCCGGCCTGCGCGATCGGGCGCGCCTGGACGGCGCGGGCAGCGACGAGAGCGGCTTTCTCGATCCGCTATTCGATATTCAGCGGGCTGGGCAAGCCCCGGCTGAGGCGTTGTTGCAGCGTTATGCCGAGGCGTGGGATGGCAGCGTCGATCCCGTGTTCACCGAACAAGCATACTGACGACTTACTCCGCGGCGGTGTGACGCCAGCGTTCGGGGAAATCTTTGGGTTGGATGCGCGGGTCGTGACTCTCGTCACGGAACGATTCAATGATGTGCTCGGCAAGCGCTTCCACGGCGGCCGACCGATCGCGCGGGGTGCGTTCCAAGCTCAGAGCAATGTCGGGTAGGGCGGGAAACCCGTCTTCCTCGCCCAAAGTGCGCATCCCCGGCGCCAGCGCGCTGCGTCCGATCGTTGTCATGGCGAGGCCCGCGTTAACGGCGGCGAACAGACCCATCAATGACGGCGAGACGTAGGCGATGCGGTGGAGCCGGTCCATTTTGTCGAGCGCCGTGACAGTCGCTTCGCGAACCTGACAGGGTGAGGCAAAGAGCGCGAGCGGCAAAACCGGCTCGTCTTCGACGCGGTGGTCGCGCGGTGCGGCCCACACGACGCTCTCTTTTTTCAACGGTTGGCTTTCGTCGGTCAGCGCGCCACAGGTGACGACGGCGAGATCGATCTCACCGGCCAAAATGTTGTCGCGCAGCCGGTCCGATGTATCGCACCGCAAATCGACCTGGACGCGGGGATGCGATTGGGCGAAGCGGGCCAGGATCGGCGGCATGAAAACGCCGACATAGTCGTCGGGGATGCCGATGCGCGCGACCCCTTCCATCTCGGGCTGCATCAACGAGGACACCGCGGCGTCCTGCAAACGTAAGATTCGCCGCGCGTAGATCAGCAGGTCTTGGCCGGCCGAGGTCAGCGCGCTGGCGCGCCCGTCGCGCGCGAACAGCGGGCGTTCGATCTGCTCTTCCAGACGTTTCATTTGCATCGAGACGGCGGACTGGGTGCGGCCGACCTGATCGGCGGCGGCGGTGAACGAGCCCGTGTCTGCGATGGCAACAAGGGTGCGCAGAAGGTCGATATCGAGATTGCGCTGCATGCCCCAGACATAAGCAATTCTGATTGGTTCGTTCAAATCAATTCGTTTGATTGATGCAGGTCTGAATTCTACTTAAGACGCAAGAACCGGGTGGGTTGGCGGATCAAGTACTGCGAGTTTCAGCCGGTCAGCGCGTGGTCGAGGAGTTAAAGCAATGGCTGAGATAGCAATGAGCGACGGGATGGCAAATCGGACTTATGGGCATCGCGCGATGGCTATAGGCCGCGTGGTGCGACGGCTGGCGGTGCTTGGCCGGCGCTGGCGCAAGGCGAGTCGCGACCGCGCCACCCTGGCATCGATGGACGGGCGGACGCGGCGTGATATCGGGGTCGGTCCCGCCGAGGTTCGGCGGGCGTTCCACATGCCGTGGTGGCGCTGGCCGCTGAATTAAGGGGTTCCCCGCGCAGCTGTTTGGGCAGCTATCATGGGGCATGAACGACGAACCCGACGCGGTGGACCCATCGCTGCTCAAGCAGAGCATCGCCAAGCTGCGCGGCATCAAGCGGCGCTACGTTGTTTTCTTCATCGTCGCTGGACTGGCGGCTGACGCTGCGATCGTTTTCGGCGGGCTGTGGTGGATCGGCATCTTCGGCCCCAACGACGCGTCGGCGGCGCGCGACGCCCTTGAGGGGTGCGTAGGCGGGTCGGCAAACGTCGCCGATGAAACAACGCTTGAGGCTTGTCTCGCGAGTATCGGTCTGGCCACGAACACGGCGGATGACCGAGGGGTGCCCGACAATGTCGATGTCGCGACCCGCGCGGTGAATCAAATTCAACTCATTTGCCGGCTGGCGCTCTCGCAAGAGGCGTTAACACGGTGCGCCGACGCGCCGGTGGTCGAAGGCATCATCCCCGAGGTCGCCGTGCGCACCCGGGTTGACGCGTTGCTGCGGTTGCGCGACTTCGCCCGCCTGGGCGAGGAAGGCGGCCGCCTGATTCGCTACGGCGACGACTTCGGCTTTCTCGCCCGGGGCCTCGCCTTTCATGCGGCGGAGGATTTTGCGCTTGCGGCGGCCGACTACCGCGAAGCGATTAAGAGTTTCCCCGACGATCCCGTATTGCTCGACAATCTGGCGCGCGCCGAAGTGGCTGCGCCGCCGCAATAGGGATCACCGAGAACGCAGCATGCGCCCGCCATTGGATAACCCAGATCATCGCACGCACCACGCGCACGACCGGCATAAACATCGTGCGCGGAGGCCCAGCCCGCGGCGGTGGTGGTTAATCGTAGTCGGTGTCGTGGTTGCAATCATCGTTGCCGCCGGCGGCGTGTTCGTTTTTGGCATGACGGAACGGTTTGTTCTCGATCCCGGCGAGACCGCCAGCGATTACCTGTTGCGGTGCGGCCGCAGCTTCGAGCGCGGGCACTATGACGAGTCCTACCGGCTCTGCGAGATTGCGCTCCGCAAACCGGCGCGCCCCCGAATCCATGTTGGCGCGGTGCGGCGCATGGCGCTGTCGGTTCTGGCCGGGGGCAAGACCGGTCGTGCTGTCGAACTTGTTGCGGTCCTTGAGACCCGGCTCACTGACACATCTGGCGGCGCCATCCGGGGCGCGGCGTTTCATGTCGCCGGGCGATTTGCGGAAGCCTTGGCCGCGTACCGCGGGTGCCGCTCCGGCAATCCATTGTTGGCCGAACTCACCGCCCGCGCCGTGGCGTCCCGTCGTATTGAGGTTTCACACGAGCTAATCCAGGACCTGTCGCGAGTCCACTGCGCTTAGCCGGCCGCGTTAAGACCGTGTTAACCAAACCCGGTTAGCCTGTCGCTTATGAGTGAAACATCAGTGCCTGACTACGAGGGTATGAGCATCTATGCGATCGGCATCCCGATCGCGGTGCGCAGCCAATTGCGCGAAAGCGTTTACGACCTGCAGACGGTGTGTAAACAAAACGGTGTGCGCACCTATATGGCGGACAACTTGGTCGCCGTAGGCCGCAACTTGGGTTTTACCCGAGATCGGACGTTTCTCGACGCAGCGCGCGGCGCCTGTCAGCAGCCGGAAGACCTGCACAAACTATGGCGCCTGCATACCTATTGCTGGGCCATCTCTACGGCGCTGGGTGTGGCGGGCGACCTTGTCGAGTGTGGCGTGTATGAGGGACTGTATGCGGCAACGGCCATGGGCACCCTCGGTAGCTCTATTGGCGCGGCGCGAAATTACTACCTATACGACACCTTCCGCGGCCTGGATGAACGCTACGCGACGGATTTTGAGATTCGCTTGTCGGGCCCGACGTTTGGGGTAAGCGGCATCGAGGAATCGGTCCGGGCACGCTTTGCGCCGTGGCCCAACGTGAAGGTTATTGCCGGCACAGTGCCCGATGTCTTGCACGATACGGCCCCCGAGCAGGTTGCTTTTCTGCATCTCGACATGAATTGCGCGGGCGCCGAGATTGCGGCCCTGGAATTCTTCTACGACCGAATTTCGAACGGCGGGGTCATCCTTCTGGATGACTACGGGCGGACCGAGTTCGCCGGGATGTTTGATGCTTATGAGGCTTGGTTCGGCGCCCATGGCCAGCGCATTCTTGAGCTACCCACAGGCCAAGGCATGGTCGTCAAAAGGACCCTTACGGCCTAGCGCCATGCGCTCGCGCGTGTTGACGCGTTTCTTCCAGAACATTAGTTTGCGCGCCATGCTTGCACTGCGCCATCTGAACAAAGCCGCTATGACCCGCTCCGGCGGGCTGTGGGATGTTGATGTGCGCTAAGTTCAAGCAAACCGAACCGATCACAGGCTCCGCCGGAAACCCGGACGGAGCTTTTTTTATGTCTGTTTCCGTCCGCTGTCCGGCCTCAACGATGAGGGCGAACCATGGAAGAGATACTCGACGACGAACAACCGACGTGGCGGGCGCATCCCCCCGCGCCGTCGCTATTTGAGCTTTGGCGGCGGTGGCGCAAGGCCGTCAACGACCGGGCCGCCTTGTTGGCGCTGGACGCGCATGCCCGGCGCGACATCGGCTTAACCGCGGCAGAGATCGATGCGGCGGTGCGGCTGCCGTGGTGGCGTTGGCCGCTTAATTGAGTGTGCGAATGGGCGGGAGGGCGCGGCGCGAAAAATCGAGCGGCGCCAGGTTTCCTAGCGCCCTTAGCCCGCGGCGGTGCCGCCGACGGTGAGGCCGTCGATGCGGATTGTCGGCAGGCCGACGCCGACGGGGACGCCTTGGCCGTTTTTGCCGCAGGTGCCGACGCCCGGGTCGAGCGCCATGTCGGTGCCGATGCCGCTGATCTTGGTCAGCACGTCGGGGCCGTTGCCGATCAGGGTGGCGCCTTTGACGGGGGCGCCGACTTTGCCGTCTTCGACCATGTAGGCCTCGGTGCACGAAAAGACGAACTTGCCCGAGGTGATGTCGACCTGGCCGCCGCCGAAGTTGACGGCATAGAGACCTTTTTTGACGCCGTGGAGAATCTCGCCCGGGTCGCGGTCGCCTGACATCATCAACGTGTTGGTCATCCGCGGCATTGGCATGTGGGCGTAGGACTGGCGCCGGCCGTTGCCGGTCGGCGCCATGTTCATGAGGCGGGCGTTGAGGCGGTCGTGCAGGTAGCCGGTGAGGATGCCGTCCTCGATCAAAACGGTGCGGCTGGTCGGCGTGCCCTCGTCGTCGATGGTGAGCGACCCACGGCGATCTGCGATGGTGCCGTCGTCGACCACGGTAACGCCGGGGGACGCGACGCGCTGGCCCATGAGGCCCGCGAAGGCGCTGGTCTTCTTGCGGTTGAAATCGCCCTCAAGGCCATGGCCGATTGCCTCATGGAGGAGAATGCCCGGCCAACCTGGGCCGAGGACCACGGTCATTTCGCCGGCTGGCGCATCGACCGACTCGAGATTGACCAACGCCTGGCGCAGCGCCTCGTCGACCTGGCCCTGCCAGGCCTGAGGATCGATATAGCCGAGATAGCCGGTGCGGCCGCCCGTGCCGTGCGAGCCGGTTTCC
>JAQBYN010000009.1 GCA_027622715.1 Pseudomonadota bacterium | reverse complement strand
CCCCGGATTTCCCCCGACAAGCCGATTTCGCCGAACACGACCGATCCCGCCGGTAATGGAACTTGCGATATGCTGGATACGAGGGCGGCGGCGACGGCTAGGTCGGCGGCGGGTTCGTTGACCCGCAGACCACCCGCAACATTGAGATAAACATCGCGGCCGACGAGGTTAAGCCCGCAGCGCGCTTCCAGGACGGCAAGCACCATCGCAAGGCGCGCGGAGTCCCAACCCACCACGGCCCGCCTCGGCGTGCCGAGCGACGAGGGAGCGACCAGCGCCTCGATTTCGACCAATACCGGTCTTGTCCCTTCGATCCCGGCGAAGACAGCCGCGCCGCTGATCGCGTCGTCACGGGTCGACAAGAACAGGCTCGATGGGTTGGCCACTTCCATCAGCCCGCGATCGCTCATCTCGAAGACGCCGATCTCGTCCGTCGGCCCGAAACGATTTTTCACGGCGCGCAAGATTCGAAAATGATGACTACGCTCGCCCTCGAAATACAGGACCGTATCGACCATGTGCTCCAGGACGCGGGGGCCGGCGATTTGTCCGTCCTTGGTAACGTGTCCGACCAAAAACAGCACGACGCCGCGCCTTTTTGCGGCTTTGATGAGTTCCTGCGCGCTGGCGCGGACCTGCGATACGGTGCCCGGTGCACTATCGATCGTGTCCAAATACATGGTTTGGATCGAGTCGATAACGATTGCCGTCGGCGGCGCCGGCTCTTCGAATATGGTGAGAACATCACGCACGTTCGTCGCGGTGCCGAGCCGCACGCCGTCACCGGTGAGCCCCAGTCGGTTGGCGCGCATCCGAACTTGCTCGGCCGCTTCCTCGCCCGAAATGTAAACCGCTCCGCGCCCGGCCAGGGTGCACACCACCTGCAGCAACAGGGTGGATTTACCGATGCCTGGGTCGCCGCCGACCAAAATGGCGGAGCCCGGCACTAACCCGCCGCCGGCAACTCGGTCAAGCTCGGCAATGCCCGTCGCGATGCGTTCTTTGACGGTGTCGTGCCCGCGCAGTTCTACGAATTCGAGTGGACGGCCTTTGCCGGGTCCGACCCCGCGGGGCGCGGCCTCAGTCGGGGTCTCTTGGGTGATGGTGTTCCAGCCGCCACATGACTCACAGCGACCCGACCATTTGCGGTAGCTCGCGCCGCAGTCTTGACACGCGAAGTGGGCTGCCGCTTTGGCCATCAATGCGGCGGTGAATGAGTCGGCTCGGTCACGGGCGCAACACCTGCATTTTGATCGGCCCGTCGGCGCGGCCGTTGATGAACTGATCGACATAGGGATTGCCACTGTCGTCGAGCTGCGCCACCGGCCCGTCCCAGATGATGCGGCCGTCATGGATCATCGCGATGCGATCGGCAATCTTCCGCGCGCTGGCGATGTCGTGCGTAATCGACAGGGCGGTCGCGCCAAGGTCTTTCACGCTGCTGACGATCAGGTCGTTGATCACATCGGCCATGATCGGATCGAGCCCGGTTGTCGGTTCGTCAAAAAAGATGATCTCCGGGTCGGTGGCAATCGCGCGTGCCAGCCCAACCCGTTTTTGCATGCCGCCAGACAGCTCCGCCGGTCGAAGCTCGGCGACCTCCGTGGTCAGGCCCACCTGCGCCAATTTCTTGAGGGCGATTTCGCGGGCCTCGGCCCGCGCCATGCCCTTGCCTTGGATCAAGCCGAACGCGACGTTCTCCCAGACCCGCAGACTGTCAAACAGCGCGGCGCTCTGAAACAGCATGCCGAATTTGCGCATGAAACGGTCGCGTTCAGCCGAGCCGGCGCCGACGCTCTCCACACCGTCGATAGCGATTTTGCCTTGGTCCGGCGACAAAATGCCGAGGATGCATTTCAACATGACCGACTTGCCGGTACCCGAACCACCAATGATAACGACCGATTCACCGCGCCCAACGTCGAGGTCGATTCCGCTCAACACGTGCTTTGGTCCGAAGCTTTTGTGCACGCCGCGAAGGCTGATCTTGGGGGATTCGGCCATGGGTCAGTTCGAGAAGAAGAGGCGGGTGATTATCAGGTTGGCGGTCAGGATAAGAATCGAGGCCGTGACCACCGCGTTGGTGGTTGCCGCGCCAACCCCTTCGGCGCCACCGCGGCTTCGAAAGCCGTGGTAGCACCCCATCAGGGTGACGATAAATCCGAAAACCCCTGCTTTCACCAAGCCCGATATGATGTCGACGTTTTCGAGGAAATCGACCGTGTTCTTTACGTAGGTCGCGGCGTTGAAGTGGAGCAGGTTCACGCTAATCACGAACCCGCCGAAAATGCCGATGATGTCGCCCACCAGAACCAGAAAGGGGAGCATCAAGGTTCCGGCGATGAGTCGCGGCGCAATCAGGTACTTGAACGGATTGGTCGATAGCGTGGTCAGGGCGTCAATCTGCTCGGTGACCCGCATGGTGCCGATTTCCGCAGCCATTGCGGCGCCGACCCGCCCGGCCACCATCAAGCCGCCGAGAACCGGCGCAAGTTCGCGTGCCATGCCGATCGCAACCACTTGGGCCACGGCACCCTCAGCATTGAACCGGGCGGTGCCTTCGAATATCTGCAACGCCAGCGCCATCCCGGTGAACAGCGTGGTTAGACCGACGACGGGCAGCGAGAAGTAGCCGATGCTGATCATCTGCTGCAGCGTGATCAGCGGAAAAAACGGCGGCCTAAATACATGGGAAACCGCCCGGCCCGCGAAAATGGCCAACCGGCCCGAGGCCCCGAGGAAGCCCAGAAACAGCCGTCCAATATGGGCGAGCAGGTTGAGAACGATCATGGGCGCGCCGCGCCGCGCGGGCGCGGATCGACCGCACCGAGATAGGTCCGATGATAGCGCCGCCCCAGGTGGGTCAGTATTTCGTAAGAAATCGTGCCGGCGGCATCGGCCAGTTCGTCGATGTCGACGCCGTTGCCTAACAGGGTGATTTCGGTGCCAGCGCCACAGCGCGCGGATGGTAGGGCGCTCACATCCAGGGTGATCAGATCCATCGAAACTCGTCCCACCACTGGTACGCGCACACCATCCACGATGGCAAAACCGGCATTGCTCAATCCGCGCGGATAACCGTCGGCGTATCCCACCGGAACCGTCGCGATTCGCGTGGGCTTCGCCGCCCGATGCGTCGCACCATATCCAACGGTCTGGGGCAAGTCAATTTCGCGAACCTGCAGAATTTTTGATTTTATTACAACAGTTTGAGAGAGTTTCCTCTCTCTACTTATTAACGGTTCCGGGCCATAAAGGGCGATGCCCGGGCGCACCATTTCGAGGTGAAACGTTGGGTCGAGCAGAACACCGGCTGAATTGGCAATGCTGCGTGTCACCCCCGGGAAACGGGTGGCCAAAGCCTCGAAGGCGACAAGTTGTTGCCGGTTCATCGGGTTGTCCGGCTCGTCCGCGCAGGCCAGGTGGCTCATGACTAGGCGCGGCAAGATGCCAACCAGAAGATCTGGTGCGGCGGCGAGGGCGGCGAAATCATCGGCCGTCAGGCCAAGCCGCGACATGCCGGTATCGACATGCAAAGCCGCCGCGAGCGGTCGGCCCGCTTCACCCGCAAACGTTTGCCATACCGCCACCTGCTCTAGCGTATTGAGAACCGGGGTAAGCCATCCGTCGGCAAAACAGGCGGCCGAAGACGCGGTCGGTCCGCTCAGGACGAAAATCTCTGAAACATGGCCTGGCGCGGCGTCTTCGAACGTGTGACGTAGCGCCAGTCCTTCGTCCACGCTGGCAACGAAGAAATGGCGGCATCCTTCGGCTTCGAGTTTTAGGCCGACCGGCGCAGCGCCCAAACCGTAGGCGTCGGCTTTAACGACTGCCGCACAAATGGTGCCGGGTGTCAGCATGTCGCGTAGCTGCCGATAGTTCGCGGCCACCGCATTGAGGTCGATGGTCAATGTTGCGCCCGCGCGCGCCGCGGCGTCCATAGCCCTAGTAGTGCTCGGGTAGGGTCTCGGCTTCGGCCAGATTGCTGAACTTGGTGACCTGGCCGTTGAAGAGCAGGCGTACCGTTCCTGTCGGCCCGTGCCGGTGCTTGCCGATGATGACCTCGGTAATACCTTGGACGCGCTGCATTTTTTCCTGCCACTCGTGGTATTCGGCGGTGTCGGTTTCGCCCGGCCTGCGCCGCTCGTGATAATACTCTTCGCGGAAAATAAACATCACCACGTCGGCATCCTGCTCGATCGCGCCCGACTCGCGAAGGTCCGAAAGCTGCGGCCGTTTGTCGTCGCGCTGCTCGACTTGGCGGCTCAGCTGCGACAGCGCCATGACGGGAATCTCGAGCTCCTTGGCGATCGCTTTCAGCCCTTGCGTGATTTCCGAAACCTCCTGAACCCGGTTTGAATCCCGCCCGGCCGAGGCGGGACGGACCAGTTGGAGGTAATCGACCACGATCATCCCAATATTGTGCTGGCGCTTTAACCGCCGGGCACGGGCCCGCAACGTGGCAATACTGATCGCCGGCGTATCGTCGATAAAGAACTGGCAGTTTTCGATGCGCTGCGCCGCTTGCGCAATGCGGACAAAATCGTCGCTGGAGAACTGCCCGCGACGCAACTTCTCGGTGGGAATATTGGTTTCTTCGGCGAGCAGACGACTGGCGAGCTGTTCAGCCGACATTTCGAGCGAGAAGAACGCGACCGCTGCACCGTCATCGTTGGCGTGGCCCGCCTTCTCCATGTGCGCTTTGGTGGCGCTAAACGCGATGTTGGTGGCAAGGGCTGTCTTGCCCATGCTGGGGCGGCCGGCGAGGATAATAAGATCCGAGCGATGAAGCCCGCCTAACCGCGCATCAAGATCGCGCAGGCCGGTCGTCACGCCCGTTAGGTGGCCGTCCCTTTTTAGGGCGGCTTCTGCGTTCTGGACTGCCTCGGCCAGCGCCGTGGCAAATGGCATGAAGCCGCCTTCATAGCGGCCCTTTTCGGCGAGATTATAAAGACGTTGCTCGGCGGCTTCGATCTGCAGTTCGGATTCGGCGTCGACCGTTGGGTCGTACGCGGTATTGACCATGTCCTCGCCAATCCGGATGAGCTGCCGCCGCTGCGACAAGTCATGGATGACCCGCCCGTAATCCTCAGAATTGATAATCGTGACGGCGGCATTGGCCAGCCGGCGTAGGTAGTCAGCGCCACCGATATCAGCCAAGGCTTCGTCACGCTCGAACAGCGCGCGCAGGGTCGTTGGGTTGGCAATCTGCCCACGGTCGATCAACCGAAGGGCTGACTCGTATATCCGCGCATGGACTGGCTCGAAGTAATCGTCGGCGGAGAGAAAGCTGCCGACCTGTGCCGCAATATCGTTGTTGACCAGGATTGCGCCGAGGAGCGCCTGCTCAGCCTCCAAGTTACTGGGCGCGCTCCGAAAACTTTGCGTGTCGTCGCGGAGGGGAAGTGCGCTTACGTTGTTCGGTAGGTCGGTCATGCTGCCCCGTTTGTTGCGCAGCAATCTATACCGCGAACCGGGCGCGTGACACCGTTGTAGGCAAAAGGGGAGCGTGGAAAGCGGGGATAAGAGTCCGCGTTAGTTCGAAACCGCGGTGTGCTGCGCTTCAAATTCCTGGATATAGTCGCGCGTCAACGGTACCGCGTCCGAACGACGCGACAGCTGGATCTGGAAGTTAAGCTGTCCGCCGTAACGGAAAGCGGCTTCGCACCCAGCCAAATAAAAGTCCCACATCCGACAGAATCGCTCGTCATAGATTGCGCGGACCTTGTCGCGGTTCATGTTGAAGCGCCGCCGCCAGTCGCGCAACGTGGAGGCATAATGCAATCGCAGCACTTCGATGTCAGTGATGTGGAGGCCGACCCGCTCGATCACCGGGACGATCTCCGATAGGGCAGGGGTGTAGCCGCCGGGGAAGATGTACTTCGCCAACCACGGGTTGGTTGCGCCCGGCCCATCGGCGCGGCCGATGGTGTGCAAAAGTGCGACCCCGTCCTCAACCAATAAGTCTTTGATCTTGCGGAAAAATTCTTCGTAGTGCCCGACCCCCACATGTTCGAACATGCCGACCGACACGATGCGATCATAGCGCCGGTCTTCCAGGCGGTAGTCCTGCAACTTGAAACGAACCTGATCGGCAACCCCGCGATCGGCGGCGCGCTGTTGCGAAACCTTGTGCTGCTCCACCGATAACGTGACGCCGGTAACATCGGCGCCCGATATTTTCGAAATGTAGAGGCCAAGGCCGCCCCATCCCGACCCGATATCCAAAACTTTGTGCGCGGGCTTCAGCAAGAGCTTCGCGGCGATGTGCCGCTTCTTGTATTCCTGGGCCTGCTCGAGCGTTTCGTTGCCGGTCGCGTAATAGGCGCAGGAGTACTGCCGGTCGTTGTCCAGAAATAGATCGTAGAGCGTATCTGATAGGTCGTAATGATGAGCCACGTTGCGCTGCGCTTTGCCGACCGGGTTGTATTGCGCGACACCGCGGCCCCACCGGCGCAGCCGGCCCTGCAGCCGCTGGATCCAGTGCTCCCTGGCGCCCCAACCGAGATTCATTAGGCACAGTTCGAGAAAATCGTAGATGTCGCCGTTCTCGACGGTGACCCTGCCGTCCATGAACGCCTCGCCGGCGGCGAGCTCAGGGTTCAGGAATAGGCGCCGCTCCGTCGCGCGGTCGGCGATCTTGATGGCGATGTCGGGCCCGGGTTCGGATCCGCCGAACGTCTTCTGCCGGCCGTTCGCGAACGTCACGTGTAAGGTTCCGCGCGCGATAAGATGTCGCAGGAATTGATCCAGGATCATGGCATCACGTGGGTCAGCGAATGGTTAGCAGCTCGCAGTCGCCGTGAAAGTGCCACCGGCGCGGCACATCACGTGTCCTGCTGGGGATCCTCGCCGGCCGCATAGCGGGGCCCGGAGGGAGCATCGGATTCTTCAAAATCTACTTCTGCCGATTCCTTAATTGCTCGTGCCGCAAGCTCTTCGGACTCGAAGAATGCGTCCGAAGCGTTCATTGATTGGCCACCGGCCTGCGCCGCGGCTTCGTCGGCAGAGCGGGCGACGTTGACCGTCACACCGATCGACACTTCCGGATGCAATCGGACTGTCTCGACGGAGAGCCCAAGGTGCTTGATCGTCGCAGCGAGGTGGATCTGATGCCGACCGACTGTAAAGCCCGCCGCCGTTATCGCTTCGGCGATGTCGCGGCTGTTGACCGACCCATAAAGCTGGCCGCTTTCACTAGCCTGCCGCAGGACAATAATCGCAAGGCCCGCCATCTTGGCTGCGACTGCCTCGGCCTCTTTCTTTTGTTCAAGGTTTTCGGTCTGCAATTGGACCTTCTGCGCCTCGAACTGCCGGCGGTTCTCCGCGGTGGAGCGCAACGCCTTTTTCTTCGGCAGCAGAAAGTTGCGGGCGAAGCCTGGCTTTACGTTCACCACGTCGCCCATCTGGCCGAGTTTCTCGACCCGCTCAAGCAAAATAACTTCCATCGTTTGTCTCCTCGCGCCCTGCGCCTATTCTAGAACGTATGGCATTAGCGCCAGGAATCGAGCCCGCTTGATTGCCCGGGCCAGTTCGCGCTGTTTCTTGGCCGAAACCGCGGTGATCCGACTGGGCACGATCTTGCCGCGCTCAGACGTGAACCGCAGCAGCAGCTTTACGTCTTTATAGTCGATTTTCGGCGCCGTATCGCTCGAGAATGGGCAGGATTTACGGCGGCGGAAAAACGGGCGGGGTCGGGTACTCATGCGCTGTCTCCCTCAACGACCGGGGTTTCGCTGGCGGCGGCGGTTGGTTCTCCGCTGACTGCGGGTGCGGGTGCGTCGCTTGCGACTGCCGGCGGTGCGGCGGGCGTGCGACTAGTGGAATCGCCGCTATCGCTCCGGTCACCGTAGCTGCGGGTCCGTTCGCCGCGGAACTTCATAACCGCCGACGGGCCCTCTTCGAGCTCGTCAACACGCAAGGTCATGTGCCGAATGACATCTTCGCTCAGCATCATATTGCGTTCCATCTCCTGGACCGCAGGCGACGGCGCGTCGAGATTGAACATCACGTAATGACCCTTGCGGTTCTTCTTGATCTTGTAGGCCATGGTCCGCAGGCCCCAGAACTCGGTCTTTTCGACCTTTCCGCCACCGCTCTCCAGAATTTCCGTGAAGCGGGTGGCAAGTTCTTCAACTTGCTGGTTCGAAACGTCTTGTCGGACGATAAAGACGTTTTCATAGAACGCCATCTGCGTCTCCTTACGGTTGGTGCGCCTGGGAGCCAACAGGCCGATCCAGGCATTAGCCGGGTCTCACCCCGGCAAGGAGTATGTGAGCGGCGGGAATATACAGGTTTTGCGCCCGCTCGCAAGGCAGCGCCTTGACAGGTCCCGCTCAAAGGTGCGACTCGGGCACACGTCCACATAAGCAGGGTTTTGGCATGGCAACCGCGTTCGTTTTCCCAGGGCAGGGGTCACAGGCCGTGGGCATGGGAAAGGAACTGGCAGACGCACTGCCGCAGGCCCGCGAGGTCTTTGAAGAGATCGATGAGGCGCTTCAGTTCAACCTAAGCCGGCTCATGTGGGAAGGCCCCGAGAATGAGCTGATGCTGACCGAGAATGCCCAGCCTGCGCTGATGGCGGTCTCGGTCGCGGCGGCCCGCACCATCCAAAAGAGCGGTTTCGACATCGCCGCCAAATTGGCGTTCGTCGCCGGCCACTCATTGGGGGAATACTCGGCGCTCACGGTGGCCGGGTCCCTAACCCTGGCAGACTGCGCGCGACTCTTGCGGCACCGCGGCCAGGCCATGCAGCGCGCCGTGCCGGTCGGCGAGGGCGCCATGGCGGCACTCCTGGGTGCGGAGGTAGGCCTTGCCCAGGAAATAGCGAAAGCCGCCGCCGGCGACGGCGTATGTGAGGTGGCGAATGACAACGGTGGCGGCCAAGTTGTGATTAGCGGTTCGCGCGCGGCGGTCGAGCGCGCAATCGACATCGCTAAAGAACGCGGCGTGAAGCGCGCCCTGCCGCTGCCGGTCTCCGCGCCGTTTCATTGCGCACTCATGCAACCCGCCGCCGACGCCATGGCGGCGGTTCTAGAGTCGGCGAAAATTGTCGCGCCTTGCGTGCCCCTGGTCGCCAACGTCACCGCGGGCTCTGTTGACGAGGCCGACGAGATCCGCGGTTTGCTGGTCGAGCAGGTCACCAAAATGGTTCGTTGGCGCGAAAGCGTCCTATTCATGCGTGACGAAGGCGTTGATAAGCTTGTCGAGGTCGGGTCGGGTAAAGTGCTGGCCGGGTTGGCCAAGCGCATCGACCGGGACATCGCCACGCTTTCAATTGGGAGCCCGCGCGACATCGACGACTTCTTCAATTCGCTCTGAGGCGGAGGCGCAATGTTCGATCTGTCAAACAAACGGGCCCTGGTCACCGGCGCTTCGGGTGCCATCGGCGGGGCGATCGCGCGGGCATTGCACGCGGCGGGTGCGAGCGTCGCGCTGTCGGGCACGCGCGAAGCCGCATTGGCGTCGCTTGCCCATGAACTTGGCGCGCGCGCGACGGTGTTGGCGGCCGATTTATCGGACCCTGTTGCGGTCGAGGCCCTCACAAAGGGTGTGGTCGATGCGCTCGGCGGCATCGACATTCTCATCAACAATGCCGGCCTTACGCGCGACAACCTCGCCCTGCGGATGAAAGACGAGGAGTGGCAATCCGTACTTGATGTGAACCTGACCGCTGCATTCCGCCTTTCGCGTGCGGTATTGCGGCCAATGATGAAGCAGCGTTGGGGACGGATCGTCGGCATCACGTCGATCGTCGGGGTCACCGGCAATCCGGGCCAGGCGAACTATGCCGCGGCGAAGGCCGGGATGATCGGCATGTCGAAGGCCCTGGCGCAGGAAGTCGCGTCACGCGGCATTACGGTCAACTGCGTCGCGCCGGGCTTCGTTGAATCGCCGATGACTGACGGGCTGACAGAGGACCAGAGAACCAAGTTGGCTGGGGCCATCCCCGCCGGTCGATTTGGGACACCTCAAGATATCGCCGCATCGGTGGTCTATCTGGCGAGCGAGGAAGCCGCATATGTTACCGGTCAGACGCTCCACATTAACGGCGGGATGGCAATGATTTAGGGCCCAAAACTGGCCTGGCGGACCGCTAGTCAACCAATCTAAAGTGTGTTACGAACCCTTCAATGTAGTGCCGTCACGAGGACGTTTTGGTTGCTACAATGCGTACTTATTGTTGGAAAATCGTCCACCGCTGGAGCCTGGTCTCGGCGCAAATCCAAGGGAATATGTGAATGAGTGACATCGCCGACCGTGTGAAGAAAATCGTCGTAGAACACCTGGGCGTTGACGAGGAAAAAGTCACCGATTCGGCGAGTTTTATCGACGACCTTGGTGCGGACAGCCTCGATACGGTTGAACTCGTGATGGCGTTCGAAGAAGAGTTCGGTTGCGAGATCCCGGACGACGCCGCGGAAAAAATCGTCACGGTCAAAGACGCGGTCGCCTTCCTTCAGACGGCTGCTTCCTGAACGAAGTGACGCAACCCGGCCGCCGGAGCGTAAGTCGTGGAACTTAGACGCGTCGTCGTAACCGGCCTCGGCTTGGTGACGCCGATTGGCACTGGTGTCGAGCTAACCTGGAAACGTCTCCTCGAGGGACGTTCCGGTATTACGCCCATCCAAAAATTTGATGTTTCCGACCTGCCGGCCAAAATCGCCGCCCAGGTCGTCCGCGGCGAGGGTGAGGGCGACTTCAACTTCGACGATTGGGTGACGCCGAAAGATCGCCGGAAGATGGCCGATTTCATCATCTTCGGCCTCGCTGCAGCACAGCAGGCGATAGAAGACGCCGGTTGGAAGCCCGAGACCGAAGAGGATCGATGCCGCACTGGCGTTCTGATCGGCTCAGGCATTGGCGGGTTGCAGGAAATTGTTGAGGGCGCCAAGACCCTGGATGAACGCGGTCCGCGTCGCCTCAGTCCATTCTTCATTCCCCAGGCTCTGATCAACCTGGTTGCTGGCCATACCTCGATTCGCTACGGCTTCAAAGGCCCGAACCATGCGGTTGTGACCGCGTGTTCGACCGGTGCCCATGCCATTGGTGATGCGGCGCGCTTTATCAGCATGAGCGATGCCGACGTCATGGTTGCCGGTGGCACCGAATCGGCGATCTGCCGGTTGGGTTTGGCCGGGTTTGCTTCTGCCCGTGCGCTATCGACCGACTTCAACGACACGCCGCAAAAGGCGTCCCGCCCGTGGGACAAGGACCGCGATGGGTTCGTGATGGGCGAGGGGGCCGGGGTCGTCGTCCTCGAAGAACTCGAACATGCAAAGGCGCGTGGCGCCAAGGTTTACGCCGAGATTGTCGGCTACGGCCTGTCGGGCGACGCACATCATATTACCGCCCCGTCCGAGGATGGCGGTGGTGCGTTCCGGGCCATGGAAATGGCGTTAAAACGTGCCGGTTTGGCGCCTGACCAGATCGACTATATCAACGCGCACGGCACCTCGACCCCACTTGGCGATGAGATCGAAATTCGGGCGGTGAAACGTCTCTTTGGCGATGCGGCGTACAAACTGTCGATGTCATCGACGAAGTCGGCCGTCGGGCATCTCCTGGGCGCTGCCGGGTCGGTCGAGGCCATCTTCAGCATTCTTGCGATGCGCGACAGTATGGTGCCGCCAACGTTAAACCTGGACAACCCGAGCGAGGGTTGTGATCTCGATCTCGTGCCGCACACGGCCAAGAAGAAAGAGATTCGTGCCACGTTGTCGAATTCGTTCGGCTTCGGCGGCACCAACGCGTCTTTGATTTTCGCCCAGCCAAGTTAGTCCCGCCGGCCATGAGCCGCAAAGCCATACGCGCTCTAACCCTGCTCCTGGTGGTCGTTGTAACTGCCGCCGCTGGCATGTTGGTCTGGGGCGCGGCGGCCTTTGACGCGGCGGGTCCGACTACCGAGGACGCCACAATCGTCCTGCCGCGCGGATCGTCCGTGGCCCAGATTTCCGAAATCCTCGAGGCCCGCGGCATTCTGAGCGAGCCCGGTCTATTTCAGTTCGTCGTGCGCGCGTCGGGTCAAAGCAAATCGCTGCGTGCCGGCGAATACATGGTGCCCGCCCGGAGTTCAATGCGTGCGGTTCTCGATCTAGTAGTCCGCGGCGATCCCGTCATTCGCCGGTTGACGCTGCCCGAAGGATTGACGACGGCCGAGGTGCTGCGATTAGTCGCCAGCGCCGAAGGGCTCGACGGCGCAACGCCAACCGGCATTGCCGAAGGCGCCTTGTTGCCCGAGACCTATCACTACGCCTACGGGGACGCCCGCGCTGACGTGGTTGCCCGAATGCAACGCGCGATGACCGACCTAGTTGATGATCTGTGGCCGGCGCGCTCGCCGGACTTGCCGTTCACCACCCCCGGCCAAGCCTTGGCTTTGGCCTCGATCGTCGAAAAGGAAACCGCCGTTGCCGACGAGCGCCCGCGCATTGCCGGCGTGTTCATCAATCGGCTGCGCCGGGGGATGCGGTTGCAGTCAGATCCGACCGTGGTCTATGCGCTGACCGGCGGCGAGGGACCGTTAGGACGGCGGTTGACGCGGGACGACCTCGCCGTCGACTCGCCGTTCAACACCTACAAGGTGCGGGGTCTCCCACCCACTGCCATCGCCAACCCTGGTCGCGCTGCGCTTGAGGCGGTACTCCACCCGGTTGCGACCGACGAGCTCTATTTTGTTGCCGACGGAAACGGCGGCCATGCGTTTGCCCGGACCTTGGAAGAACACCAACGGAATGTCCGGCGATGGCGGCAGATTCGGTCGCAGCAGAACTGAACGCTTGTTGGCAACGGGGCCGGACACTATAGATTGGGCTGTGTCGTTCCCCACTCACCGACCGGATTTTTAACTTGCCCATTTCCAGTATGACCGGTTTTGCCCGCCAAGAAGGGCGGAGCGGCGCATTCGATTGGGCTTGGGAAATGCGCAGCGTCAATGGCCGCGGCCTCGACATTCGGCTCCGTCTCCCGAATGGGCTCGAAGACCTTGAGGGCCACATTCGCGCGGCGGCGCCGCTGCGCTTCAATCGCGGTAACATTCAGGTCTCGCTCCAGTTCGACCAGCGCGCCCAACAGGAATTGCGGGTGAACCAAGACGTTTTGGCGCAAGTGTTGCGTGAACTCGCCGCGTTGCGCGGGACGCCCGGCACCGCTGACGCAACCTTGGACGGGGTGCTGGCGCTTCGCGGTGTCCTTGAGCTGCAGGAGCAGGAGATTCCAGAAAGCGATATCGAGGTCCGCGACATCGCACTGCGGTCGACTTTTGACCAAGCGCTGGCTGCACTTGACACCGCCCGGCGCGACGAGGGCGCACGGATTGACGCGACACTGCGCGGCCATCTCGACTTGATTTCACAACTGGTCGCCCGGGCCGAGGCGATCGCTGCTGCCCGTCCGGACTCGGTGCGCGATCGGTTGCGACTTCAGATTGATGAGTTGCTGGCCGATCGACCCGGGCTGCCCGAGGAACGATTGGCCCAGGAGTTGGCGCTGCTCATGGTCAAATCCGACGTATCCGAGGAAATTCAGCGGTTGCGCGCGCATGTCGAGTCGGCCAATGACTCGCTCAATAGTGGCGAAGCGGTCGGCCGCCGCCTCGACTTTCTATGCCAAGAATTCAACCGAGAGGCCAACACGCTCTGTTCCAAAGCGAGCGACGTCACCCTGACAGCGGTCGGGCTTGACTTGAAGGTCGAGGTCGATCGCCTTCGTGAGCAGGTGCAAAACGTTGAGTAACGCAGCAGCGACATCTATTCAGCGTCGCGGTTTCCTGTTGGTTCTCTCGTCGCCCTCGGGGGCCGGAAAAACCACACTGTCGCGCCGCCTGCTTGAGGACAATGCGGATTTTGTCATGTCGGTTTCCGCAACCACGCGTGCGGCGCGAGAAAACGAATTGGAAGGTCGCGACTACTACTTCGTTAAGGACGCAGAATTCGACGCGATGGTTGATCGGCGAGAGTTTCTGGAACATGCCGTCGTATTCGATCACCGCTATGGGACACCGTCGAAGCCTGTCTTCGAGGCGTTGGAAGGGGGGCACTGCGTTCTTTTCGATATCGACTGGCAGGGAACGCAGCAGCTCACCGAAAACGTCCGGGAAGATGTGGTGACCGTGTTTCTGCTCCCGCCCTCGCTTGACGAACTGGCACGGCGGCTCAAGGCTCGCGGCCTCGACAGCGAAGACGTCGTCCAAACACGCATGGCCAAAGCCGTTGACGAAATCAGCCACTGGCGCGAATACGATTACATTTTGGTAAATCACGATCTCGAGGAGACGGCGGCCCAGCTCCAGATGATCGTCGGTGCCGAACGATTGCGCCTAGAACGACAAACCGGTCTCAGCGATTTTGTTCGTACGTTAACCTGAGGTCGCCATTTCGGTCGGGATCCGTGCCGCGATCGCGCAGAACTGCGCCACCGTTAGGTCTTCGGCGCGATCGGTCGGCGCGATCCCAAGGTCTTCCAAAAACGGTACCGGATTCTCAATAAGGCTCTTGAGGCTGGAGCGCAGCATTTTGCGGCGTTGACCAAAAGCCGCAGCGGTCACACGCTCCAACGCGGCCGGATCGATCGAGATCGGATTGGCGCGCGGGGTCAAACGCAGAACCGTCGATTCGACCTTGGGCGGTGGCACAAAGGCTTGCGCCGGGAGATCGAACGCGCGCTCTACGGCGCACCGCCATTGGGCCAACACGCTGAGTCGCCCGTACGTCTTATTACCGGGCTCGGCAAGAATGCGGTTGGCGACTTCCTTCTGAAACATCAGCGTCATATCGGCAAACGGAACAAGACTGATCGTCAACCACTTGGCGAGCAGCACCGTCGAAATATTGTAAGGCAGATTAGCGATGACAAGAGAGCCAGGCGCCACCAAACTCGCTTCGTCGCACGCGACGGCATCGGCCTCGACGACCTTCAATCGACCAGGATAATGCGCCCCGAGTTCTGCCAGTGCGTCAAGGCACCGGGCGTCGGTCTCAACCGCCACGACGACCGCGCCCGCCTCTAAAAGCGCGCGCGTAAGGCCGCCGGGGCCGGGCCCAACTTCATAGACCGTCTTGCCCTCAATATCGCCCGCCGCGCGCACAATCCGCCGCGTCAGATTGAGGTCCAAAAGAAAATGTTGCCCCAAGGATCGTCGCGCGTCCAATCCGTGACGCCGAATAACGTCGCGGATCGGCGGCAAGTCCGGCGGCATGGTCAAGCGCCCCCGGACCGCGTGCGCGAGACGGATTGCGCGAGCAGAATGGCCTGCACGAGGCTCCCCGGATTGGCCACGTTCTTGCCGGCGATATCGAACGCGGTCCCGTGGTCGGGCGAGGTCCGCACAAACGGCAGTCCCAAAGTCATATTGACCGCGCGATCGAAATCCAGAGTCTTGATCGGGATTAACGCCTGGTCGTGGTACATGCATATGGCGGCGTCGTAGGTCGTTCGCGCCCCAACATGAAACAAGCTATCGGCGGCCAACGGCCCGCGTACATCGACGCCGCGCTGGCGTAGCGCCTCAACCGCCGGCGCGATCACCATGGTTTCCTCGAATCCGAACATCCCGCCCTCGCCGGCATGAGGGTTCAGTCCGGCAAAAACCAGGCGCGGTGCGGCAATAGCAAAATCGTCGCGCAATGCTGCCGCGGTGATTTCGGCGCACCTGATGAGCAAATCCGGGGTGAGCGATGCAATGGCCTCGCGCAGTCCGACATGGACCGTCGCCGGCACGACCTTGAGGCTGTCGCCAACCAACATCATCACAGTCGGTACATCGCCTGCGAGGTGTCCGAGGTAATCGGTGTGCCCACTGTAGGGAAAACCGGCCTTCGCTAGGGTTTCCTTGTGAATCGGGTTCGTGACGACGGCATTGACGGTGCCGGCGATTGCGAACATCGCCGCACGCTCAATTGCCGCCAGAACAGCGGCGGCATTTGCAGGATTCGGCGCGCCGGTCGCGACCGCGCTTGGTAGATATTGGCGCAACACCGGTAGCGCGGTTGTGAAGACGCTCGGCGCATCTTCCGGGGCGCTAATTTCGGAAACCGCGACCCCCAGGTTCAGCGCCGCGCTCGCAGCGCCAACATCCTCTGGGTCGGCAATAAGGAAAAACGGCTCGAGCCCGTTTTTCGCCCGCTCAATCCAAGCCTTGAGGGTGATTTCAGTCCCGATCCCTGCGGGCTCACCCATCGTGACGGCCGTCGCCGCAGCGAAGGCCGGCGCCATTAACGCACGTCCACGACGGCGTCTCGCCGGAGATCGCGGAGGTAACGGCGCGCCAGCATCGACAAGCGCGCTTGGCCGATCGAATTCTCAATCGCCTTGCGGTCTGGCTCGGGGACCTCGGGTTGCTCGCGGTCGCACACCATGAGGACGTGGATACCGTCCTCGGTGCGCACCGGCACACTGGCCACGCCGACATCAAGGGTGAGAATGGCTTCGCGAAACTGGGTCGGCGTATCGGACACTTTCACTTTGCCTAAATCGCCGGATTCGGGCGATCCCATTTCGGTCGACAACGCGTCAAAATCCTCGCAACCGCGGACGGTGCCGCCGATCGTCCGAGCGAGCGCCATCTGACTTTCGATGGCCCCGTCGTCCGCGTCCGCTTTGAGCGGGATGAAAATTTGTTTGAGCGTCACGGTGACCTGCTCGGGATCGATCGCAGCGAACCGGCGCCGGTCTCGGACCTGTAAGATGTAGATACCGTCGCGGGTAACAATTGGGTCGCTGATTTGATTGATATCGAGCGTCTCCAGCGCCGGTCCAGCTGCATCGGGCAATTCTGCGCCGCTGATCCAGCCCAATTCGCCGCCTTCGGCGGCAGAAACCGCCTGAGAGAACTGTTGGGCCAGGATCGGAAACGATGCACCCCCGCGGAGCTGGACGATCAGCGTTTCGGCGTTGGCGGTGACATCCCGGCGGATCGCCGCGTTCTGGTCGGAGAAGGCGAGGAATATCTCGCTCGTCAGATGTTCGATCCGGCCGCCGGATTTGAGGCGTTCCACGAGCGTCTCGATTTCATCGGGGCCGACAACAACCCGGGGTCGCAGACGTTGACCGACGACTTTGCTCCATGCAATTTGTGCGCGCAGCTGATCTTGTAACGACGTAACCGAAATGCCCTGGGAATCGAGCAACTTGGCGAGGTTCCCCTCGGGCATCTTGTTCTGCTCTTCGATGAAGCGCACGGCACCATCGACTTCCTGTTCTGTTATGGCGATGTTCAGGCGGAAAGCTTCCTGAATTTGCAGACGCTCGTCGATCAAGCTCTCCAGAATTTGGGACTTCAGCTGATCGGCAACTTGGCCCGAAGGATCGGCGCCAGAACTTGAGACAACGAGCCTAACCCGCTGTTGCAGGTCGTAATTGGAAATAATCTCGTCATTAACCACCGCCGCGATCGTCTGCACGGACTGAGCCGTCGCCACCCCCGCAAGATTTGCGAGGCTGACGAGGAGCGCCAGAATGAGTGAAACCGAGCGTGTCACGTGCCACCGTTTTTTCGGACGATACCCAAAGGGTTCGGGGTATCTACCCAAGATGCTTGAAGCGGACCCTGAACGACACAGTGGTCGCTGGTTCGACGTCGCGATCCCGGGTGAAGTCCCGATTGAGGTCCACGCTGACATTGAAACACTCGTCTTCGTAGACCAAACCCACGCCTGAGTTAATCGTACCACCAGCTTGCGTCAAGTCGCGCCGCGTATTGGCCCTTAAGGTCCAAAATTGGGTCAATGCGGCCAACCCCGCAATGTTGATTTCCTCGCGATCGGTCAGTTCATCTGCCGTCAATTCTCGGCGCAACCTGACGTAAGTCGCGTTGAACTTATAGCGTGGCGGACCCGCCTCGAGGGTGATTTCGTTGCGCCTCATGGCCAGCGTATCGCGGTCCAGGCGGACCCGCTCATAGAAGCGAAACAGCGTCGAAGGCGAAATGTCGACCCGCCCGACAAAGTCTGAGTTGCTGGCCTCAAGACCGGTCTTGTCGGCAAAAGTGTCGTCCGCCTTGGGCCGCAGAACCTGGCCCAGCAACGCGCTCAAATAGCCCCCGTTGTCGCCGTAAATGCCATAGCGGAATCCGTAGTTGAGGCGGGGGCCGCCTTCGATCCGGTCAATTCCTGGAAACCTGTTGTCGCTGAAGACGTTGGTGTCGTCGAATTCAAAGTTGAGGCTGTCCTCGTTTGGGATCTCACTTGGATTGCCGCCGTAAGGGCTGATTACAACATTCACAATAGGTTCCAATACCTGGCGGGCGCCCTGTTCGCGGCGCACCAGCGGTAGCCGCCAATCGAACGCGAGTTGCGGTACTAGGCGCGCGGTTAGGCCGTCGTTGTTGGGCGTTAGCGGTTTTTGAGCATCGACGACATCGCTTGTCAGATACCCGTCGGCTTTGACTTCAGCGATGAGCGTTCGCACATCGCCCAGCTTCCCAACCCGGGGCAACAGCCAGCGACCACGCACCGACAGCCGGGTGCTATTCGTGCCTTGCCTGCGGGTGAGCGACAGGAAATTGCTGTCGACCCGGAATGAACCGCCGAACTGATCGGGCGCCGTGATCAGGTTGTACTCCAGCATCGGCAAGATCAGCGGTGTTTCTCCGGGGTCGTCCTCGGTCCGTAGGCCCTGGAAGAAATACCCGTTTGCCGCCGCGTAGTTGCGGTCCGAAAAGCCCTCGACAAAGGCATTGGAGGTCAGGGTGTCGTTGTCGCTGATCTGATAACGCCGCAGGTACGTGTCGTCGCTCGCGATGGCGCCGTTGAATCCCCATCGCCAGGTGTCATCCCAATCGAATGCACCTTGTGCAAACAGGTGGCTTCTGGTGACTCGCTGGCCGGTCTTCACATTGAGATCGTTGCGGGCTTGCGGTCGCGTGACGCTGCCCTCAAGTCTGTACTGACCGGTGTCCAGCCGCTCGCGAAACTCGCCGCCCAGAACGACACCCTCTTTCGAGGTAAAGATCGGGCTGAAAGTCGCGTCGATGTTGGGGGCGATGTTAAAGAAATACGGCACCTCGACGAGGACGCCGAGCTGGGTGGTCTGGGCTTGGGTCGGCACCAGGAAGCCGCTCTTACGCTCCACCGTGGGGTCTGGATGCGAGAAGTAGGGGGTGTAGAGCACCGGCACCCCGAACATCTCGAGGCGCGCATTGGTGTACGAGACTTGTTGCTTGGTTTGGTCGTGCGTGACGCGGGCGGCGCGGATGCGCCACAACGGCGTCGGGTCCTCCGCGCAAACGCGACAGGGTGAGTAAACCGCGCGCTGCATGACCGTACGGTTGCCGTCGGATCGCGTTGCGCTGGCCGCGGCAAACCTTGAGTCATCCGCCAGCAGGGCACGAAACCCTTGAATCGAACCGTTCTTAAGCTGATCGCTCAGTTCGACCTGACTGGCAAATAAGACAGTGCCGTCACTTTCCAGAACGCTCACATTGCCGGTCGCGGTCACGGTGTCGGCGTTCTGGTCGTAGCTTACGGAATCGGCCTTGAGGATCCGCTCGCCGGCGACAATTTCGACATTGCCTTGGGCCGCAACGACACCGCCTTCGGCGTTGTAAGAAATGTCGTCAGCCTCAAGGAGGATCTCGTCAGCGCCTTGGGATTGTTGGGCGCGCGTCGGGCCACCGACCAACACCAACCCCAAAACTGCGAGCGCCGCAAGCAACGGCAGGATGGCGCGCACTCGCCGGTGAGCCATCTTCAAGATGGAATCAGCCATCTTCAAGATGGAACATCAGCGAGAGCCCAATCAATGTACTGACGCCCGCCGGTGTCCAGGCAGCCAGGATTGCCGGGATTTTTCCCGACAGCCCAAAAGCTTGAACAACGTCCGCCAGAACAAAGAAAACGAACCCCGCCAGGATACCGCCGGTGATAAGAAGGCCCGTTCCCCCGCGCCGGGTAAGGCGCAGCGAGAACGTCGCCGCAATCAGCACCATAGCTAGGAGCAGGAGCGGCACGGAAAGAATCGAGTGCCAATGAAGCCGATGCTTGATGGCCGCAAATCCAGAGTCCTTCAACAGCGCGATAAATCGTGGCAGTGACCAGAACGATATTGTCTCTGGTGACGCGAAGCTGTCTTGCATCTGGCCCAGGGTCAACGTGGTCGGCAACCGGTACGTCGCGTGTTTCTCGGGCCGCCCGTCGCCGGGGCTGATCGTGGCGCCGGTGAGGTCCCAGTAGCCGTCTCGAAGAATGGCGCTGCGCGCATCAATGCGTCCGACATACCGATCGTTCGCGCCCGCTTGCTGGATAATGATGACGTCTTGCAGCTCGACCCCTTGTTGCGACACGGCGCGGGCATGAAGCACTTCGTGCCCGCCTTCGGTGGCATGGCGGAACCAAAGACCGGTGCGCGATACCGACAGCAGGGTGGGCTGCCCCTGAAAATAACGGGCCTCGAGAAGTTCGTGTCGGTTGGCCATTAATGCCGCTAGCGGATTGAACACGGTGACCACGAACGCCCCCAGGGCGAATGTGATGAGGAACGCGGGCATCATGAATTGCCAGACTGAAACGCCGGCGGCACGGGCGACAACCAATTCGTGGGTTCGGGTCAGTCGCGCAAAGGCGAACATGCCGCCGAACAGCGCAGCAAACGGCAGGATCTTTTGCAGCAATGTCGGGAGTTGGAGCAACGACATGCCGATGATGGTGCCGAAACCGATATTTTCGCCCGAGGCGCGGCGCAACAACTCAACGATGTCAAAGAGGAAAACCAGGATGCCCAGGCCAAGGAGTGCAATGCCCACGCTCGTGATGAACTGACGGCCCAAGTACACCGACAGTGTCCAGGACAATCTCATGCGATGCCGTCCGGCATTGGATGCGCCGCCCTAGCGCTGAATCGCGGATTGAAGAAAATGAACCACCCGGCGATCGAGATCGCGGCGATGACGTGGAGGTAAAGCAGCGGCGTCAATGCTGGCAGGGCCGTGACCAGTGGTCCGAGCGCGAGGGCAACAAACTCGAAAAGGATCGCACCCGCGCCGGCCGCCGCCAGACGCGTCCACCGACTGCGACGCTGGAACTCGCCGGAGATCACTCCAGCGAGTGCGATCAACGTCAGGGCTAAGGCGTAGAATGGCGTGACCAACCGGCGGTGGCCCTCGGCGCGTAGCTTGTAGAAATTGCCGACATCGTCCGGTGTCGTTCCGGGGTCAAACAACTCGGCGACGTAACGCTCGCCGGCCTCGCGCCACCGAACCTCGGGGGCCGCCGCGATTTCCCCAAGATCGAGCGTGTACTGATCGAAATACAGGAGCGAGACTTGGCCGCCGGCGCGGTCGATCTCCTGGCGGTTGCCGTTGACCATGACAAAGCGCGGGCCATCTGCGGTCATGACCAACTTGCCGCGCTCGGCCATCATGGTAACGGGCCGCGTACCCTCGCGGCTGTCGTGGATCAGCAGGCCCAGCAGTTCACCGTTCGTTAGGCGCTGTCGAACGTAAACAGTGACCCCACTGACAAAGTTGTTGAACACGCCTTCTTGGACGAGCACCGGTGCAAAATTGTGTCGCACCTCGAACTGCATATCTTTGAAGGTGCGAAACCCGAGGGGTTGCAGGTAAAGGGTCAGGCTGAAGAGCACGAGGGCGAGGATCCCTGACATCCAAATTGCCGGGGCCACAAGCCTGCCCTGGCTCAGCCCGGCGGCCCGCATGACCACGAGCTCGCTATCAGTGTCGAGGCGGTAGAAGACGAACAGAGCTGCGCAAAACGCCGCGATCGGCAGGATCAGCGTGAGAAAACCAGGTAGCAAAAGAAGCGTGAGATAAAGAAACCCCGAGGTCGACAGACCACGGTTGATGATCAAATCGAGAAACCGCAGGCTCTGGGTAAGCCAGACCACCCCCGTCAGCGTCACGGTGACCACGAACAGCGGACCCGCCAACTGACGGAAGATATAGCGGGTGAGGCTGTTCATAGACCCATTATAGCGTATCGTCGGCTCGGTTGAACCGCGTCGATGCGATCCCAGCACTTTCCGAGCCGACGGCTTTTCTTGGCGTCGCCGCTGACTATGATGACCGCCACATAATCAACGATCCCAGGACCACCCAAGACGCGAGGAGCGCACACGATGAGAGTCGGGTTTACCAAGGTTTCAATGCCGCCACATGGGGTTCTTGTGGTTCCGGTTCTGGATGGTCGCAAGCTGACGGCAACCGGTGCAACCATCGACAAACGCATGGGCGGCGCATTGATGCGGGCCATCCGGGCGGGTCATTTCAAAGGTGCTGCCGGGCAGCTTCTTGAGATCGTGGCGCCGTCGGGCCTCAAGGTAAGCCGGATTATCGCGGTTGGTTTGGGCAAGCCTGCCGATATTGGCGCGCTTACTCTTGAGGCTGCTGGTGGCTCGGCGGTCGCCAAGGTATTGCGCTCGGGTGAGGCAACGATTGCCTTCGTCGTCGATCCGATCAAAGGCTGCAAGGTGACCGCCGGCGAACTTGCCGCGCGGATCGCCAATGGCGCGGTCCTTGGTAGCTATACCTTCGATCACTACCGCACCACGCTCAAAGCCGAACAAAAACCCTCGCTAAAGACCGTCAACGTGATGGTGGCCAACCAGGCTGCCGCGCGCAAAGCCTATGCGCCCCTCGCCAAGGTCGCAGAGGGTGTGTTCTTCACCCGCGATCTCGTGACCCAACCGGCCAACATCATCTATCCCAAAACACTGGCGCAAGAGGCGCGCAAACTCAGCAAGCTCGGCGTCAAGGTCGAGGTCCTCGGTCGCGCCCGGATGGAACAACTGGGGATGGGGGCGCTCCTGGGCGTCGCGCAAGGCAGCGTCCGCGAGCCGCAAATGGTGGTCATGCGCTACGACGGCGGCAAGCGCGGGCAGGCGCCGCTCGCTTTCGTCGGTAAAGGTGTCACCTTCGACACCGGCGGCATCTCGATCAAACCGGCCCAGGGCATGGAAGACATGAAGTGGGACATGGGCGGCTCTGCGGTTGTCATCGGGCTGATGCGCGCGCTGGCCGGCCGCAAGGCAAAGTGCAACGTGATCGGCGTCGTCGGGTTGGTCGAGAACATGCCGGACGGCAATGCGCAACGCCCGGGTGACGTCGTGACGTCGATGTCGGGTCAGACAATCGAAGTGATCAATACCGACGCCGAAGGCCGTCTCGTCCTGGCCGATGCCCTTTGGTATACGCAAAAACGCTTCAAACCGAAGTTGATGATCGATCTGGCCACCCTGACCGGCGCGATCATCGTCGCCCTGGGGAACGACCAGGCCGGCATGTTTGCCAGCGACGACAAATTGGCTGAACGCTTACACGCCGCTGGGCAAGGTGTCGGGGAACTGCTGTGGCGGCTGCCGATGTCGACCGACTACGACAAGCTCATCAATAGCGATATTGCCGACATGAAAAATGTTGGTGAGCGCGGGGCGGGCAGTATTACGGCCGCGCAGTTCTTGCAGCGCTTCACCAACAATGTGCCGTGGGCTCATTTGGATATTGCCGGGGTGACCTGGAGTAAAAAGCCCAAGCCAACGGTACCTAAGGGCGGTACTGGTTTTGGCGTGCGGCTGCTCGACGAATTCGTCGCGGCGAACTACGAAAAGTAACCGGCCATGACGGAGGTGAGCTTCTACCACCTTCAGCGCATGCCGCTAGACCAGGCGTTGCCGAAACTGCTCGAGCGTGCGCTAGAGCGCGGCATGCATGCGGTGGTGTTGGCGGGGTCCAAAGAACGGATCGACCATCTGAACGATGTGCTGTGGACCTACGATCCTGGGTCCTTTCTGCCGCATGGCGTGGCCGACGACGGCGCACCGGACCGGCAACCGATATTCCTCACCACCGAGGAAGAGAACCCCAACGGCGCCGGGATCTTGTGCCTGGTCGATGGTGGTCAACCGGCTTTTCTCGGATCGTTCCAGCGGGTCCTCGATTTGTTTGACGGCAACGACGAGGCCGCGGTGTTGGCGGCGCGGGAACGCTGGAAGGCGGCGCGTACGGCGGGCTTCGAGGTGACCTACTGGAAGCAAAGCGATGCCGGCCGGTGGGAGAAAGCCAACTAAGTTGCTCGTCCCGCCGTCAACCCCTATAAGCGGCGCAAATCCTGACCGATGGAGCTGCAAATGGCGGTTGAACGCACACTTTCGATCATCAAACCCGATGCCACACGGCGCAATCTGACCGGCAAGGTCAATGCGAAATTCGAAGATGCCGGACTGCGCATCGTTGCCCAGCGGCGTGTTCAGTTGACCCGTGGCCAGGCGGAAGCGTTCTACGCGGTTCATCGCGAGCGGCCGTTTTTTGACAGCCTGTGTTCGTCGATGACCACTGGACCGGTCGTGGTTCAGGTGCTCGAGGGCGAGGGGGCCGTCGCCAAAAACCGCGAAGTGATGGGCGCGACAAACCCCGAACAGGCGGACCCCGGCACCATCCGCAAAGACTTTGCCGAGTCGATTGAGGCCAATTCGGTCCACGGCTCGGATTCGCCCGAGAATGCAGCGATTGAGATCGGCTTCTTCTTCAGCCAGGTCGATATCGTCGGCTGACCTCAGCTGGTAACGCGTTTAGAGCGTCCGGACCACTGGCGCGTCTGCGCGCCGTGGCTCAACTGTGCCGATCACAAAGACGCTCTCGCCGCGCGTGCGCAGCATTGTGGTAACCGCCTCGACTTGATTTGCGGCAACGACCAGCACCATGCCGACGCCGCAGTTAAAGGTGCGCAGCATCTCGGCTTCGGCGACGCCGCCGGTTTGAGCCAGCCAAGAAAACACCGGCGGGCGTTGCCAGTTGGCCACGTTAATGGCGGCGCCCAGGTCGGCCGGCAACACCCGCGGTATGTTTTCCAACAACCCGCCGCCGGTGATATGCGCCGCGCCTTTGATCAGCCCGGCCTGCATCGCGGGCAGGCAACTGCGGACGTAGATCCGCGTCGGGGTCAGCAGCACATCGCCCAACGAACGGCTCGGCTCAAACGGTGCGGCGTCGCCATAAGACAAGCCGACCATCTCGACGATCTTGCGGACCAATGAATAGCCGTTCGAATGGACCCCCGATGACGCCAATCCAATAAGGACGTCACCCGCAACAATGGTCTCGCCCGTGATCAATTGATCGCGCTCGACGATGCCAACGGCAAAACCGGCGAGGTCATAATCGCCGGGCGCATAGAGCCCGGGCAGCTCGGCCGTCTCGCCGCCGGCCAACGCGCACCCGGCTTCCCGGCATCCGGCAGCGATCCCGGAAACCACATCTGCAGCGGCGTCGACGCTCAGTTTGGCGCTGGCAAAGTAGTCCAGGAAAAACACCGGCTCGGCGCCCTGGACGATCAAATCGTTGACGCACATCGCGACCAGATCGATCCCGACGGTGTCGTGGCGCCCGACAGCATTGGCGACCAGCAATTTGGTGCCGACGCCGTCGTTGGTCGAAATAAATAGCGGATCACTATATCCGGCGGCTTTTGGATCGAAGATCGCGCCGAAACCGCCCAAGCCCGCTGATGCGCCGGGTCGCGCGGTGGAGGCCGCCATTGGCTTGATCCGCTCAACCAGAGCGTTGCCAGCTTCGATATCGACGCCCGAATCGCGATAGGTCAAACCTTGGTGTCGGGGCATGATGCAGACCCGGAAAGGGCGGCCGCCTTGTTGAAGCCACGTTGGGGCATCAGTATTCTCGGCGAGAAGGTCGGTAACATAACGGTTTGCAGTCGTATTTCAATGATCGTTCGCCACCATTCGTACCGCCTCGCGCCATCGGCCGTGTCGCTCTTTCTCGCCCTGCTGGTCGTTGCGGCGGGCGTCGGCAGCGCCCGTGCGCAGGACCGCAACCCGATTTTTACCGTTACTGGGGTGGCGGTCGATGAAACCGCGGCCTCGGCGTCCGATGCCCGCGACGTGGCCCTGGCCGCCGGCCAACGGCGCGCCGCACAACGCATGTTTCGCCGCCTCATCGTTCGTGCCGACGAGGCTTTTTTACCGCAACTGACCGACGAGACGGTCGCCCGGCTAGTCCAAAACATCGAGGTATCGGACGAGAAAACCTCGTCGACGCGTTACCTCGCCTCGCTCAGGGTGGCCTTCAAACCTGACATCGTGCGCGAGCATTTGCGCGACGCCGGGCTTCGTTTCTCGGAAACGGTAAGCCGGCCGCGGCTGGTCTTGCCGGTTTTCGAAGCGGCGGGTGCGATTAACCTATGGGATCCGCCAAACGCCTGGCGCGAGGCCTGGGAGGCGCGGGGCGCCAGTGCTGACACCGTCGTCCCATTGTTACTGCCTGAGGGTGACCTGCAGGACATCGGGTCGGTCGGTCCGATCCAGGCGTTGGCGGCGGAGGCGCGGCCGATGCAGGCCATCGCGGCGCGTTACCGGGTTCGGGACATCCTCGTGGCCCACGCGACGCTGGTGCAAGATTTGGCCGCCAACCGTCCGCTGGTCCATGTTTCGCTGCGCCATATCGGTCCGACCAGCGGGGCTGTCAGCATTGAGACCTTCGTCGGCGAGTCGCGCGCCCAGGTGGGGGCGTTGCTGGCCGAAGCGGTGGCACGGACCGTTGAACGGCTCGAGGACGAGTGGAAACGCGACAACTATTTGCGGTTCGACGAGCCGGTCCGGCTGAGCGCGAGCTTCGCGCTCGGGACGCTGTCCGATTGGCTTGAAATGCGCCGCCGCCTTGGGGGTGCCGCCGTTATTCAAAACGTCGAGCTTGCCAGCATTACGCGGTCAGACGTGCAAGTCGTCATCCACTACCTTGGTGGCCCGGAACAATTGGGATTGGCGTTGGCGCAGCGTGACATCGACTTAGTGGAGGAAGATGGTTTTTGGACGCTGCGACTGGCCCGCCGCGCTGAGGCGCCCCGGACCCGTTAGTTGGGGCCGCCATGAAGCGCCTCCCCAACATCATTTCTCTGCTGCGCATTCTGGTTGTTCCAGTCGTGATCTGGCTCGTCGTGGCCGACTATTGGAGCGCGGCATTTTGGGTCTTTCTGGCCGCCGGCATTTCCGACGCCGTCGACGGCTTTGTTGCCAAACGTTTTGACGCCGTGACCAAAGTCGGCATTTATCTCGATCCGCTCGCGGATAAGATTCTGCTTGTCGCTGTTTTCGTGACATTCGGCGCATCAGGATTGATGCCCCTTTGGTTGGTCGTCCTTGTCGTGTCCCGCGACGCCCTGATTGTTGGAGGCGTTTTGTTTTCTGTTGCCCTGGCGCTGCCCGTGACCGTGAGAGCATCTGCCCTAAGCAAGGCAAACACGTTTGCGCAGATGGCTCTCGCGGCAATCGTGCTTGCCGCTCACGGAGTCATTTGGCCGCTCGATGTGGTGGTCGAATTAATGACCTATCTCGTTGGCGTACTGACGGCGGTCTCGGGGGGTCACTACGTTATGCAATGGTCCGGCGCAGCCTTCCATGACGGTGCGGGGGCTTAACGTTGGCCGCGCAGCTCACGTTCGATTTGCCTGTTCGTACCGCCCGCGGCCGCGAAGATTTCTTTGTCGCGCCCTGTAATGTGGAGGCGGTCGAGTGGATTGACCGGTGGCCGAATTGGTCGTCGCATGTCTTGGCGATTTATGGCCCGCCGGCTTGTGGCAAGACTCACTTGGCCCACGTCTGGCGCACCCGCACCGGTGCGTCGACGATTAGCACCGCCAAGTTGGATCGCGACCGATTGCCGCCGGGCCTCAGCGTCGGATTAGTGGTCGAACACGATGGGGATCCGTTTGACGAAGTCGCGTTGCTGCACGTTCACAACAGCATTGCCCAGGCGGGTGGGTCGTTGCTACTGACCGGCGAAACACCGCCTGCACGTTGGCCCGTATCGTTGCCCGACCTCCGATCGCGTTTGCGGGCGGCGACCGCAGTGGGCGTGGGCCGCCCCGATGACGAACTTCTGGCGGCGGTGCTCGCAAAACTTTTTGCCGACCGACAATTGGCTGTCGCACCAGAGGTGATCGCCTTTATGATGACCCGTTTGGAGCGTTCGTTCGACGCAGCGCAGCGGTGCGTTGCGCAGCTCGACGCATTGGCACTGGAAACCGGCCGGCGCGTTTCGGTTCGCCTTGCGTCCGAGGTTCTCGGCGCGGCGGGTGCTGACAATCCGCCTGATCTGTCGGTCGACGTGGATGCCGACCAGGACAAGGAGTGAAATGGATGACTAGATTTTTCTTCGTGACCCTCGCCCTTGCAGCGCTTGTTGGGTTCGCGAACCCGCAAAGTGCGTCGGCACAATCGGAAATCTTGGGTCGGTGGCTGCCGCCCGAGCAAGACTCGGTAATCGAGATTTATACCTGCGGCGACCTAGTCTGCGGCCGCATTGCCCACCTCGATTCGCCAGTGGACGAGGACGGCAAACCGAGGGCCGATAATAACAACCGCGACGAAGCGCTACGCGGTCGCCCGATCTTGGGCCTGGAGTTGCTCGACGGTTTTTCGCGCAAGGATCCGGGCGATTACCGCGGCGGGCGAATCTACAACCCGCGTGACGGCAAGGTCTACAAAGCGGTCATGACGCTCTTGGCCGACGGCACGCTCAAACTTCGGGGCTACGTTGGCGTGCCTGCGTTGGGCAAGACGCAGATTTGGACCCGGCCGGCGAACTAAGTGATCAGATCGCGCGGGCGGACAAAGGCGGCCAACGAGATCGGCGCGTTTGCAAGACCAGGCCATGTTGCGGCGTCCGATGTCAGGACCGCGAGGGCGCCCGTCGGATAGGCGTCCAGCAGGTTGGCGTAGTCGTCCTGGCCTCGCGTGACCACCGCGAGAGCCAATTCGTGGATACCCGGGTTGTGTCCGACGACAAGAATCGATTGGACGGGTTCGGCGACCGCCGTGATGGCGGCCAGAATTTCGGCGGGCGGCGCCAGGTACAGCCGGTCGAGAAATCGCTCCGGCGGATTTGCCGGACCCCACGCCGCAGCGGCCCGCACGATTTCGAGTGTCTCCCGGGTCCGTCTCGCCGGCGAACTCAGGACAAGGTCAGGGCATAGGCCATGGTCGTGCATGTAGCGTCCCAAGGCTGCTGCAGCGGTTCGGCCCCATTCGTTCAGCGGTCGGTCCTCGTCATTGAGACCGCCAGTCGCTTGCGAAGACTTCGCATGGCGTAGCAGATACAGTGTGACCATCTTGTGCCTTTGGTGCGCGCCGATTATGACGGTCAAACGTCGGCACCGTCACCGGATTGTTATAGATCATATGTAAGGGTCGGTTCCCGCGAGAAAATGAACCGGGAACACGGGCATGGTTGAACCAGTCGTAGACATCAAAGGTGAAGAAAATACGGAAGCGGCGGCGACCCTCGCTGCGTCGCCCGAGCGTTTTATCAATCGCGAGCTGTCGTGGCTCGCGTTCAACGAGCGTGTGCTTGGCGAGGCCGAAAATACCAGCCACCCGTTGTTGGAACGCCTGCGGTTCCTGTCCATCTCCGCGAATAACCTCGACGAATTTTTCATGGTCCGGGTCGCCGGATTGCTGGGGCAGGTCGCCGCCGGCGTCGAAGAGCTGAGCCAAGACGGGCGGACGCCGGAACGCCAGTTGCGCGATGTCTGGCAGGGCGCAGAGCGCCTATTGGCCGAGCAGCAGCGTGTTCTCAAGGAACTTCTCGCCGCGTTGGCGGGCAACGGCATTCGCGTCGTTGGACCCGACGATTTGACCGAGGAGGAAGAGGCCTGGTTGGAGAACCGGTTTCTCGAACGCTACTTCCCATTGCTGACGCCGCTGGCAATCGATCCGGCGCACCCATTCCCGTTTCTACCAAACCTCGGTTTGGGCCTCATGTTGCAGCTCAGGCGCATCTCGGACGACGGCTTACTCAATGCACTGGTGCCGCTGCCCCGGCACCTAGAGCGCTTCGTTCTGTTGCCGCAGCATGACGGCGAGGCGCGCTTCATCACGCTCGAGCGCATTGTCGACCTGTTCCTCGGGCGGCTGTTCCCAGGCTACACGGTGGAGGCGAGGGGATGCTTCGCGGTCCTGCGCGACAGTGACATCGAGGTCGAGGAAGAAGCCGAAGATCTTGTCCGCGTGTACGAAAGCGCCATCAAGCGGCGCCGCCGCGGCAGCGTGATCCGACTCAAGGTCGATAGCCAACTACCAACGGACTTGGTTCACTTTCTATCGCGCGAATTACACCTCGAAGATCGCTCGATCATTGTCGTCGACGAGTTCGTCGGCTTGGTCGACGTCCAGCAACTGATCGTGTCGGAGCGTCGCGATCTCCTGTTTCCGCCGTTCCACGCGCGCTTTCCCGAACGAATCCGCGAGGTTGGCGGCGATTGCTTTGCTGCGATCCGGCAAAAAGACCTCGTCGTCCACCATCCCTACGAGAGCTTCGACGTGGTCGTGCAATTCGTGCGTCAAGCGGCGCAAGACCCCGATGTTGTGGCGATCAAACAGACCCTTTACCGAACCAGCGACGATTCGCCGATTGTCCAGGCGCTGATCGCGGCGGCCGAGTCAGGCAAGACTGTCACTGCCCTGGTCGAACTCAAGGCGCGATTCGACGAGGAGGCCAACATCAAATGGGCGCGCGATATGGAGCGCGCCGGCGTGCAAGTCGTCTACGGCTTTGTCGAACTAAAAACCCACGCCAAGGTTTCTCTGGTGGTCCGCAAAGAGGGCACGGGCCTGCGGACCTACGTGCATTTCGGCACCGGCAACTATCATCCCCAAACGGCGCGCATCTACACCGACCTGTCGTACTTCACGACCGACCCGGCGTTGTGCCGGGATGCGGCGTTGCTGTTTAACTATCTAACGGGCTACGCGGCACCGGTATCGCTCGAAAAACTGAAAATCTCGCCAGCTAACATGCGGCAGACGATCCTCGGCGTTATCGAGGGCGAAATCGGTCATGCAAAAGCAGGTCGCCCGGCGGCGATCTGGGTAAAACTGAACTCGCTGGTCGATGCGGAGACCATTGATGCGCTGTACCGCGCCTCACAGGCGGGCGTTGAAATCACGCTCATCGTGCGCGGGATCTGCTGTCTGCGCCCGGGTCTCCCGGGTCTTTCCGAAAATATCCGGGTTCGCAGCATTATCGGCCGGTTCCTCGAACATTCGCGGATCCTTTGCGCCGGCAGCGGGCATGGACTGCCCGCCGACGGGGCGCGAGTTTTTATCAGTTCCGCCGATTGGATGCCGCGAAACTTCGACCGCCGGGTCGAAACCCTGGTGCCCATCGACAACCCGACCGTGCACGAACAGATCATGGGGCAAATCATGATCGCCAACATGAAGGACAATCAACAGGCGTGGGAACTGCACGCCGACGGCGACTACCGCCGAGTCGACGATCCTGATGACGAGCCGTTCGGTGCTCACACCTATTTCATGACCAACCCGTCGCTCTCCGGTCGCGGGAAGGCGCTACGGGCCGACAGTCTGCCGCGCCTCGTTCTCGACGAAGGCGATGCATGAACCAGGCGGCGCGCTTCCCGGTTGTCCCCGGCACCGCCGACCATAAACCGTTTGCCGTGGTCGACATCGGATCGAACTCGGTACGCATGGTGGTTTACGAGTCGCTCAAACGTGCGGCGCTACCGATCTTCAACGAAAAAGTGCTCTGCGGCCTTGGGCGCGGCGTTGGTGTGGGCGGCCGTCTCGACCCGAAGGCGGCGGACCTAGCACTTCATACGCTGCGTCGCTACGCGGCTTTGGCCGATGCCATGGGAGTTGGCGCGCTCGAGGCCGTTGCCACGGCGGCGATACGAGATTCGGCCGACGGTTTGGACTTCGTTGCACGCGTCCGAAAAACCTGCGGAATCGACGTTCGCGTGCTCAGCGGCGCCGAGGAGGGATATTTCTCGGCGCTTGGCGTTGCCGCGGCAATTCCCGGCGCGCATGGCGTGGTTGGCGATCTGGGCGGCGGCAGTTTGGAACTGGTCGCACTCGAAAACGGCGAACCCGGGGACAGCACGACGCTCCCACTGGGATCCTTGCAATTTGTCGATGGTATGCCGTCGGCGTCGCGCGTCGACGAAATCCTTCGGGGATCGGCCGGTCTGCCGTCGTGGCAAGGCCGCACGCTCTATTGCGTTGGCGGGGTGTGGCGGGCGCTCGCCCGCATTCACATTCGCCAACGCCACGCGCCTTTGCAGATCGTCCACGAATATCGGGTCAAGGCCGCGGAGTTTGCGGAGCTCGCCCATGTCTTGGCCAATCTCAGCCCAGGATCGCTGGCGGCGTTGGAGGGCGTGCCATCGAGGCGGGCGGATGCGGTGCCGGTCGGCGCGCTGGTGATGGAACGGTTGATCGCGACCCTAAAGCCGGTCGATCTCGTGTTTTGTGGCTATGGCCTGCGCGAGGGCTTGGTTCAAAGTCATTTGCCGCTTGAGGAGCAGCAGCGCGATCCATTCTTGGCGTTTTGCGAGGATGAAGCGCTGCGCAGCTTGCGTTTCGGCGCCCATGTCGACGAGGTTCTGGCGTGGCTGGCGCCGGTCCTTGGCGCGCCCGACGAAGGCGCGCTCAGGCTTCGGCGCGGCGCCTCCTTATTGAGCGAGTTGGCGTGGCGCGGCCATTCGGACTACCGCGCCGAACAGGCGCTCGTGCGCATTCTTCATGCACCTTTCGTCGGCATTGGACATCGTGGGCGCGCCCTCGTCGCGCTGGCGGTCTATGAGCGCTACCGCGGCGATCCGGATTTCGTTATGGCGGGCGAGGCCCGCAAATTGTTGGACGAACGGGAAATCGACCGGGCGATGACTCTGGGCAAGATACTTAACCTCGCTCATACCCTCAGTGGCGGTGCGCCGGGCCTCTTGCCACGCACCCAGCTCACGCTGACTGCCGACGCACTGGTTCTCACGCTGCCGTCTGAACTGGCTGATTTCGCTGGTGAAGTGGTTCAAAAGCGCCACAACGGGCTGGCGCGCCATCTTGAGGTCGAACCGACCACGGTGATCGCCAACTAGCGGGTCGTTACCTCGATGAGATTCACCTTTCGCCCGGTGGCGGCAAGCGCCAGTTCACCGTGCTTCAGGCGCAGCGCATCGGTCCCAAAGACGTCCCGCCGCCACCCTTGCAGGGCGGCCACCTGCGCCTTGTCGTCGGTGGCGATCTGCTCAAGGTCGCTCACATTCGCGATCAGTTTTTGTGCGACCTCGTGCTCTTCGCATTTCATGCGCAGCAAGACTTTGAGAAGTTCGACCAACGGCCCGATGCCTTGCGCCTTCTGGGAGCGATCGGGAACGTCGGGCAGCTCGTTCTTGGACAGCGCGAGCGCGCGGCCCACGGCTTCGACAATGGCCTCACCGCGCGCGCCTTCGGCGATGCCCTTTGGAAAACCGCGAATGCCGCCCAATTCCTCGCGGCTCTTCGGCGGATGGGCCGCGATTTCCAGCAGCGCCTCGTCGCGGATGATGCGGTTGCGCGGCACGTCGCGCAATTGTGCCTCGACTTCGCGCCACGCGGCGATCTCCTGCAGGACCGCGACCATCCGGGGTTTCGGGTTGCGCAGCTTGAGCCGCCGCCAGGTCTCCCGGGGGTTTACCTCGTAAGTCCCGCGATCGGTCAAGATCGCCATTTCTTCGCCCAGCCAATGCTTCCGGCCATTCTTTTCGAGCATGCCCGAGAGTTTTTCGTAGATCGGCCGTAAATGAATCACGTCGTCCAAGGCGTAGCCGACCTGGCGGTCGGTCAAGGGCCGCCGCGCCCAATCGGTAAACCGCGAGTGTTTGTCGATGTTGGCGCCGGCCAGCCGTGCCGCGAGCGTATCGTAAGCCACCGAGTCGCCGAAGCCGCAGACCATCGCCGCGACTTGGCTGTCGAAAATCGGATGCGGTACGTCGCCGCTCAGATGGTGAAAGATTTCGAGGTCCTGGCGGGCGGCGTGAAATACCTTGAGAATGTCTGGGTTGGCCAGCAGCGTGAACAACGGCGTGAGGTCCATACCGGGCGCCAAGGGATCGATGGCCGCCGACTCGTCCGGCCCGGCGATCTGCACCAAGCAGAGTTTGGCCCAATAGGTCGTTTCGCGCATGAACTCGGTATCGACCGTGACGTACTCGGCTTTTGCCAGTCTCTCGCAAAGGGCCGAAACCTCGGCTGTGGTGGTCAGCATCGTCATTGGGGCTATATACACGATCCTTGAAATTGCCGCGCGCACCGCGTTGCCTTGACAAGGCGCCAGGGTCGTGCCCAGTTTCGCCCGCTTTTCCCCCGAAAACCGACGGATCACCATGAAAAGTATCTACCGGACCCACACCTGTGGCGACCTGACCGCAACAAATGTCGGCGACACAGCGACGCTCTCAGGTTGGGTTCATCGCAAACGCGATCATGGCAATCTGCTGTTCGTCGATCTGCGCGACCACTATGGGCTGACCCAGTGCGTCATCGAGGCTGGCACCGAGCAATTTGCCGTGCTCGAGCGTGTCCGCCCGGAGAGCGTGATCAAAGTTGTTGGTCCGGTCGTTGCCCGCAGCGCCGATACGGTTAACGCCGCGCTGCCCACCGGCCAAGTCGAATTGCGGATCGAGCAGCTTGAGGTCCTTTCGCCGGCTGATGAACTGCCGCTCCAGGTGTTCGGCGATCAGGTCTATCCAGAGGACACGCGGTTGCGCTACCGCTTCCTCGATCTGCGCCGGGAAAAACTGCACGACAACCTGATGCTGCGCTCGCGCGTGTTCTCCGGTGTCCGCAGGGCAATGAGCGGCCAAGGATTTACCGAATTCCAAACCCCCATCCTGACCGCCAGTTCGCCTGAGGGGGCGCGTGATTTTCTGGTCCCCAGTCGGCTGCACCCCGGCAAGTTCTACGCCCTGCCGCAGGCACCGCAGCAGTTCAAACAGCTGGTAATGGTGGCCGGCTTCGATCGCTATTTCCAGATTGCGCCGTGTTTTCGCGACGAAGACCCGCGCGCTGATCGCTCACCGGGCGAGTTCTACCAATTGGACATTGAGATGTCCTTTGTCGAACAGGACGACGTGTTCACGGCGATCGAGCCGGTTGTGCACGGTGTGTTTTCGGAATTCGGCACCTGGAAAGTTGATGCTGCCCCGTTCAAGCGGATCGCCCATGCCGACGCCATGCTTAGATATGGCAGCGACAAACCCGACCTTCGCAACCCGATTGAAATTTCGGATGTTACCGAAGCGTTTCGCGGGTCAAGCTTCAAGATTTTCGCGGGCGCCATCGAAAAAGGAGCGGTCGTTCGGGCCATCCCGGCGCCGGGCGGGGCGACCCAGCCGCGCAGTTTTTTCGACAAGATGAACGATTGGGCACGGTCCGATCAGGGGGCTGCCGGGCTGGGGTACATCGTCTTCGAAGGCGGCGAAGCGAAAGGGCCAATCGCCAAGAATCTGGACCCCGAACGAACTAATAAAATACGTGAACTATCAGGCGTAAGTGACGGTGATGCCGTGTTTTTCTCGTGTGACAAGGCGAGCGGCGCAGCCGCTCTAGCCGGCGCGGCCCGGATCCGTTTGGGGCACGATTTAGACCTGCTAGAGCGCGACGTTTTCCGCTTTTGCTGGATCACCGACTTCCCGCTCTACGAATACGATGCCGACGCCAAAAAAGTCGAATTCGCCCACAACCCGTTTTCGATGCCTAAAGGCGGTCTCGAGGGACTCGACTCCGAAGATCCATTGTCGATTCTCAGCAATCAATATGACCTGGTCTGTAACGGCCACGAACTGGCGAGCGGGGCGATCCGCAACCATCGCCCCGAAGTGATGGTGAAAGCGTTTGAGCTCGCCGGCTACAGCGCCGCTGAGGTTCAGGAACGCTTTGGCGGCCTATACAACGCGTTTCATTACGGTGCGCCGCCGCATGGCGGGATGGCATTCGGGATGGAGCGTATCGTCATGCTTCTGGCCGACGAGACCAACCTGCGTGAGGTTACGCTGTTCCCGATGAATCAGCGCGCCGAAGATCTCATGATGGGCGCCCCGTCCGAAGCCGCTTTGGCGCATCTACGGGAATTGTCCGTCCGCGTCATTCTTCCAGAGCCCAAAAAAGAACCCGGCAGCTAGTCGCCGAGCCAAAGCCGCTTTAGGCGGCGGCCGGTTTGGCCGCAACCTTTGGTTTCGCGACAGGCGCCGCCGGCGTTGCTGGTGCGGGTGCCGGGGCGTTGCCGATCTGCTGGGTACTGGCGGCGAGTCGCTCGGCCAGGATCATTGACAGGTTGAACAACACGCGAACCATGATATCGGGCATCGCGCGCATGGTTTTGCGCAAAAAATCTTCGGTCAAGACGAGTGCCTCGACGTCAGTCTTGGCGACGACATCGGCGGTGCGCGGGGCAGATGTGATCAAAGCGGTCTCACCGAAGATCGCGCCCGCGCCGAGTTCCGCGACGGTACGGTCGTTGACTTTGACTGCGACCTCGCCCTGCAACACCACAAACATCTCACGGCTGCGCTGGCCGCTCGAAACAATCGTGTCGCCTTGTTTGGCGCGGATCAGTTTGCCCTCGCGGACCAATTTTTTCGCCTCGGCGTGGTTCAAACCGCGCAGTAACGGGATGCTCTCCAGCGGCGTATGGTGCATCTTTTCGCTAAGAAATTCCCAAAAGCGCTCCTCGTCCATGCCGCGGTCCGAGCGTTGTTTCAACGCATCGGGGAACTTCTTTTCGAACCAAGCCGCAGTCGTCCCGTTATTCTCGTATTCGCCGGCAATCTTAAAAAAGGGCGAGGCGTTCTCGCGCAGATGCGTGACATCCTCCATCAATAACACCATCGGCACCTGGTACTCGCGGTCGTCACTCTCAAAGTTTTCGCCGTAACGCCGGTAGCCCATTTGCTCGTACAGCGGGACCAAGGCCGGCGGGCAGCTGGCGAAGTCAAACCGGCTGCCGAGGTGGCGTTGTGTTTTGTAGGCGGCGCCAAGAAGAACCTTGATGATCTGGCTCTGCGCCCATTTCTTCGCCACGGTGAACCGCGTCGTTAGGCTTAGGCCGCCGACTTCGAAGTCGCTGAATTTGCCGAGCTGATAGTTGGTCTTAACCTTTTCCGGAAACCGCGTGATACGCCCGGAGTTGATTCGAATAGAGGCAATAACCTGGCTGTCAGCCGTCAGATACAAATGAATGGCATTGTCGTCGAGCGGGTCCGAGATCGTTTTGGTGTCGTGAAAGGCAAAAACCGAATCGCCGCCCAGTTCCTGCACCAGGGTGCGGTACCGGAACATGTAAATTCGGTGGCGGTCCTCCTCGGACTTGGCCTGCAGCACTGAGAGCTTGGCCGCATTTTGGGTTTTTTCTTGTGACATCCGGCACCTTTTCAGTCCCAAGCCTACGGGGCGGCGAGGGGGCTGTAAATCTGCTTTTCCACCGGATAAGTCGGTTCTGTGGCTCGTAGAAAACGGGGTGCGCCGCGCGACGCACCCCGTCAGGTGTCAGGGCCTTCTGGGCAGCAACCGGCCTAAGAACAACCGCTCGTTGAACCACACGTGTTGCACTTCATGCAGGTGCCGTTGCGCACCAGGGTAAAGTTGCCGCATTCGCCGCAAGCGTCCCCTTCGTAGCCCTTCATCCGGGCCTCGCGAATCCGGTCCAAGGTCGGATCGACCGTGAATTCCGCAACGGTTGTCGACGTTTCCATCACGAAATGCGCCGCCGTCGGCATGCCCACCCCAACGCCGCCAGCGAAGGCGGTGGTCTGCGGGCCGTCGACCGCGCCGCCGTTGACGACGTACAGGTTGGTGCGCATGTAGCCGTTGCTGGCGACGCCCATAACCGCCGCCAGCGGTGCTTCGTCAGCTTCTTCGCCGTCCGCCAGGGTTGAATCGCCGCTTGCGCCGCGCAGGACATCGTGGCGCAGATCGTTCGGCTCGACATGGGCGAGATCGGTGCGGCCCAAATACGAGATGGCGAGCTCGCGGAACAAGTAGTCGAGCACCGAGGTCGCCATTTTGATGGCCTCGTTGCCCTCGACCATCCCCGAAGGTTCGAACCGCGTGAACGTGAAGGACTCGACGAACTCGTCCAGCGGGACGCCGTATTGCAGGCCCAGTGAAATGGCGATGGCGAATCCGTCCATCAAACTGCGGAACGCCGATCCTTCTTTGTGCATATCGATGAAAATCTCACCGAGATTGCCGTCATCGAATTCACCGGTGCGCAAGTAGACCTTGTGCCCACCGACGTTGGCTTTTTGCGTGTACCCCTTGCGCCGCTGTGGGAGGCGTCGGCGCGCGCCGCGTTGCCCCTTTTCGCCGATCATCCGCTCGATCGTCTCGCGGGCCATTTTCTCGGCCATAACCGCGACCTGGGCCGCGCTGGGTTGGTCCTCGTAGGCTTCGGCTTCGTCCTCGATTGCCATCGCCGAGAGCGGCTGCGACAGCTTGGAGCCGTCGCGGTACAGCGCGTTGGCCTTGAGCGCGAGGCGCCAGGACAAATTGTAAGCGTCCTTGCAGTCCTCGACCGTCGCTTGACGCGGCATGTTGATCGTCTTCGAGATCGCACCGGAGATGAACGGCTGCGCCGCCGCCATCATGTGGATATGGCTTTGCCAGGACAGATAACGCGTGCCCTTGCGCCCACATGGTGTCGCGCAGTCGAACACCGAGAGATGCTCGTCTCTCAGTTTGGGCGCCCCCTCCAGCGTCATCGCGCCGCAGCAGTAGGTGTTTGCCGCGTCGATGTCGGCCGCGCTAAAGCCCAACTCAACCAGCATGTCGAAAGCCGGGTCGTTCAGCCGGGCGGCATCGATGCCAAGCGCGCTGATGCAGAATTCCTCGCCGAACGTCCACTTGTTGAAGACGAATTTGACGTCGAAGGCATTGGTCAGGGCCTCTTCCAGCTTGACCAGGGCGTCTTTGGTAAAGCCCTTCGCCGTGAGCGCCGCGTGGTTGACGCCCGGCGCGTCCTCAAGCGTTCCGTTGCCGGTCGCATAGGTGATGATCGCGCCGACTTCATCTTCGCTATAGCCGAGGACGGTCAGGGCTTCGGGCACGGCCCGATTGATGATCCGAAAATAACCGCCGCCTGCGAGTTTCTTGAACTTGACGATCGCAAAGTCCGGCTCGATGCCGGTTGTGTCGCAATCCATCAGCAGGCCGATGGTCCCGGTGGGGGCGATGACGCTGGCTTGCGCGTTGCGATAACCATTCTTTTCGCCGAGTTCGATCGCGCGGTCCCAGGCGCGGGCCGCGGCGGTGGCAATGCCTTCTTCCGGCACGTTCGCGATATCCAGGGCGACCGGGAGTGTGGCAAGGCCCTCGTAGCCGTCCGTTTGCCCCAGCGCGGCGCGGCGATGGTTGCGCATCACCCGCAGCATGTTGGGGGCATTGTCGTCGTAACGCGGAAACGGCCCCATCTCGCCCGCCATTTCGGCCGAAGTCGCGTAAGAGACGCCGGTCAAGAGGGCGGTAAGGGCGCCGCATAGCGCCCGGCCTTCATCCGAATCGTAAGACAGGCCGCTGGCCATCAAAAGGCCGCCGATATTGGCGTAGCCCAACCCCAAGGTGCGGTATTCGTAGGAAAGTTGGGCGATCTCCTTTGACGGAAATTGCGCCATCAGGACGGAAATTTCGAGCACCATGGTCCACAGGCGCACCGCGTGTTCGAATCCCTCGATGTCGAACGCACGATCCTCGCCGCGGAACGTCATCAGGTTCAGCGAGGCCAGATTGCACGCCGTGTCGTCGAGGAACATGTACTCAGAACACGGGTTGGACGCGCGAATCTCGCCGCCCGCTGGGCAGGTGTGCCAATCGTTGATCGTCGAATGGTATTGCAGGCCGGGGTCGGCGCTCTGCCAGGCCGCCATCGCGACTTGGTCCCACAATTCGCGCGCCTTGATGGTTTCCGACACCTTGCCGTCGGTCCGACGGATTAAGTCCCAATCGCCGTCCGCCTCAACTGCCTGCAGGAACGCATCGGTGACCCGGACGGTGTTGTTGGCGTTTTGGCCCGAGACCGTCAAATAGGCTTCGCCGTCCCAGTCGGTCGTGTAGGTCGGGAAGTCGATCGCGGTGTAGCCTTGCTTGGCGAATTCGATGACGCGCTGAATGAAGTTTTCCGGGATCAACGTCTTACGCGCCTCGATGATCGCCTTCTTCAGGGCCGGGTTGTCGTTGGGCGTAAAGCGCCCGTCGCCGGTCACCGCATGGCATGATTTGATCACCGCATTGAGGTGTTTCGCGGTTAATTTGGAACCTGAAACAAGTGCCGCAACCTTTTGTTCTTCAACGGCTTTCCAGTTTACAAAGGCCTCGATATCAGGGTGGTCGGCATCGACCACGACCATCTTCGCCGCGCGCCGTGTGGTGCCGCCTGACTTGATCGCGCCGGCCGCGCGATCGCCGATTTTGAGGAAGCTCATCAGGCCCGAGGACTTGCCGCCTCCCGAAAGCGATTCGCCCGAACCGCGCAGGTGCGAGAAATTGCTGCCCGTGCCGGAGCCGTATTTGAACAGCCGCGCCTCGCGCGTCCACAAATCCATGATCCCGCCTTCGTTGACCAGGTCGTCCTTGATGCCCTGGATGAAACAAGCGTGCGGCTGGGGATGCTCGTAGGAGGATTCAGAGCGCGTCAGGGCACCGGTGCGGTAATCCACATAGAAATGGCCCTGCGCCGGTCCGTCGATCCCATAGGCCCAATGGAGGCCGGTGTTGAACCACTGCGGCGAATTGGGTGCGCCCATTTGCTGCGCCAACATGAAGCGCATTTCATCGAAGTAGGCGCGCGCGTCATCCTCGCCGTCGAAATAGCCCCCGAGCCAGCCCCAGTAAGTCCAGGTCCCGGCGAGCCGGTCGAATACCTGCTTGGCAGTCTTTTCGTGCGTGTAGCGATCGCCCTCGGGCAGTTTCGCCAGGGCTTTTTCGTCGGGAACGCTGCGCCATAGCCATGAGGGGACGGTGTTCTCTTCGACCTTTTTCAGCCGCGCGGGGACGCCGGCTTTGCGAAAATATTTCTGGGCAATGATGTCGCTCGCGACCTGAGACCAATCTGCCGGGACCTCGACGCCCTTCATCTGAAAGACGACCGACCCATCCGGATTACGGATCTCGCTCAGCGTCGTACGGAAAGCCATTCCGTCGTACGGCGATCCTCCATTGGCGGTGAAGAAGCGTTGAACGCGCATACCCTATTCCCCTCGTTGCCGGCCCGGATTTGCCACCGGAAGCCATTGAATTCGTTCTTGATTTCGTTGCGAGAGGGCGGCGCATGTTCCCAGACTTAGTGTGCCTCCCCAGGCAAGGGACACAAGATATGGTTTGCCCAGGGGGGTGGTCAACAACATTGTGTGTCTGCCATCCACTTTGACACCACAGATCGCGCATTGTGGATAACTTTCATCCTTCGCGGGTATTCGCGAATCAAATCAACAGCTTGGGCCGCGACCGCATGAAATCGGTAGTGTGGAAGGTTTGTGGATAAGCTTCGCTGGACGGCTCCCGCCCTGAGGTGCAATAGTCCGCTCGATTTTCGCCCGGTTTACCGCGCTGGAGGCCTTCGTTGCGCCTGACCTCTCTGATTTCTTTTGTTTTCGATTGGTGGCATCGCGCGCCTTGGGGCACCTGGATCTACACCTTCCGCCGCGGCGAATTTGTCGGCGACGATGCGTCGGGCAATCGCTACTTCCACGAAAAAAAGACACCAGAAGTCGGTCGCTACCATTGGGAGCGCCGCCGCCGCTGGGTCATTTACGCCAACCTGGCCGATGGTTCGATGGTGCCGCCGGAGTGGAATGCTTGGCTGCAACATAACGCCGATGTCGCGCCGACTGACGCGCCTGCCGACCACACCTGGGAAAAACCCCACGTCCCCAACCTAACCGGGACTGCCGCGGCCTACCGGCCCGCCGGTCATGTGCTGGGATCGGGTGCCCGCCGCGCCGCTTCGGCCGACTACGAGCCGTGGCAGCCCAATTAATCGATAGGAGCGGGGCATGAAAGGCAACATTTTTGAAGCGTTGATTGGCGCGGTTGTTCTCGCGGTCGCCGCATTTTTCCTCGTGTTTGCGTTTTCCGCCGCTGATGTCGGCGCCGTTGATGGCTACGAGGTGACGGCCACGTTCGACCGTGTCGACGGCGTGAATGCCGGCGCCGATGTACGCATGAGCGGAATCAAAATCGGCACGGTGACGAAACTCGAACTCGAATCGGATACGTTTCTCGCCAAAGCAACGATGAGCATCGACAGCGCGGTACAACTTCCCAAAGATTCTTCGGCCGAGATCACCACCGAAGGGCTCTTGGGCGGCAAATACATGGCGATCGTGCCGGGCGGCGCGGACGAGACAATTGAAAGCGGTGGCCGCATTCAATTCACCCAGTCCTCGATCAGCCTCGAAGGGCTGATCGGTCGTTTCGGGTTTGGCCTGGGCAGTAGCGATTCGGACAGCGAAAGCACCGAGTAGTGACCAGCCCGTCGCGACGCCAGGACCCCGCGCAGGCCTGGGACGCAAACGTCTACGCAACCAATGCTCGGTTTGTCGCCGACCTCGCCGGCGCGGTCGTCGATCTGCTCGCGCCGCAAGCCGGTGAACGCATTCTCGATCTCGGCTGCGGCGACGGCGCGCTAACGCAAAAAATTGCGGCGCAGGGCGCCGATGTATTGGGGGTCGATGCCAGCGACGATCTCATTCGTGCGGCCCGCGCACTTGGGCTGAATGCCGAGGTTGCCAACGGCCACCAGCTCGCCTTCGACCAAGAATTTGATGCGGTCTTCTCAAACGCCGCGCTTCACTGGATGCCCGATCCCGACGCGGTGATCGAAGGTGTTCGCCGCGCGCTCAAACCGGGCGGCAGGTTCATCGCCGAGTTCGGTGGTCTCGGCAATGTGGCCAAGATCATCGCTGCGATCGACGAGGAACTAACTGGCCGCGGCCACCCCGGCCTGGCGGGCCATCCGTGGTATTTTCCGTCGCCCCAAGAGTACGCCGAGCGCCTCCAAACGCACGGCTTCGTGGTCGAACAGATCGGTCTGATCGATCGGCCGACCCGGCTGCCGGGCGATGTCGGCGGCTGGCTCGACACCTTCGCGGATGCGTTCCTTCGGGTGCTTGATCCTGGTGCCCGTCGCGAGGCGCGCGACAAAATTGTTGATCTCCTCGGTGCGCGCATCCGTGATGCGGACGGTGTGTGGTGGGCGGATTACGTGCGGCTCAGGTTTCGGGCAGTCCTGGCATCCTGATGCACCGTTTGGCTTGGGCGGCGGTAGGTCTCGTTCTTGTCGCGACGCCGGTTGTCGCGCAAAACCGCGCTATCGCCGTGCTCCGGGCGCTGGATAAAGTAACCGCGCGGGTTTCGACGATCGAAGCGCCGGTCGGTCGCGAGGTGCGCTTCGGTACGCTCCGCATCTTGGTCCGGAGCTGCGCCAAACGCCCCCCCGAGGAGACCCCCGAAACCAGCATGTTCATCGAAATACTCGATCTGCGACCGCGCGGCGCCCCGCAGCGTGTCTTCACCGGTTGGATGTTTGCATCAAGCCCGGCGCTCTCGGCGATGGAGCATCCGACTTACGACGTGTGGCCGATCGATTGTAGGGCGGCGGCACCGCCCTCGTCGGACAACGAGTAGAAATCCGCGTCCCGACGCATCGCCGCGGCGAGCTGTCCGTGATAGGCCTCGCGCGGAATTTCGACGGCCCCGAATGACGCAAGGTGATCGGTCACGAACTGGGTATCGAGTAGCGTAAAGCCGCCGACCCGAAGCCGGGCGACGAGATGGGCCAACGCCACCTTGCTCGCGTCGGTTGCCGTGCTGAACATGCTTTCACCGAAAAACGCCGCCCCCAAAGAAACCCCGTAGAGCCCGCCGACCAAATCGCCGGCGCTGTCCCAGGCCTCGATACTATGGGCGTGCCCAATCTCGGCGAGGCCGGAATACAGCGCGATGATCTCGTCGTTGATCCAGGTGGTCTCGCGGCCCCGGGCCGGCGCGGCACACGATTCGATCACCGTAAGGAACGCGCTGTCGCAGGTAATTCGGAAGACATCTTGGCGGACTTTGCGCGCCAGCCTGCGCGAGAGGTGAAATGATTCCAGCGGCAAGACGCCGCGGCTGTCCGGGTCGATCCAATAAAGCGTTGGGTCGTCGCGATCCTCCGCCATGGGAAACACGCCACTCGCGTAGGCCCGCAGCAAAATCTCGGGGGTCAGTTTCATCCGTTAGCGGATTGGATGTACTTCTCCAGCCAATGGATGTTGTACGTCCCGTCGATGAAATCTTTGTTGTTGATTAGATCGAGATGCAGGGGGATCGTCGTGTCGACGCCGCCGACGACGAATTCCATCAGCGAGCGGCGCAACCGCATCAGACATTCGTTTCGGTTGGCGCCGTGCACAATAAGCTTGGCGACCAGGCTGTCGTAATACGGCGGAATCGTATAACCGTTGTAAAGCGCCGAATCGATACGCACGCCAAACCCGCCGGGCACGTGAAAGTCGGTTACCTTGCCAGGGTTGGGCGTGAACGTCTTGGCGTTTTCGGCATTGATGCGGCACTCGATTGCATGCCCGTTGATGTGAACATCTTCCTGGCCAAAACTTAGCGGCGCGCCTGACGCAATCCGCAATTGCTCGCGCACCAGATCGATCCCCGTAATCATTTCGGTGACCGGATGTTCGACCTGAATACGCGTATTCATTTCGATAAAAAAGAATTCGCCGTTCTCGTATAGAAATTCGACCGTCCCGACGCCGCGATAGCCGAGTTCGCGAATGGCGTTCGCGACTCGTTCGCCGATTTCCGCGCGCGATTTCGCGTTGAGCGCGGGCGAGGGGGCCTCTTCGAGAATCTTCTGGTGACGCCGCTGCATCGAGCAATCGCGCTCGCCCAAATGGACCGCGTTCCCGTGTGAATCGCCGATCACCTGAATTTCGATATGGCGCGGCGTTTCGAGATACTTTTCCATGTAAAGCGTGTCGTTACCGAACGCGGATTTTGCTTCGGCCCGCGCGGTCGAGAGTACCTCGGACATCTGTTCGGGTGTGTGGGCAACCTTCATGCCCCGTCCACCGCCGCCGGCCGACGCCTTGACGATCACCGGAAAGCCAATTTCGTGCGCCGTCTGCAACGCCTCGACATCGTTGGTGATGGCGCCGGCGGAACCCGGCACGACCGGAATTCCGAGGCGTTTGGCGGTCTCCTTGGCGACAACCTTATCGCCCATCAGCCGAATATGTTCGGACGTGGGCCCGACAAAGGTAATGCCGTGCTCTTCAACGATCGAAGCGAAGTTCGCATTCTCCGAAAGAAACCCATAGCCCGGATGAATAGCGTCGGCGTCGGTGATCTCAGCGGCCGAAATAATTGCCGGAATATTGAGATAACTTTCCGCGGCGCTTGGTGGACCGATACACACGGTTTCATCGGCAAGGCGCACATGCATCGCGTCTTCGTCAGCCGTCGAATGGACGGCGACCGTCCTGATACCCATCTCGCGGCAAGCGCGCAGAATTCTTAGCGCGATCTCGCCGCGGTTCGCGATCAGAACCTTCTCAAGCATCTATTCGACGATCATCAGGGGTTCGCCGAACTCGACCGGCGTCGAGTCGTCGATGAGAATTTGTGTGACAGTCCCGGCGCGCGGCGCGGCGATCGGGTTCATCGTTTTCATCGCTTCGACAATCAACAGGGTCTGCCCTAGCGAAACACGGTCGCCCACCGAGACGAACGAGGGCGCGCTGGGCTCCGGTGACAGATACGCCGTGCCCACCATGGGCGATTTCACCGCGCCCGGATGCCCGGCCGGATCGTCCGCCGCCGGCGCGGGGTCGCTAACCGGCCCCGCCGCTACTGCCGCGGCAGGGCTTGGCACGGCGACGACATGGGTGCCACCACCGCCACCGCGCGACACGCGGACGCGTTGATCGTCTTCTTCCCACTCAATCTCAGTGAGATTGGTCTCATCCAGCAGCGCTGCGAGGTCGCGAATGACATCCGGATCGATCGTGAATTTTCCCATGCGGTGCTGCCTATGCTTTTGCGATGAGCTTGGTGAGCGCGTCGACGGCCAGTTCGTACCCGTGCGAACCGAAGCCGGCGATCATACCGGTCGCGGCCTGACTGACGTAGGAATGATGCCGGAATTCCTCGCGGCGGAAAGTGTTGGACAGATGGACCTCGACGATCGGCATATCGACCATCCGAAGCGCATCCAGCAGCGCGACGGAGGTATGGGTGTAGGCCCCCGCGTTGACGATCAGCCCGGCGGCACGGTCGCGGGCACTTTGCACCCAATCAACCAACTGCGACTCGCTGTTGGTCTGAAGGAACTCAACCGCCAGTCCGGCAGCCACGGCACATTGGGTCACCGCAGCCTCGATATCGGCCAACGACTGGGTGCCATAGATGTCGGTTTCCCGGGTGCCCAGCAGGTTCAAGTTGGGCCCGTTCAGGACCAGAATTAGCGGCGTTTGAGGCATGACCAAAATACGTCGTGCAGGGAAATGTCCCGCCTTATAGCATGGCCGCACGGTGAGACAATTGCGCGCATGATCGGCACGCCCTGACGCGGTACTGGTTGAAGCGGTCGGCCCGCGGCCCCATACTTGGATACGTGTGACGGACAGCGCCCCCATGGAATTGACGATAAACGGTGAACCGCGGCGCTTCGACGGCCCGCTTTCGGTCGCCCAACTGCTGTCCGACCTCGACCTCGACGCGCGCAAAATCGCGCTCGAACGCAATCTGGAGATCGTGCCCCGCAGCGCCTTTGACGCGACGACCCTGGGCGACGGCGACCGGATCGAGATCGTCCACTTCATCGGTGGCGGCGATGCGGCCAAAGACTCCGCGCCCGAAGACACCTGGACTGTCGCCGGGCGCACGATGCATTCGCGATTGATTATCGGCACCGGGAAGTACAAGGACTACGAAGAGAACCGGCGGGCGGCCGAGGCGGCCGAGTGCGAAATGATCACGGTGGCCGTGCGCCGGGTAAATCTCACCGACCGCTCCCAGCCCCTGTTGGTCGATTCGCTCGATCCCAAGAAGTACATCTTCCTCCCCAATACCGCCGGCTGCTTCACCGGCGAGGACGCCGTGCGCACGTTGCGCCTGGCGCGCGAGGCTGGCGGCTGGGACTTGGTCAAGCTCGAGGTCCTCGGCGACCAGAAAACGCTCTATCCCGATATGCCCGAAACCTTGCGGGCCGCCGAGATGCTCATCAAGGACGGCTTCCAAGTCATGGTCTATTGCAGCGACGATCCGATCCAGGCCAAGCGGCTCGAGGAAATCGGGTGCTGCGCCATCATGCCGCTGGGTGCGCCGATCGGATCTGGCTTAGGGATTCAAAACCCGGTCAACATTCGCATCATTGTCGAAAATGCGACCGTGCCGGTCGTCGTGGATGCCGGTGTCGGCACCGCCTCCGAGGCCGCCGTGGCGATGGAACTGGGCTGCGACGCCGTCATGACGAATACCGCGATCGCCGAAGCCAAATACCCCGTTCAAATGGCCGCGGCCATGAAGCACGCGGTCAAGGCAGGCCGGCTGGCCTATCTCGCTGGCCGCATGCCACGCAAACGCTACGCCGACCCATCCTCGCCGCTCGCGGGATTGATCTAAGGTTCAGCGTTCGCAGGTGGTGCAGGTGTCGCGCGCCTGGGCGATCAGTTGTTTGAACTGATCGGTTTGGATGAGGCCGGGCACGATTGTATCGCCGATCAGGAAGCCTGGCGTACCGTTCACTCCGATCGCTTCCGCAAGCCGTACGTTCTTGGCAATCAACGCGCTGACCTCTTCCGAATTGATCGCGTCAAGCAGCCTGACGCGATCGACCCCGACTTCGACCGCGGTTTGCACCGCCAGCTCAGCACTTAACCGGCCGCGCGCCTGAAACATCGCGGCGTGGAAGGCCTCGTAGCGCGCGGGCGCCAACAGGTGGACGGCAACGCCGACGCGGGCGGCAGCGACCGAGGCTTCGCCCAGCACCGGGAACTCCTTGTAAACAATCCGTACGTTCGGATCGTCTTGGGCCAATTGCGCTAGAATCGGATGGGCGTTGCGGCAATACGGACAGGCGTAGTCGAAAAATTCGACGATCGTCACGTCGCCGTCGCGATTGCCGCCGACCGGCGTCGTCGGATCGTGTCGCAACTCGGTGTTGTTGGCGGCCACCGCATGAAGGGCGCGCTCGCCGACCGCGGCCTGTTCGCGGGCCTGAAGAATACGAATCGCCTCCAAGACAATCTCCGGATTGCGCAAGATGTAGTCGCGCACGATTTCTTCGGTGATCCGCCGCTGCGCCGGATCGACCGATCGCAGGGCCTCAGACTCAGGGAGCGGCCTACTTTGCTGGGCCATGACCGGGGTCATGGTGGCGAAGGCCGCGGCGGCGGCCAGAATTGCAATTCTAATCATGGCGCTAGTGATATCAGCGTCTTGGCTTGGCTGCGCTCAATATGTCTTGAGCGCGTAAATGACCCGGCGATCCCTCGGGAAGCAGGCGTTCGGCTCGAGTCGCGTGGCCCCGCGCGTCATCCACGCGTCCGGCATGGATGGCCTGTTCGGCACTGGCCAGGCTCGACATGCCGAATTGCTGGGCCCGGCCATAGGCAATGGCCAGTTGTCCCCAAGCGCCGACCATTTCGCGGTCGATCCGCACCGCCTCCTCAAGATGAATAATCGCCTCTCTATCGAGGGCGGGATCGTTCATCGCGACCAGCGCCTGCCCGAGGCCGAGGCGCAGCAACGGCTCATGCGGCGCCAAACGAACCGCTTCGGCGTTGGGCGGGATGGCGGCGTCGCGACCGCCGTTCTCGTAGATAATCTGTCCCTTCAACTCGTGAAAGAACGGATCGCTGGGGAAATCGGCAATCAGCGAGTCGATTTCGGCGACCGCGCGCTTAATCTGGGTCGTGCGGTGATAGGCGATCGCACGGGCATAGCGGGCTGCCACGCTGGTGTCGCTCTCAGGATACCGGCGCAAGGCTTTCTTGGGGTCGAGAAACGCCAGCACTTTGGCGCGGACGCGGTCGAATGCGGCGATCTGATCGGGTGGATCAGGCACATCGGCGCTTGGCGACTGACTGATCATTTTTTCAAGCGCCAGGATTCGGTCGCGCGACAATGGGTGGGTCCGGCCGTAGGACGACTGGCTTTGGCGCAGCAATGCCTCTTGATCGCCAAGTTTTTCCAAGACTTCAACGAGCCCGCGGGCGCTTTGCCCGGTGTCGTTCAGGTATCGCATGGCGGCCTGATCGGCCGCCGACTCCTGTACCCGCGAATACTGCAGAACCGACTGGCCGGCGACCTGCGCGCCGCCCCCGAATACGGCGGCACCGGCAGCGCCGCCACCGCCCACCGCCGCGGCCGCGACCCCCAAGACGGCGGCCACGATCGCGATCGCGTTGGCGCTGCGCAAGGCCTCTTGGGTGCGCGCCAGGTGTCCGCCCGAGATATGGCCGGTTTCGTGGGCCAGCACGCCGATGATTTGGCGGGGGTGTTCGGCCTCGACGAGCAGGCCGGTAAACAGGAAGATGCGCTGTCCGCCGGCGACGAAGGCGTTTAGCGCGCGGTCATTGACGATATGGACCGAGACGGAATCCGTGGTAAGACCAGCCGCGGCAAAGACCGGTTCGGCAAAGTTCCGAATCATGCGCTCGGTTTCGGCGTCGCTGATCAAACTGAGGTTTTGGGCGGTCGCCGGCCTAACGATTGAGGTAGCAAGAACGGTGAGAACGAGAAACCGGCTCAGAAAGCGTTTCACGACGAACTCCGTTGCGGGGACCTACCCGGAACCTAGGCAGAGGCGGCGGGCCCGTCAATTCGCGCTCGCGTTGACCTTCGTCGCCGCAGGCTGCGCGAGCGACACGCCCGAGCAGGCAGTGCCCACGGTCAGTTTCATCGGCGGCGTTGCCACGGATGAGCCGCGCGCGACCCTCGCCGGTCTTGCGGCGCTTGAGCTTGGTGGAACGGCGGCCGACGCGGCGGTCGCGACCTTTTTCACGCTGTCGGTCACGTATCCGCTGGCCGCCGGGCTGGCGGGCGGCGGCTCGTGTGTCGCCTACGACTCAGTATCGGGCACGGCGGAGAGCATCGACTTTTCGCCGGGCGTCCCGGCCCTGGGCGGTGCGGTCGCGATCCCCGGTGCGGTGCGGGGCATGGCCGCGCTGCATGCCCGATTTGGGCGGTTGCGGTGGGGTCAATTGGTGCTCAACGCCGAAGAAATGGCGCGGTTTGGCTTTCCCGCCTCGCGTGCCGCGGCGACGGCTGCACGCGACTACGCGGGAACGACTGGCGCCAGTGAGTTAGGGGCCTTTGTCGTCGGCGGCCGCCCGGTTGCCGAGGGTGACAAAATCGAACAGCCGGCGCTCGCTGAAACCCTCAGCACGATCAGGGTGCGCGGCGGCGGCGACCTCTATTTCGGTGATGCCGCGCGAGATTTTGTCGCCCGCGCTCAAGAGGCCGGCGGTCGCCTCACCGTCGACGACCTCAAACAGTATTTGCCGGCGTGGGAGCGCAGCGGACGGACCGCCTTCGGTGACTTGAGCCTCTTCACGCCGGCCAGCGGCCCCGGTGGTGGCGCGATGACCGCTGCCATGTGGTCGATGTTGACCGATCAGCAGCGCTACGGACAGACCCCGGCGGCGACGCGCCCGCACCTGATCGCCGAGACCGCCTTCCGCGCCCTGGCCGAGCGCGCCGGCGGCAGTGCAACGGACACCACATCGTTCCGCGCGGCGGCGCTGATGACGTCCTACGACGCGACGCGGCATACACCGGTCGAACCCGGCAATCAGCCTGATCTAGCGCCGTGGATTGGCGCGGGTCGGGACGGCACAACCGGCTTCGTTGTTTTGGATTCAGCTGGTTCGGCAGTCGCGTGTGTGTTGACGATGAATGCGCCGTTTGGCGACGGCCGTCTAGACGAACGGCTCGGCGTTTTCTTTGCACCGACAGTGCCAACGGGCGTCGAAGGCTGGCTCCGCAGCGGCACCGATTTTATTGCGCCGGCGATTATTGCCAATGCGGTGACCGGCGAATTTGTAATCGGATTGACGGCGACCGGCGGGCCGGCGGCGCCGGCGGCGGCAGCGACGACGGCGGCGATCGCGGTGCTGGACGCGCGACTGTTACGCGAAGCGGTCAATGCCGCCCGGGTGTTCGCGCTGCCACGTCCCGACGCAACGATCTACGAGCGCGGGTTGCCTGAATCGACGGTTCAGGCGCTGCGAGACGCGGGACACAGCGTCACCGAAGGCGCCGGGTTTGGCATCGTCAACGCGATTGCGTGCTTCGGCGGTGCGACGCTCGATCCGACGTCGTGCCAGTTTGTCACGGATGGTCGCGGCTTTGGCCTGGCCGACGGCGGCACACAATTCTAGATACGCCGCGATGAAAATCTCGTCCCGGGCAGACGTCGCGCCGTTCTACGCAATGGAAGTCTTGAAAGCGGCGAACGCCAAAGCAGCGCGCGGTGACTCAGTGCTTCACCTCGAAGTGGGGGAGCCCGGACGCGGCGCACCGGCTGGCGTTCTCGCCGCCGCCCACCGCGCCATCGACGCGGGTGGTATTGGCTACACCGAGGCCTTCGGGCTGCCCGAACTACGCGCGCGCATCGCGCGGTATTACGACGAGACCCATGGACTAAACGTACCGGTCGGGCGCATTGCCATCACCACGGGCTCGTCTGGCGGTTTTGTTCTCTCGCTTATTGCGGCGTTCGATGTCGGGGATCGCGTTGCCCTCGGGGTGCCTTGTTATCCGGCATACCGCAACATGTTCAAAGCATTGGGTATCGAGCCGGTCTATTTGCGCACGACGCTGGAAACGCGTTTTCAACCGACGCCCGAAATGCTCGCGGCGGCTGGCCCCGTCGATGGCCTGTTGATTGCTAGCCCGGCAAACCCGAGCGGCACCATGCTGGTCGGTCAACCGCTGCATGCGTTGGTCGACTACTGCAATGCGCATGACGTGCGCTTGATCTCGGATGAGGTCTATCACGGCATAACCTACGAGCGTGCCGCGGAAACGATCCTAGGCAACTCGAAGGGCGGTATCGTCCTCAACGGGTTCTCTAAATATTACGGGATGACCGGTTGGCGACTCGGGTGGATGGTTTTGCCCGACGATATGACCGCGCCGATGGAGCGTTTGGCGCAGAACCTTTACATCAGTTCGAACGCCGTCTCGCAGCGTGCCGCGCTCGCCGCGTTCGATTGCCGCGATGAGTTAGAGCGCAACGTCGAGGTCTATCGGCGCAACCGCGACCTCCTTTTGGAGGCATTGCCGCGGGCAGGGATTACCGAAATGGCGCCAGCCGACGGCGCGTTTTACATCTTTGCCAATGTCGGCCGTCTCACCAATGACAGCGCGGACTTTTGTGCGCGTCTCTTGGCCGAGACCGGCGTTGCTCTCACCCCCGGCATCGACTTCGATACCGAAGAGGGGCACGCCTATATCCGGATAAGTTTTGCCGGTAAAACCGATGCGATCCGCGACGCCGCGGATCGTATCGTTTCATGGCTTAGCTAAGGCCTGGCTTAGCTAAGGGCGCGGCTCCACCAACCCCGTTTCTTGGGCTGACTGGGGTCTTCCGGCTCTGCGGCTGCCGGTTCGGCGGTTGGTTTGCGTGCTGCCGGTTTCGGCTCCTCGGTCGTCTCGGGTGCAGCAGCTAGCTTTACCGGTTCGACGTCGGGAACAGGTTCGCTCGCTCTCGGTTGGCTATCGCTAGGGGCAGGCGCCTGGGCCACGTCCGATTCGGGTGCGTTGGGTTCGGCTGCAGCCGTGCCTTCTGGCACAGTTTCTGTGTTGTCGCCGTTCGCCTCGCCGTCGGCCGCCGCGGTGCCCTCAGGCCGCTCGCTACGGCGCCCGCGCCCACGCCCGCCGCGCCGTCGACGCGGTCGGGCCGGTTTGTCGCCATCCTCGGAGTCGCCGCTCGCGGCGGTCGCGGTGGTGGCCTCGCCGTCGCGGCCATTGCTACCCGCTTCGACCGGCGATTCCTCATCGTCGCTGCCATCTTCATCCCGCGGTATGAGGTTGCCGTCGGCATCGCGCCGCCGCCCACGTCCACCGCGGCGGCCACGTCGACGCCGTTTACGCGGCTGGTCCTCGTCGTCGCCTTCGCCACGACTTGCGGCTTCCGCACGCTTTGTTGGCGCCGCCGACTGAGCTTCATCCTCGTCGTCGGGCACCTCGATATCGTCGTCTTCGTCGTCGGGGTCCGCCGCAATCGGTTCAGGCTGGGCAACCGGTTCACGACGGTCGCCACCACGTTCGACCCGGAAGTCAGGCGCGATCAGGGTGTCGTCGGACCGAACCAAAATGGTCAGGCCGTAGCGCCCCTCGATTGAGGTGATCGAACTGCGCTTCTGGTTGAGGATGTAAAGCGCAACCAACGTCGGTACAAAAATCGACACTTCGGTCGACCGGCCGCGTAGCGCCTCGTCTTCAAGGGCGCGCAGCGCACGCATCGCAGCCGTCTCAACTGAGTAGACGATGCCGCTACCGCCACACGTCGGGCAGGGGTCGCTGCTTGATTCGAGGAGGCTGGGGCGCAACCGTTGGCGCGACATTTCCATCAGGCCGAAGTGACTAATGCGCCCGACCTGAATCCGCGCGCGGTCGGATTTGAGCCAATCCTTGATCTTACGTTCGACCGAACGGTTGTTGCGATTGTCTTCCATGTCGATGAAATCGATCACGATGAGACCCGCGAGGTCGCGTAGCCTGAGTTGCCGCGCGATTTCTTGCGCGGCCTCCAGATTCGTCTTTACCGCCGTTTCTTCGATGTTGCGTTCCCGGGTCGAGCGGCCCGAGTTAACGTCGATGGCGACCAGCGCTTCGGTCGAATTGATAATGATGTAGCCGCCGGACTTCAGCGTGACCCGGGTGCTCATCATCGAGTCGAGTTGGGCATCGACGTCGTATTTTCGGAACAGCGGGATCGACTCTTTATACGGCTGGACCCGCTTGGCATGACTGGGCATCAGCATGCGCATGAATTTCTTGGCCGACTTGTAGGCCTCGTCGCCCTCGACCAGCACCTCGTCCACGTCCTTGGAGTACAGGTCGCGGATCGCACGCTTGATCAGGTTGGCCTCTTCGTGGACCAGCGTCGGCGCGACCGACTGCAACGTCGTGTCGCGTACCTCAGTCCACAGCCGAGAGAGATAGTCGTAGTCGCGCTTGATCTCGGGCTTGCTACGTTGTGCCCCAGCCGTGCGCACGATCAGCGCCATCTCCTTGGGAATGCTGATTTCGCCGACAATTGATTTGAGCCGCTTGCGGTCGACCGCGCTGACGATTTTGCGACTGATGCCACCGCCACGCGCCGTGTTGGGCATCAGGACGCAATATCGGCCCGCGAGCGAAATATAGGTGGTTAGCGCCGCACCCTTGTTACCGCGCTCCTCCTTGACGACTTGGACCAGCAAAATCTGGCGCCGCTTGATGACCTCTTGAATCTTGTAGGACCGTTGGGGTTGCTGCTTGCGTCGGGACTGTTGCTCCTCCTCGAATTCATCGCCGCCCAGCGCTTCGGGTTCGGGCGCGGCGGACGCTTCTTCACCGTTGTCACCGTTCTCACCGTTCTCACCGTTGTCACCGTCACCATTTTCATCGGAATCGGGGGGGTCGTCGCTGGCATCGCCGGAGTCGTCCTGTGGATCGGCTTCAGCAGCCGCTGCCGCATCAGCTTTCGCTTCGGCTGCCGCTTCTGCGACGGCTTGCTCTTTGGCTTCAGCGGCGAGCAGCGCTTGCCGGTCGGCAACCGGAATTTGGTAATAGTCGGGATGAATTTCGTTAAACGAGAGGAACCCGTGACGGTTTCCGCCATACTCGATGAACGCCGCCTGTAGCGACGGTTCAACACGAGTAACCTTTGCGAGATAGATATTGCCCTTTAGTTGGGCGCGGTTCGTGGCCTCAAAATCAAATTCTTCGAGCTGTTGCCCTTTGACGACCACGACCCGGGTTTCCTCCGGGTGGACCGCCTCGATCAGCATTTTCATTGCCATTAGGTGTTGTATTCCTTGCGGGCGCTGACGCGCGGAATGCAAGATTCCGCCGCCGCGAGCCCCTGTTAAGGGCCGGCGCCACACCACTTCCCGCTGCATCGAGCAGTGAGACAGTGTTGATCGTGGTCAAGAAAGCCGGCATCTGGTTGAACTTTTCAGGTGGTCTTATTGACGCAGCGATCTCGGTGTCTTCCGTGCGCGTGTCGGTATGGACACGCTGGCCGAGCCGCCGCGAGCGTTAGCCGTTGCGAAATAAACACACTTTAGGTAGCGGAACAAACCTATTTTTCGGTTAACCAGCAAAAGATATACGCACCGCGCGTTTGAACAGCGGCCCCTGAGGGGGTTATATCTAGTATGAACACCATCAAAGAGCGCTAGATGTACCACAGACTGCGGCATTTGATCGGCTGGATGACGATTGCGGCGGCATTGACCGCAGCGGACGCCGACGCGGCATCCGCCGTCGTTGGGGTACGGGCCGGTGAGCAGGCCGAGGCCACCCGATTCGTCATGGATCTGTCCGATTCGGTGGATTTCGAGATATTCCTCCTCGATAACCCCTATCGCGTCGTGGTCGATTTTCCGGTCCTGGACTGGCGCGTGCCGGGCACCCCGGGGCTAAAGCGGGGACTGATCGACGGGTTTAGATTTGGCCTATTTGATCAGGCGACCTCGCGCCTGGTCCTCGACGTTAACCGGCCGGTCGAGGTCCGCCGGTCGTTCATCCTGCCGCCGAGTGGCGCATTACCGTTCCGGTTTGTGATTGACCTGGCTGAGGTCGCGCAAGACCGGTTTCAGCGCGTCGCCGCCCTACCGACACAGCAGGCAGGGCCCGTCCAGTTGATCGAACCAAGGACCCGGCCGGCGACGCCGCGGGTCGGCCCACGGGTCATCGTGTTGGACCCTGGGCACGGCGGAATCGATCCGGGCACCATTGGCCGCCGCGGCTCCCAAGAAAAAGCACTGACACTTCAAATTGCGTCCCAAGCACGCGAAGCGCTCGAAGCAACGGGGCGATACCGCGTTCTTCTTACCCGGGAGGATGACGTCTTTGTTCGACTGCGCGACCGTGTTGCATTTGCGCGGCGCCACAACGCGGATCTCTTCATTTCGCTCCACGCCGATGCGCTAAGCGATCGCTCGGTGCGTGGCGCGTCGGTCTACACACTCTCCGAGAAAGCCTCCGACCAGGAGGCCGACGCCTTGGCCCAACGCGAAAACAAGGCCGATCTAATTGCCGGGGTCGATCTCGAGAACGAGCCGAGCGAAATCGCCACCATCCTGATCGATTTGGCGCGGCGCGAAACCATGAATTTGTCCGCGACCTTCGCGACATTGGTTCTTCCCGAGTTTGAAAGGGCCGGCAAGACCTTGCGCAAAGGGCACAGATTCGCGGGATTTGCCGTGCTAAAGGCGCCCGACGTGCCGTCCGTCCTCATCGAACTCGGGTATTTGTCCAATCCCGCCGATGAACGCCAATTGACCGACCGCACCTTCCAAAAGGTGATTGGCGCCTCGATCCAAAAAGCCGTGGATTCCTATTTCTCGGGCCTTTCACAATGATTCGATGATGATTCGGTCCCGAACGGCCAATTTCTGCCGCAATTCGGCCTATACTCTGATCGACCGGCGGAAGGGGTCCGCGAACGCCACATGATTAGGTTCTTTGGGTTTTTGTTTGGGGCGGCGTTTCTGCTCGCGGTTGCGGGCGCAGGCGGTGGTCTGTTCGTGCTCTACCATTTCGGGCGCGACCTTCCTGACTTCGACCAGCTAGCGACCTACCAGCCGCCGGTGATGACGCGGGTCCATACCGCCGACGGCAGCCTGTTGACCGAATACGCAATCGAAAAACGGGTCTTCGTGCCGGTGGCGGCAATGCCGCGACAGTTGATCGAAGCCTTTTTGGCCGCCGAGGACGATAGCTTTTTCGAACATCCTGGGGTGGATTTGCGCAGTGTTGTCGGCGCCGCCGTCACCAATTTGATGAATTACGGCGGGGATCGTCGGCCGGTCGGGGCTTCAACGATCACCCAGCAAGTCGCCAAAAACTTCCTTCTAACCAACGAAGTCTCGATCGATCGCAAAATCAAAGAAGCGATCCTGGCATTCCGGATTGAGCGGGCATTGTCGAAGGATCGCATTCTCGAGCTCTACCTCAATGAAATCTATTTGGGCCAAGGCTCCTACGGCGTTGCCGCGGCGGCCCTGAACTATTTTGACAAGTCCCTCGACAACCTCAGCCTCCAGGAAATGGCCTACCTCGCGGCCCTGCCCAAGGCGCCCAACAACTACCACCCGACCCGCCGCGCCCAAGCGGCGAAGGACCGGCGCGACTGGGTCCTGGGCCGCATGACCGCGGAAGAGTTTATCGCGCCTTCCGAAGCGACCCTTGCCGCGCACACCGCGCTTGTCGTGTCCCAGCCGCGCGGCGAGGAGTTTGTCGATGCGGCATACTTCACTGAAGAGGTTCGCCGGCAGCTGTACGACTCCTACGGCGAGAAAGGGCTCTACGAGGGTGGCTTGTCGGTACGCACCACGCTGGATTCGCGCCTCCAGGGAATAGCCCGGGCGGCGCTGCGCGACGGGTTAGTGGCCTATGATCGGCGGCACGGCTGGCGCGGGCCAATCGCGACGATATCAACCGACGGGTGGGAGACCGGCCTTAAAGCAGTCGTTGCGCCCAACGGAATGCGCCAGTGGCAGCTTGCCGTGGTGCTCGCGGTCGAAGACATCGGCGCGCAAGTCGGACTTACCTCGGGCGAACGCGGGTTCATCCCGTTTGACGAACTAAAATGGGCACGCCCCCAGCGTGACGGACAACACGTCGGTCCATCGGTCAAAAAGACCGCGGACGTTGTCTCCGTCGGTGATGTGGTCCCCGTCGAACAACTACAAACCGACAGCGGTATCGTTTTCGGATTGCGCCAGGTGCCCGAACTTGAGGGTGCGCTCGTCGCGATGGACCCGCACACCGGTCGGGTATTGGCGATGATCGGCGGGTACGACTACACCCAAAGCCAATTCAACCGCGCAACTCAGGCCATGCGGCAACCGGGCTCGGCGTTCAAGCCATTCGTCTACGCAGCTGCCCTCGAGAACGGCTTCACGCCTGTAAGCCGCGTTCTCGATGCCCCGTTCGTCATCGACCAGGGCGCCGGTCTCGGTCGCTGGAAGCCCGCCAACTACACCAACAAGTTTTACGGTCCTTCGACCCTGCGTCTCGGCATCGAAAAATCGCGCAACCTGATGACGGTTCGTCTCGCCCAGTTTATCGGGATGGACGTCGTCTCGGACTATGCCGGCCGGTTCGGGATTGTCGACAATCTGCCGGAGTTTCTCTCGATGTCGTTGGGCGCCGGTGAAACCACGTTGATGCGGCTAACCACGGCCTACGCGATGCTGGTAAACGGCGGTAAGAAAATCTCGCCGACCCTAATTGACCGCGTACAAGACCGCCGCGGACTGACCATCCTCAAGCACGACAAGCGCGTTTGCGACGGCTGTCTCGCGGATCGCTGGCAGAGCCAGGCCGAGCCCGCCTTAAGCGACGACCGACCCAGCGTGATCCGCCCGGAAACCGCCTACCAGATGGTCTCCATGTTGGAGGGTGTCGTCGAACGCGGCACCGGCGTCGGCATCCGCCGGCTTGGCATGCACCTCGCTGGCAAGACCGGCACGACAAATGACAACAACGACGCCTGGTTCTTGGGTTTTTCGCCGGATCTCGTGGTCGGCGTTTACACCGGCTTCGATGAACCGAGGACCCTTGGGCCGGATGAGCAGGGGGCCAGTGTCGCGGTGCCGATCTTCCGCGATTTCATGGCCAAGGCGCTCGAGGGACAGGCCGATATACCGTTCCGTATTCCCGGCGGCGTCCGCCTCGTTCGCATTGACGCGGCCTCGGGCGCGTTGGCAAACGACCGCAGCGATCAGATCATTCTTGAGGCGTTCCGTCCCGGCACCGAACCGACGGCCGCCGAATCGGCGGTCCTCGATACGCAATTTGGCACCGTGCAGTCCAATCGTGCATCGACAGGCTCGGGCGTCGGCGGTCTTTACTGAACGCCACCGGTCCGCTACCACACGGACCGACAGCGATCACGGCGTAAGGTCATGCGAGCGGAATTCGAAAAACTCCAAAACGACATCGAGCAGGCAGTCGGGCTGCTAAGGAGGCATCTTTGACTACGACAACGCTCTTGTTCGGCTGGAGGAACTGAACCGGCTATCCGAAGATCCGAAACTCTGGGAGGACGCCGACGCCGCGCGCAAGGTCATGCGCGAGCGCACCCAGCTCGACAATGCGATTAGCCGCTTTCAGTCGCTGGAAACGGAATTCAAAGACACCCTCGAGCTGATCGAACTCGGCGAGGCCGAAGGCGACGACGCAATTGTCGACGAGGCGGGCGCGGCGCTGACGGCACTGGGCACCCGAGCGGCAAAGTTGGAAATCGAAACGCTACTATCGGGCGAGGCCGACGCCAACAACTGCTTCCTCGAGGTCCACGCGGGGGCCGGTGGCACCGAGTCCCAGGACTGGGCCGAAATGCTCTTGCGCATGTATCTTCGTTGGATTGAGGCCAGCGGCTACAAGGTCGAATGGATCGAAGAAAGTCCGGGCGAAGAAGCTGGCATTAAGTCGACCACCATCCGGGTCATTGGGGTCAACGCGTACGGGTGGCTCAAAACCGAAACCGGCGTGCACCGGTTGGTCCGTATTTCGCCGTTCGATGCCTCGGCCCGGCGTCACACCAGTTTCGCAAGCGTTGGCGTCTATCCCGAAATCGACGAAGAGATCGATATCGTCATCGAAGACAAAGAATTGCGCGTGGACACCTATCGGGCGTCCGGCGCCGGCGGGCAGCACGTCAACCGGACCGACAGTGCGGTACGCCTCACGCACCTTCCCACCGGAATCGTCGTGCAATGCCAGAACGACCGGTCGCAGCACAAGAACCGGTCGGCGGCAATGAAGATGCTAAAATCGCGGCTCTATGAGGTGGAAATAGAGCGACGTGAGGCTGAAAAGCAGGCGCTACACGATTCGAAAACCGATATCGGCTGGGGCCACCAAATCCGCTCTTACGTTTTGCACCCCTATCAGATGGTCAAGGATCTCCGCACCGGGGTCGAGCGGGGCAACGCCGCCGGTGTCCTCGACGGCGACCTCGACGTGTTCATGGCGGCCGCCCTGTCGGCCCGCGTCGGTCAGACCTAACCCACAAACGAAAACGCCGCCCAGGGGCGGCGTAATGCGTTTGGCCAAATCGGCCGTGTTAGAGGGTTTGCTTAGGCCGGCACCGCCGCGGGCGTTGCGCCACTTCCCATTTCCCGTTTGGGCTGCGGCACCGACTTGATCCGCGCCTCGACGATTTCGGTCGGTTTGTCGGTTCGTTTGCAGTGCCCCTCAACGAACGCGCCGGAATCGATCGACAGCAATTCGTGCCAGATATCACCAACAACATGCGCGCTCTTGGCGAGCTGCACTTTGCGGGCGCGAATCCGGCCATTGACCCGGCCGCGAACAACGACATCGTCGGCGACGATTTCGCCGTTGATCGTCGCCCGCTCGCCGATGGTCAGCGCGTTTGCTGCCACGTCACCATCAACCGTGCCGTCGATTTGCACCTCGCCTTGCGAGCGCAGGTTACCGACAATCTGAAGATTGGCGCTGATTAGGGATGGCGGTGCGTCCTTGGAACTACCTGGTGCCTCTGGCAACGGACTGCTCCCTCGTTCAGTTCTTGAAAACATACTTCCCTGCCTTCAAAAAGCGTGATGGATCATACGCTTTACCGTCAAATCTTATCTCGTAATGCAAATGGGTGCCAGTGCTCCGGCCGGTGCTACCCATCCTGCCGATTTTGGTGCGGAAGCCCACGTCCTCGCCGCGTTTGACCAAGATCTTTTCCAGATGCCCATATCGGGTACGGAGCCCCATCCCATGGTCGATCTCCACCATGTTGCCGAACGCCCCATTACGACCGGCGACCACGACTTTTCCTGGCGCCGTGGCATACACGAGCTGGCGCGCGGGGCCGGCTAGGTCGACGCCGCCATGAAACGCCGCGCGTTTGGTGAACGGGTCGGTGCGCCGGCCATAATCGCTCGAGATATAGAAATTGTCGGCGGGGGGCGCGAGGGGAAGCGCGCGCAACACGCTTTGGAGCGCCTCCCATCGTTGCAGATTGCTCTCCAGGCCCGTCACCGACGAGTCGAATTCCGCGCCATCGTCCAGTCTGATGTCCGACTTCAACATGCCATCGTCGGCGGCGTCGGGCTCGATCACAGGACCGCCGATCGCGCCGGTTCGCAGCCCGCTCTTCTCGAACAACGCGTCGGGCTCTATCCCCGTCATCGCGATGGTATCCTCAAGGAGGGATATATCGTCGGACGTGCGCGCCGCGATTCGCTCGACAAATCGCCGTTGCTCGCTGCGAATATTGCTCAGGCGCAGATTGATGTTTTCGAGGTTGCCGTTCAAATCGGCGTTCGATTTGATCAAGGTATCGCGCTCGGCGCTCAGCGACACAACCTTGTCTCGGGTTGCCGCAAGGTTCTGCTCGAGGTCCGATTGTTGGTCCAACGTAGCGCGCAGCGTGCCCTGCAAAGTGCCGATTTGGTCGGACAGTTCGCTGCGCTCGCCCTGAAGTTGATCGCGCAACGCCGCAGCCTCTTTCGACGCCTCCATATGATCGCCTGACACATCGGATAGGCGCTCGGAAATGGCGTTCAATCGCTGTTCCAGCGTGTCCTTTTGCGACACCAGAGCAATGAGTTGGTTGTGTTTGGCGTCAAGGTCGCGGGCGGCCGAGATGAACCGCAGTTGCGTGCTGCGCAGTTCGCCTTCGAGGTCCTGATAGGCGGTGTGCGCAATACGCAGCCGCTCGTTTTTAGACGCGATAATGTCGTTCTGAAAAACATACTGGAACGTCGAGAACGCGACCCATGCGGCGACCACGCAAACCAGTGACGTCAGGCCAACTTGAAACGGGCCCGAGAGCGTGACGAATTGCACTTCGCCATGTGTCCTGACGTAGACTTGTCGTTCGGGAAAAAGACGCTCGTAGACCCGCCTAAAGGTCCCCTGGCCCTCATTCGCCATCGTTCCTCCCAGCCCTGCACTGTAAGGGATATCGATTCCAAACAGCGCGGGCAAGCTGGATTCGCCGGACTCGGGATGAATCTGGCAATCGAATCGGCGAATCTGAAAATGACCCCCGAACCGGCCTCGTTTTTGAGGTACCCGAGGCCCTAGCTAGGCAATTTTTTCCCCCCGTCATTTGTCGGGGCGGTGCTCGGCGGCGGGCGCGACCGCCGCTGGTCAGAGCGCCTTCAGCGCCTCGAGGACGGCCTCGACATGGCCGTCGACTTTCACCTTGCGCCACACTTTCGCAATCTTGCCTTTCTCGTCGATCAGAAATGTCGACCGCTCAATGCCCATGTAGGACTTGCCGTAGTTCATCTTGGTCGTCCACACGCCGTAATCGTCACACAGGCTGCCGTCCTCATCGCTGACCAACGGAATCTTGAGCCCGTATTTGTCGCGGAATTTTTCGTGTTTCGCGACCGTGTCTTTTGATGCGCCGATGACGACCGCGCCGGCCCGTTTGAACTTGGCTGCATCTTCGGAAAACCCGATCGCCTCCTTGGTGCAGCCCGGTGTGTCGTCCTTTGGGTAAAAATACAAAACCAACTTCTTGCCCTTGTAGTCGGACAACTTCAGGTTCTTGCCGCCATCGGATGGCAGATTAAAGGCCGGGGCCTTGTCTCCCTCGCTAAGTGCCATGATGCCCTCCAGGTGTTTGCGCGCTACGATCAAGCAGCCGTTCTGGCACAATTGAATTTGGGCGACAAGCGCCTGCGCGACGGAAGACGGCAATACGATGATGGACCTCTCGACCTTTAAACTGGGCTGGCGGCCCAACCAGTATTTTGCCGCGCCAAAGAGCTTTACCTCGGCTGCCAAACCGCATGGGACGGTGCCCATTTTCGAGATCGGGGTGGATCAGCTGGCGGGTGCGTTTCGCGCCGTCGCACTGGCACACCCGCGCGTGAATGTGGCCGGTGAGGATTCCACGCGGCGGCAAGTCGATTTCGTCCAGCGCTCCGCGCTCTTCAAGTTCCCCGATACGATCACCGTCCAATTTGTCGAACATGGACCGGGGCGCAGCAGCCTCGCAATCTACAGCCGCGCGACGTACGGGATCGGTGATATGGGGGTGAACAAAAAACGTGTCGAGGCGTGGTTGGCAGAACTGGCGCAGAAGGTCGCCGCCGCTTAGGCCCCCGGCGCGGCGCCGACAATCGCGTCGAAGTGCGTCATTACCATGTGTTGGCGCGCCGACAATTCAGCCTTCAGCATGCCGATGTCCGGCATATTCGCGACCCGCACCAACGCGCGGGCTAAACCGGCGGGAATGGTGTCGTCGGTCGGCGCCCCTTCAAGGCATAGACGGAACAGCCCCTCAACATCCTGATACAGCCGGGTCGTTTCAGCGAGTTCGCGGGCAGCCTCTGGGTCGAGTTGCCCTTGCGCACCGAGCTCTTCGAAGACGGCCGCGGTCGTTCGCCCCAGCACCGATGGCACCGCGGCGCAGGTTGTGAGTTGGAGGGTCTGGGCGATGAATTCGAGATCCACTAATCCGCCCCGGACGTACTTCAGACTCCACACCCCGGTGTCGGGGAATTCCGCCGCGACCCGCAGGCGCATCGTCGCGACGTCGGCAAGAACGCTCGCCTGGTCGCGGGGTTGCCGAAGCAACGAGGTGATGAGCGGCTCAAGGCGGGCGCGAAACACATCCGTCGCATGGAGCACGCGGGCTCGGGTCAAGGCCATGCGCTCCCAAGTCCAAGCCTCGCTCGTTTGGTATTTTTCGAACCCATCGACCTGCACTGCGAGCGGCCCCGCCGTACCCGACGGGCGCAACCGCATGTCGATTTCGTAAAGCCGCCCCTCCGGCGTCAACGCTGTGATCGAACTAATGATCTGCTGACCCAACCGCGCGAAGAACTGGCTGGTCGTCAGCGATTTTGCACCGTCGCTCGCCGCGGCACCGGCTGGGTTGTCGTAAAGAAAGATCAAATCCAAGTCCGAGCCGAACATCATTTCGCGGCTCCCGAGCTTGCCCAGTGCCACCAACGCAAGGCTGGCGCCGGGCACCGCACCATGGCGGCGGGCAAAGTCGTCGATCACCGCGGGGATGAGCGCGCCGATCACCGCGTCGGCAATGTCACTCAGGATGGGACCGGCCCGGTGACCCGGCATGATGTTGCGCAGCACTTGGACGCCAGCCTGCAGCCGTCGGTCACGAGTCCAGCGGCGGGCCAAGTCCAGCGCGTCTTGATAATCTTGTGCGCGGGCGATGTGGGCACGCGCTTCGTCGGCCAACGCCGTGGCGTCCGGCAACGGGTCGAGGAATCCTTCGCTCAACACGCTGTCCAAAACCAACGGATCGTGGCTCAGGAACTCAGCCAAGCGCGGCGCGCTGCCGACGATCTCGGCCAGCAGGTCGAGCAAGCTCGGATTATTGTAGAGCAGCGAGAATAACTGGATACCGGCCGGCAGCTTGGCGAGGAACTCGTCGAAGTGCATGAACGCCGAATCGGGATTGGCCGTCGCGCCAAATGCGGTCAGCAATCGTGGCGTCAGTGCGGTTAGCATTTCGCGTGCCCGGGTGCTCCGGGTCGCGCGGTAACGCCCGTGATGCCAGCGCCGAAATGTGCCCGACACGGATTTGGCCTCTCGAAACCCCATTTCGGTGAGGGTTTCCAGCGTCCCCGGATCGTCGTCGGTGCCGGTAAAAACGAGGTTTCCCGACTCGCCGCCGAGCGCCGGTGCGTCTTCGAACAGGGCGCCGTAGTGCTCGCGGACCCGTCGCATGTGCCCCAGCAAAACCTCATCAAACTGCGTCCGGTCCGGGAACCCGAGAAACGTCGCGACATGCTCAAGACCGGCGTCGTCTTCTGGCAATGTTTGGGTTTGCTCGTCCGCGATCATTTGCAGTCGGTGTTCGAGAGTCCGCAAAAACGTGTAGGCGGCGTCGAGGTCATCCGCCGCGGACGGGTCGATGCGGTGGGTGCTCTCTAAGGCGCGCAATGCGGCGCAGGTGCCGCTTTCGCGCAGTACCGGCTCGCGCCCGCCGGCGATCAGCTGCTGCGTTTGCGCAAAAAACTCGATCTCGCGGATGCCGCCGTGGCCAATCTTGATGTTGTGGCCCGCTACTTTGACGCGCGTATGGCCGCGGCTCGAATCGATCTGACGTTTGATCGAATGAATATCGGCGATCGCTGCGTAGTCCAGATGCTTGCGCCAAATGAAGGGCCGGATCGTATCGAGAAAAGCATGGCCCGTCGCAAGGTCACCGCCTACCGGGCGAGCCTTGATCATGGCGGCGCGTTCCCAGTTCTGGCCTACGCTCTCGTAATACGTTTCGGCCGCCCGTACAGACATTGCGACGGGTGTGGCGCCGGCATCGGGGCGGAGGCGCAGGTCGGTGCGATATACATAGCCGTCTGCGGTGCGTTCTTGCAGCAGTTGCACCAGCCCCTGGGTCAATCGAACGAAGGCGTCTTGCACGCTCTTCTTGCCGGTGTGGTGGGCGACGTCGGGATCGAATAAGGGGATGAGGTCGATGTCGCTCGAGAAATTGAGCTCACGCGCACCGAGTTTTCCCATGGCGAGAATCACATAGCCTGAGTCGATCTCCGGATGCTGCGGATCGGGCAACGCGAAATCGCCCCGTGCCGCGAATTCCGCCATAAGGGACGCGACCGCATGGCCGATGGCCGCCTCAGCGACAGCGCTCAGCGCCTTGGTGAGGGTGGCAAGCGGCCACACCCCGCCGATATCGGTGATCGCGATCAGCAGCGATGCGCGGGCTTTGGCGAGTCGCAAGGTGCGCATCGTCGCTGGCCGACCGACCGCGAGACCGCCACCCGCAAACGCGAGGCCGTCCAAAATGTCCTGAAGAACCGCCGCAGGCGGGCTTTGAACAAGCCCCAAAAAGTACGGTAAATCGCGTATAATGGTCTGTGTCAGAAATGGACTGTTGCCAAAAATGGTATCCAGCAACGCGGCAATGCGCGGGTCACGCGCCGCAGCGCTGGCCGCGGCCTGGTGCTCGGGCAACTGTGCCGCGACCGCTAGGAATGACTCAAGGCCGCGCTGCGCCGCGTCCTGGTCATACGGGCGCGGCAGGGTCGATATCTGATCGATGAGCGATTCAACGGTCATAGCGGGCGGTCTCGGGCTGCGGTGGCCAATAGTGCGGATGAAGCAAAGCTGAATGTTGCTCGCAAGTAAAATCGCGCTCCGCCTCATGGCGGCGTTGTTCGCCGGTAGCGTGATCGTCGTCGCGGCCGCTGCGTGGCGCCTGTCGGAGGGTCCGATCTCGGTCGGCTTCCTGTCTCCCTACATCAAGGAGTCGCTGAATTTTGGCGGCGCGGACGTGGACATTGCCCTCGCTGACACCGTTCTCGCCTGGCGCGGCTTTGATCGTGGCCTCGATATCGTCGTGCTCGGATTAGCGTTGCAGGACGAATCAGGCCAAACGGTCGCGCGGGTGCCTGAACTTGCTGTCGGTCTCGACAGTGGCCGTCTTTTCGCCGGAGACTTTGTGCCGACGACCGTCGATGTCGTCGGCGCCAACATCAACTTGCGCCGATCGGCCGACGGCGTGATCGAAATCGGTGTCGGTCGAGGCCGGGGCGGCAGCGCATCGTTGCTGGCTTTTCTACGCGATCTCACCCTCGCGCCCGACCCGCGGCGGCCCGGGTCGGCGCTCCGTCGGGTCAGCATTCTGAGTGCTGCCGTTACCTTTGAGGACATGGCGAGCGGGGTGACCTGGGACATGCCGGCGGCCGACTTGATTCTCAATCGGGACACGGTGGGTCTTTCGGGCGATCTGATCTTTGACCTCGACCTAGAGGGACAGCTCACCCACTTCGTGGCCACCGCCTCATTCGACTACGTGGGACGCGCCACCAAAGTCGCGCTCGACTTCAAAGATCTCGACCCCCAACGCCTCGCCGCCAAGGACCCGCTATTGGCCGGGCTCGACCGCCTTCAACTTCCGGTCACGGGCCGGATCAACTTTGAGGTGAGCGAGCGCGGCCGATTTGACTCGATAAATTTTGATATCACCGCCGGCGGAGGCGCGCTCGACCTGGCGCCGGTATTCGACACGCCCTCAAGGGTCGGCAGGCTGACGGCGCGCGGCGCGGTCGTCGTCGCGGACAAAGCTTTGGTCTTCGACGAATTAGTTCTCGAAAGGGAGTCTGCCACAGCGATCCTGCAAGGTCGGATCGTCGCCGAAGAAGGCGGCCCAAAAGTGATCATGGCGGGTCGTGTCGCTGGCTTCACGCCGTCTGATATTGAGGAGTATTGGCCGACCTCGTTCGCGCCGCCGGTACACAAATGGTTCACCGAAAACATCAAAGAAGGCGTCGTCACCGAAGGGACGGTCCGTCTAAACGTCGGCCCCGAACAGCTATCAGGCGGTGCGCTGCCCGACGACGCGGTCGAGGCGCGCCTCTCGGTGAGCGGTGTTACGGCGAGTTTTTTCGGTAGTTTGCCGCCGATTACCGGCGGCGAGGGGGCGCTGCGCTTGACCGGCGACAACGTCGATCTGGAACTCAGCGCCGGACGCCTTGGCACGCTCTTGCTGCAAGAAGGTTCGATCAAGTTGGTCGAGGCCGCGCCCAGGATTTGGGACGCCAGCCTTGAATTCGTCGCCAGCGGTGAGAACCCCGAGGTGCTGCGCATTATCGACGCCGAGCCGCTCAAGCTGACGCAACGGTTTGGTATGACGCCTGATAGAGTGCGCGGCGTGTCGGCCACGCGGGTGCGCTTGAGTTTCCCCATGAGACGCGGCATCACACTTGCCGACGTCCGGTTCGCCGCCGCCTCCAACATACGCGATGCGGCAATCGATAAGGCGTTCGGGGATTTGGATCTGACGCAAGGCAACCTCACCCTTGATGTCACAAAAGCCGGGATGCAGGCCGACGGCACCATTGCGCTGAACAACGTGCCGCTCGGCGTCGTTTGGCGCGAAACGTTTCAGCCTGAGGACAACGCCACGACGGCACTGCAAATAAGTGGTCGGCTCGACGACGCAGCCCGCAACGCCCTCGGTTTTCCCACAGGTGATTACATTGTCGGCGAGATCGGTGCGGAGGTCGATATCCGCTCGGCAGGGCGCACCCTGTTGGAGGCTGGCTTTAAGATCGACCTCACATCGGCATTGGTCGATGCCGGTGTCCTGCGCGTGGCCAAATTGCCGACGCAAGCGGCAACCGCGTCGTTCCTGGTCCGCCCGCTTGAAAACGGTGGCACCCGGATCGAGCGCGCCGCATTCAATTCGGACGCGTTGACCGCGACCGGGGTCGTCGAACTTGGCCCCGAGCGTGCGCTGCGGCGGATCGATTTGAGCCGTCTTGCGTTCGGGCGAACGGAGGTTGCGGCGTCGATCAGACCGCGCGCGCCCAATGGCTTTATCGTCGCGATCAACGGGCCGCAGATCGACGCGGGGCCGTTCCTCGACGCCTTCTTCGACCAAACGACGGGCGACGTGCCGCCACTCAACGTATCGATCACCACAAACGTCATGATTCTTAGCGAACGCCGATCGCTCCATAACGTGACAAGCGAATTCAATTTCGTGGACCAGCTCGAATCGCTGCGTGCCGCCGGATCGATTAACAACCAAGCGCCGCTATCGGCGACCCTCGTCACGACGCCGGAGGGCCCGCGCCGTCTAACCATTGCCGGAGCCAACGCTGGCGCGCTCGCCCGCACGACCGGGCTGTTCGACGATGCCCAAGGGGGCGCCCTGCTGGTCTCGGCGTCATTGCGTGAAACCGACACAGGGCCGGTCATCGACGGCCGAATGGAAATCACCGACCTTCATGTCAAAAGTTCGAGCTCTTTCGCGCGGGTGTTGACCCTGGCCTCGCTGACCGGGCTGCTCGAAGTCTTGAATGGCGATGGCCTGCGTTTTGCCCGGGCCGACGTGCCCTTCCGGTTTCACGACGGCTTGCTTGAGGTGATCGACGCGCGGGCGTTCGGCCCGTCGCTCGGCATTACGCTAGATGGGGAAATCAACAGCGATGCCGATGACATCTCGATGTTTGGCACCCTGATTCCGGCCTATACGATCAATTCCGTCCTCGGAGAAATCCCTTTGATCGGCTCTTTGTTGGTTGGGGGTGAGGGGCAGGGCCTCTTCGCGCTAACCTATGGCATCAGGGGGCCGATCGATCGGCCGGTCATCACGGTCAATCCGCTGACCGCGCTGGCCCCAGGGTTCTTGCGGAATTTCTTTGCGATCTTTACCGGCGATGGGCGTCCCGATCCTGCCGACCCCGATCGTCCGTTCTTGGCCGACCAGCCGGGGTAGTCAGGCCGCGCGAATCAGCGCGTGCCGCTTCTTACCGGCCGACAGCTTGATCGTGCCGTCACTACCGACATCGGCCAGCGTAATGGCCTGAACGTCCTCGACGATCACCGTGTCATTGACCCGCGCGCCGCCACCCTTGATCAATCGCCGCGCCTCGCCGCCCGAGCTCGCCAGCCCGCTGCGCCGCAGTAGGTCGAACGCCGGAATGCCGGCTTCGAGTTCCGCGCGCGGCACCTCGATCGTCGGCAAAGCCGCACCGGTACGCCCTTGTTCGAAGGTCTTCATCGCGGTTTCCGCGGCAGCGTCGGCTGCTACACGGCCATGGCACATTGCCGTCGCTTCCGTCGCCAGGATCTTTTTGGCGTCGTTGATTTCGGCACCGTCGAGGGCCTCCAACCGGATAATCTCGTCGTCCGCGAGGTCGGTAAAAAGGCGTAAGAAACGGCCCACATCGGCGTCCTCGGTGTTACGCCAGAATTGCCAATAGTCGTAGGGCGACAGCATATCCTCGGACAGCCAGACCGCCCCCTGTGCGGTCTTACCCATCTTCGCGCCCGACGCGGTCGTCAGCAGATCGGACGTCATGCCGAACACGGTTTTGCCGTCGACCCGGCGGCACAGCTCAACCCCGTTCAGGATATTGCCCCATTGGTCGGAGCCGCCCATTTGCAGCAGGCAGCCGAAGCGGCGATTTAACTCAAGATAATCGTATGCCTGAAGGATCATGTAGTTGAATTCGATGAACGACAGCGGGCTCTCGCGCTCCAAGCGCGCCTTCACCGATTCGAAGGTCAGCATGCGGTTGATCGTGAAGTGACTGCCGATCTCGCGCAGGAACGGGATGTATTCGAGGCGTTCCAGCCAGTCGGCGTTGTTGACGAGAATGGCGTCCGTTGGCCCGTCACCAAAGGTTAGGAACCGGCTTAGCAATCCTTTGATACGCTCGACGTTGGCGTCGATTTCATCGGCGCCACGGATCTGACGCATTTCGTCCTTGCCCGAGGGATCGCCGATCTTGGTGGTCCCGCCGCCAACGAGCGCGATCGGCTTTTGGCCGTTGCGCTGCATGATCCGCAATTTGAGGATTTGCATCAGGTTGCCGACGTGCAAGCTGGGCGCCGTCGCGTCGAACCCGATGTAGCCGACAACGCTGCCGCTGACCGCCGCCTCGTCCAGCGCGGCGAAGTCGGTCGCGTCGTGAAAGTCGCCACGCCGGATCATGGCGCGCAGAAAATCTGATTTAGCCGTCGGCATTGGCGGATCGCTTGGGCTGGCGGATGGGGCCGCTGTGTAGCATGTTCGTCTTCTGGCTCACAACGTTACGCGGGATTCGATGGCCACGCGCATTTATACGGCAATCGGTCTGATGAGCGGGACGTCCATGGACGGCGTCGACGCGGCCCTTATCCGAACCGACGGCGAGGCAATGGTCGAGCCCGGTCCATGGCTCTCGACCCCCTATCCAGCGGGGCTGCGCGCCGCGCTGCACGGGCTGTTGGGCGCCGAACAAGCCGACGACGAGAGTCGCAGCGTCGAAGCAGCGGTCACCGCGCACCACGCCGACGCGGTCGATATTTTACTTAAAGAAAATAGTATAACTAACTCAAACATAGATGTTATTGGGTTTCATGGTCATACCATAACCCATCGGCCGGAGCGCCGGTTCACCTGGCAACTGGGCGACGCGGCGGCGCTAGCGGCGGCATTGGGGCGCAATGTTGTCGCTGACTTTCGCCAGGCCGACGTTGCCGCAGGCGGGCAGGGCGCGCCACTCGCACCGCTTTATCACCGCGCCCTCGCGGCCGATCTGGAAGGCCCGGTTGCGGTCCTCAACATCGGGGGGGTGGCCAACGTGACCTGGATCGGGCCCAACACGACGATTGCCTTCGATACCGGCCCCGGCAATGCGCTGATTGACGACTGGGTTGCCCGGCATGATCGCGGCGCCTTCGACGACAGCGGCGCGTTCGCCGCGGCTGGGCTCGCCGAACCGTTCATCCTGACGAATCTTTTCGACGCCCCATATTTCAAGCAGTCGCCGCCGAAGTCACTGGACCGCCAGGATTTCGGTATCGGGTCATTAAGCGAACTGAACTTCGAGGACGGCGCCGCGACGCTGACCGCGCTGACGGTCGCCGGGGCAATGGCGGCGCGCGAACATTTCCCGGCGCCGGCGATACGGTGGCTGGTCACGGGTGGCGGCCGGCACAACGCCTATATGATGCGCTTGCTGGCCGCCGGATTGGCCGCGCCGGTCGCTCCGGTCGAACAAGTCGGCTGGCAAGGTGACGCGCTCGAAGCGCAAGCATTCGGCTATTTGGCGGTTCGTACCCTGCGCGGTCTGCCGCTCAGCCTGCCAACCACCACGGGAGTCCCTGAGCCACTAACCGGCGGCCGCTTGGTCCGCCCGGCTTGAGCAGCCACCCCCGGTAAGAGCGGCTTAGGCCTCGGCCGCTGGCGCGGTCTCGGTCACCAGGGACGCGTCCAGATACGTATTGACGACTTTATTGAGTTGCTCGATCCGGTCGGTGAAAAAGTGATCGGCACCGGTGACCACGTTGTAATCCACCGTGATGTTCTTCTGCGACTGCAGCTTTTCGGCGAGTTTTTGCGCATCCTCGACCGGCACGTGCTGATCGTCGCCGCCGTGGATGATGATTCCCGACGCCGGGCACGGCGCGAGAAACGAAAAGTCGAACAAACTTGATGGCGGTGACACCGCAATAAATCCGTCGATTTCCGGGCGCCGCATCAACAGTTGCATGCCGATCCAGGCGCCAAACGAAAAGCCCGCCACCCAGCACGTCCGGGCGTTGGCATTGAACGTTTGCAACCAATCCAGGGCCGAGGCCGCATCGGACAATTCGCCCGTACCGTGGTCGAATTCGCCTTGGCTCCGCCCGACCCCGCGAAAATTGAAGCGCAGGACGGCAAATCCGCGGTCGGCGAAGGCGTGGTAAAGCGTGTACACGACCTTGTTGTTCATCGTCCCGCCGTGTTGCGGATGGGGATGAAGAATGAGCGCGATCGGCGCGTTCTTGGTCTTCCCTTCGAGATAGCGGCCTTCTAGGCGGCCCTCAGGACCGTTGAAATTGACTTCCGGCATGACGCTCCAGGTCGGTGAATACCCGACAAAATCAGTCGCCTAATTGGCAACGGGTGGCTTAACTTGATACCCTAAAACTTGATTCTCTAGGTCGGGTAACCTATATGCCCAGCACTCGGTGTTCGGGTACAGCGCGCAGGCGCGGGACTATAGCATGAGCCAATCATCCACGTTCAAGACATTAGGCCGCGACTTGCGCGCTGTCGTGGACCGTGACCCCGCAGCGCGCTCCCGGTTTGAAGTTATTTTTCTGTATCCCGGGTTCCATGCCGTGGTCTACCACCGTATTGCCCATGGATTATGGCGGCTTCGGCTCAAATTCGTGGCGCGCCTCGTCTCGGTGTTCAGCCGCTTTTTGACCGGGATCGAGATTCATCCTGCGGCACAGATCGGCGCCGGCTTCTTCATCGACCACGGCTTTGGCGTCGTCATCGGCGAAACCACCGAGATCGGGACCAATGTCACCCTCTATCAGGGCGTGACCCTGGGCGGCACCGCGCTCGAGGCGGGCAAGCGCCACCCGACGCTCGGCAACGACGTGATCGTCGGCGCCGGCGCCAAAGTCCTGGGCCCGATCAGCCTGGGCGATTGTGTGCGCGTCGGCTCGAATGCGGTCGTTGTCAAAGACGTCGCCGCCAATACGACGGTCGTCGGCATCCCGGCCAAACCGGTCGCGGACCGCGCCGCATCACGTCCCTCGGCGTTTGTGGCCTACGGTACGGCGCGTGACGCCGACCCTGCCGGCCATGCCGTTGCCGGCATGCTTGAGCAGATCCAGCTTCTTAAGACGCGGCTCGCTGAGTTGGAGAAGCAAGCCGGCACTAATAGTCCATTGGCGACGCCGTGGTCCGAGGCGCGGGCCTCAGGCGGCGGCACCAGAACTGACGAGCCCGACGAATGAAACTCGGGACCAAAGGCCGTTACGCCGTCATGGCCCTGGTCGATCTTGCCGGCCATAGCAACGGACAACCGGTGTCGTTGGCCGATATTGCCGAACGCCAGAACATCTCGCTTTCCTATCTCGAACAACTATTCGGGCGGTTGCGCCGCAACAACCTGGTCAAGAGCGTGCGCGGCCCAGGCGGCGGCTATCTGCTGCAACGCGGCACCGCCCATACGCGGATCGCCGATGTCGTTTTGGCGGTCGATGAGAATCTGCGCGCAACACGGTGCACCCCGGGCTCACCCGTCGGCTGCGCGCAAGACAGCAGCCGTTGCCTCACCCACGACCTGTGGGAAGAACTGGGTAACCACATCTACATGTTCCTCAGCTCGGTCACGATCCAAGACGTCCTGGACCGCCGCGTCCTCGGTGCTGCACGTAGCCGCACGACTGCCGGCCCGCTCGAAGGCGCGCGGCCGGATTCCGTCGCGCTCTAGCCGGCGCACTTCGCCTATGACGGCGTCCCGTATCTATCTCGATCACAACGCAACAACACCCGTCAGCGCTGCGGCTCGCGCCGCCGTGACCGAGGCCTTGGATCTATTGGGCAACCCGTCCTCGGTGCATCGCCCTGGCGCTGCCGCCCGACAAGTGATCGAGCGTGCGCGCGAGCAAGTCGCCGCAATGGTCGGCGCGCAGCCCGCTGAAATTGTCTTCACCAGCGGCGGCACCGAAGCCAATAATTGTGTGCTATGGGGAATCGATCGCCACATCATCGTGTCGGCGGTCGAACACGATTCGGTCCTTGCCGCCGCCCAGCGCACGCCGCGTGGCGCCACGACCGTGCCGGTCGATGCCGCCGGGGTGATCGATCTCGGCGCCCTCCAGCACGTCTTAAATACCAATGAGGGGGCGTTGCTCTCTCTAATGCTCGCCAACAACGAAACAGGCGTCGTGCAGCCGGTCAGAGAGGCCGCGGCGATGGCCCACGCCGCCGGCGCGATGGTCCACTGCGATGCCGTTCAGGGCCCCGGCAAAATATCGGTGGATATCGCGGCACTCGGTGTCGACCTGCTCACATTGTCGGCGCACAAATTCGGCGGACCGATGGGGGTCGGGGCGCTTGTCGTGCGGACCGGTGTCGTCTTATCGCCATCCCAAGTTGGCGGCGGGCAAGAAGGTTACCGCCGCGCCGGCACCCAAAATGTACCGGGCATCGCCGGGTTCGGTGCGGCCGCGGCGGGCTCGAGCGACGCGGCAGCAGACGCATCCCGCATCGCCGGCTTGCGCGATCGCCTCGAAGCGGCCTGCACCGAGTGCGGTGCCGAGGTAATGGGGGCGGGCGCGCCGCGCCTGCCCAACACCAGCTGTTTGACAATGCCGGGGATTTCCAGCGAAACCCAGATCATGGCGTTGGACCTCGACGGGATCGCCGTCAGTGCGGGGGCCGCGTGCTCGTCGGGCAAGGTTGGGCCGTCACACGTTTTGGCCGCCATGGGCGTGGCACCGGATTTAGCCGCCACCGCGATTCGGGTAAGCCTCGGTCGGACCACGACCGAAGCCGATGTCGCGCGCTTCATTTCGGCCTGGAGTGCGCTCTACCAGCGCAAGCACGGCGCCGCCACCACCCGGCGCGCGTCATGACGCTGCACCGGCCGGTTTATTGCGACTATCAAGCGACCACGCCCCTTGATCCGGGCGCCTACGATGCAATGCGTCCGTTTCTCGAAGACCGCTTCGGCAACCCACATTCGGTGCAGCATGCCTATGGGCGCGATGCCGAAACCGCGGTGGAAAGCGCGCGCGCCGAGATTGCCGCGCTCCTCGGTGCCGATCCGCGTGAGATTATCTTCACGTCCGGCGCCACCGAATCCAACAACCTGGCGATCAAGGGCGCGGCACGGTTCACCGGCAACCGGCGGCGCCATATCGTGACCGTCGCGACCGAACATAAGTGCGTCCTTGAATCGGCGTATGCCCTCGAACGCGAAGGGTTCACCGTCACTGTCTTGCCGGTACAGCCGTCGGGCTTGCTCGATCTCGAAACGCTCAGCGCTGCGCTCACCGATGATACCGTGCTGGTCTCGGTCATGGGCGTGAACAATGAGATCGGCGTCATTCAACCCCTGGCCGAGATCGGCGGCTTGTGCCGCGCGCGCGGTGTTCTGTTTCACACCGATTGCGCCCAGGCGGCCGGCAAGATTCCGTTGGACGTCGACGCGATGGCCATCGATTTGATGAGCCTCTCGTCGCACAAGATGTACGGGCCCAAAGGAATTGGCGCGCTCTACGTACGCCGCCGCCCGCGGGTCCGGCTCGAACCGCTGATGTCGGGCGGCGGGCAGGAGCGGGGCCTGCGCTCGGGCACACTGCCGGCTTTCCTGTGCGTTGGCTTTGGCGCTGCCTGCACGATCGCCAGCGGCGTCATGGACGATGAACGCGACCGCCTGGCCGGTTTCGCTGAACGGCTGAAGAGCCTGGTGTTGGCCGTGCCCGGTGCCCATCTGAACGGCGATCCGGTTCGCCGCTGGCCGGGCAACCTCAATGTCGCCTTCCCTGGGATCGACGCCGAGGCGCTCCTCGTAGCACTCGCCGACGACATTGCCGCGTCGACCGGATCGGCATGCACGTCTGCGTCGGTCGAACCCTCCTACGTGCTCGGTGCGTTGGGGCTCGACACGGTCAGCGCCGCCGGATCGATCCGCCTCGGTTTGGGCCGCCAAACAACCCGCGAAGAGGTTGATTTTGTTGGTGCTCGGATCGCTGCCATGGCCCGCGAGCTTCGCGCGACCGTCGAAGTTTCGGCCGCTTAAGATGGCCCGGATGACATTTATCATGCCTGACGGCGAATCACGTGAGGTCGATGCCCCCGTGGGGGACACGGTGTTGGCGATTGCGCAGCGCAACGGGATTGCCGAGTTGGAAGGCGCGTGCGAGGGCGCGATGGCCTGCTCGACGTGTCATGTCATCGTGGACAAGGACGATTATGGACGATTGCCCGAACCGACGACGGAAGAGGACGATATGCTCGATTTCGCCTACGGCCTTTCGTTGACGTCACGCCTGGGTTGCCAAATCGTTATTACCGCCGCCCTTGACGGTCTTGTGGTTCGCGTCCCAAGCGAACGGTTCAACGCGCTGCTCGACTAAGTGGCTGTCAGTCCAGACTTCCGGAATTTCGTCCTCGATCAATTGTCCGGGATTGTGCCGGCGCAGCGGCGCATGTTTGGCGGGATTGGGTTGTTTGTCGATGGCCTCATGTTTGGCATCATCACCGGCACCGACACGCTCTACCTCAAGGCCGATGACGCGTTGGCCGCCGAATTTGTCGCATTGGGGGCAGGGCCGATGAGCTACACCCGCGCCGGCAAAACCCGGAGCATGAGCTACTACGCGGTGCCGGCTGAGTTCCTTGATGATCCTGAGGCGCTGACTGCCTGGGCGCAAAAAGCGATCGCCGCCGCCCACCGCGCCGATGCGAAAAAACCGAAGGCCGCGGCGGCTAAACCCAAGAAAACGACCAAGAATCGGGCGCCAAGAAAATCAGTCTGAGGGCCGGCGACATCGAGAAGTGCGGTACGGTCAGGCGGGATTTTGTTGGAACGAAAGCGTTTTGCAAATTAGCCCGCTAAACTACGTGAGGTGACTAACCTGCAGGAGACCTGCCGATGTGCCGCAACATCAAAACGCTATTCAATTTCGAACCGCCGGCGACCGAGGACGAAATCGAGGCCTCCGCATTGCAGTTCGTGCGCAAACTGAGCGGCTTTGCCAAACCGTCGAAGGTCAACGAGGCCGCCTTCCATGTCGCGGTCGACGAGGTCACCGCGGTGGCCCGTCGCCTGATCGACGCGCTGGAAACGGCCGCGCCGCCGCGCAACCGCGAAGAAGAAGAGATACGCCGGCGCGCCCGTGCGGCGGAGCGGTTTGCATAAGATGCGCAAACTCGGTCGCACCCTTCGTCGCTCATGCGTCGGTTTGATCGCCGCGGCGGCATGGCTTGCGATCGCAACGAGTCTGCCCCCGCACGCGACGGCGGGCGAACGGCAACCCGCCGTATCGAAACTACGGCAAATACCGGTCGCCTGGGAAGAGTCGATCGGCGGCCAACTCTATAGCGACTGGCCGCAGGTCATGCTGTACCGCGGGCCCTTCGCCAAGCATCCGCTGTGGGCCGGTGACGCGGCTGCGATCAACACCGAGACTTGGCGCTGCGTCAATTGCCACGGTTGGGACTATCGCGGCAGTGCCGGCGTCGGCGGTGACCTCGGTGTCGTCGCCAATGTGCCGGGACTACGCCATTTGGTTGGGGCCAGCCGGCGCACTGTCGCCGACGGAATCAATCACAAGAATCACGGCTTTGCGGCCAATCAACTCTCCGCCGATGCGCTGAGTTATCTCGTCAACTTTCTAATCGAGGGGCAGCGTGCCGTCGTGGATCTTGCATCGAAAGCACGCCAGTCCGGCGCGGACGCCGAGGCCGGCGGACAGCGCTACGCCGAAGTGTGTCGCGTGTGCCATGGACCAAGTGGCACGCGGCTTAACCTTGGCAGTGAACGATTTCCGGAAACCTTGCCAACACTGGCGCGGACCAAACCATGGAAGTTCCTCCACGGCGTCCGATTCGGTCATGCTGGGGTGATGCCCGCGTTCGTTATGCTCGATGACGCTGAATTCCTGAACCTGCTCACCTATGCGGCGCGTCGGCTCGACAAGAGCTAGCGACCCGCTGGGTTATGCCGCGCCGGGTGGCCCAGATTCGTCGTCGGCCGGTGCTTCGCCGTCCGTCTCAGGCTGATCATTCGGTGCGTCGCTGGGCTGGCGTTCATCCGCCTTAGCCTTTTTGGCGTCGGCCCGCGCGGCCCGTTTGGCCGCCTTGTTTTTGTCGCGTTCGCGCCGTTCGTGACCGTAATTAGGTGCTCGGGCCATTACTGCTCCGTGGTGTTTCGCGCGGCCCTTCGTGGCCGCGTTCGTTCAAAATCGTAACATACCAGGGCCGGGAAGGCCCAAAATGCTAGGCGGTACCTCAAGAGGTCCACTGTTAGGTGGAATTCCCGGGCGCGTCAAATAGGGACGATTTGAGTTGCTTTATGTTTCAGGTCGCCCAATATTGGCGTCATCAGACTGCGAAAACTCCTGCGTATCTCGCCTCGTCGCGCCGACTAAGACGTCATACATCCTGGAATTCGTTGACCTGAGACCCGCTCGCGCTACGCGCATGCGTTTTTGCATAGGCTAGAAGAACTGGAAGATTCGCTATGAAAGGGACCGTTAAGTGGTTCAACCCCACCAAAGGCTACGGCTTTATTAGCCCGGAGTCCGGTGGAAAGGACGCCTTCGTTCACATCTCGGCCGTCGAGCAGGCCGGCCTCTCGACCCTCAATGAGGGTCAAGTGGTCGAGTTCGAACTCGAGTCGGGCCGCGACGGCAAACAGTCTGCCTCTAATCTTCGCGTCGCCGACTAACGTTTGTTGACGCATGAAAAAGGGGCCCTTTGGGGCCCCTTTTTTGTTGTTCAAATCTTGGGGCTCAGCCAAGGGCGCCGGAACGCCATTGCGAAGATGACTTGCATTGGCGGCAGACACGTTCGCCCGCCCAAGTGCTTTCAAATTGGGAATGGCACATCAGACAGCGACGGGTTTTCGGCGTGTGAGAAATCTCATCGTCGATATCGTCTGCCTGGCTATGTGCCGTTTGAACTTCCTTCGATGTCGCGCGCAACTTGGGTTCCTCCGCTTGGCGGTTTGTTGGACCTGGCCAGTGCAACGCTTGTATTGCCCCGCCGAATTGCATCGGCGGCCGAATTGACCGAGGCCGGTATTATTGCTTCCGTGGCGGCGTGCCGTTCTTCCGCGACAGGACTTGCGGGTGCACGGGCGCCACAGGCTTTAGATGGACCCGATGGCGTCTCAATACAAGAAGATTCGCAAAAACTCAGGGTTTCCGCGGATTACAGCCCCGCCTAATTTTTACGCAAATCCCATATTAGTGCCATGGGGAAGCCGAGGAGCGCCGCCCGAAACGCGTCCAACGCGCCGGTGCCCAACCTTGCCGAGAATGCCGCGCAGGCTTGTGCCACCTCGGCTTCGCGAAAGGCCGGCTCCTGCAAATCGACGATCGTCAGCCCCGCCTGGCCAAAAGCCCGGACATAGTCGCCGACGGTGTACTCGTTGTTGGGGATGACGCCCATAGCATCCCCATCCATCGAAAACGATGCCTGGGCGCCCAGCATCACGTTGAAGGGATGAACCTCGCTAACGATGATACGACCGCCCGGCTTAACGGCGCGTGCGAGTTCAGCTACCGCACCGCCAAGGTCGTCAACGTGGGTCAGAGCAAGACCGCACACCACGAGATCGAAGGACCCGTCATCAACCGGCAGGCCGTCAAGCGATCCGGTCTCAAATCGAACCCTCGGCAATCGCGTGCGGGCACGGTCAAGCATCGCCGTCGACTGATCGATGCCCACGACCTCATGGCCGTTGCGCAATAGGATTTCGGCGATGCGCCCAGTTCCGCAGGCGGCGTCCAGGGCCCGGCTACCGCGCTCGGTCGTCAGCATGCCCTCAAGCACTGCTTGCTCGCGCGCAATAAGGGGATTGCCGCCGTCGTAGGTGTCGGCCCATGCGGCATAGCCGGCTATGGCGTCAAAATGATGTGCGATCAGCGGGGCGCTCGCCGCATCCTCGTCGATCGCCCCCTTCGCCAGGGCCATCCAGTCCGCCAGATCGACGTGGTCGCGGTGGCGCCAATGGCGGAGCAGCCCCAACGCGAGAATGCCCACGATCAAAGGGGTCATCGTCGTTTCGATGGTCCTGGACATCGCGCACCTCGCTCGCGCCTCACCTGCTCCTGAGCGTGGAGCGTTGGGTCGCGAGTATGGAGCTAGTCTGAGGCGGAATTCAACCGGATGATATTGTCACCGGCAACGAGGGTGACAAAGTCCTCCGATGAAACGGCCGGGGAGAACAGATAGCCCTGGCCCCGCATGACCCCAACCTCGCGCAACAGATCGCGCTGCCTTTCCGTCTCGATGCCCTCGGCGACCAGTTCCAATCCCAACCCTTCGGCCATCGCGGCGGCCGCCCGGACGATGTTGAGGCCGCGGCTCGCCGGCGCGAGCCCGTCAATGAAACTCTTGTCGATCTTAAGTTTGTCGACCGGAAAATCCTTGAAGTAGCTGAGCGTCGAGTACCCCGTGCCGAAATCATCCACTGCCAGTCGGACCCCAAGGGCACGAAGCGCCCATAGCAGGCTGGTGACGTCTTCAGTGTCGCGGAACAAGGCAGATTCGGTGAGCTCGAGTTCAAGGCGATGCGGCGGCAGCCCGGTTTCGTTAAGTGTGTCGCGGATCAGATCGAACAGACCGCCGCGGCGCAGCTGCACAGCCGAAACGTTGACACTGATAATAAGTTCTTGGCTGGGCCAAGTCGCGGCGGTCCGGCACGCCTCCCGAAGAACCCAGGCGCCAAGGTCGACGATCAAGCTGCTCTGTTCGGCGATCGGAATAAATTCGCCGGGGCTCAACGCCCCAAGGTTGGGATCGGTCCACCGCACCAACGCTTCGGCGCCGAATATTTTCTTGCTGGTCAGATCGACCTGGGGTTGGAAGTGGAGGTGGAGCCCGTCGTCGCGCACTGCGCGCACAAGCGCCTCTTGGATCGCCATTTTACGTTGCACCCTGTCGCCGTGGCGCGTGGCGTAAAAGCTATGATGATGACGGCCCGCTGTCTTGGCTTCATAAAGCGCTATGTCGGCTTCTTGCAACAGACCTCGCGCTGCTGCGATTGGTTCGAGCTCGCGCGCCTCGTGCAAATTCAAAACGGTGGTGCCGATGCTCACGCCGGTGGTCACTTCGTGCCCATCGATACGGAACGGTAATCCCAACCCGGCAAGAAGTCGTTCGGCCAGTTGCGTGGCGTCCTCGCCGTCGGTGGCGGTGGGTTGAATAATTCCGAACTCGTCTCCGCCGAGTCGTCCGACGATGTCATCGCGTCGCACCACTTCGCCGATGCGTCGGGCCACGCTCTGCAACAGCAAGTCGCCAACCTGGTGACCGAAACTGTCGTTTACGTCCTTAAAATGATCCAGGTCCAAATAGTGGAACGCGAGGGCCTGACCCGCCTCAACGCTTTTGCGCACCGCTTTGGCCAATTCTTCTTCCAGCAACACGCGGTTGGGAAGGTTCACGAGTGGATCGTAATAAGCCAGCCGGTGAAGCTTTTTCTCAACTTCTTTCTTTTCGCGAATGTCACGCGCCGTAATGGCCGCGCCAATGATGTTATTGCCGTCGTCCACAATAGGTGAGGCGGTGATCGCGACGCTCACCTCGCGACCGTCTTTGGCGCACCGCACCGTGTCTTGATCGTAAGTAAAGGTTCCGCGGGCATTAATGCGTTCCGTCATCCGCGTCAGTTCGGCGGTCTGATCGTGGCGCCACAGTACCGAGATATGCTGTCCGATGATCTCCGCTGCGGTATAGCCGAACAACCGCTCCGCGGCCTTGTTCCAACTCGCGATGGTGCCGTCGAGGTTCCGGCTCCAAATCGCCTCGCCGGAAGATGCGACAATCGACGCCAGCCACCGCTGCCGACGCTGCGTCTGCACGATGAGTCGTCCAAGCACAACGAGAGGGACTGCGATGAGCGCGAAAACAATCGCAAAGAAACGCAGGTTGCTCCACCACGGCGCGAACACCGCGCGCGCGTCCAACGCTGAAAAGACGATGATCGGAATGTCCGGGAGTCGTCGATAGGCTTCGAAACGCTTCGCGCCATTCACCGAAATCAACATGGCGTGCATCTGACTGCCGGCGTCAAGCTGCACCGTCGGCGCGGCGAGTTTGCCCAGGGCGCCGACCTGGACCAAGACTTCACCGCCGATCTCCGCTAGTCCGACGTCGCTGCCCGCCCGGACATTGATCGTGTTGTAAAATTCTTCGAAATAGCGGCGCGATATTCCGGCGCGCAGAATGCCGCCCGACGCGCCGCCTGGCGCCAAGAAGGGCATGTCGATGAGAACGAACGCCCGATTGGCAATGATCGCAAAACCAATTTCCGGGTTGATCCCTTGCGGCCCGCCAAATACTTCGGTCGTCATATCGTCGCCATTGCCAGCAACGACCTGACCGTGCGAATCAAAAATTGCAAAACGGTCGATACGCGGTGAGGAAGATCCAATCCGATTGACGAACGAGTCGAGCCGTTGGTTTGGTTCGTCGAAATCGACAGCGCCGAGTAGCGCAGCGGCGACCGACAGCGACTGCACGACTTCGCGGACGGCCTGACGGGCATGGTCTTCAATGATTTGGGCGTGGTTTTCGACGTAGATCAGCGCCTCACGCTCGGTATTGGCGCGGCTGTTCCACAGCGTCAATCCGGCGATCAACGCAACAGCGGCCACAGCCGCGACCGCAAGAACCTGCGGTGCGCGGCGCGTGCCAACACGTGTCAGGAGTAGGGCCCGCCCTCGATCCGGCGAATCGCTCATCGTCCATCCTGGCAGCGGCGTGGCCCCGCACCGCCAATGGGTTACTAAAAACGTTGGTTACTCAAGCGCATCCTAGCACACGCGCACGGCGCAGGGTTGAACAAGTTTACGTGGGCGCACGTGAGTGCCACGCCGGCAACGGCGGCCCCAGCTAGCAACAGGGGTGAGCCACGCCAAGCCGAATGGGCGAACGCAAACGGGCCTCTACGATTCTTCGAATCGTTCATAGTTTACCCGGCAGCGGCGTGGCCCCCGCAGCCTACGGGTGATCCCACGTCGGCGTTATCCCACGTCGGCGTTATGATGAGAAGTTTGCTCGATCGCTTACTGCGGGGATTGCGCACGAGCAACACCGGCGGAAGGTGCCGAGCGCTATTTACCCTGCCAGTTGGGTTTGCGTTTTTCGAGAAACGCGGCGACGCCTTCAGCTTTATCAGCACTTGGGTACAGCGACAGGTTGGACTTGCGCTCATAGGCCAAGCCCGCGCCCAGATGGGTCTCGTAGGCTTGCAGAATCGTTTCCTTGGCAACCCGCGCGGCGAGCGGTGGCATCGCAGCGATTTTGGTCGCCAGTGCGGTGGCCCGCGCGATGGTCTCCGCGGCTGGCACAACTTCGGCGGCGAGGCCCAACCTGTGGGCCTCGGCGGCGTCGATGAATTCAGCAGCCAGGATTACCTTCATGGCGACCGATTTGCCGACCTGACGTATGAACCGTTGGGTCCCACCAAGCCCGGGAAACAAACCGAGCCGAAGCTCCGGCAACCCGAACTTCGCCGTGTCGCCGGCAACGATAATGTCGGCCAACATCGCTAATTCGCAGCCGCCGCCCAAGGCATAGCCGTTGACTGCAGCGACGACCGGTTTGGGAAAGCGTTCCATTTCATCCCAGTTCGCGAACCGTGCATCCGCGTCGCCGCCGTACATCGGCCGGGTCTGTAACTGGCTGATGTCAGATCCCGCGGCAAAAACCTCTGGGCCACCGGTCAACATAACGCAGCGAACGTCATCGTTGTGCGCCGCGTCCCGGAACAGCGTCCGCAACAGCTCCAACAACGTGTTGGAAAACGCATTCTTCACCTGAGGCCGGTTAAGCGTCAGGGTCAGGACCCCGTCAGTGGGGCCGTCGACAAGAATTTCAGAATCAGATTGCGTCTTTGACGTCATGCTGCGGCTCGACAGATGTGGACTAACTCGATTTTCTGCGGCGGCGCGGCTTTTTCTCGTCGTCGCTGGCGTCGTCGGTGGTCTCGCTGCCGGGCATCGTCGCCATTAAGAAAGCGGGCATATGATCGCCTAGTCCGACGACCGGCTTGTCGCCGCGATCTTGGCGGTCGTTGCGCGGCTGCCGATCGTCGCGCGGCGGGCGTTGGACGGCCCGCGCCGGAGGGGCGGCAGATCGGCCCTCGGATTTCTCAGTGGTCGGCGCGGCCTCAGGCGTCTCGGTGCGAGGTGCCGCGGTCTCTTGGACATCTGGTGTTGGCGTGGCGTCGACTGATTCGGCCTGGGCGACGCCGGTGGCGCTGCGTCGGCGCCGGACGCGACCTTTGGGTTTTTCGGCCGCGACTGGGCTGGCCTCTGGCGCCGTTCGCAAGGGCGTCTCGGCCGGTTGCACCGCAGCAACCGGTGCACTGCGTTCCCCGGAACGCCCGCGACCGCCCCGGCTTTTACGACCCCGCTTTTGGTCTTCATCGGGTTGCCCGCGCTCAAAATTGGGCAGGCTCCCCATGGGGATGGGCCGGCCGATCAACTGCTCAACCTGGCCGACATATTTGGCTTCTTCATGGGTCGCGAGCGTAATAGCGCGCCCAACCATACCCGCACGGCCCGTCCGGCCAATGCGATGAACGTAATCTTCGGCGTGCGTTGGAACATCGTAAAGAAACACAAAAGGTAGGCCCTGAATGTCCAGCCCGCGTGCAGCCACATCGCTGCAAACCAAGATCGTGAATTCGCCGCGGCGAAATTTCTCAAGAGTTTCGGTGCGCGCCGGTTGCGACATGTCGCCGTGCAATTCGAGTGCGTCAAAGCCCGCGTTCTTGAGTGAGCGCGTGAGAACGCCAATATCGCGCTTACGGTTGCAAAAGATCAGGGCGCTAGGCACTTCATGCTGTTTGAGGAGCGAGCGCATGGCCTCGCGTTTGTCCGCGGCGTCGATGTATATCAACAATTGGTCGACCGTCTCGGCGGGCGAGGCGGGTGGATCAACCGACACCGATTTAGGGTTTTGAAGAAATCGGTCGGCCAACCGACGAATCTCTTTCGGCATGGTGGCCGAGAAAAACAACGTCTGGCGCAAAGTCGGCGCAAGTTTCGCGATCTTCTCGACATCGGGAATAAAGCCCATGTCGAGCATGCGGTCGGCTTCGTCGATCACCAGAACTTTCAGGCCGCCCAAAAGCAGGCCGCCGTGTTCCGCGTGATCTAACAAGCGGCCCGGTGTCGCGATCAGAACGTCGACGCCGCGATCGATCAGGCGTTCTTGCTCTTCCATACGCACGCCGCCGATCAGCAGCGCGACGGTGAGCTTGTGGTACTTGCCGTAAACCTTGAAGCTTTCTTGAACCTGGGCCGCGAGTTCGCGCGTCGGTTCCAGAATCAGCGAGCGCGCCATCCGGGCTTTAGCCCGCCCCGCCGCCAGGATGTCGATCATCGGCAGCGTGAACGACGCCGTCTTACCGGTGCCGGTTTGCGCCGTACCCAGCACGTCACGACCCTGCAAGATGATCGGGATCGCCTGCTGTTGGATCGGCGTTGGCGTGTGGTAGCCGGCGTCCGCGACGGCCCGTAGGGCCTCGTCGCTAAGCCCGAGTTCCGAAAAACTCATGAAAACCCGTAGCTTGCGGAGGAAAACGCGAATATGTCGTCATTATGCGCAGCGATACCCCAATTGCACAGGGCGGTCAAATCCCGCGCCCTCCCACCAGCGCGGTGCCGATACCCCCGACAACGGCGCCGGGGCGGTTGCTGGGGGCCGCCGGCAGCATGCTAAATAGGGGCCAATGACAGACTTGGTTCTCATCCCCGGCCTCCTTTGCAACCGGGAATTGTGGGCGCATCAAATCGCTCATCTCGCGCATATTGCCCAGATTTCGGTGGCCGACGTCACCAAAGACGACTCGATTGCCGGGATGGCGCAACGCCTCCTGGCCAAGGCGCCGGACCGGTTTGCTTTGGCCGGCCTCTCGATGGGCGGCTATGTCGCCCAGGAGGTCATGCGGCAAGCGCCGGGTCGGGTGACCCATCTCGCGCTCCTCGATACCTCGGCCCGGCCCGATACCGACGACCAGCTGGCGCGGCGGCGCGGATTGATCGACCTCTCGCGTCACGGCCAGTTCAAAGGGGTCACCCCTCGGCTGCTACCGCTGCTCATCCACCCGGACCGTCTCGACGACACGCTGCTCGTCGGCCGCATCGCGGCAATGGCGGAAGATGTCGGTCAGGCCGGTTTCGTGCGCCAGCAGACCGCCATCATGGGGCGCATCGACAGCCGCCCGACCTTGCCCCAGATCGCCTGCCGCACATTGGTCGTCGGCGGCGTCGACGATCTCATCACCCCGCCCGAGGTTATGCGCGAACTCGCCGACCTGATTCCCGGCGCGACGCTCCACCTGCTCCCCGCCTGCGGTCATCTGTCCACGATGGAGGAGCCCGAGGCCGTTACTGGTCTGATGGGCGATTGGTTGGACGCGACCTAATTCGGCCCGCCTGTGCGCGCACAGTTCGTCTTGTCGGGGCATTCAGAGGGAAGGGCGCGGTAAGGCATTAGGCGCAACATGAGCAGGTCAAGAACCTGAACGAATTCGGGCGCGCTATAGTCTGCAAGGGCTTGGGTCTCGACAAAACCCGACGAGATGGGGACGTCGCCCAGGCACAGGGCGCCGCGCACCAGCACGCGCTCAGCGAGATAACGCGGCGAGATCGGCGAAAGGCTCCGGTTGCGGAACCGCTCTAAGCGTTTCCAGGGGAGCTTTGGGTAGGGCCCTGACTCATTCACTCTTATGCGCCCGCTGCACAGCGCAAGTTCGAACCGCGCGGTCGAATCCGCAGGTGCATTCGGCTGCGTCGCCGGGCTGTTGACCCCGTCAAGTTCGGGGTTGAAGACCAAGACGACGCGGTATCCGTGAGTGGGCGGCGGGTCGGGCTCGAGTGCAAAGCGGTGTGGCCCCCACACCGGTGGCAACTTGAGCCGTTGCATCACCAAGTCATCAAAATTGGTGTCAGCGAGATCCGACGGGTTGCCGTGCAACGCCGTCGGGATGGCGCCCGCACCAATGATGAGGGACACGTAATCGCGCGAATAATTGGGATCGACTGGACCACCGTCGTGCACCAATTCCGGTGTCACGGCAATGCAGGCCGACAGTCCCACGGCGGCAACCAGGCCGACAAGTACGCCGCGCGTGACCGGCACGCTATCTGCAGTTCGCCGTCGGGCAGGACACATTGATATCGCGGCGGCCTTCGCCGGGAAGCAATTCCTCCAGCAGCCTGTCGAGCAACCGCTGCAAACGCTCGTCCGTAAAATCTTCCGGCGCATTTGTCAGTGCGCTGTCTTCCGAAAGAACGGTCTGACCGTCGCAAAAAACGCCCCGTACAAAAAGTGTCGAATTGGGCCCGCCCGCGTTGTCGAGATCCTCGCCCTCGCAGACGTGCCGCGCGCTTATTCGAGGATTGGCGGCGTTGAAGACGAGAACAAGACGGAATGGGTGCCGGTTCTTTGTCTGTGGGTCGCGGCGAAACGTCGTCTTGCCGAAAGTGGGCTCAATGCGGAGCCGGGATTCGACCAGCGTGGCAAAGGCGTCGTCATCGAGATTGCTTGGATTGCCGTGCAGTTCCAACGGGAAGTCGCCTTGGCCAACGACATACCGCACGATGCTCGGGTCGTACGGCAGTCCGCTAGGTCCCAAACCGGAGATAACAATGTCGGACGCGGTACATGCCGTCAGTCCGCCCAAAATTACAGCGGCAAAAATAATCTTTAGGCGACTCATGGTTAGGACCCCTCTACAGCCCACCTTGATTCCCCTGCGACAGCAACATGGGCCGTGCCCCAATCTTCTTCAAGACCCAAATTATTGACCGGTGTTGCGATCGATAAATGGTAGCGCCGATGCGGCCGCGTTGTTTAAGGCGCCGACGAACGCTGCACTCGTTTCGTCTGGTGGCGGCGCCGTGCGCAACGTCACATCGGACATACTTTGTGGGCCGTCGCAAAACCCGACCCTCATCGTCATCTGATTGGCTGGCCCGGTATACGTTATGCCCGATAGGTCACCGCAAACCGCCCGCAATCCCACGGTGCCGGCGGGGTTGAACAGAACAACAAGGCGTAAACCGGTGCCCGCTTCGGCGGCCGGGTCAGCGGCAAATCGTGCATTGGGCGCCCAGCCGGGCAGACGCATCCGCTGATGCAACGCCTGTTCGAGCTGGGCCTGCGGCACGCCGCCGAATGGATTGCCGCGGACCACCACGGGGAACGTCCCGTTTCGTGCCACGTAACTCACCAAGGCCGGGGCGTAGAACGGGGAGATCGTGGCGCCGCGTGTGCCCGAGAATGTACCGGCTGGCGCCCCGGCGCATGCAGCGAGCAATACCGTGCCAGCAAAAAGCAGTGTCATCCGTCCGATCATCGCGCTTCCTCCGGGCGGGTAGGACCGCCGCTAAATATCCAGGTCGGCCGCGTCGGCCGCGTGCTCTTGTATAAACGCTAATCGATTTTCCGGTTTGCGCCCCATCAAACTCTCGACAAATTTATCAGTGCCCCGGCGTTCGTTTTCCGCCACCACGACCCGCAAAAGCGTGCGTTTGGCCGGGTCCATGGTTGTTTCGCGAAGCTGCGCGGACGGCATTTCACCTAAACCCTTGAACCGGCTGATCTCAAGCTTACCGCGTCCGGCGAATTCAGTCTTCTGCAGCTCCTCGCGGTGCGCGTCGTCGCGCGCGTAAAACACCGTACCGCCTTGCGACAGGCGATAAAGCGGCGGCTGCGCGAGGTAAAGATGCCCGTCATAGATCAACTTCGGCATCGCCCGAAAGAAAAACGTCATCAACAGCGCGGCAATATGTGCGCCATCGACGTCGGCGTCGGTCATGATGATGACCCGGTCGTAGCGCAGGCCCGCTTCGTTGTATTTCTCACCGATCCCGCAGCCCAACGCTTGGACGATGTTGGCGATCTCCTGGTTTTCCTGAATCTTGCCAACACCGGCGCTCGCGACATTGAGGATTTTGCCGCGCAATGGCAGCACCGCCTGCAGCCGGCGGTCGCGCGCCTGCTTGGCCGACCCACCCGCCGAATCGCCCTCGACCAAGAATATTTCCGTGCCATCGGCCTGACCGGCCGAACAGTCCGATAGTTTTCCTGGCAGCCGAAGTTTACGTTTGGCGCTTTGCCGCGAGACGTCTTTTTCTTGGCGCCGCCGCTGGCGTTCGTCGGCCCGCTCGCTGACATAATCGAGCAGCTCGTTGGCGGCCTCGGCGTTGCCGGTCAGCCAGTGATCGAAATGGTCTTTGACGGCGTTCTCGACCAGCTTGGCGGCCTCGACACTGACCAGTTTCTCTTTGGTTTGGCCCTGGAACTGAGGCTCGGACATGAATAGCGAGACGATCAACGCGGCGTCGCCGCTGATATCTTCGGTGGTGAATTGCGCCGCGCCGCGCCGCTTCACCATAGCGCCGTAGGCCTTCAGGCTGCGGGCGAGGGCGCTGCGCATGCCGCTTTCATGGGTGCCGCCCTGCGGCGTCGGCACCGTGTTGCAGTAGGTGCTGACGAACGTCTGGCCGTCGGCGGGCCAGGTGACGGCCCATTCGACGCGGCCCGACCCGTTAAATGCAGCCTGGCCAATGAACGGCGTCGGCGTAACTGTTTCACGGTCGCCGATTTCTTCGGCCAACGCATCGACCAGTCCGCCGGGAAAATGAAACACCGCCTCGGTCGGCACGTCGGTCTTGCCGATCATCGCCGGATCGCATTTCCAACGGATCTCGACGCCGCGGAACAAATAGGCCTTGGAGCGCGCCAACCGGTACAGCCGGGCCGGCTTCATCACCAGATCGGCGCCGAAAATGTCCGGGTCGGGATGGAATGTCAGGGCGCTGCCGCGCCGGTTCGTCATCGGCTTCGAGGTCAGCTTGCCCTGCGGCTTGCCGCGAGCATAGCGCTGGTGCCACAGCTTTTTGTCGCGTGCGACCTCGACCGTCAGCCAGTCCGACAGGGCATTCACCACCGAAACGCCGACCCCGTGCAGCCCGCCGGATGTCTCATAGGCCTTGTTGGTAAACTTGCCGCCCGAATGCAGCGTGGTCAGGATGACCTCCAGCGCCGACTTATTCTTGAACTTGGGGTGGGGGTCGACCGGGATGCCGCGGCCGTTGTCGCGCACCGTCAAAGACCCATCGCCGTGGAACTCGACCTCGATGCGGGTCGCCGCGCCAGCCAGAACCTCGTCCATCGCGTTGTCGATCACCTCGGCGGCGAGGTGATGCAGCCCGTCTTCGCCGGTGCCACCGATATACATGGCGGGCCGCCGGCGCACGGGCTCAAGCCCTTCCAGGACCTCGATGTCCTTGGCGGAATAGGATTTGCCGCGGTTCTTGCCGCTATTTTCAAAAAGGTCGGTCATCGCCGTGCAACCGGACTACCAAATGGACTCGCCAACGCGTGCGCACTATAGGGTATATTCTCAAACTGCAACAACAAGATGTGGTAGGGAGTTACCATGGAACCTCAAAGGCCTAGCGGCGAGCCCGCGATCCGCACCATGGCGATGCCCGGCGATGCCAATGCCAACGGCGACATTTTCGGCGGCTGGGTTCTGTCGCAGATGGACCTGGCCGGCGGGGCGTTGAGCGCCCAGGTCGTGCGCGGCCGCACCGCAACCGTGGCGATCGAAGCCATGACCTTCCACAAACCGGTTTTCATCGGCGACCTGGTCAGTTGCTACGTCGAGCTCGTTAAGACAGGGCGAACCTCGCTCACGGTCAAGATCGACACCTTTGCCACCCGCCGGTTCGGCGGCGAAGAGGTCAGAGTCACCGAAGGCATTTTCGTCTACGTTGCCATCGACGATCGGGGCAAGCCGCGACCGATCGCCGATTCCTGATTCCCACACCATTTAACGTATATGGGATGGTGGCCCAGTGTATGAAGGTCGTAACGACGCCCACAAATTGAGGCCGAGCAACGCATGAACGAAGAAGTCGACGTCATCATCAAGCAAATCCTGGAAATCGTCTCCGGCTACGGTCTCGCGGTCGTCGGTGCGATCGTCATATTGGTGGTCGGCCTGTGGGTGTCCGGTCGCGTCTCCCGGCTGGTCAATCGAACCTTGTCGCGCAGCAGTCGCGTCGATGCGACAGTGGCGGTGTTCCTGAGCAGCTTAACGCGCTACGCGTTGGTCGCCGTCACGCTGATCGCGGTCCTCAATCAATTCGGCATTCAGACCACCAGCCTTATTGCCGTACTCGGCGCGGCCACCCTAGCGATCGGCCTGGCCCTCCAAGGCACCCTGTCGAACGTCGCGGCCGGCGTGATGCTGTTGCTGTTTCGCCCGTTCAAAGTGAACGACTATGTTGAGGTTGGCGGCATCGGCGGCACCGTCAAGGCGGTGACGCTGTTCCTTACCGAGATGGTGACCCCCGACAATATCGAGATTGTCGTGCCCAACGGCCAAGTCTGGGGCGCCGTCATCAAGAACTTCAACTATAACCCGACCCGGCGCTGCGATATCAATGTCGGCATCAGCTACGACGACAACATCGGCGACGCCCGCGCCGCCGTCCTGGAATGCATTGCGGCTGATCCGCGCGCTTTGCAAGATCCGGCGCCGGCTGTCGTACCACTCGGCTTCGGCGACAGTTCGGTCGATTTGCAGGTCCGGGTGTGGGCCAAGACCGAAGAGTTCTGGGCCTTTCGCTTCGCTCTCATTCAAGCCATCAAAGAGAAATTCGATGAGCGCGGCATCACCATCCCGTATCCGATCCGCACCATCATTCAAGAGGCCAAGTAGGGCAGGGGGCGGTTCCGTCCCACGTGCCGCAGCACAAGGAGCCTCGTCATCGCTGAAATTCATATCTCGGTCGGATACGTCGGCCTCATCACCCTATTGATGCTGGTGATCGGCGCGCGGGTCTCGGTCCTGCGCCGCAAACACAGGGTATCGATGGGTGCGGGCAGCCAGCCTGACCTGCAGCACGCCATTCGCACGTTCGGCAACTTCACAGAATGGCTGCCGATGATCGTCATTGCGCTGGTCGTTTCCGAGATGGTGGGCGCGCCCGCGCTGCTCATTCATCTCGTCGGCATCGCGCTGATCGTTAGCCGCGTCGCCCACGTACTCGGCCTCAACGCCGAGCGCGCCACCACGGCCCGCACAGCCGGCGTCCTGCTCACCTGGGCCAGCGCCGCGGCGACAGGCGGGTATCTTGTTTATGCGGCAGTGATGTGAATCGGCTTGGAACCGGCCTTTATCACGGTGCTTGTGCCGCCGGGCGCGCCAGCCTCCACGCGCCAAGCTGGCCGTGATATCTTGAGCCGCTTTTTGCCACGGGGAGAGGTCCAATGACCATCGAAACGACAGCCATTTACATCGCTATTCTGACCTTGCTCACGCTGCCGCTCGGCATTCGGGTCAGCGTTCTACGCGCGAAGTACAAACTCTCGGTCGGCGACGGCGATCATCTCGACCTACGCAAAGCGGTTCGGGTTTTCGGCAACTTCATCGAATGGGTGCCGATCACCTTGATTGCGCTCGGCGCCGCAGAGACGCTCGGCGCACCGAGCCTATTCATTCACATCGTCGGGATCGGCCTCTTGGTCGGTCGGCTGGCGCACATCGTCGGTCTTGATCCGCTCAAGGCGTCCGCGCCACTTCGCGGGCTTGGTGCCTCGCTGACCTGGCTCGCGGTCCTAGCCAGCGGTGGTTACACTCTCTATGCGGTGATCATCTAAACCCAAGCGAGGCGCGGACAGTTCCGCCTCGTCGCAATAACGACGATGCCGGACCCCCAAGCCGGTGCTTAGTAGATGATTTCGTCAGCGGCACTGCCGTCAGCGATGATTATCTCTCCTTTGTCGGCGAGGGTCCTGGCCACAAGGAGAACGGTGGCCTGCGCTTTTTCCACGTCGCGTAGTCGCACCGCGCCCATCGCTTCCATATCGTCTCTTAGGATGCCCGCCGCCCGGGCCGTCATGTTTCCAAAGAACAGCTCAAGGATTTCGGCAGGCGCCCCTTTGAGGGCCATGGAAAGGTCGTCTTTGTTGATCGCACGTATCAACACCTGAACCCCGGCCGGATCGACCCGGGCCAGATCGGCAAACGTAAACATAAACGCCCGCACTTTTTCTGCGCTTTCCCCGTTGCGCTCTTGGAGCGCACCCATAAACCGCCCTTCGTGGTTGCGATCGAAGTGGTTGAATATGCCGGCGAGCAACTCGTGGTTATTTTGTTTTGACGTACGGACCAACGTTGCCATTAGTTCGACACGGAGAGTCGTTTCTATCCGTGCAAGGATTTCCTTTTTTACAGGCTCGGCGCCAATCATGCGGGAGACGACATCGTTGCCGAAATCCTCGACAAAACAGGCGAGGACGTGGGCGGCGTGATCCGGTCTGATCTTTCCCAAAATAACCGCGACCGTTTGTGGGTGTTCATTCTTGAGATAGGTCGCGAGGATATTCGCATCCACGTTCGCCAGTTTTTCCCACATCGTGCGACCGGCGGGACCGCGCACGCCCTCCATAATGCCCTCAAGGCGGTCCCCGTCGATGAACCTCGACAGCAGTCGTTCTGTGCCGGTCAAATTTCCCGTCAATGAACCGGCGCCGGAAAACGTGCTGACGAAATTACGGAAGACCTCTTCGACGACGGTGGCTTTGATACTGCCAAGCGTCGACATCGCCGTGGAAATTTCTTTGATTTCGTCGTCGTTCATGCTGCTAAATAACTTGCCGGCACGATCATCGCCGACGGCAATAATCACCGTCGCCGCACGCTGCGCGCCGTTCATTTGTTTGACTAGGGCGCGCGCCTCGGCGCGCCCATCGTTCTTCGCCGCGTCGCGTGATCCGGCGGCGCCCGCCGAAATGTCGTCCGTTTCCCTAAGCGCCACTGTTCATCTCTCCCGCCGCGCTGGCCGGCGCGCCGCGTTTCGAGAAACGGGACGGGCGTGCTGCGATGCCGGCCACTCGCGGCGGCACCAGACACGGTTCAGGCTCAAACCACATGGCACTGATCCCCAACCGATTCGGGTACTCACACAGAAACATGGCGGGAACTTATGCGAGGAGTTTCGGTTGAACGAGATTTATCGTTTTGGAATTTCGTGAAAGGCCGGACGAATAATCGTCAAAATTTTTGGCTATTTTGCCTGTGTATACAACGCAATGTTGGCAACGTGGCGCAAACCAAGCCTTGCGAGCGGTGTGCGCATCTCAGCGGTCGTCCTGATCCGATAGGGGGTTATGGGTCGATACGTCGATCTACTGATCGACCTAAGTATTCTTTGTTTGCATCCGTGGATCGCCGAATGGGCTTGCCTGACCCCTGGGCGGGGACATCAAACCACCCGAATGACCAAATCCTCGTTCTCGTCGAAGGTCGCCTTGAACCCCTCGAGGTCGCGGTCCAATAGCCCGTAATGCAGTTGCGTGCCTTTTTCCAAAACGGTGTTGAGCTTGGCGTTATAACAGCCATGGTTCAGGCCGTGTTTGTCGGTGACGTAATACTTTCGAATGGCGAAGGTGTTCTCGCTCTGGCGCGGGCCGGTCAGATACGTCTTGAAATTCGCGATTTTGCCACCGGGCAGGGTGCTGCCTTGGAGCTTTTGTAGATTCTCTTGGGCCAGCGCGGCAAACGCCAGCGCGTCGATCGACGTCACGCCGTGCCGCTGACCCCACTCAAGATCTTCGCCGGTCAAGTCACGTACGGCGTCGCTGAACAAGAGCTGATCGTTGAGCGCCGAACCGATCAGGCGCGCCAACTCGATCGTGACGTCGCCGACGATATAGCTTGAGCGGTCGGTGCCGCCGGTCGCCTGATAATACTCGTAATGGCTACCGGTGCCCGTACACACCCGCAATCCTGGCACGGTGTTGGGTTCGGCCAACTTGCGCGCCGCCTGGATGTGGGCAACCGCGACGCACGTTGCGCAGAACAGCGCAACATCAGCCCACAGCCCGGTCAGGTTGTTCCATACATAGAAGCCGTCGCCAGTCGTGCTTAGCCGAACATCGATCGGCATGTCGGCGCGTTTGCACATATTGGCGGCGCGAATGATCGCGTTCGACAGCACGTTGATCTGGGTGATTTGCTCGAACGGCGAATACAGCGAAAAGCTGACCATGTCGAACAGCGCGACCGCGCGGCAGTCGATTTCGGTCACCGAGTATTGGCCGAGCAGGTCGTTGACGAACTGCTGAATGTCCGGGTTCTCACTCAGTCCGAAGGACAGCTTCAAAAGGGTCGCGCGGCAGCCCGCGGCGAGCGCGGTCTTCCAATCGTCCTGGTCAGGCAAAAAGCGCGCGGGGTGCAGCAATGTCGGGAAGCGCTTAGCGATCTTCGGCAGCTCGTATGTGCTGACGTGCAGGAATTCGAGCCCGTCCGGCACGTAGCGCCAGCCCACTAGGACGGTCGTGCCTGACCCGCTAATCCGTTTCAAACCGCCTTCTAATTCAGTGCGGTTTGCTTTCGATAACCCTAATGCCGCCATAGGGCCCTAGGTATGGGTCTTCAAGAGGTGACGCACTGCGTCAAATCAAGGCCGCCCACCAATGCGTCTTCAAGTTTGGCCCGGCGCAGGTCGGTCATCCGAACCCGCCCGGTCTCGCCGCCGTCAACCCCGCGTACCGGAATCGGGGTCAGCAATGCGCCGGTCAAGTCGGCGCGGCTCAGATCGGCGCCCGCCAACGACGCGCCGGACAGCGCGGCTTTGACCAGGCTCGCGTCGGTCAGAATGGCTTTGCTCAGGTTGGCAAACAGCAAGCCGCAGTTTGATAAATCTGCGCCCTCAAGGTTACATCCCTTGAGGACGATCCCGCTGAGATCGCGTGTCGAGAGATCGAGGTAGCCAAGATTTTCGTCGCTCAATGCGCCGCGTTGACCCTTTTTGCCGCCCGTTGAGACCCACTGCTCATGCTCGGTAAAGACGCGGCGTAGGTAAGGCGGCAGGTTGTTCGGGTTGATTCGCACCTTGGCCTTTTCCAACCAGCAATCGACAAGATTGGATTCCTCCATCTTCGAGCCTTCGAAGTTGGCACCCTCAAAATGGGATTCGGACGCGTTGATCCCTTTGAGATTCGCGTCGCACAATTTGGCGTTGCGAAACGACGCCTTGTTGGCGCGCGCCCCAGACAGGTTGGCGCCCGTCAGGTCGGCATTGGCGAAATTGGTTTCGTCGAGTTCGGCGCCGTTGAGCTGTGCCCCGTTCAACTTGGCGCCAAACAAGCTGGTATGACGCAGTTGTGCGCCCGACATACGTGCCCGGGCGAGCGTCGCGAAATCCAGCTGACAGTCGCTGATGTCGGTGGTTTCGCTTCCCAGGCGCATCCCGTCGGCCCCCATCACCGTACCGCCGCGCAAATCCGCTTCGGTCAGATCGGCGTGGTCAAGGCGTGCGCCGGATAGTTTGGCGCCCCTCAGGCTGACATTGCGTAGGATCGCCGACGACAAATCGGCGTCGGTTAAATCGGCCGCAAACATGTCCGCACCGGTCAAATTGGCGCCACGGAACTTGGCGCCGCGACAGTCGACTGCGACCATTACCGCGCCGGAAAGATTGATCCCAGAAAGGTCCAGTCCGGCCAAATCCATGCGCGATAGATCGGCGCGCGTGCCACTGCCGGGGTCTTTGATCCAGCGGATGTGGCCTTTGATAATATCGGGCAGTGCCGTGCGCGTTGGCGTGGACCGCTTGCCACCGGGCCGGCCTGATTGAGTGTTCTGCAGCGCGGTTTGCACCGGCTCCCCCAAAACTTCGGCACAACGATCTCTGAAAGATCGACTTTTAGCCGAATTTTACTAAAACTAGAACTGGCCATGATTTATTCAACCGATCCTATTGTTCAATGAAAACAGGCGCAAGTGTCCCCGTGGTGGGCCGACCGCAATAAAAAGGGGCCGCGCCTTTTTGGCGGCGGCCCCTGAACAACGGATACTACATTAACTGGATAGGCTTATACACTGTAATACATAGAGAATTCAATCGGGTGTGGCGTGTGCTCGAACGCGAAGACTTCTTCCCACTTCAACTCCAGATACGCATCGATCATATCGTCCGAGAAAACGTCGCCCTTTTTGAGGAAATCCCGGTCCGCGCTCAGCGAGTCCAAAGCTTCGCGCAATGACCCGCACACCGTTGGCACGCCCTTCAACTCTTCCGGCGGCAGGTCGTACAGGTTCTTATCCATTGCATCGCCCGGATGGATCTTGTTCTCGATCCCGTCGAGTCCGGCCATCAACATCGCGGCAAAGGCGAGATAGGGGTTGGCGCCGGGATCGGGGAAGCGCACCTCGACGCGCTTGCCCTTAGGACTGGTCGCAAACGGGATGCGACAGGAAGCCGAGCGGTTGCGCGCGGAGTAGGCGAGCAACACTGGCGCCTCAAACCCTGGGATCAGCCGCTTGTAGCTGTTGGTCAGCGGGTTGGTGAAGGCGTTCAACGCCTTGGCGTGTTTGATGATGCCGCCGATGTAGTACAGCGCCATTTCCGACAGATCGGCATAACCCGAGCCCGCGAACAGCGGCGTGCTGCCCTTCCAGATCGACTGATGGACGTGCATCCCTGAGCCATTGTCGCCTTTGACGGGCTTGGGCATGAACGTCGCGGTCTTGCCATAGGCATGGGCCGTGTTGTGCACCACGTATTTGTAGATCTGCATGTTGTCGGCCGTGCGCACCAGCTTATCGAAGCTAATGCCCAGTTCGTTTTGGCTTGGCGCGACTTCATGGTGATGCTTTTCGACCGGCAGGTTCATGTCTTCCATGATCGACAGCATCTCGGCGCGCAGGTCGGCATGCGAGTCGACCGGCGGTACCGGGAAATAGCCGCCCTTGACCGGCGGACGGTGGCCGGTGTTGCCGCCTTCCAAGTCGCGACCGGTGTTGTAAGGGCCTTCCGACTCGTCGATTTTGTAGAACATGTGGTTCATCGCGGTGTCGAACTTCACGTCGTCGAACACGAAGAACTCGGCTTCCGGGCCGAAATAGGCGGTGTCGCCAATCCCGGTATAGGCCAGATACGCCTCGGCGCGGCGCGCGATCGAGCGCGGGTCGCGGTTATACGGCTCGCCCGTTGAGGGCTCGTGCACGTCGCAAAAGATGATCAATGAGGACTGCGCGGCGTAGGGGTCCATCACCGCGGTCGACGGATCGGGGATCAGCGCCATGTCGGATTCGTTGATCGCCTTCCACCCGGCGATCGAGGAGCCGTCGAACATCACACCTTCGGTGAATGCGTCTTCGTCCATCATGCGCGGGTGCATGGCGAGATGCTGCCACTTGCCGCGCGGGTCGGTGAAACGCAAATCGATATACTTGATGTCCTTGTCCTTGATCATTTTCAGGACACTGGCGGCATCGGACATAACTTGGGCTCCCTCGGTACGTGTTTTTGAAACGAATTCTGCTGGTCGTTGTCGTGCGGTCGCGCCGCGTAACCTAGATCGCCTCGGCCCCGGTCTCGCCGGTACGGATGCGGATCGCTTGTTCCACGGTATAGACGAAAATCTTGCCGTCGCCGATTCGCCCGGTGCGCGCCGCTTGCGTAATCGCCTCGATGGCGCGCTCGACCAAATTGTCTTCCAGGACGATCTCGATCTTCACTTTGGGCAGAAAATCGACGACGTACTCGGCCCCGCGATAAAGTTCGGTGTGGCCTTTTTGGCGACCGAACCCTTTCGCCTCGGTGACCGTGATGCCTTGGAGCCCGACCTCGTGCAACGCGTCTTTGACCTCGTCGAGCTTGAACGGTTTGATAATCGCTTCGATTTTCTTCATGGACACACTCCGGCGGCAGGGCAGCAGGGCTCACCCCTATTATTGCACCGGATATGCCAAGTGCCGCGGCGCGAAAAGCCCCGGAATTGAGCGCTTTCTCCCACCCCAACCGGCGATCCTACTGCCTTCATTTGAGGCATCTGCATAAGAAGTGTGCAGATGGGCGAGGCAGGGCGCGCCACCTTTCGTCGTTGGTCCCGCATGGGGGTGACATCGCGACCTCCCATGTGGCTTGCTCCGCTGGCGATGCACGGAGACACGCCATGGCCCTCGACACCTTTCTGACATTCTTCGCGGCCGCCGTCGTGCTGATGCTGATCCCCGGGCCATCGGTCATGCTCGCCGTCGGCGTTAGCCTGACCCACGGCTTTCGCACCGGCATGGCGAATGTCGTCGGTGCGTGCGGCGCCGTCGCCGGGCAGGTCGTTATCCTCGCGCTCGGCCTCACCCCAGTGCTGCTGTTCGCCGCCCAGTGGTTCGACCTGATTCGGTGGGCTGGTGTGGTCTACCTCATCTATCTCGGTCTTGTGCAGTGGCGCCGGGCTGGAGCCGCGCCGCCGTTGCCCGACGCGCCACCAGATCGGCGACACGCCCGCCGCACCTTCTGGCACGGATTCGCGGTCTCCGCCCTCAACCCCAAAAGCCTGTTGTTCTTCGCCGCGATCCTCCCCCAATTCCTCGACCCAAGTCGCCCACCTGCGGCGCAACTCGTCATCATGGGCGTCACCCTAGTGGCGACCGCGCTCGTCACCACGACGCTATGGGCCTACTTCGCCGACCGCGCCCGCATCCTGCTGCGCACCCCCACCGCATGGCTCTGGCGCGACCGCCTCAGCGGCACCATCATGATCGCCGCCGGCGCCGCGCTTGCTGCGGCCAGGCGCTAGCGCCGGTCCGAAGTCGCGGTGTACCCTCACGCGCCTTCAGCGCGGTGCCCCCTCAATGCCCGAAGAGACCCTATTCGCCTTCGTCCGCGTGATGCTGGTGCTCATGCTGATCCCCGGTCCCAACGTCATGTTGGTGGTCGCGACCGGCATGGCGCATGGCTTGCGCGCGGCCTTGTTGAACGCGCTCGGTTCGGCCCTAGCGATTGCGCCCCACATGCTCATTTTGGCCTTGGCATTGGGTCCGGTGATGATCTTCCTCGGGCCCTGGTTCGCCTATGTGCGCTGGGCTGGTATCGCCATGCTGCTGGCGTTCGGCATCCAGCAATTCCTCACCCGGCCCGCAACCAACGGGGCAGGGGCGAGCATCCTGGGGCGCCAACCGTTTTGGCTCGGCTTCGGGGTGTCCTCGCTCAACCCCAAGCGCCTCATCTTCCTCGCCGCGATCGTGCCGAATTTTCTCGACCCGGCACTTTCGCCGGCACCGCAGTTCGTCGCCCTAACGCTGGCACTTACCGCGGTCACCGTCATCACCGCCTCAAGCTGGGCCGTGGTGTCGAGCGGCGCCGGCCGGCTGCTCGACGGCTCAACCGGCGGCACGATCCGCCAGCGCCTCGGCGGCGCGTTGACCATAGGCGCCAGCGTCCTGCTCGCCGTCGTCGAACCATAGGCGACGCGCAGATCTAGAGGATCTTAGCGATCCGCGTCATCGCCTCGTCGATCTGCGCCGTCGACGCGGCGTAGGAAAACCGCACATAGCCTTCGCCCAGTGCCCCAAAGCTGGTCCCCGCCACCGTCGCCACCCCGGCCTCGTTCAGCATCGCGTTTTGCAACTCGGCCGCGCTGCGCCCGGTGCCGGTAATATTGGGGAATGCATAGAACGCGCCCAGCGGCGTCACGCACGACACGCCGGGCAGTGCGTTCAAGCGCCCGACGATCAGCTGGCGGCGCTCGTCGAAGGCCCGCACCATCGCGTCGACCGCGTCCTGCGGTCCGGTCAGGGCGGCGATCCCGGCCCACTGCGTCGCTGCGTTGACGCAAGAATGATCGTTGACCGCCAGCTTGGCCGCGTGCGGCGCCAGCGCGTCAGGCCACAAGCTCCAGCCCAGCCGCCACCCCGTCATCGCATAGGTCTTCGACCAGCCGTCCAGCACGATCAGCCGGTCGCGCAACGCCGGGTAAGCCAGCAACGATTTGTGGCAATGGCCGTCATACAGCATCCGCGAATAGATCTCGTCGGACAAAACTACTACATGAGGAAAGGCTTCTAACCCTTTGACAAATTTGTCTAATTCTTCTTCTTTTACGATGCCCCCGGTGGGGTTGGCCGGGCTATTGACGATAATCAGCCGGGTTTTATCGGTGATCCGCCCCAGCACCTCGTCGGCCGAAAACGAGAACCCCGATGCCTCGTGCAATTCAATCGGCACCGGCGTCGCGCCGGAAAAACGGATCACCGATTCGTAAATCGGAAACCCCGGATTGGGGTACATGATCTCAGCGCCGGGCTCGCCGAACATCAGGATCGAAAAGAACATCGTCGGCTTGCCGCCCGGCATAATCACGACGTTGTCCGGGTTGATCTCGACGCCGCGGTATTTCAGCACGTCGGCCGCCACCGCCTCGCGCAGCGGCACAATGCCGTTGGCAGGGGTGTAGCCGTGGTGTCCGTCCTTCAGCGCTTTGATCGCGGCTTCAACGATATGCGGTGGCGTCGGAAAATCGGGCTGCCCGATGCCCAGGCTGATGATGTCCTTGCCCTGTGCGCGCAAGGCTTCGGCGCGTGCGAGAACATCAAAGGCGGTCTCAGTGCCCAGTTGCGCCATGCGCTGCGCGAGCTGCATCAAGGTCTCCTCAGCATTGGTTGCGGTCTTCCCTATAGCGTATCGCGCCAAACCGCGCGACGCTGGCACCGGCTACCGCAGTATTTTGGGAACCCTAGTAGGCCTCGCTAAGGACCTCGGAGAGGTCTTTAATGCGGAACGGCTTAGGCAAGTAGCGGTGGCGTGGGGTATCGGTCCCGGCTGGCGCTGCGCTGCGATCGTAGCCTGAGGTTAATATGGTTCTGACATCGGGCCATTTTTCGTTGACGTAGTCGGCCAGGTCGGCGCCGCTCATGCCACCCGCCAGCATCACATCCGAAAACAAAACGTCATAGCGGCTTGGCCCGCGCAAAAGGTCCATGGCGGTGGCCGCGTCTGCGGCGACATCCACGCGGTAGCCGAGCGCTACAATCATTTCCTCGACCATCTCGCGTAGGGTTTCGTTGTCCTCAACCAGCAACACATGCTGCTGCGGGCGACGCTTCGCGGTCGGATTTTCGGGGACTGCGGCGGTCTCGCTCGCCTCGGCGGCCTGTGCAGTCGGCAGAGTCAGGCTGATCGACGTGCCACGCCCCAGTTCGGATTCAATCGCGAGATCGCCGTCGCTTTGTTTGGCAAAGCCAAAGACCATACTAAGGCCGAGGCCAGAACCCTTGCCAACCGGTTTGGTCGTGAAGAACGGCTCCAGCACTTTGTCCATTATTTCGTGGGGGATGCCCGTCCCGGTGTCGCGGACACCCAAGCGGACGAACGGCGGGTCATCCGAGTTCTGCACGGCAAAGATCTCGACGGTGCCGCCGTCGGGCATCGCGTCCTGGGCGTTCAGCGCCAAATTAAGGATCGCCGCCTCAAGCTGCGCCGAATCGACGAACACCGGCGGCAGGTCGAACATGATGGACGTTTCCACCATGATATCGCTTCGCCGCGTCAGTTTGATCAACTCAACCACGTGATTGACGGTGTCGGCAATATTGGTCGCTTCGGGTTTCAATACTTGTTTGCGCGCAAATGACATCAGCTGTCGCACCAACGATCGCCCGTGATCCAGGGCCCGAAGTGCGGTGACGATGCGGCGCTGGCTTTCGGGCGAATCGGTGATCGTGTCCAGCAGCTCCAGATTGCCCTGAACGATCGTCAATAGATTGTTGAAGTCGTGCGCCACGCCGCCGGTCAAATGGCCGATGGACTCCATACGCTGCGCCCGCCACAAACCCTCTTCCGCTGCGTGTTGCTTGGTGATGTCCGTGTGGATTGAAGCAACTTCAGTGAGGACGCCGGCGCTATCAAAGACGGGGAACTTGATCGACGACACCCGGCGCTGATTGCCGTCGGGATACGCCAAAGTGTTTTCGCCTTTGATCAGTTTCCCATCGAGCGCGACCTGCCGGTCGAGCTCGCCAAAAGCGGCGGCGGTTTCCTCGTCATGAAGCTGTGAACTGGTATTCCCAATAATCTCGCGCAGCGGCAGCGCCATCCAATCGCAAAAGGTCCGGTTGGCGTGGGTGAACCGCCCGTCGCGGTCCTTGAACACGATGGCTGCGGGCGAATGATCCAAAAAGCTTTCGTACTTCCGCATCAATGGCATTGCGCGGCGGTTCTCCAACTGCATGACGACCTGATCCGATAATACCTTGAGGGCGTCGCGTTGTTCGGGCGACAACGTCCGCGGTTCGTGCCCGATGACGCAGAGCGTCCCGATCGCGAAGCCGTCGTCCGTTACTAATGGCGCGCCGGCGTAGGACCGGACAAGCGGGTCGCCCGTGACCAGCGGGTTGTCGGCGAAACGCGGATCCGACTGCGTGTCGGACACCTCGAATATGTCGTCCTGGTTAATCGCGTGGGCGCAAAAGGCCACCTCGCGCGGGGTCTCGCTCGCTTCCAGACCATAGCGCGCTTTGAACCATTGGCGCTGCTGATCAACCAAAGTGACCAGCGCGATCGGTGTCCCACAAATATAAGCCGCTACCTGAATAGCCCCTAGATTCGTAGACGCTTTCTTCCCTAATTTTGAGGCAAGGAGGCTGTGATGGGCAAA
>JAQBYN010000033.1 GCA_027622715.1 Pseudomonadota bacterium | reverse complement strand
GGTGCGGCGGCGCCGGCCGCCGGCGACGCGTCCGATACGGCAGCAACGCCGGCTGGCCTGCTGGACAGCAACCTGAGAATCTCCGTCGACAGCGAAAACAACGCGCTCTTGGTATCGACGACAACGCCCAATTTCACGTTGATCCAAGACGTCTTGCAACGGCTCGATATTCAACCCCTGCAAGTGATGATCGAAACCAGCATTTTTGAGGTGTCGCTCCGAGACGACCTGCGCTACGGCGTTCAGTACGCAATCAACAACGGCGGCATTGGAATCGGCGAAGGCGGCTCGGCCTCGTTCACCAACGGGACCAACACCGCAACTGGCCCGGGCAGCATCATAAACCCCGTCATCGGTCCGGTTCTCGGCGCGATCGGCACATCGACTACGGTCGGCGGCTTCAATTTCACGATCGAGGGTGCGTCGGCCACGCGCTTTATCATTGATGCGCTATCGGATTTGACCGAGGTCAACATGATCTCGTCGCCGAACGTCATCGTACTGAACAATAACACCGCGTCGCTCAACGTCGGTGACGAAGTGCCGATCATCACCCAATCGACAACCAGCACTGTCACCACAAGTTCTCTGATCGTGAACACGGTGCAGTACCGCCCAACGGGGGTAAGCCTCGAGGTCACGCCGCAGGTTAATGCAAGCGGCATGGTGACGCTTCGGCTCTCTCAGTCGGTCAGCGATGTGCGGGTGACGACGTCGTCGACGATCAACTCACCGACGATTCAGAACCGCAGTTTATTGAGCACCGTTTCGGTGCGCAGCGGCGATACGGTCCTGCTGGGCGGCCTGATCCGCGAAACCGCGGGCGACGGCCGCACCGGAATCCCGATTCTGCACGAACTGCCGATTATTGGAAATTTGTTCGGACGTACCGCGGAAACCACCCAGCGCTCTGAACTAGTGATCCTCATTCGGCCAATCATTATCTCAACGCCAGAAGAAGCGACCAGCGTGACGCAATCAATGCGCAACAAGTTCCTGTCACTCGTTCGGCAAGAACGCGAAGGCATCCGGCAGCCGCGCAGCATTCCCGGCGCCGGGCGTTAGTCAAACCAGAAAAGCCACTCGTCGGTCTATTGCAGTGTGGCGCTGACCGCGTAATGACCGATGCCGCCGCAGCAATGCGAAACACTCACGAAGTAAGTGCCCGCCGCAACGGCACTGCTGACCCGCGCGTTATACCAGGCCGCGGAATCATCGTTGTTTGCCAAAATGTTGCCGAGGTCGTCGCGCAACGTCAGTTGGACGTCGGCGGACCCCGAGGTAACGATCGTCAACGTGCCAGGCTGATCCGCGACAATGCGGAACGTGTCCACATCGCCGCTACTTTCAATCCGGCCTGGCGTCTCATCCGCCAGCGCGGTTGCGTCAGCGGCGTCACCGGCATGATCGTCGCTCAAAGGTTCTAGGACGCCGCTCCCCGGCAAAACGGCGACGCTTTGGTCTGCATCGAGTTGCTCTACCGAATCGACAACCCGTATCGCGAAGCTTTCTAACGGCCGAAACGCCTGCGCCGCGTTGAAGACACTGAGGGTCGCACGGCCCGTTGGCGCATTAGTCGCTATTGAAAGTTTTACGCTGAGCGTCGTCGCATCAACAAACGTTACAGTGTGAACGACAAAACCTTTCGTGGCCTCGACAACCGGTGTACCAGCGTCGGCGCTGAGACCTTCAGCAACCAACGTCAGCGCCACAGTCGTGCCGCGCGGCACAAAGGCGATGAGCTTGACGAACTCGCGGTAAGCGGTCTCCGCAATACAAGCAACGCCGCACCCGCCGGTCGCTGCTGCATCTGAGACTGCCTCGCGCACGGATTCGGGTACGTCGGGTGCGCTCTCGACAAGTTCGGCGAGAAGGAACGCTGCCGCCGACGCAACATCTGCGAACCACCGCCCGCCCTCGCCGTCGAGCCCGACATAGACGCGGCCGTCATCACGTTCGACCACACCGCGGCGGTCCGACGTGCCACCCAGGGCGCGAAACACGTCATAGGTCCGGCCCATCGCGCGGACCAACGCCTGATCGCCCGCCGCCAACCCACTGACGTCAGTGGCGGCGCCAAAGTCGATAAAACGTGGCGCCATGGATCCGGCGCCGCCAGCGCCGTTCGACAGCGCGCTCACCTCGCTCGATAGCTGGCTAAGGTAGCCGCCATAGGCTGCGGTGTCGCTTCGCGCAGTCCCTGCAGCCGCCGCGGCGCCGCCAACCATTGCAAGCCCAACCGCAACCACCAATGCGCGCACTCGAAACATCCTCATCAGACTAACTAACCACCGCCATGCAACGCTTGGGCACGCGAATCGAAGTGCCGCGCGAGAACCACGTCAGGAAAGTATTCCCTGTGCAGGTCGACCGCGTAATGCCGATTTGACCGAACCCATTGATCTTAATGTCGGTCACCTCGACCCGCATGAATTGGCCTTCGTCGAAGGTAACGATGCCGCACCAGCGCGCGTCGTTCGCGTACAACCCATTTTGCGAACAGACCGTCTTGTTAATAAGCGCCGATTCCAGCGCCAGCGCCGGGTTGCCAACGGTGCCCGCAGGCGGCAAACCAGAAAACCGCGGCGTCGGTGAATTGGCCGAGACGACGTACTGATCGCGCGGCGACGGTAAATCCGGGGGCGGCGCGCTCTGCGCCATCTGAACAGTGCCGCGTGCCCCGACCAGCGCCTCAAGCCGGGCGTTGGCAAGCAAGGCCGCCGGCGACGAGGGATGGGCAATAAGTAAGTCGTGGTACTGCCGTTCCGCTTCACCATAGCGGCCTTGCAGTTCCAGTCGGTACGCCGTCGAGAACAACGTGTCAGCGGTCAGCGGCGCGGCCGACAGGCTGCCCGGCGACACCAACGGTGCCGGTAAAACGGCAACCGGTGCGACCGGCACACGGGCAACCGCCGGGCCGCGCAGCGTAATGGCTGAATTGTTCGCGCCGATGACCCACGGGCCGTCGCGGCCTGCGAACCGTTGAGCCAGAGACCCAGAGTCGTCACGCTCAATGCGCAACGCCTCGGCCCTGCGCGGCACCGCTAGTCGCACGGGCGCCGCCCGAACGACTTGGGCGGTTTCGAGCGGCACTGGACGGCCATCGCCCGTGATCAGGACCGTGCCAGTCGCCGCAAACGACGTGTCCGGCGCCAACACCGGCGCCGCAGGCGTTGCAACGGTCGCGACCGTGAGCTGCCGAACCGGCGGCGCGGCCGTTTCGAGCGCGGCGACTTGAACCCGGCCACCAAGCGCCTCGGTCACATGGGCGGTGCGCTGCGCGTAAGAACTTTGCCCGGTCGGTGCAGTCGAGGAAAGCGCCGCGCCGTCGCGCGATACAACAAAAGCCAGCGACCTCGGCGACGCGTCAAGTTCGCGCGGCTGGGTAATCCTGTCCGTTGCGTCGGCTCGCGCTAGCTGGACCGACGGCGCGCGCGGTGCCGGCGCGTCTTGCGCAGCGAGACGCGCAACCGTTTCCTGCGATGCGGCCGGTGCGTCGGCGATGACCTGACGGTTTGCCGACGGCGACGACGCCGTCACTTGCGGCGACTGACTCGCAGCCTGGGCCAAAAGAACGCCCGGGAATGAAGCCGCCCGTTGGTTGCGCCAGTCGTCTACTTGCGTAACCGTCATTTCGGATTCGCTGACCAATTCGCCGACCCGGTACATCGCCCGAAGGTGCACGCCGGTCGTGCTAATCACAGTGAACGCGCCGTCACGAACGCCGTCAACATAGCTGCCGACGATCACCTCACCGTCGGGATACGTTGTGATGACCTCGCCGTGGAACTCGCCGGCACGAAAGGTGCCGTCGTTGCGCTCCGATTCGATGCGCTCGACGTACCATACCAGGGTGCCCTTTCCGTCCAGGCGCCCGTCCTCGCAAGGACCGAACCAACGAATCTCTTCATCGGGTCGTGCGAACGGGTTGCTGGTTGCGCAATTCGACACCGGATCCACGATCCAACCCGGTTGTCCGGCAACCGCCGCGAGGGCGCCGTCGCCCCGGTTTGCACCCAACAGCGGCGCAGGAACCGACTGGCCCCCGGCGCCCGCAACCGGAGTCAGTTGGGGCGCATCGTCGCTGCCGCCGGTCCATAGAGTCGAAATCCGATCAACCCCCGGAATACTGCCGACGAAAGAGCAACCGGCTAGGGCCAGCGCAAGCGCGCAAGCGGCGAGAATCGGCCTCATCATCACCTCATTGCTCCCCTACGAACCTGCGGTTCCCGTACGTGTCCGCAGTCTCGACCCCCGGAATCGGCCCCCAAAGATAGCAGGGTTTTGCGGAAACTCACGCCTCCGATCGGACAGATTTGCCGAAACTAGAACCCGCCTCGCTCCCAGGCCCGGAATAGAAACGGCAAACCACCGTCGCCGGTCAGCCAGATGACCGCCCGCCACGACACCGCGCCGCCGCCCGGCGAAGGCGCGTCGGCGCGTATCTCGACCGCAAGACCGTGTGACCCTGTGACATAGCGCCCCCCGCCGGCTAGTTGCGGCGCCGCACCGCGCAACCCGGCGGCCACATAGGACTGTCGGGCCGCCAAGAACGCCCGTCGCGCGTCCGCACCGAGCCCCGGAATCGCCGCCAGCACGGTGTCTGACGCGGCAAGCGGGTCAACCCCCGCATTAAGACAATCGACCGTAACGTCCGAGCGCAACGCCCGCATGAGCCGCGCATCGACGCCGAGCACCTGTTGAAGTTCGGCGATCGACTCGAAGGGGCCGTTGCGCGCGCCATGGGTCCGACCGGCGGCACGATACTGGGCGTCCTCCGCGCCGCCCGGTCCAGACGCAGAATCGGGGTCACGCCAATCCAGGATGGCGGCCGCAACCGCGATGTCGCCGGCGTGCTCGCCGACAAGCTGGCGTAGCAAATCGCCCCACCCGGTATTGAGATCAACCTTGCCGCACTCGTCGGCGAAATGAAGGCGAATGTCAGCGTCATCGAAGCCAACCACAGTGTCGTTCAACAACACCGGATCGCCGTCAGCCAACAACAAAAGAACGCCGTGCAGTACGCCCGCCTGAGCTAGGTAGCGCGCTTGCGCCTCGGCTACCTGATGACGCACAACTGTCAGATCGGTGCGCACCGTGCCGGCGACAACGGCAGCAAGCCCGGCAATAACCAATGCCGACCACAACACGATGAGCAGCGCTGACCCTCTGTCGCGCCGCCCTCGCCCATCGGTGCGCAAACCGTTCACCGCGGTTGCTCGCCCAGTCGGGGCGCGACAACGATCGCTGGCCACATCCGCTGGACCGATCCACCTGCGCTGATCTCGATGCGAATCAGTTCGGGCAGCCCGCGCGCACCCTGCCAGGTGTCCGACCATGCCGGTTTGCTGCGCGCGTCGGGACTGCCGAAATAGGAAAAGCGCAGCGCCCCAATATCGCGGACGATCACATCGCTCGCCGCGTTCGCCGTGTCGAATCCGGACACCCGCCCTTCGGTTAGTTCGCGCTTCAGCACAAGATTCGCACCGACACGAACGACGACGAGTTTGTAGAGGCCGCCGATATCGGGGAACGCCGGCATGTCGGAAACGAATGCCAGTCGGTCCTGTCGACCGTCGAATGCGATGACACTACGGCCGCGCTCATCGGTCCACCGGATCGGGCGGGCAGCCTCCAACCGTTCGCGCAAAAATGAATGGACCCCGCGAATCTCGTCAAGTTGTGCGGCGCGCGTGGTCACGCGATCGGTGCCGGCGATGCCGATCCGCAGACCGCCGGCAACCGCCACAACGATGAAACCAAGGAGAGTCATCCCGATTAGTAGCTCGATCAGGGTAAATCCACCCTGCTGTCGCCTATTCATTGTCGGTCCGTTTGATCAGCTTGAGCGTGCGCAATGTGACCGAATCGCGGTGGTGGCGATCCCACCGTACCGTCACACTGACGTCGTAGGCCTGCACCGCAAGGCGCTCCAGCGATTCGTCGGTTAATCCGGCATAGGGCTGCACTTGCGCAACCCACGACATCCCGTCGCCAAGGTCGCCGCGCTGTGTACCGGGGCGCAACGGCAGCGACGCACCGAACGTGCCCAGCGTCGACTCCGCGGCCACGAGTGCCAGCGTCATCCGTTCGGCGCGCGCGCTCCCGTCGAACGCACCGCCGAATAACCGCATCGCCGCGACGAGAACCAACGCCGCAATGACAAACGCCACGACGACTTCGATTAGCGAAAAGCCGAACTCACTGCGCCTGGCGGACATGACCGGTCATCCAATCGACGCGAACCGTGCGCGCCGCACTGTCGCGCCGAAGGTAGACGAGGCCGCCGGTCGAGCGGCCATCCGCGAAGAAACGGATGAACGGCAGCCCATCATCGTCGACCCCCGCGGGGGGCACATCAACCGACATGGTAAGCGATCCGCTCAGCCGATGTGTGCTGTCGCCCGCCCGCCAGCGGACTGCGTCCAGCGCAATAAAATCAACGCTGCGGCCGGTCACGATCGCTTGCGCGCGGGCTTCACGCAGTGCCGAGACGACCGCGCGCCGCTCGTTGTTCATCCGGCTGAGCCCCATCGCCGTACCGAGTGACGGCGCGACAACGGCGGCGACTAACGCGACAACGACGAGCACGACCAGCAGTTCGATGAGTGTGAACCCCGCATCCCGCGGTGTACCGCCGTCCAATCGAGTGCTAGTTCGCGATGTCGGCATCGTCGCCCTCACCGCCGGGTTTGCCGTCGGCGCCAAGCGAAAAAAGACGATAGGGCTTGCCGCCCTGCCCCGGGACCTCATAGCCATAGGCGCGTTGCCACGGATCGAGCGGAATGTCGTCACCACGCAAGTATGGTCCACCCCAACGCGGTGCGCTGGCGGGCGCGACGAGCAACGCTTGCAACCCCTCTTGCGCCGCCGGATAGCGCCCGACATCGAGTTGGAACAAGTCGAGCGCGGTCCCCAGGCTTTCGATCTGGATCTTTGCGACATCGGATTTGGCGCGCGACAGAAAATCCACGGCGCGCGGACCAACGATGCCGATTATCAGCCCAAGGATTACCAGCACGACAAGAAGCTCGATCAAGGTGAAGCCCTGCTCGTTGCGGCGGTGTCTAAAAGGCAAGCGCATTGATCCCCGCGATGGCTGATACCAGTGACAAGATAATCGCGCCGACAATGACGCCGATCACGACGATGAGACTAGGTTCCAAGATTGCCACAAACCGCTTTATCGCCGTTTCCACTTCCACCGCATTAGTCGCGGCGAGACGGTCGAGCATCTCAACCAGGCGGCCGCCCTCTTCGCCAACCCGAAGGAGTTCAACCGCAATGGCCGGAAACACCGCGCCCCGGGCGAGCGCCTCGGCCAGGGTCGCACCGCCCTTTACCGCCTCAATGCTGCGGCGAATGGTCTCCGCGACGGCCCGGTTTGCCGCCGCCTCCGCAGCAAGGTGCAGCGCGTCCGGCAAAAGCACACCGTTCTTCAAAAGCGCACCCAGGGTATGGGCGAAGCGCTCGGTCTCCATCCGCCGAATGACCTCACCCACGAAGGGGACCCGCAGTAGCGCGCGGTGGGCGCGCATGCCAACCGCCGGACGCCGCCAACTAAGGTGCAGGTAAGCCCAAATGCCGAGGCCACCGAGTAGAACGACCCACCCGTAGTCGACCACGAAGCGCGAAACCGAAACAACTGCGCGTGTACCCCCGGGTAGTGGCGCCGCCGCTTCGCGAAACAACTGGTCGAATTGCGGCACGACGTAGACCAATAGAACGACCAGAGAAATCAACGCCGCGACCGCAAGAAGCGTCGGATAAATCAGCGCCGACTGAACGGTCGTTACCAGGTGGCCCATGCGTTCTTGATAGCGCGCAAGGGACGCCAGCGCGTCACTGAGGCGGCCACCGGCCTCACCGGCGCGCAGGGTCGCACAATAGAACGGCGAGAAAACGCTCGGGTGCGCCGCTGCCGCCTCTGCCAAGCCCTGACCCTCACGCACCCGCTGGCGCATCGCCATCGCAATAGTGGCCAGCGTGGCGTCGGTTGCGGTCTGCGCCAACACCTCAAGCGCGCGATCGACGGAGACATCCGCCGCGATCATCGTTGCCAGCTCGCGGGTGAAACGAATCCGTGCCGAGCGGGAGGGCCCACCCGAGCCGAACAACCCTGCCCTAGCGGGGCGCGTCGCACGTCCGTGCCGCCGGGGCCCCGGTTCATTGTCCTCGTCTACGGCAACAGTGACCGGCAGCCGCTCGGCCTGGCGCAGTTTGGCAATCGCCGCATCGCGGTCGGGCGCCTCGATCACATCTTCACTGACGGCGCCGTCAATGGCCACGGCACGGTAACGAAAGCGGGCCATCACGCTTCCCCGACGGCGCGCAGGACTTCGTCAATCGAGGTCACCCCCGCCCGCACCTTGCGCAGCCCGTCCCGGCGCATCGATTGGCTCCCTTGGGTTTGCGCGAGCGCCGACAGGCGCGCGGCATCGGCGCCACTCAGGATCGCATCGCGGATCGGCGCGTCGATTACGATCAATTCGGCGATCGCTTGGCGCCCCGCGAACCCTGTACCGCCGCAACGCTCACACCCGCTTGCCCGGTAGGTCGGCGCGTCATCGGCGGACTCATCAAGTCCTGGATCGAGCGTGCGCAGAACGGCGACACCACCTTCATCGGGCTGACGGCAGTGCACGCACAAGGTTCGCACCAGACGTTGCGCCATCACACCGCGCAGCGCCGAGGTCATGAGATAGCGCTCGACCCCCATATCGGCGAGGCGGGTTACGGCGCTGGCTGCGTCATTGGTATGCAGCGTTGAGAGGACCAGATGACCGGTTAAGGCCGCCTGGATCGCCATGCCTGCGGTGTCGAGATCGCGAATTTCGCCGACCATGATGACATCCGGGTCGTGACGCAGCACCGAGCGCAAAACGTTGGCAAATTCGAGCCCAATTCGCGGGCGCACCTGCATCTGATGGACCCCAGGCAGCTCATATTCGACCGGGTCCTCGACGGTAATCAGTTTGCGCGCCGGATCGTTCAGTTGCTGCAGCATTGCGTAGAGCGACGTGGTCTTACCGCTACCGGTCGGACCGGTCACAAGAAAAATACCTTGATTGGCGTTGAGGACCTGTCCGAGGCGCGTACCGAGCGACGCACTAAACCCCAATTGTGGGAGCGTTAACGGCGCATTGGCCTTATCCAGCAGGCGCAAGACGACGCTTTCACCGTGCATCGTCGGCAGACACGACACGCGCACATCGATCGCGCGCCCCTCGACGTGCACACGGCACCGTCCGTCCTGCGGCAGGCGCCGTTCGACAATATCGAGGTTAGCCAAAATCTTTACGCGGCTAACAATCGCGGCATGATCCTCGGCTTGCAGCAGATCGACATCACGCAGCAAGCCGTCCACCCGGTGGCGCAGCCGCAGCCCGCCCTCCTGGGGTTCGAGATGAATATCGGAAGCGCGGGCGGCGACCGCGCGCTCGAGCAATTGGTTGACGCGGCGGATCACCGGCGCGTCGCTCGCCATCTCACGCAACCGCTCAAGATCGTCACCGCGCGCAACCGTCGGTACCGTCTCAGCCGGCGCGGCGCCATAGAGTTTCTCGAGCCAGCGGTCCAGTTCAGCGGGCACCGCTACAGCCGCGCTAACCGGTTTGCCGAGTTGCAGTTCGAGCGCGCGCCGCGTTTCGTCGTCAAATGGATCGGCCATGGCGACCACCACACCGTGGGGCGTGTCGCGCAACGGCAAGACGCGGTAGGTGCGTAGAAAATCCGCCCGCAGCCGATCTGCGAACAGCGCCGTGGCCGGGTAGTCGCCCGCCTCGGCAAGGGGTAGTGACAGACATTGCGCGAGGGCATTGGCAATTTCTTCTTCTGCGACCAGACCCAGGCTGCACAGGATTCGGTGAATCGGCTCGCCGCTGCCCTGAACAACCAGTTCAGCGCGCGCCAAGTCGCGCTCGTTTAACGTGCCGCGGTCGAGAAGAACCCGTGTGAGCTGTTGATTCATGCTGCGACGATCGGCCCGTGAACGACCGTGATCCAGGTTGCGGCGGCCAGATACGGACCGAACGCAATCTCGACGTGCCGACTCCGCCCGCCTAGACGACGCGCCATGGGCAACGCCACGACCAAAGCGGCAAGACTGGCCATGAGGACGATCCCAGGCAATCCAACCCAACCGACCCACGCACCGGCGGCACCGAGCAGCTTGGCATCGCCAAGGCCAAGGCCGTCGCAGCCGCGCCATCGCCGATAGCCGGCAGCGACCAAGGCAAAGACGGCGAAGCCAATCGCCGCGCCGATCAAGGATTCGACCAACCAGCCTTGCGCACCAGCGACGGCCAACCCAAGAACAAGAACCGGCAGCGTCAGTAGGTCCGGGAGCAGCTTGGTTCGCGCGTCGATCAACGCCAATGCGAGGAGCGTCCAGCCCAAGACGCAGACCAGCGCCAGTTCGACCCCGGAAAACTGAAGCGTCGCCCAAACCCCGACGCCAAGTGCCGCCGCCTCGGTGAGCGGATAGAGCGCGCCAATCGGTGCGTGACAACGCCGGCACCGACCGCGCAGCGCGATCCAGCTGACGATCGGGATCAATTCACGCCATGACAACATCGCCTGGCAGCTGCGGCAGGCCGACCGCCCGCCAACAAAACCCTTGCCGGCGGGCCAGCGCAATGCCGATGTCGCAACAAAACTACCGACGAACGGGCCCGACGCGACCAAAAAAACGTCGAGCGCATTGGAGGCAATAAGCGTCATGCGATGGCATCCCGCATTTGACCCTGGGGTTGGTCGTCTGTTGTGATGGCAGCCACACCTCATGGTATCCGAAAAACCGCAATGAACCGAGAGAGCCTTGTCCTCGTTGCCACCGCCGTGCTCGTCGTGGGCCTCATCGCCGCGGGCGGCGCATGGTACGACGCCCGCAGTCGCGCACCGCATGTCGCTGTACCGACCGAGGCCGCCGAGATTGCCGCCATCGAAACGCGGGTGCGCCAGCTTCAGGCCAGCGTAGCGCAAGAACCGGCGGATGCGGCAGCGTGGCGCGAACTGGGTCGCGCCTATATGGCTTTGGGCCGATTTCTTGAGGCCGTGGAGGCCTGGAGCGTGGTGGCCGAGATGAGGCCCGGCGACCGCGAGGCCGCGGCGGCTTTTGCCCGCCTCGACGACATCGCCAGCGCCAGGGGGCGCCACGAGGATCAAGGAAGATAAGCCCCGTCAAGGGCAATCGGGGCGACAATGGCCTCGAATATGGAACGCTGGTGTCCTAAGCTTGTCACCACAATGTCGGCTGGCTAGGGCCTCTTTCGAGCGGCGCGCGGCAGAACGGCAAAAACCGGCGACCCGACAGGGAACGCGGGAATTCCGAGGGGAGGCGTTATGTTGGGTAGAGCACGGGCACTCGCATTTATTATCGTGGCAACAGGGGCTTTTGCGCTGATGGCCCAGATTGGCTCGGCGCAGCAGGCTAAAATGCCGGTCGCCGACGGTGAACTCCATCTGGGTGTGGCGACCTGCGCGGGCAGCACATGCCACGGCGCCGCGGCACCGCTGCCCGGTTCCAACGTTCTGCAGAACGAATTCGTTACCTGGCAGCAAAAAGACAAGCACCATAAAGCTTATGAGGTGCTGTTGAACGACCGATCAAAACGGATCGCTCGCAACCTCGGCCTCGAGTCGGCCCAAACCGCCAGCTTGTGTCTGGATTGCCACGCCGACAACGCCGCCCAAGACAAGCGCCACACGACGTTCCAAATAAGCGATGGAGTCACCTGCGAATCCTGCCACGGTGGCGCTGGGCGCTGGATTGGCACACACATCGTACCAGCGGCAAGCCACGCCAATAACGTGCGCAGCGGGCTATTCCCGACCGACAGTCCGGTCGACCGCGCCCGTCTCTGCCTGTCCTGCCATTTCGGCGACGAGACCCGCTTTGTGTCGCATCGGATGATGGGCGCCGGCCACCCGCGCATGAGCTTCGAGCTCGACACCTTTACCGCCCTTCAGCCGGCCCATTTCACCGTCGACCGCGATTACCGCCAACGCAAACAAGTCGCCAGCGGCGTCCAGCTATGGGCAATCGGCCAGGCCATGGCGATCAACGTCATTCTCGACACGATGCTCGACCCCGAGCGCGGCATGGACGGGCTGTTCCCCGAACTGGTCGCCTTCGATTGCCACGCCTGCCACACCCCGATGAGCGCGCTGGAATGGGCGCCGCGGAGCGGCACTGCGGCCCTCGGGCCCGGTATTCCGCGCTTCAACGACGCGAACCTGCTGATGCTCCAGGTCATCACCGACCACGTCGATACTGGATTAGGCGGGCAGCTTCGGACCCAGACCAACGCGTTGCACACCGCAACGCGGGTCAATCACGCAGCGATGCTGGACGCGGCGCGCGCGCTAAAGGCCGTCACCGCGCAGCTGATCGACAAATTTGCCGACCGCGAGTTCAAGGCGGACGATATGAAGGTTCTGCTCAATGGGATTATCGCCAACGGCCTCAAGGGCGAATACGTCGACTATGCCGGCGCCGAGCAGGCCAGCATGGCAATCGGCACAATCGTCACCGCAATGCAAAATGTCGGCGCCCTCGACGAGGATGAGATGGACGATCTTAACGACGCGCTCGACATGATCTTTGAAGCGGTGGACGACGACGAGAAGTATCTGCCGCAAACCTTCATGGCCTCGCTTCGCGATTTCCAGCAGGTCGTTCCGTAATTTCCAGCCCGCGTCGAACGGACCGGTTCAGGCCCGGCGGGCCGTTTTCACTTACGACGCGCAGGTGACGCGAACCGTGTACGTGGCGCCGGCCACGGCGCTCGGCGGCTCCCCGCGCGCGGCTTGCTCATAGGGAACACCGTAGCTGTCCAAGAAACGTCGAATGGTCTCGACGTCGACGGCGGGTCGGGCCTCCCCACCCTGTTCTTCGCCCATCACAGCAACCACGACTCCATTGTCGTTTAGGGCGGGCGCGCCGCGCACCGCCATGGGCGATCCAACACTGATGCGCATGCGCCGCGCCGGCGAGGGCGCTGCAACGACCTGGCCGTCCATCACATTGAGGCTTGCGCCGGGGGACCCGCCGGCGGGAAACCCGAGCACCACAACAAGGTCGTTGCGGGCCGGGACTTGCCTGGCGAGGGATGCCGCTATGTAAGTTCCCGCCGGTAACTCCAGAACGCTGAGGCCATCGTCTACATCGGTCGCAAGTTCGCGCAACGTCACGTCACGGTTTTGCAGCCGACCGCGCAGGATGCCGCACACTTGTACAACACTAGACGATGTTAACACGTAGCCACGGGTCGAAACGACGACGCCGGTTCCGCTCCCCGCGGGCACCGGTCTGGCCGGCGATCGACTCGCGGTCGGCGTGGATCGGGGCGCCGCCGCCTGCTGGGGCACCGCTGATGGTGGCGCGGTTGCTACCGCGATATCGCTTGCCGTGGCCAGCCGGCCGATCGCACCGGCGGCGGGCAGATTAGCCAATGCCGCGCGAACGGCGCCGCGAAAATCAAGTTCGACGATCCAATCGATGTGTTCCCCTTGCCCGGTATAGATCGTCTGGTCGGTGTTTATGTCCGTGACCGCGCATTCCACGACGCGCGAGGTACCTAGTAGTTTTGTGCGTTCTCCCCGGTCGGCACACAGGACCGCCGCGATTTGACGGGCCGACCCTGACGCGAAAAGACGTGGCGCCGTGTGCCCAGGAAGAACGACATAGCCTTTGCTGACCAATACGTCTTGGATCGGCTCAACGGTCAAGCTGTGGCTCTGCGGGGAAACGACCGCAAATGGTCCAGGGCCGGATGAACGCGCGCCAGCCGTCGGTGGGCTTTGATAAGCCACGCCGGTGCCCTCATAGGTGATCCCCTCGCAGCCAGCAACCGCGAGCAACAACACCGAAGCTAATCCGTAAAATCTCATGCGGTCAGTGCCCCCACCACAACGAAATCAATCGACTCTCAGGATATCGCCTCGCACAAACCTCTTCAAACAGCCGCGATCAGGCGTCGGATTATTGTGCGGTTTTGCTGGAGTCCTGCGCCTGCCTGCGCGCCTTGCCCGGGACAAAGTCCTTCATCTGCAACGCGTCATCCACGGTCCACACTTTGCCGTCGCCGTCGAGGAACAGCTTCTGCTGCTCTTGGAGGTTGAACGGCCGCGAACCAAGGCGACCGAACACGGCGATCTGACCACCGGTTTCGTCGACACCGCGGTCACGGTCGAGGCCCTTGGACATCGATAGTGCCGGCCACTTGGTTGCGTAGGTCGCCACCAGTTCCGGTTTGGGATCGGGGCTGAAACCATAATAGCCCGGCTGGCTGTCGGGCGAGGTTAATTGGATGACCCGCAGGCCGTTGCGCCCATCAGCAACGTAAGCGAAGGCCGACGCATTGGTGTGGGCGACCACCACATCGTAGGCGTCATTGATCTGACCATCGGCCGTGAACGTCTCGTAGATGAACGGCTGCTCGGGCCTTTCGACATCGACAATCACCAGCCCCTCGCCGCGCGCCGCGACATAGGCAAAGAAGCGCGCGACGTAGATCCGCTGCGCATCGGCGATCGGAATACGCGCTGGCGTGATCCGCGGTTTGTCCGGTGCCGTCACGTCAACGACGGACAATCCGTTCGCATCGGTCACAAAGAGATAGCGGAATTGAAGCGCAGTCGCGCGCGCGTCCGGCAGATCGATGGTCGCCGCGACCGTCGGGTTCAGCGGATCGTCAAGGTTCAGAACGACCACGCCGCGTGGCGTCGACACGTAAACCCAATACCCCGCAATCGTCACATGGCGCGCGCCATCGAGCACACCGCCTTCGTTCCAGGTCAGCGCTCGGGTCAGAAAATTATCGCGTGGCTCACCGTTTGCCAACGTATTGACGTTGGTCACGATGAGGCCTTCTTCCGCATCCGTGATAAGCGCGTAGTTGTAGATCGGATGAAACGGTTGCTCTTCATTCGTCTCGCGCATCAGCGCGCCTTTGTTGCGGTCGGGATGGATAGGCTGCGTGGTCGGCAACGCAACACAGGTCGCATTTCTCGATTCGACACGCACGTCATGCCCCAATGGTCCGAACGGGCCGGACAGAATGCGGTCGGCGACACCCTTGTTGGCGATCGACGCAATGTCGTAGGCGATCATCCCGCCCGATCCTTCGGCGGTGAATAGATACTCGCCGCGCATTTGCAAGCACCCCGTGCGATTGCCACGTTGGGTGTAGGCTTCGGTCAACTTGCGGTCGCGTTCCAAGTGCTCGGCATACCAATCGGGATAGGCAAAGCGTTGCAAATACGAGCCGATGACCGCTTGGGGTTCGTCGAACTCCGTGATGCGCACGCCGGTAACGCCGCCATCGCCGCCCACCCAGGCGAACGGCGTCATGAAATTGATGTAATTCGTCCCATGCAACAGCGTCTGGGCGACAATTGCGTTGTTATCATTGTCTTTGTTGACGTGACAGTCAGAGCATCCCTTGGTCTCGGTTTTGCGTGCGGTATGGGCGAAGTGCGGGGCAAATGCTTGGCTGGAAAAACCACTCGAGGCGATCGGCGGCTGTGAGATGTAAATCCGCTCGCGGTTGATGTTCTGTGACGACAGAACTAGCGCCGAAGTTGAACGGATCGGCGCAATGGTATTGCCCTTGACCGTGCTGTGGATCCCCAGTTGGAAGATCTGATCGCGCGCCACTTGCGGATTGTAGGTCGCGAAGTTGCGCGACACGCCGCCCTCGAAATGAAGGCGCTCCGTGAGGCGGTTGGCCTGGATCGGCAGATGACAGCCACCGCACGACGTCGTCCAGGACAAGTGGCAGGTGTAGCACTCCATCTTGTCTTCGACGTCGTGCGCCCGGTCTTCTTTGGCAACGCCCGGACCCCATTCCTGTGTCGCCGTATTCTTGGACACCAACTTGGCCCGTGCAGACTTGGCATTGTACTGCACGTGGTCGGGATCGACCGTGTCCTTCACCAGACTAAGTTCCCACTCTTGGGCCGGATCGAGCGCCGCGCGCTGCATCAGCCGGCAGCCGGGTTCGTGCTCGGCCGTCCCGCAATTGCCGCCGCCGACCCATTCGAACCGTTTGCGGCCGTCCTGAAGGCGCAACAGGGTCAAGTCATTGCCGCGCGGCGGCGCGGCTGGCCCGCTGGTGCGCAAGGTCGGGTACGCGTCCGGCGTGCCGTGGCAATCCTTGCAGCGAATTTCGATTGCCGCCTGGACCTCGCCGTAGAGGTGCCCATTGCCATGCGAGTCCTGCGAGAAATGACAGTCGACGCACTGCATGCCGATCTCCGCGTGGATCGACCGCATGTGGACGGCTTTCTTGAACTTGTCGGGATCATCGTGACTGACCTTTTCGCCGACGGCGTCCAACAAGTTGCCCTTGCGGTCCTTCTTGAAAACCGCACGAAAGTTCCAACCGTGCCCGTGGTAGTCGGCGAACTGCGTGTTCTTCGCTTGGGGATTGATATCGGTCCAGACCGCCTTGAGAAACTCAATATCGCCCCACAGGCCGCGCAGCACTGCCTCTTCGGGATTGCGTTCGAGGAGCGCCATTTGTTCGTCAGCGGATAGATAAAGCTGTTCTTTGGGAAACATTAGCGGCGCGTCGGACTCGTAGTCCCACATGGTGTAGCCAAGAAAGGAATTCACGAACACGTTCGGCTGATGCATGTGACAAACCATGCATTGGCTCGACGGGATCGCATTGGTGAAGGCGTGTTCGATCGGATGGCCCTCTTCGTCCGGCGAAATCGTCGGATCGACGGTTTGGGTTTTGCCCGAATGGCCGAATTTGGCGTAAGGCCCGGAGTGAATCGGATCGCGGTCGTTGGCATAGATCACGTGGCACGAGGTACAGCCCGAGGACCGGTAATCGCCCGGTTGATCGTTGGTCCCGAGGAACCAAAGGAACGGATCGTTCAAGCGGGTCTTAGTGATGTTGATCACCGGTACCGCGATACGCAGGCCGGTCCCCGGCCCGCGGTTCGACTGGCGAATGTCTGGGCGTCCCGGTTCTTCCAGTTGCTGCAGTCGGCCCACCGAATTCGGATTGCCGATTTCCGGGAACAGATTGACGATGTTGCGGCCGCCGCGCTCGAAGATCCGGAAGACATCGCCCGGCGGGACCACTTCCCATGCCGGCATCGGCATGATCCGCGGCAAGATCCCCTTGGCAATCATCCGCTCATCGGGCGGGATCGGGTTTTCGATGATCGCCGCCACACCCTCGCGGGTATAAGCCTCACCCAAAACGTAGCGTTTGAACGGCAGGATACCGTTGTTGTAGGACGCGCCGCCCCACAACATGGCCCCGGTTGCCATCAGGCTGCGTTCGACCTTGGCAATCTGGTCGAGATGACAGGCGCCACATGATTCGCGCGCGACACGAAGATCGCCCGGATTGACAAACCGGATGTATTCCGGCGATTCGCGATTCAACAAAGTGTAGCTGCGCTCGGGGTTGGCGGAACTCGGATAGTGCCAGGCCTTCGGAAACCGCGGTTGAACATGGGCTAGGTCGATCGCCTCATGGTCTTCGATCGCCAACGCCTTCACGCTGGCATCGCCGCCGTGGCAATCGACACATCCCAAGATGACCCCGGGTGTTTTGTGCATCGAAAACGAATCAGTGCGCGTATGGCACGTGATGCAACCCGCGCTCTTGGCCATCGCCTGTTCCGGCAACTGGGCGCGCGGCGCCGGCGCCGTCGCGACATAGTCAATGTCGCGGGCCTTCTCGCCCTCGGCGGCGTCAGCGTCACCGCCCACATGGATGAGCACGAGGAGCCCGAAGATTAGTGCAAGAAAGGTGCGCGCCATGCGGGGTCCTAAAAGGTCAACGTGCCATTGGCGAGAATCGAGTAGAGAATCTCGTCATCGCCGTCTTGTGAGGTGGCGAACAAATCCTTGAATCCCGGCCCCGGCACCAATGCCGCACCCGACAAACGCATGACGATGTTCTGGATAAACAACGGACGCCAGATCACCGCGGCGGAAATATCCCAGCCGATTTCTTCCGCGATTTCGCCCTGATTGCGCAGAACTTGAAGGTTTGAAGTGTCCTCAAACCGCAGGTTGTTGAAATTGGTCGATATCCGAAGTTCCGGCGTCACGTCGAAATCTGTGCCCAACCCAACCAGCACGATACCGGGGTTGTTGAAGTTGGACTGGCCATGCTCTTTCGAGCTGCGCAGTTCGGCCAGGACACCGTTGCGTTGGGTGAGCTGCACGCCGCCGCCGCCGATGAGCGGGATACCCTGGCGAATCCAGAAGCTCGTGTCGCCCCCGGCAAATTGCGGATTCTCGAACAAGGCCGAAAACCCCTCTTGCCGATTGTCGAAGGGGTCGCTGTCACCACTGGCTAGCAGGAACGACCCACGCACCCGAATCCAATCGAAATCGAAAGATGGTTCGGCGGCAAAGAAATACGCGCGAATGTCGGCATTGTCGTCGATCAGATTGCCGTTGAGCTGGCTGTGGTTGTCCTCGCCAATCGCGTAGTAGAACGACGTCGTCAACTGCGCGCGGCCGACGCGGCCATCGCCGTTATAGCCCAGATAGGTGACATTATATTTGTGCAACCGCTCGTCCCCGAAGGACGCGGGACGTTCAATAAAGCCATTCTTGTTGAAGAAGAACTCACTGTCCTCGTCGTTGCGGTTATGCAGGATCGTGAACTGCGAAACGAAACCCAATCGCGGCAAATCCTGCAAATACAAGTTGGCGATGAAGAACTCGTCCTTGCGTATTTCCTCGCCGAAATCGTTCAGCCCCGAGTTCGTGTCTTTTTCCAGGCGACGGAAATACCCAATGTTGTACTGGAACAGGTTGTTGTCGCGGTTCCCGAACAGCCGGAAGCCGAGCTGGTTGTCTTGGAACAGGAACCCGCGGAAATCGGTCGAGAATGGCTGGATACCGATGCGGAACGAGTCGAAATCAAATCGGCTCGACACGTTGCGAAGATGATAGTCGAAGAACGCTTCTTGGATACCGACATGCACATCGTTGCGCACCGTGCCCTCTGCCGGATTGCGCCGGAGCACCGCGAGTTCTTCCACCTCGGCCCGCGAGAAATTGAATACTGGGGTGAAGCGAAACTCGATGTCAGGCGGACGATACGCCGTGTCCCCCTGAAGGAATGACAAACTCACCACTAGGTTTTGCAGATAGAAGAGCTGCTCGCCTTCGCCAAAGGTATCGTTCGACCCAGGCTTTTGCGTCGAGTTCGGGCTGATCGGCGTCGGCAGGCGGCGCGGCTCGATCACCGTGTCGGAGATCACCGCGAGATTGAAGAAAAAATCTTGTGTTCCCGGCAGCGGGCGATCGGCCTTCAATGTGTTCTGGTTGTACGGATCCCAGAAATTGACCTTAACGCCTAGGCTGTCGACCAACCGCCAGCGATCGGGGATAGGGATAAATTCGGATGGTAGATTGGGCTGTGGCGGCCCGATCCGCGACAGGTCCGCAGGCGGAATCGGCGCGATCGCGCCCTGCCGCCGTTGCGGAATTCGCCGCACGCTGTCTTGCACAAGAATTGGTTTTTCGCCAGCCGTTACGGTGCGAAGACGTTCCTTGCCGGCCTGCGCCGGGGCCACGGCGGCCAGCAGCACCGCCGCTGCGGTGCTCGCGATCGCCAGCCTCAATCTATTTGCCATGGCACACGTTGTTTTGCCGCGACCCAAGGAACGGCTTGAACGGGCAATTGACGTAACGCAGGAAACCGCCAGGCGCTGACAGCTGATCGGCGCGCCGCGCCGGCGGCGCGTTGCCAAGCCCGGTACCGAGCACTAGGCCCGCGTTGTGTAACCCGAGAAACGAAACCATGTCGTCCTGATCGATGCCGTCGCCGGAAACCCCGATCCCGCCAATCACCACGCCGTTGCGGTAAATCGGCACGCTGCCCGGAAAGATCTGGAAGCCGTTTGAGATGCGGCTAATCAACGTGCCGGCAGTGGCGGTGAATCCTGTGCAGTTTGCGCCGGTGTCGTTGTTGGCACCACCAACGTCGGCAAACAAGACATGCGCCGCAATATTGTCGAGCACCACGTCGAGTTGGAGGCCGGTATTGAAAGGGCTCCACGTTGCGATGGGATAACTGAATGGCCCGTTGCCCGCGCCGATAATGCCGTCCGGCAGGTAAGGCCGCGACAAGTTGCCACCTGAGCGATCGGCAAAAGCGACGCCATCTTGCAAGGCGTTGCTGCCCAACACGCGCCGCACCGCCGTGACGTAGTCCGCAATCGTGACGCCGTTGGCATTCTGTGCGGCCGGCGTGCCGCCAACCGTTGAACTAAATGTGCCTAAATAGGTGCCCGCATTGGTGTTGGAAAAGAGCGTCGCGGTACGGGCCTTTTGCAGGGACACGTCGGTGCCAAAAAGCGGCCCGTCGAATGTCCGAGCCATACCAAGAATATTGCCGACCCCATCCACGACCGAAACGGTCACTTGAACCTGGCTCGATAGCGGTCGGCGGATTTGCGCTCGGCTCGCGAACGCGACGGTAAGTGCACTACGGATAATCTGCCGAACTTCCGCAGTGGTCAGACCGCCACCGGCGACAGTGGGATTGATGCTATCGCGCGGGCGGAATCGCGCGACCGGCGGGTTCGCACCGTTGAACAGGACGAACACGACGCCGCCAACGCCGCTGTAGTCTCCGTTGGGATCGGTGGCAAAACCGGATTCTGGATTGCCATACGCAGTGCCGGCGAGCGGGCCGCCACCGGCGTAGTATCCATTGACCGCCACCAGATTGCCGCCAGTACCGTTGACGAACGCCGGCGCCGAAGCCGGGGAACTCGCCAGGACATTCACATCCTGGTCGATATAACGAAGGCTCTTGCCTTCTACAAAAATCCGGTTCGCTCGAATGTCGTCAGGCGGCTGGAATCCAAATTGCCCGGCCAGGGCCACGATTTCCTCGACACTCGAATCTTGATCCGCGACGGTCGGATCAATCGTGTAGACGCCGTTGATTTCGATCCCGACGCCGCCCACCACGACGCCGGCCTTATAAAGTGGCAAGCCGCCCGGATCGGCCGACAGCCCAAGCGGCGACCGCTTGGGACCCGCCGTGGGGTCAACAAGTCCAGTGGGCACGCCGTTTGTCGCCTGACGGACCGAGAGGTCCGAACAGGGCAACTGGCTGAACTGCACACCGAACAGGGGCCCGCTGGGCGAAAAACTCTCGCCAGGATTGAAATGCTCTTGGATGATCTGGCTGGCGGTCCGCGTCGTAAAGGCGTTGCCGCTCGACGACAGGTATGCGCCGGTGATGGCCTTGGCGATCGCGCCAAGCCGTGTCGTTGGTGAGCCGTTGGCGCCGAGATTGGTGAAAGTATCCTGGACCTCTTCCAGCCCATTGGTGCGTACGATCCCTTTGCCGCTGGTGACCCTTAGCTTTCCTGTCGCGCCGGTCATCTGGAACACGGCCAGTACATTGCCGACCCGGTCGACCACGGAAATTGTCGCCGCCACGTTCCGGGCCTGCGCCTCTTGCACCGACCGAGAAATAATCTGACCGACCTCGGCCGCTGTCAGCGCTTGCTGCGACACCTGCGCGTGGGCACCCACCGATGCCATCACCAGCGCCAAGACAACACCGAGGAATCCAAGGCGCCCGGTCACGATCCGTCACCCGACTTCGGGAGGACGCCGAGCGTGCCGTATTTCAACACGCCGCCCGAACGATAGCCGACGACAAAGGTGATCCCCTGATTGTCCGCCGCGATCGATCCATCGACCAACTTGAACACAATCTGCCCGCCCTCAATTGCGAATTGATTATCGATCAAGTCGGCCTGATCGCCGGTCCACGGCACCCAATACCCATTATTGGTGCGCTGTCGAAGCTCAGACCCGCCAATAATGGCCCACACATAGGTCGACTCGACCGCATCGCCGCCAATGCTAACGATCAGCCGCAGATCATCGAGGGTCCCGCCAGATTGCATCGTGCCGAGCGCCGCTCCTGACCCAGTCAACACATGCGGCCCATCCTGCGCGGCAGCAGCGCCGGTGACGCAGCCAACCAGCCAAATCGCTGCGATCAGGCGAGCGAGGGAATCGAGATACGAGCGCCTCGCCGTTTTGATCCACGCCTGATGCGGCAAGCCGAACAACGAGCCCATGTCCCCCATTTCAGATCGTTTCACAATACCGATCCCGCGAAAGGCGGCCCGCGCAACGAACGCCCAAGATACCAGGGCGTCCGCGTATGGCCAGTCCGCAATGCCACTGATCCAGCACGCAGCGCGTGGCGGTGGCCATCAACCGTCCTCGACACGGGCATTCCGCACACGCTCGCGCATGGGTGGATGAAAATCGAGGTGGAAATCGTGGCAACTCACGCACGTTGACGGGACGCGCTGCACCGCGGCCTCACCGCCATGACAAGCCTGACAGGTCTCGATCTGCGGCAGCAGAACGTCCGTCGCCTTCGCTGAATCGGGCGCCGCATGACAGTCCACGCAGCCCGGCGAGCTATGTTGGCTATGATCAAAACGGCCTTTCGGTAGCCACCGGTCAACCACCAGAACCGGCGCCACTGCATAGTCGAACGGCCCGTCCCCGGTTCGGGTGACTTCATGACAGGTACCGCACGCCGACCTTGAGAAAACGCGCGCGCCAGCATCTCGCGCCGCTTTGTCGGCCCAGGCTAGCGCCTCAAGCCGTTCTTCTTGGGATAGGGACCGCCCGCCGGGACGCCGTCGCACCACGGCCGGTGCGTCCTCAACGTCTGCGCCACCCCGCAATGCGAGGTCGCCGTAGAACTCGCGCAGCGAATTGGTCACGTCCTCGACGCTGCCATGCGGCAATCGGCGCGTTGGCGCGGTCGGCTCAAAGTTCAAGAGGTGACAGTCGCTGCAATGATCTTCCATGACGACCGGCGAATACCCCGTGCCGCCCCCGTCGGTCGTATGGCAATCGGCGCAATCCATAACCCGCCGTTGCTGTTTCCCCGGCACCAGAATGCCCTGCGGATTGAGGTGCTTCTTGTGCGTGAACGTGAGGTTCGAGTTTTCGGTTGGCCAATTCGCTTTGTCGAGGCGCACCCGCGCGAATGTCTTGGCCGCGGCGTCGACAACGACGGTCGGGTTGAATTCGGGATGATCTGTGCCAAAACTTGTGACATCGCGCAGCTTGGTGTCGCCTGCAACACGCTCGATATCTTGATGACAAGAAGAACAAAAAGTCTGGTCTTGGCGCGTGATCGGCGCAGCGCCCTGATGTTCTTTGTGGCAGCTCTGGCACAGCGCGGTCGTCACCTCAGGCAGATCGTGCACCTTGGGATCGACGTGAAAGTTGATTTCAGCATGACATGCCGTGCAGACACTATCTTGCACCCGGACAAATGGGCGCTCATGGCAAAAACTGCAATTTTGCGCGAAAAACTTGTGGGGCCCTGAGACGGGCCCAGTAACCCAGGCAAGATCGGCCGCGATTGGCCACGTCTTTGTCTCAAGCGCCATTTCGATCGGATTCTTGGACAGCGCGGCGTCACCACCGCCGATCCCGTAGGTCTCGATAAGCGGCCAAATCAGGAATGCCAAGACAATCACCGCCAGTGCGCCCCAGCCTAGCGACCGCTTGCCGATCGCAGATTGCTCAAGGCGGGTCACGCTGTTGTTGCGCAGTGTGGTGAGCGCATCGCCAACTGGCCGTACCAATTCAACCGAGAGTGCAATCTCGGCCTCGCCCTGAGGCAGCAAAACAATCACGTCGTACGGACCGACGCCAATCGTCGAGCCGATCTTGACCGGTCCGCTTGCGATGGGCTGTCCGTCGATTGTTACATTGTTACGGCCTTCGCCTTCGCCCTCGAAAAACAGACCGCCCGCGCGCTTGTGAAGGACGCCCTCGTGAAGCAAAACGCCCGGTGCTGGCAGCTCGACTTCATTGTCGGTGCTGCGGCCAAAACGAACAGTCTCGCATGTGACGAGGGCATCGCGTGTGGCGATCGCGCCATCGCGTTTCTTGGTGAGGTACCGGACGAGAACTTCCACGTTCGCCTACCAGTACAAGAAGACGGTGAAGATATGGATGGCAAGCGCGCCCAAGAGGGCGACGGTCAGCGGGATATGAAAATACAACCAGATATCCAGCAACGCCTTGTATTGGATGTCCTTGCGAATGCGGGTCAGGAGTTCGACTTTTCGCGCCAACACCCGCACCAATCGACGGGCGGCGTCGGCGTCTTTCCCACTGTAGCGTTCGGCCATGCCGCGCACTTCTTCCAGCGCCCGCGTGCTCGCACAGTTCGGATCGCGGCCTGATAGTTGCCGCCAAACGCCCCCACCGATGCGGGTCTCTTTATCGGCATCCTCAACCAGGCGGTACACTTCGTCCGGCAAATCGCGGGCGATTTCATAGCAGTCCCGGCTCATCCCCGCGACCAGCGCCCAAACGTCGCCCAACGCACCCTCGCCGCGATTGATCGACCGCAGCCGCGGATAGCGCATGTAGGCGTAGAGTCCAAACGCGCCGCTGCCGATCACCAAGACCATCAACGCATAGGCCAGCGTGTGAACATTGATGCCGAATTGAAAGCCGCTGTGGAGGGTCGCGATAATAAGAAGCGACAGACCGAGATAAACGTGACCGGAAGCCCAGTCCTCGAGCAACAGTTTACCAACCCCATAGCGGCGCTTGCGGACCCCGAACCAGGCCAACCATACAATGATCGCTGCACATAGGCCGCCGAGCGAATAGCCCAGCCACGTGCCGCCGTTGGGGCGGCCCAACGGATCGTGGATCACGTACGCTAAGACCGCCACGACGATAAGGGCGAGGGCAATCTTCAGGTAGCGAAAATTGCGAAAAACGAGGATCGATGTATGCATGGTGCTAGCGGCGCGCCGAGAGTTCGGAGAGCGAGAAGAAGTCCTCAGGACTAACCCGAATCGCGGCCCCGGTTGGGCACGCACGGACGCAGGCCGAGCCGCCCGCGATGTTGAGACACATATCGCATTTGACTGCGACTTTTGGCGCGCCGTCTTCTTTCTTGTGCGCTTTATTCCAGCCTTTGTTTTCGCCTGGGCCGGGTCCGATCCCGAACATCATCCACGAGAACAAGCCGGGTTTCTTGGGCGCGCCAGACGACAACTGGATCACGCCATAGGGGCAATTGCGCTCGCAATTACCGCAACCGATGCAGCTTTCGTCGATATACACTTCGCCGTCGACGGCACGGTGAATTGCATCGGGCGGGCAATCGGCCATGCAGTGTGGATGCTCGCAATGGCGGCACGAGGTCGGCACATGAATGCTGGCGAACGTCGGCCCGGCTTCGCGATTGAGCCGCGACACCCCGCCATGGGTCTCGGCGCAGGCCTTCTCGCAGTTATCGCAGGCGACGCACAATGTCTCGTCGATCAGCAGAATGTCTGTCGCCTCGCCAACACCCTGCTCGACCAAGAACTGGATGATATTCCCCGCTTCCGGGCGGGTATGCATGCTCTCGCTCTCGATAAAGCGCGTTAGCAGCCGACGCTCCACCTCACCGCGCAATTCCGGAGAGGCGTCGATCATCTGACGGAACTTGTCGCTTTCCATCCATATAGTTTCGGTATTGATGGCGGCCCGCACCGTGGCATTCCGGCGCGCGCGCGTCAGAAATGCCATTTCGCCGACATAGTGGCCGGCCGGCACATAGGCAATGACGATATCCTTGCCGCCGATGCGCCGCGATACGGTCACCGAACCTTTGCGCAACAAATACACACCCTCGTCGGCGTCGCCCTCCTTGAACAAAACGTGGCCCGACTTGAAACCGCGCACTTCGGCGGTCTCGAGGACCGGCCGGATCGCGTCGTCGGTCAACTGCGGCGAAAGATACGTTCGCAACTGGCGCACCAAAGCGACCTCGTTCATCGTGCGCTCGACGGCCTCGACCGAATTGATCAGCTTAATCATCGAACGGCGCGGCGACTCCAACATGAACGAGGCTTCCGCGGCGAGTACCGTGGCACTGCGGCGGCGCCCGGCAATCAACCCGATCTCACCGAAAAAATCACCGACGCCGACATTGACGATAACGTTCGGATCTTTTTCGTCGATCAGAATGTCCGCGCTACCCTCGACAATCATAAAAAACGAATTGGTGTAGTCGTTGCGCTCGAATACGACGTCGCCCTTGCTTGGTACGTGGATCGTGGCGTCGAGTAGAAACTCTCGCAACTGAAGCGTCGTCAGCGCGCGCAGTAGCGGTACGTTTTCGCGGATGTGGGCGATCACTTCATCGACGGGGCGATCGCCCGGAAGCGCCTGGAACTTTTCTTCCAGCAACGGCTCGTCAGCCGGCTTGATCTGGTTGCCCAGAATAAACTCGATGACCTCATAACCTTGATTCATCGCCTGCTTAATCAGCGGGAATCCGGCCAACGCCCCAACGATATACAGGCCCGGCACATTGGATTCGTACTGCGGGCTTAGTTCGGGCAACGACGCCGGGTCTTTGCTGGGAAATTCGATGCCGCACGATTCAACGAACTTGCGCGGCGCGATCGCGCCGAGGCGCGCGATAATGCGGTCGCAGTCAACCTCGGCCTCGCCGTCCGCCACGGTCAGCGTCAGTTTGCCGGAGGTCACGCTCTTGGGGTCGGCGTTGTAGTAGGGCGTGATGTCATTATTCTTGATCGCGGCTTCGATCAGATTACGGTTCCCGTCCTTGGCCCGCGCAAACTCGTCGCGCCGGTTGACGATGTAGACATTGTTCTGCTTGGCGAGCGCCACCGCGTTCTCGATCGCTGCATCGCCCGCGCCGATGACCACGATGTTCTCGCCTTCATATTCATCAGGATCGTCCAGCTGGTACTGAACGCCGCCCCAGTCGCCCCCCGGGCAGGCGAGCTGTCTCAGGTTGCCTTGCAAGCCGATGCCGAGCACAACATTGTCGGCGGTCACCGTTTCGCCGTTCTTGAGGGTCACCGTGAAGTTGCCTTTTTCACCGGCAATCGCCGTGACTTCGGCGTTGTAGCGAACATTGACGCCGAGCGAACCAGTCTGATCGTCCCACTTGCCAAGGATCGTTTCTCGGGTCCCGGCGTCGAACGGCATCGAACTGCGCAACGGCAGGACGTCTGGCGTAGCCATGACGTGCTTGCCCTTTTGGTATTTGAAGATTGTGTCCGACAAATGGTCGGTCCGCTCAAACACGATGTGCGAGACTTTTTGCTCGGCGGCTCGGCCGCCCGCGCTCATGCCGCAGGGCCCCGATCCGACGATCGCTACCTGATAGTGCTCGGTCATCAGTAGGGCAGCCCTTCAGCCGCGGGGATGCCGCGGCCCCCGTTGATCACAGCGCCAACCGTATTTTTGCGAGCGCCCTATGACAAGGGCACAAAACGAAAGAAATGCCTTGATTTTGTGGGTCGCAGCGGGGTCGTAACGCCCATCGCTAAGAACGGTTCTCAGGTGCCGGGCCCGCCGCGACCTCGCGTCGATTTGTCTGGGTCTGGGGCGCCGTTTAGTGCCGTTCGCGCTCACCGCACGGTCGCAACAACAGTCGCGGTGCCCCCAGTCACATTCGCGGTTTGTTCACGGTTGAATCGCTTGCGGGCCTGAAAGGTCATCTCGTCGTCCAGGTAAGTCTTGACCTCCCCCAAAGTCACCCGGCCATCGCTGTTTCCCCAACGCCCACCGTCCGCGGCACCGTTCAATGCCGCCAGCAGATGCCGCGTGAAAAGACCGTGGCGCGCGTCATCGTCCCAACTGGCAACCTGATCACCGGATGCCGCGGTGATCACGACAACACCCGATGGGGCCGCGTCAGGCAACGCGGCCGACAACCCAATCCCAGAGGTCGCGCGTAGCAGCGACCCGCCCGCGGAGCTACCGGAAAAGCAGGCATCGAGAAAGATCTGAACCGATCGCGCCGGAAGCAGAGCGAGATTGGCAAGCAAGGTGTCGAGTGAGTACCCGGTCAACTCAGCAAGGTTCGGATCGCCATCTACCGGCAACAGGTAGCCGCGGCGGTCATTCAAGCCTGGCACGCCGTGACCGGAATAGAACACGGTTACATCCGACCGCCCTTCGCGAATCCAGTTCGCCAGTGTCGCGCGCCGATTGCGCTCAGTCCCGAACACCCGGTTGAAGTCGGCCAGGGTGGCGTCACGCAAATCGATAATGTTGCCGTCTCGGTATCCCAGCGTCTCAACGACGTGGCGTTTCAGGGCATCGGCATCGTTATGGGCGTACGTCACCTCCGGGATGTCGCCGCCGTAGCGACGATTGCCGATGATGACCGCGACGGCATGACGGTTCTCGGCAACCGATGGCGCCCGCTGCGGCGGCGCCGGCGCGACCGCGGCCAGCGCCTCCGGACTGCCCTCCACGCCGAGGAGCGGCGCAAAGACATACCCGAGCGAAGCGCCGTCGCGCGCCACGAGAATCCAGTCTGCGCCGCGCACCTTACCAAGGGCGACAATAGCATCGCCCTTGGTAAGCGTGGTAACCCGCGGCGCGCGCACCTCGGGGCGCTCGCGCACGTTGGCGTTATTGATCACGATGTAGCGCTGATCGATCGGGTCCAGGATCGGCGCACGCGCGGTGTCGGTGGGCGGCGCAGCCTGCACGGCCGGTTCATCTTGCTCGGCTGTCGTCCTCTCTGCCCCGACCAGTGCGGCCATTGCCACACTCTCGCTGGTGTTGACAAAACCGCTGCGACCGTCTGGAAGGCGCACCAAATACCAACCCGGTCGACTGGTTTGCGAAATGATGTCGAGTTGGAGATCGTCAAGGCACGCATTACCCGAAATCAATTCTCGCGCGGTGCCATTTGGCAACGCGCGAACGGTGTAATCGCTCACCCCCGACCCACAGGGCCCACCGTTTTGCGTGGTAGGGACATTGACCGGCGGACGTTGTGCCTGCTGCGAAACCGGCGCGCCGCCGCTCACTTGCCGTTCGGCTAATGCCGCCAGCGCGCCGCCGCGCCCGACATCGACAAAACCGGTCCCGCTAGTCGACAGGCGCACGGCATACCATTGGCCGCCGGCGATGCGGGCGATGAAAACCAGATCGAGGCTGTCGACGCAGCCAGCGCCGGTCGTGACAATCGGCCAGGTGTCACCCGGCCCCTGGCGGATCGCATAGGTCACGAGTTCGCCCGCACAGGTGCTCGAGCCGACCGAGGAGATCGCCGGTGTCACGGACGGTGAAGACTGGATGGTCGTGGCCACCCGTTGCACCGTCGGCGTCGGCGTCGATGCCGGTGTCAGCGCCGCCGCCACATAAGCGGTAAGAGATGGATTGCTGAGTTCGAGATACCCGGTCTGACCGTCTTCGAGACGGACCTCGACCCAGTCGCCGGCGGCCCGCCGAACGACGCTGAACCCTGCCTCGTCGAGACAGCCCCCACCCGACCGCATCACTTGACTGATGTCATCGGCGGCCTGGCGTACCGCGAAATTGCCGACGAAGGTCTCGCATCCGGGTACGCGCGTCGGTGCCCTCGCCGCCGCGGGCGCGACCGCCACTGCCGATCGAGTCGGCTGCCCGGTTTGCCCGCGATTTTTCACCTCAATTTCGGCAAAACGGGCGGGCTCAACAAACCGAAGCCGGGCGAATACCTCGCGCTTCACACCGCGAAAGATTTTTCGAGTCGTTTGCTGTGCGATGGCCTCCCAAAGCGGACCGCTGATCTCCACTTGAAGGAGTTGTTTACCGTCCGGCCCGCTAAGCGCGATCTCGGTGTTGAGGATATTGCCCTTGGCGTCGATGCGCCCATTGAGCGACCCTCTGAAAACCGTGCCGTCCTTGGTGACCGCGACATTTCCCCAAATGTTGCCGTTGGCAACACGGATCTCGCCGTCCCAGCCGCCCGCACAATGGGTCGCCGAGGGGATGCACCGATAAGTGCCATTCCACTGGCTCACGTTCTGGGCGAGGGCAGTGTTCGCGGTGACGACCGCAGCCAACAACAGGACAGATGAAAGGAGAGCGATGCGCATGAGTGATACCTGCCTCATCACGGGCCCTAGCGGTGACAGAGCACCTTGACCGTAAAGGCGTTCGCCCGGCGCGCGATGTCGGGGACCAACGCCGGTGCGCCGCCGCCCTCGCGCCGGTATGTCACGGCGAGCGAATCGAGAAGTTGCGTTACTACCGCGCCATGGATCGCAAAGTTCGCAACTGACCTCCCTGGCCTTGGGCGGGCCTTCGGGCCCGCCCTTTCTTTGGCCGGGACCGCGACAAGCCGCATGCAAAAAAAAGGGGCTGCATAAGCAGC